>JADHWN010000080.1 GCA_016783455.1 Candidatus Bathyarchaeota archaeon
GAGGGAAGGACCAGATAGAGTTCGGGTACAAGAACTACGCTGAGGCGAGCTACGGGGACAGCCCCGGGGCCACACCGACGACCCTGTTCAGGCTCGGCTACGTGCGGGAGCTGACGCCCCTCTACGACCCAGAGCTCAACAGGATATTCGTCTTGAGGGACGAGGCGGGGGCAGACAGAGACGCCCCCAGGATCCTCAGCCGCAGGGAGAACGTGGGGCTCCGGATCCAGTGGCTCCAGGGGGAGCTGGGCCAGTACTGGCAGGACAAGATGCTGGAGGGGGAGAACTTCTTCGCGGAGGCCATGATCAAGCGGGGCTCCGATGAGGTCTACCTCTACTGGACGGGGCTGAAGGCAGACGTCCTGGGGGTCAGGTGCAGCATCGGGGAGCCCGTGGTCTGGGAGGCCGAGATGGTCGGGAAGCTCTACGACTCCAAGACCTCCACCATCCACAGCTACGGCGCCAGCCCCGGGGAGCCCTGGGAGTGGGACGACACCTACCTCCAGGTGAGCCCCAACGACAGCGGCTGGACCACCATCCCCGACGTCACCGACTGGGAGTTCCGCATCGACAACAGGCTGAAGCCCAACTTCGTGTTCAACGCGTCGGGCTCCAAGCAGCTGACGACCCTCGAGGAGATGGAGCGGGTTCTGACTGCAAGGCTGACGATGAACCTGTCCGACAACACGTACTTGGACTACCTGATGGACGGGGACGAGCTGTACCTGAAGCTGATGCTGCCCAACAGCCAGTGGGTGAAGTTCAACAAGGGCAAGTTCTCGACGGTGGAGCCGGTGCTGAAGCCCGAGGACCTCATCGCCTGCCGTGTTCAGTTCGAGGGGCGCTACCTGACGACATCGTGGGATTGACATGAGGCACGAGACTGAGATAATGGGCCATAGGTTGGTCTTCAGGACCTGGAACTACGGGATGAAGCAGGAGGCCCTCCGCAAGGCCACGAAGTGGGCCCGAGCAGCATCTGGGGCACTGGAGCCCGACGTCGACCCCTGGACCCTCAACGACATGATGCTGGTGCAGACTCTGGTGGAGTGGGACCTGGAGGACGAGAAGGGCGAGACCTTACCCATCAGCTTAGAGACGATCCGGGGTATCGAGCCCCCGGAGCTGGTGGAGGCCATGATAGGCTACACGCAGCAGCTGAACGGGGTGACGGTGGAGGAGCGAAAAAAATCGTAGCGGCGGTGAAGCGCGAGGTGGCTGAGCCGCTACTGGACGACATCAGCCTGTGCGTGCAGATGGGGTGGACCCACGATGAGCTGATCGGGCAGCCGGTCCGGTTCGTGGAGAGGCTCCGGGTCTACTTGGACGCCCTGGGGGACAGGCAGGAACGGGAGAGGCGGCGCCTCGAGGAGGAGCTTGACCGCCTGAAGGGGAGGATGAGAAGGTGAAGGTGACGAGGAGGATACGGCTGGAGGATCTGGGCCTGGAGTTCAGGATGATCCCCAAGAAGATCGAGGAGGCAGCCCAGGCCACCCTGGGGATGCCCTTCATGGTCGCCGCCGCTAAGGCGTTCTGTCCCGTGGACACAGGCGCTCTCATGGCCAGCGTTCGAGCCGAGATGAGAGGAGACCTGTTGGCTACCCTGGTCGCCGGGGGAGGCGGGTTCATCAATCCTCGGACGGGGAGACCCGTTGATTATGCCCGACACGTCCATGACGGGACCAGCCGCGTGCCTGCACGTCCCTTCCTGCTGCAGGCCGTACTTTCGGAGAGGCTGAAGTTCATCCGTGAGATGTTCGAAAGGATGGCGGGGGCGGTGTGATGGCTGAACCCAGCACGGTAAATGGTACCATTTCCCGGGGATCGGTGGGCTCTACCGACTCCATTATAATGGATCCATTAACTTTGTCCGAGATAGTCCTCAACCGCCTCCCAGCTCGCCTCAGGGTAACGGGGTCTACCGGAGCTGTGGGCTTCGAGACGGTAGAGCACCCTGAAGAGGGGCCAAGCTTCTTTGAAGGCTTCGGGGTCTCTCTCGTCGAGGAGGGCGTGGAGTCTGCGGCGGATGGCGCCGATGACGGCCCCGATCTCGGATCCGAGTATCCTTTGCCTCCTTTGAAATGGATCCATTATTCATCACCAGAAGAAATGATACCATTATTCCTGCTTGAATCTACTGTAACTGGCCTAGAAACGGAAACCCCACAAACTGAGGCCCCTCGAACTGTACTGGATCCATTTTGGGGGTGCCTATGATGTCGGAGCACATGGAGTTGGAGTACCGGGTCACGGTGTCAGGCCTGGGCGAGGCGGCGATCACAGCTGAGAGCGCCTCGAGGAGCGCCAACCAGGCCTCCCTTGCGCTCACGGGGGTGAGGTCCAGTTCCTCCCAGACTCTGCCCGTCATGCTGATGAGCGTCAGGTCCATGAACGCCGCCAGGCTCGCCGTGGAGCAGACCTCTAGGGCGATCACAGAGCTGGATCCACGGGCTGCGATGTACGGGTTCCTGAACATGATCCAGGTCGTCCGCAACCTCACCAGCCTCATGAACATGCTCAAGACCTCCACAGGCGCAGCCTCAGCGGCTCAGGCCATCCTCGCCACCCTCACAGGAAGGTGGTGGCTTATACCCCTGGCTCTGGCTGCCGGGGCGGTGATCTACTCGAAGATAAAGAGCATGCAGGTGGGCGGGATCATCCCCGAGACGGGGCCCTACCTCCTGCACAGGGGTGAGGAGGTCGTGCCGGCTCACAGGGTCTACGCCTCCAGGACGGAGAACGTCACCCACAGGAGCTCCACCTCCATGGGCCCCATATTCATCACATTCGAGAAGCAGCCCCGGGAGGGCCTCGACATGGACCGCTGGCTGAGAGGCCTGGAGCCCAGGCTCGTCGAGATGGCGAGGAGGGGATAGGGTACGCCTACTCCTGACTGGGCCCGTTGCAACGTGGAGGTCTACGAGGCCCCCGGGTGGCTTGATGACTGCTTCAGGAGCGGTCTGTGGATCCTGTTCCAGTCTGCCTCCTCCCAGAGCTTCATCCCCGGCTCCGATGTCACCGGCGACATCGCCGAGATGGCGGTGACTGAGGGGGCCGCGCCTACGGGCTGTGGATACCGGAAGGACATCAGTGGGGAGAGTTTGGGCACGGACACATATCCCCGGCTCAGAGTCAGGTTCAGAGGCCGGGGCACTACGCCACAGTACAAGGTCGAAGTGGAGTACACGGACGCCTCAAGCAACACGACGGGGTGGATCAACGCCCCGTCTGACATGACGGTGGATGTCCTGCCTCTTCTCTCGGGGAAGACCGTCAAGTACGTGAAGCTCTACGCCAGGTGTAACACGGCCTTCGGCACGGCATACGTGGACTGGGACTACGCCGTGATTGTGAGGAATCCGCCCCTGGTTCCCTTCGAGGTCCTCGGCCTCGAGGCGGACCTCCAGACTACCACCAGGGTCAGCGGCCTCAGGCTCAAGCTGCTCGACGACGTCCTCCTCGGGGTGACGTCTAGGCGGTACAGCCTCAATGAGGGTGAGGGACCCCTAGCCTTCGATCTGAGCAGGAACAAGGGCCACGCCGACCTGGTGGGGGCGTCCTGGAACTCCTTCGGCAGGTTCGGGAAGTGTCTCTACTTTGATGGCTCGGACCGCATGGAGACCGGTTACGTGACGACTGTGGGGGCCTCGGAGGCCCGGAGCATAGCGTTCTGGGTGAAGGCCCCGCCCGGGGTCACGGGGGTGATCTGTGGCTTCGGGCAGGTGGTGGGGGGAGGCTGGAGCCGGGTACAGTTCAACTGGAGCAGCGACAAGGTCAGGCTCTACGTCCGGGATGACGCCGGGAACGTTCGCCAGTATACCAGCATGGCGACGGTGGCCGACAACGCCTGGCATCTAGTCGTGGGTGTCATAGACCCCTCGGCTGATGAGACGGAACTCTGGATCGACGGCGAGTACGATGGCGGGGCCTCGGGGGCCCTGGGGCAGATCACCATCGACACATACGGCCTCACCTGGGGCTGCCTCCACAACGACGGCGTCTACTCCAGCTACTCGGCGGGGTACATAGACGAGCCTCAGGTCCTGGAGAGGGCCCTCACGGAGAAGGAGATCCATGGCCTCTACCACAGGGACCCTCCGCCCAGCGGGGTTGCCAGGGCCAGCGCAGGGAACCTGGTGATGGTCTACCTGGCGGCTCACAGCGAGAGCACCGTCTACAAGCTCCTCACTGGTCGGCTTATTGACAGGTTCACCTACGGGGAGCCCGACGAGCCGACGCTAGAGCTGGTCTGCGAGGACCTGGGGGAGATCATGCATGAGCGCACCTTCACCAGGGAGTACGCGATGCCGACTCAGATCAGTAACATAGTTGACGACGTCAGCGACGACAGTCTCCCGGAGCTGTTCCATCAGATAGACGCCACGAACCGGGGTATCTCCAACAAGTTCAACCTGGACAACGTCTGGAGCCTCCTGGGGAAGCTGGCGGAGACCGCCAAGTACGCGTCCGGAGAGTCGGGGGCCAACTTCTACGTCGACCCCGGAGGCAGCCTCCGCTTCAAGAAGTACGGGGCCTTCACGTGCCCGTACAGCATCAGCGACGGCAGCGACGGGAACCCGGCGAACATCCTGGACATTAGGGTCAGGGAGACCATGAAGGGCGAGCCCAAACTGGCGAACGACGTCCGGGTGGTGATCTTCGAGGAGGAGACCTTGCCCAGGGACGAGGACAGCCTCACGGAGAGCGCGGAGGGCTGGAGCAGCCCCGATCCCACCGACATGGGCTACCCCCAGTCGGATACGGGGGACTACCAGGCGGGCACAGCCAGCATCCACTTCAACACCACGAACCCGGGCACCCAGTACCGGATGCGATGCGAGTTCACCGAGCTGGACCTCACCGGCTACGACTCCATCAAGTTCTACCTCAAGTACAGCGCTGGCCTGAGCATCGACAGCCTGGAGATCCGAATCTGGAGGGGCGGCTGGCTCTGGGTCACCGACTACTACGAGAAGACAGGCATCGTCCCACTGGGCTCCGGCGCTTGGCACGAGTACACCGTGGACATGATCGCCATGTCGAAGACCGGGAACCCCGGGAACATCATCAAGAACGTGAGGATACGGGCCGTCCACTCCTCACAGATCGGCACCGGCGGCTTCCTCGTGGACAAGCTACGGTTCATCCGCAACGAGAAGTACGGCGACCACGCCGACGCCGGGAGCCAGGCTGAGTACGGGAAGAGGACCCTGCGCACCGTGGATAAGGCGATCACGGACATCTACTTCGCCGACTACGTGGCCCAGAACATCGTCGATCACCGCAAGAACCCTCTGGTCATAGTCGAGGCCACTGTTCCCGGCAGGGCTCAGGTAGGGTATCGTCCTCCCCAGACGGTGACGCTGACGAGCCTGAAGGACGGCGTAGACGGGGAGACGTTCCAGATGCAGCGGGCGCGTCACAGGTACACGCCCGGGGAGGGATACTTCTGCGACCTTGAGCTCGTCGCAGCGAGGAAGCCCGATGGATCCTACGAGCCGAAGGTGGCGCCGGTGATGTTCGACCTGGCGGCCCAGATAGCGGCCGGGAGGAAGGC
>JADHWN010000030.1 GCA_016783455.1 Candidatus Bathyarchaeota archaeon
AATAAACTATAACATAGCCCTCGGGTGCGACTAACCTCTTAAAAGCGTGGACCAACAGCCCTGGATGGAATCTCCCGAGCCTGATGGTATGACCTCTTAAGAACCCCCAATTATAGTCGCGCTCACCCTCATCAAAAGCAGGGGCCCATCACCGAAAATAGGATAAAAAGTAGGGATGATCATAAACCCGCCTTCTCGAGGAGGATCTCCCACCTAAGGTCGACCCCATCCTGGATACTCCCCAGAAGGTCGTCCCGCCTCTCAGGCCTGAACAGGTGGCGGAAACGCCCCTGCTCACTCAGATACTCCTCCACAGGCTTCTTAGTCTCAGGCCTCCTAGCGATCCCCAGGCTCGGAGGCGAGAGCTCGTAGACAGGCCTCCCTCCCTCGAGCCTGCACTCATACAGCGGGAACAGGCAGGTCTGGACTGCCAACCTCGATATCTCAATGGTCTTCTCCGTCGAGAAACGCCAACCCCGAGTGCACGGTACGATGGCGTGAAGGAACGCCGGACCCTCCGCCTCCATGGCCCTACTGGCTTTCTGCATCACATCCATGGGCCAGGCCGCGCTCAAAGTAGCCACGTAAGGGATACCGTGGGCGATGACGATCTCATCAATGGGCTTCTTCCACTCCCGCTTCCCGGGTATCACCTTCCCTGCGGGACTGGTGGTCGTCGAGGCGGCGAAGGGCGTCCCACCGCTCCTCTGTATGCCCGTGTTCATATAGGCTTCGTTATCCAAGAGCACGTAGGTGAAGTCGTGGCCCCGCTCAAGGGCCCCAGAGAGTGCCTGGAGACCGATGTCGTATGTCCCCCCGTCCCCAGCAATGGCAATAACATCTAGCGTCTCATACTTGGCCAGAGGCCCCTTTCCCCTACGCCTCATCGCCCTATAGGCAGCCTCGATGCCGCTCGCGTTTGCGGCGGCGTTCTCAAAGGCCGTGTGAATCCAGGGCAGGTTCCACGAGGTATACGGAAAGATTGAGGTCGCCACCTCAAGGCAGCCCGTGGCGCTAGTAACAATCGTCGGCCCCCTGGTCGCTTTAAGAACCATCCTGACGATGATGGACTCGCCGCAGCCCGCGCAGAGCCTGTGACCCTGTGCGAGACCATCTGGTTTCCCCGCTGCTTCTCTGAGCGTCATTCGTGACATCATCGCACCTCCGTCCTGACCCCCACATAATTCACCTTATGGCTGACGTTTCCCTTCTCTTTAATCTCCAAAAGACTCTCGAATATTCCTCTTAATAGCTTGGGACTCGCATCTCGTCCACCAAGACCGTGGATGTAATCAGCTATCAGGGGCCTCTCAGCCTCATCGAAAAACGTCGTCACGACATCCTCGAACAGGGGCCCCCCAGGTGAGCCAAAGCTGATAGCTTTATCCAGAACACCAAGGACAGGCGTCTCTCCCAGAGCCTCGATGAGAGCCTCCGAAGGGAAAGGCCTGTACACCCTCATCTTGACCAGACCCGCTTTCACGCCCTCCTTCCTGAGCTCATCGACCACGTATCGGACAGTTCCCATCGTAGACCCAAGGCCCAGAAGAGCTACCTCTGCGTCCTCCATCATGTAAGAATGCAGGAGACCATAAGAACGCCCGGATATCTTCTCGTAGGCTGCATCAACCTCAGGAATTACGTTTAGAGCATGATCCATGGCTTCCACCTGCTGAAGCTTGTGCTCGAAGTAGTAGTCCTGGAGGTCGACGGGCCCCATGGTGAGGGGTACCTCCGGGTTGAGCCTGAACTCGGTCTTACCGGCGTGGCCCTCTACCTCGATGAACTCTCTCTCACCGACGAAGGCCTTCACGACCTCGTCCTGGAGGGTGAGGACATTCTCCATCGTATGACTGAGGGTAAAGCCATCTAGACAGACCATGACAGGGAGCTGGACGTCCAGGTGCTCCCCCATCCTCCAAGCCTCCAAGCAGGCGTCATAGACCTCTTGACCGTTCTCACAGTAGATCTGGATCCAGCCGCTGTCCCGGGCTCCCATGGAGTCACCATGATCGCTATGGATGTTAAGGGGCCCACTGAGAGCCCTGTTGGCCACAGCCATTACAATCGGCAACCTCAGACCCGAGGCAATGTACAGGATCTCCCACATCAGAGCAAGGCCGGCGGACGCCGTAGCTGTAAAAGCCCTCGCCCCAGCAGCGGCGGCTCCCACACAGCTGCTCAGGGCGCTATGCTCCGACTCAACCGCCACGAACTCGGTGTCGACCTCTCCATCTGCTACGTACTCGCTGTATTTTTCGACAATGATGGTCTGAGGCGTGATAGGGTATGCCGCTACAACGTCTGGGTTAACCTGTTTCGTGGCGTAGGCCACGGACTCATCCCCGTTTATGCCCATGAGAATCTGTTTCTTCATATCGTAATCACCATCGTAATACAACTGACAGGGCACTCCTCTGCGCAGATCCCACAACCCTTGCAGTAGTCATTATCAACACTAGGATGGCCTTCCTCCCCGATACTGATGGCCCCCTCAGGACAGTAGAAGTGGCAGAGCGTACACTTTGTACACTTATCCCTGTCGAATTCAGGCTTGGTAATTCCCCAGTCGCCTGTCTTATAATCTTTCGACGATTTCGTGGAGACTGCTCCCCTGGGTAGTTCCCTCCATCCCGGTTTTCTCTCGCTCATCCCTTCACGACCTCCTCGTAGGCCTTCTGGACAACCTCAATGTTGGGGCCTTGGATGCTTCCGGTGAATCTTTGCTTTGTAACTTGCATTAATGATTCAAGATTCACAAGGTCTGTGGCCTTAACAGTGGCGCCAAGCATTGCCGTATTCGTTATCGGTCGACCAATGATGTTCAGCGCTAATGTCGTGGCGTCCACGACCCAGATCTCGACATCTTTCAGTCCAAGTTTTGTTCCCAGATCCGCTGAAGATAGATCGGTGTTTACAACAAGTATGGTTTCAGATTTCACGCCTTCTATGACAGCTGGCCCAAGTAGCGTCGGGTCAAGGACCACGACTACATCTGGTTCGTAAATGCTGGAATGTATGTGAATGGGATTATCACTTATGCGTGTGAACGCCGTTATCGGGGCGCCAGCTCTTTCGGGGCCGAAGGCTGGGAAGCTCTGAATATACTTCTTCTCCTTCAGGGCGGCCTGAGCGAGGAGGAGGGAGGCGGTCCAGGCTCCTTGGCCGCCTCGGCCGTGGAACCGGACCTCTTTGAGTCCTAATGCCAAGTGGTAATCTCCTGCAATTAGAAAGATTTGAATTTCAGGGTATTAAAGCCTAACCTATACAAAGTTAGTTTGGTATATACTAGAATATAGATCTCTTGAGCTCGTTGAGCTCGTCTCGCTTTTTCTTGGCCATTTTCGCAGCTGCATCGGCATACCTATCACTGCTCCACCCCAAACCCTCGTACGCGAAGTCTATAGATCGAGAGGATGACACGAGGAGCCCTTCCCCCCTGCTATTTGCACCTAGCTTTAAGGATTCCTTTGGGTCGCCCCCCTGGGGACCAAGCCCAGGTGAGAGAATCAAGGGGTCTTCGCCAATGATGCCACGTATCTCCCCTAGTTCTGATGGGGCAGTGCAACCGACGACGTAACCGTTGCTGCCATGATGGTGGGCATCTGCAGCCAGCTTGAGATAGAGAGCCTCGCCTCCCATTTCCTCCGACTGGTAGTCATGGGCACCGGGGTTGGACATCCTGCAGAGGACGAATATGCCCTTATCCTTCTCCTTAGACCAATTATACACGACATCACTGCCGTTCTCGTAACCCGGGAAGGGACTAAAAGTAACCCCATCGAAGCCGATCCGGTCTATCCAGTAGAGGGCAGCTTCGTTGGTTGAGCCTATGTCAGAGAGCTTGGCGTCAAGTAAGGCTAGGCAGCCACCTTCATGAATCGTATCTACCATCTCCTTGAGGTCGTTGAATGAGAAGGGATAAACTAGGAACTGCGCGTTCGGCTTGATGATGGGCGTGTAAGGAGCGACAGCTTTGATTACGTCAAGGCTGAACTTCTTGATCCCCTCGACCTCCCCGTAACGACTCGTAAGGCTGGAAGGGATGACGTACCCCTCCCTCATGGCGTCTGTGACGGGGTCAAGACCCACACAGAGGAAGCTGTCTTTGTCGCGGCTGATCTCATAATACCTGTTCACGAAGCCTCTCCCGAGCATAGTAAATCACTCGACCTACCCATAACATCTTGAGGTAAAAAAGGCTTAACACTATAGAAGCTCGTATCTGAATTATACTAGAATGTTATGTTGATCATGAGGCCGTCAGGCTCGTTGTCTTTAAATTAGCTTAGGGAGACAGATACTTAATAACAGGATCTGGAGGGAAGCTTTGAGCACAGAGGACGAGACAAGGAAGCTGCTCAAGATTCGAGAGGATCTAGCCAGCCGTATCGGGCGCCTTCAAGAGGAGATAGAGGACCTGAGAAGAGCCAACGCAGAGATAGACGGTCTCATCGTCAGACAAGGCTTCAGGCAGCCTGTCCCAACCAAGACGAGAAAAGCTACTGAAAGCGAGGATGACGCCTCAGGCGTTGAGGAGGAGGACACCCACTCTGTGAAGTCGAAGAGCGGCATGACCCTTGGCACACTCCAAGTAAATAACGAGGAGGTAGTCTTCGAACCAGTCTCAGGCCTAGTATTTAGCATGTCTATCCCTCCCTTCCAGTCCTTTCTAGTGGAACGCGTCTTCGACAATATGAGGTCTACGGATGAAGAGCGTGCAACTCAGGGAGAGATCCCACCCGAAGAGGTCCTGTCTTACACCGTCGAGGCTGAACAGGGGAGGATTAAAAGAATTGTGGTCCGGAACTACGGCGGGGAGAGACGCCTACGCGAGATACAGAGCAGCCTCCGCTGGACGTTTGACAAGATGTACGACAAGCTGCGACAGGGCTGATGTGAGGGAGGATGGCTCAGGAGCTTGAAAGGAATCCCCTATGGCTTATCCTCGTGGAGACAGCCCATGCCCTCCCTCTCTATACCCCACATAAGGTCTATGTGAGGAACACTCTGTTGATCCAGGCACCTGGTATGACCGCTGAGGAGATTTCCCAGCATCTCGACATATCGCTGGGTGAGGCAATGGTAATCTTCCATGAGTTAAAAAATGAAGACGGGACGCTCTCAGAAGACTCAGATGAAAGGCCCTGAAAGTTTTACACGACGTATCTATAAGAATCCGAGGTGCCTGCAGTCTCGCTCTTGGTCTTAATACTTATCACGTCCCCGGGCTCAGCCCCCAAGATTATTGAGACTGGGTCTGCCGCCTTGATCCATGGGAACTGATATAGCTGGGCATGGTATTTCTCCACGAGCTTTTGTCTCTCCTCATCGCTCACTATCTCGGCCTTGGAGACTATCTCGTGATCGAAGATGTCAAAGACGGGTAGCGTCGAAGGAATAAGTTCAACCTTCAGCTTCGGGGCGGAGCTATTCGCGGAGTAGGTGTACTTCCCGTTCCCTACCATAATGCCTTTATCGGCGCCTGTCTTTTCCACGAGGTCCCTCAGGTCCCTGACATAGGCGATACCTATGGTCTTCTGGTTGATTAGGCAGAGCATCACGAACGTTTGCTCGCCCCTGGAGAGGTAATATGTGATGTTATCTCCTTCCCTCTCCTCTTTATCGATCTTTAGGTTCCTGTACTTGAGGATGAGGGCAGCACGCTTCTCTTCAACTGTTTTCTCATTGCTCACGTCAGTTCACCATGTTACCTAGCCTTTATCCTCTTGACGACGGGTGCTCTCACTTTTCGGAAGATGCGGTAGCCACAGAAGGGGCAGCGGAATGAGATGTAGCGTTCAAGCTCCCTGTATTCGACACGGCGCCCGCACTTCACGCACTCGTAGACTGGGCCGCCTCTGGACTCCTGCCTCTCTGCGTTTTCCTGGTCCATTTCCTCCACCGATGCACAATACAACTTTCAAGACTTACTTTAAAACATAGCGTCTACGGGACGACCCTTGACTATTCTGTCTGAGACCAATTCTTCCACAACTACCCGAAATACGTCCCCCGCACTCACTTCCACTCCCTCGACAAGTACGACCGGGCCATGGAGCATGGGGTAGGCAACGTGGAAGCGTCTGTCTCGATCGTAGGGCTCCGCTATGACAACGTCAATCTCAGTACCCAGTAAATTCTCTTTGAGTCTCCTGTTTGCCCGCCTCGCCGCATCCTGAATCCCCTTACTTAGTGGATCTCTGCTAGCCGGAGGCGCCCCAGGCTCGTTTTGGAAAGCAGACATGGGAAGACTTTGGAATCGGTAGAGGATGATCCTTGAGGCACCAGCTTCAACACTGGTGTCGATGGTCTTTACCGTCTCACTTACAGTAACTGATGTTTGACCAGGCAGACCGTGGATGAAGTATGCGTAGGGCTTCATCCCAGCGTGCCTCAGCCTTCGGATTGCAGTCAGGTTCTCCCTCGGCGTCGAAGAGCGCCCAAGACGTAAGCTGTGCTCGGCTGACCCCGTCTCGAAGCCTATATTGACGGGAGTGCCTTTCAGGTATCGTCCCAGTACCTTGGCTGCCCTCTCGGTGACAAGGTTTCCTTTAATGTTCTCGATCATTAGCGAGGCTTTTCCCTCTGCAATAGCGTCCAGCTTATTTAGTTCTGAAAGAAGTCCCTCGATCGCCCCATAGTTCGGCTCGGGGTGTCTGGGGTCAGTAAGGGGTTGGGGCTCCACAAGGAGGTCCCTCCCGTAATCGAGGAAACCCGGTGCGCTCAGAACAAGCCTCCTCACGCCCTTGTCTAAGAGACCCCGGACCTCGTTAACCACCCTGTTCACGAACCTACTTCTAGGAGGACCGTAGAGACTTGGTACAGAGCAGTAACCACATCCTGGGGGTATCCCATCGGGGCAGTAGTACCTCTCCTCCAGACTCCCCTCCTGGCATAGGTCACAGCCTGAGCACGTATGTTGCAAGCTCAGAGTTGTCCTGTGATAGTTACTGCAGCCCCTCAGCACCTCTACATAGACCCTAGCAGACCTGTAAAGTGGGTAGTCTGTTATGATCTCTGTGGAAGGAACCAGACTATCGTAGATTGAGCGTGCCATCACGGGACGGAGCCCGGTGAAGACGATGCCCGCCTCCCCTCTGTAAGCTATCCCCTGAACGTTCTTGAGATCGTTTTCAGATGGGGAATCACTTTTAGAGAGTCCCAGCTCCAGCAGCTCATTGAGGGTCAGTTCAGCCTCGCCCACAACTGCGATATCGGCTTTGGTTTTCTCTAAAGCCCTCTCTGGCTCCGAGGTTACTGGGCCACCTATTAATACGGGGCCTTCCGATCCCTTCTTCCATCGAGAAACAGTTCGTCTTATGGCCGTTAGGTCGGAGGTCATCCCGCTGACGAGTAATACATCATATTCCCGTAGATCCACATGCCCCTCCAACACCGCTGAAACAGGAGCCAGCTTCGGTCGGTGCATTCCAGCTTCCAGTACTCCTGCAATCGCCCTGGGACCTGCTCCTATTACGTCCCGTGATGCAACGCGGCTTCCCTTTCCGCTGGCCAAGGCGTCCACTATGAGGGGTCTCACGATACTCCTTCCCTCGTCGGACCGTGATAAAAGTTATCGAGCCCTTAACTGATAAAAGGAAGACCGGAAGGATATGGATATAGTGACCCAGCCGTGTACAACGCCTTCGCCTCGATATTCTACGCATCATTGATTTCATTCTTCTGCACCCTTTTGGTTACGCCCTATTTCAACAAGTTCTTCAGGGCGACTGGTATCGTGGGCAGGGACATAATGAAGAACGACCCTACCCCGGTAGCTGACATGGGGGGACCCGGTGTCATCTTGGGGTTCCTCACGGGGCTTTTCTTCTACATAAGTATCGGGATATTCGTGTTGGGGCAGGAGCTAAACGACCTTGTCTACCTCCTGGCGAGCATAAGCACAGTGCTCATCATCACCCTCATAGGCTTCTTCGAGGTCCTGACTACGCTGATGAAGCAGAGGGAAGGCCCGGGATTGTTTGCACGGATGAAGCGGAAGGGCATTCCCCGCTGGTTCTACTACTTCATTACCATTCCAGCTGCAATACCCCTGATGGCCGTGAAGGCCGGTGTAAGCTCTATGTCTCTTCCATTTCTCGGGGAGGTCGAGTTCGGGATAATCTATCCCCTCGTTATCATACCCCTGGCCGTCTTGTGCTGCTCCAACGCCACGAACTTCTTCGCGGGCTATAATGGACTCGAAGCGGGAATGGGTTTCGTCCTCCACCTATCTCTGGGCCTGTTCGCCTTGACCAAGGGTAGGGAAACGGCTGCATTGATCGCCCTGACCTTCGCATTCTCCCTGCTGGCCTTTCTGAGATACAACTGGTACCCGGCTAAGGTGTTTCCTGGGGACCTGAACTATACAATCGGTGCAGTCTGTGTCTGCGTCGCCGTCGTTGGCAACATGGAACGCTTCGCCATACTCTGCTTTCTCCCGTGGGTGATCGAGTCTTTCTTAAAAGCCCTCACAAAGTTCAATGCTGAGAACTTCGGTGTGCTCCAAGAGGATGGCACGCTCAGGCCGAGGGATAAGGAGATACGCTCGCTGACCCACCTGGTGATGTCCTTGGGTCGTTTCAAGGAATATCAGGTAAGTACGATACTGATAGTAGTAGAGATCGTCGTCTGCATCGTCTCGTGGATGTTAGTCCCTTATATCTAAACTTGAGTTCAATGGGAGAGGGGAGATTTGAAGAAGATCCTTATCCTGGCAGGAGGAGGGGGGCACACGGGATACGCCAAGATCCTCGCTGAGGAACTCCAGGGAAGAGCAGAACTCAGCTTCCTGGCGCCAGAAGACGATCCCCTGAGTGAGGAACTATTAAGGGAATACGGACCCGTCGACCAACTCATCAAACCCCGCCATCCCACGACCCCAACCTGGAGATGGTCTCTCAGGTTCCCCAAGGCGTTCTACGATTCGATTGGGAAGATTAAGAGAGACTTGGATTACGTCGTGAGCACGGGCAGCAACTTCTGCATTTCGCCCTCAATTATTGCATGGCTGAAGGGAATCTCGGTTATCAACCTGGAGAGCGCGGATAGGTTTACACGGGCTTCATCAACTGCGAAGATACTCCAACCATTCTCAAAGATTACTGCCCTCCACTGGGAGGAACAGAAGAAGATACTGAAAGGGAGGGTGTTTGGCCCTTTCCTACCTAGGAGGAGAGTGGAGCCTTGGAATGGAGGATATGTGCTCATAGCGGGAGGAACCTACGGATACCCAGAACTGCTTGATGCTGCCTCTGACAGCCAGCTCGAAAATGTCATCCTCCAGACGGGAAAAGTGAAACCGCATATCTATGCTGAGAGCCACCCGGACTGGCGGGTCTTCTCGACCGTTGATAACTACTTCGAGGTGATCGCAGGAGCCGATGTTGTCGTCGCCCCACCTGGAGCAACACCTCTAGAGGCGGCTGCATACGGAAAGTCACTAGTGATCGTCAAGTATCCTGAGTGGTCTCGAGCGGGAACTCTTTTAGACGCAGAACTTTTCGCTAGAAAATTAAACGCACCATTTCTATCTGAAATATCTGCAGTAAACCTTCTAACGGCTATCCAACAATGTGAAAATAAACCTAAACCCGAATTAATTAACGGTGCAAAAATCTTGGCAGATCATGTAATTAGTCAAAATATCTAGATATGTTAGTAAGAATCTCGATTTCCTAATTCTATTTTCACTTCTTATCCAAATGGTAATTATTCACGGTTTCTAATATGTTGTCGTTCAAGTCTGACACCATCCTATCCCATGAGAACTTGGACGCGGTTTCACGTGCATTAATGCCGAGATATTGCGCATACTCCTCATCGGTTAGTATTTTAATACATGAAGCAGCGACAGCGTGACTTTCAGGAGAAACGCATACAATGTTTCTCTTATCGATCGCAAGGTCCTTACTTACGCTATTTAAACCGGTTAATACTGGTTTTCCACACGCCATATACTCCAATACCTTGAGAGGTATCGCTCTTGTGGTTCCTAGAGGACCTACGCAAACATCAGCGGTTGCTATGAAGCTCTTAACCTCATCTCTATCCACAGGTCCGAATACTCTTACATCGGAGGTTGTCTTGTATTTTCTAGATATATTATCAGGTAATTTATCGCCTACGAGTAATAACATACTTTCTTGAAGCTTTTGCTTTATGAGTTTGAACGCATCTAGCAAGACTTCAATTTTGTATTCTGGGCCTGAGAACCTCCCGATAAAAAGAATCACTTTTCTATCTTGGTTAATCTCTAATGCGTCTCTTGAAAGGCTCTTGTTGCACACTTTGAACTCATTAATATCGACACCATTAAAACTGACTTCTATGTTCGATAATTTTCCTATTCTCGATTCAAGTATCTCTCGGTTTTCGCTACAAACAACAAGAAACTTTTGGGCATATTTCACGAACCTCTCATTCAGGACATTAAACATGGTTCTGCGGATACCATTTATTTTTTGGCTAACACCTGAGGGTTCCACGCCCATGTCCCTGTGAACGTCATTTGCTCGAGCAACTACGGGGATACGTAATATTTTCCCCAGAAATAGTCCAACAACGTATGTAAAATGATGTGGTTGGAACTGACAAAAGATCATATCTGAGCTTCTACCCAGGCTCAAGCCTTTAATAAAAAGGAATAAAGGAGATAATATTGGAGAGAGATTCTGAGGAAGAAATATTTTTGGAGTTCGTATTACTCTAGAAGAATTCTTCGATTCCTCCTGAAGGACCTTTTTACTATCGAGTTTTATATCGTAGTTAATATTAGGAACCAATAATGTTATTTCGTGGTTTTTCGCCAATCTTTTAGTTATCGCTTGTGTAGACCATGTAGCAGCACTTGCGGCAGGCAGGTAGTAGTATGCGATATATAAAATCCTCAAAATTCTTCACCAGGCATGAGTTCAAGTCAGCAGGTTCCATTTTATTATTCCATGTAATAGTATATGTGTTTACACGCAGTCATATTACTACAACACTGCTCTAACTTTAAACTTCAGATTTTCACATGAGCGGTATAATTAATATGGGATACTCTTTCTGATATAGTTGAAGCCTTAAAGATAAGAAGGAACGATCCATGAAAAAAATAAAAGTAGCAGTTATAGGATGCGGTTCATGGGGACGAAATCATATTAGAGTCTATAATGACCTTGGGAACGCATCATTAACAGCAATTGCAGATATGAATACAGCGACAGCGAAGGAATTCGGAGAGAGGTATTCTGTTGACTGGTATACTGAACCTGAAAAGATCTTCGGAAGAGACGATGTTGAAGCGGTATCCATTTGCACACCTACTGTAACTCATGCAGATTTGGCCATGCAGGCTATCGAAGCCGGTAAACATGTTCTAGTAGAAAAACCCATGACAAATACCACGGATGAAGCAAAAGAGTTAATCAATGCAGCGAAGAATCAGGGAGTCTATCTTACTGTTGGTTTCGTAGAGCGTTTTAATCCTGCGGTTTCGGAAGCGATGAATATCATTTCTAAAGGGGAAATTGGTGAAGTCATACTAGCGCATACAAGACGGGTTAGTAGGAGACCCCTTCGGATAGGAGATGTAGGCGTAATCAAAGACCTAGCTATTCACGATATCGATATAGTTAACCAACTTTTCAAAACAGAGGCTAAGTACGTATTTGCTACAGCCGGGAGTATAGCTCATGACTTTGAGGACTATGCAAACATTATTGTCTGCTTCGATGACAACAGGAGTGCCTTTATCGAGACCAATTGGCTCACTCCAAGGAAGGTCCGGACCCTAACAATAACGGGAACAGAAGGCCTGATAAACGTTGAATACATCACTCAACAAATAATCGTTGAAAACAACGAGAGGCTTTACCAACCTTTCTTAAATTACGGTGAACCCCTTCTGCGAGAACTTGATAGTTTTATGAATTCGATTCTCAATGATGAATCACCAGAGGTAGATGGTGAGGATGGGTTAAGAGCATTGGAGATATCAGAAGCTGCTATTCAATCAGCTAAATCAGGTAAACAGGTCTCGTTATAATCGAACCTAAGTAATTACCTTTTTTATTCTGATATCCCGGTTATGTTTGTGAGGCGGGATCGTGGAAATCGTAGTTATAGGCATGGGATATGTGGGTATTCCGACGGCTGCACTCTTGGCTGATGTCGATGGTTTCAACGTAGTTGGTGTACAGAGAAGATCTAAACGGTCGGGATGGAAGATCGACCATCTAAACGCAGGCAAGTCTCCTATAGAGGGGGATGAGCCTGGGTTGGCTGAGTTAATAGAGAAGGTTGTAGGAAACGGCAGCTTCACTGTGACTGAGGACGTATCCGTATGTAAAGACGCTGACGTTATCTTGATTGTTGTTCAGACTCCGGTGGATGATAATCACGTCCCTCAATATACTTCATTAAAAGAGGTGTCTCAGTCTATCGGACAGCATATGAAAAAAGGTTCAATGGTGATTATCGAGTCAACTGTTGCGCCAGGAACTACTCAGTACTTCGTGAAGCCAATCCTTGAAGAATTATCCGGACTGAAAGCGGGGGAGGATTTCAATCTAGTCTTCTCTTATGAGCGGGTCATGGCCGGTCGATTGTTACATAACCTACGTAATATGCCAAAGATTGTTGGAGGATTTACTCCTGCATGTACAGAACGAGGAGTAGCGTTCTATAAGAACATCATCCAGGCTGAGATTTACCCCACTAGTACCTTAACAGCCGAGATTTCGAAGATCACCGAGAACGCATATAGAGATGTTAACATAGCATTCGCAAATGAAATAGCACTCATCTGTGAGAGTTTAGGCGTAAATGTCCACGAGGTACGAGGCCTCGTTAATTCTTTACCATACGATCCTTCGAACCCCGCGAAGAATCCCTATAGGATGATGCACATACCTGGTGCAGGCGTTGGAGGTCACTGCCTTCCGAAAGATACATGGCTTTTGAAATATTCTATTGATGCGTATGGAAAAAATGATGTTCCTACAAATGTGCTTGTAGAGAGCAGGCTCGCAAACGATTACATGCCCCTGCACATGAAGGAGTTAATAGAAGGGGCCCTTAAAGCACAAAATGTGCAGCTTATCGAGGCTCGGATATGTATATTGGGTTTCGCGTTCCTTGAGGACTCAGACGATACGAGGAATACTCCTGCTTTAACGCTCCATAATATATTGAAACCAATTTGCAGAGAAGTCATCGTTCATGACCCATATGTGGTTGCTTATGAAGGGGTTACCTTGACAACAGATTTGGAAGAAGCTGTGAAAGACAGAAATTGTGTCGCCATTGCGACCAGACACCGTGAATATCTAGATATTAAATTAGACTGGTTGAAAAAAATGCTAGCCACTCCTGTTATTGTGGATGGAAGAAATGTCTTCAACCCTGAGGACGCGCTTAGCTCCGGTTTCTCATTCAGAGGTGTAGGTATAGGAACGAACACCAAGCAATCTAAAAAGGAGTAGCAAATCAGCTAAAGAGAGGTAATGACGTTGGGTAAGCTCGCAATCCACGGTGGAAAGCCAACTGCTTCTGAGAATATACCAATTGCTAAACCTGTTTTTTCCCAGAAAGCCATGGAGGATGCAGTTGAGGTTCTTAAATCGAGGTATGTCGTTCAAGGGCCTAAGGTTAAGGAGTTTGAGGACAAATTCAGAGATAAGACGGGAGCAAAATACGCTTATGCGGTAAACTCTGGGACCGCTGCACTCCATATTGCCTTCCTATCTTTTCTGAAACCTGGTGACGAGGTCATAGTTCCCTCGTTTACATTCATCGCTACAGCAAGTACAGTCTTCTTCTCCCAAGGAAAACCTGTATTCGCGGATATCGACGAAGAGACATTCATAATAGACCCTGAAGACGTTAAAGAGAAGATAACCCCGAGAACAAAGGTCATTGTTCCTGTGCATCTTTTCGGTAGTGCGGCTAACATGGAGGCACTTTATGACCTGGCCTCGGACCATGATCTGATAATCGTAAACGACTCCGCTCAGGCTCATGGGACGGAGGTGAACGGGAGAGATATCGGATCCCTGGACCACATAAACTGTTACAGCTTCTATCCCTCCAAGAGCATGACCACAGCCGAAGGAGGGATGGTTACAACGAGCAGCGAGGAGCATAACCGGTTAGGCAGGCTGATAAGGGCTCACGGCGACGATGCGAGATACCATCACGTTGTGCTTGGCCTCAATTATCGTTTGACCGAGATTGCAGCGGTCATTGGACTTGACCAACTCTCAAAGCTTGATGATTTCATAGCTAAGAGAAGACACCGTGGAGCACAGCTTCGAGAACAGATATCGAAGATCGACGGGCTGAACCCCCAGAGAATCGAGAAAAACGTCAACTCATCGTATAGCTACTTCACACTCACCATGGATACATCGAGATACAGCTGTACTAGAGATGAATTCATCGATGCTCTGAGGGCCGAGAATATTTCAGCAGCAGTTCACTATCCTGTTCCCCTCACAAAGCAACCAGCAATAACGGATCTCATGAAGCCTGAGAAGTGCCCCGTCTCTGAAGATGTCTCGGAGAGGATCTTCTCACTGCCAATGTTCCCTGATCTAACAGACGAGAACATCAGAGATATAATAACAGGCGTTGAGAAAGTAGCATCACACTATTTAATTTAGGGAGCTGAAGCCTCCCACTCATTCTTCTTCTCCAGATATTCAGCTAAGGAATATCTCACCCTGGCGGGGTTGCCGTACACTACGGTCTCAGGGGGAACATCTTTGGTCACGACCGCGCCGAGGCCGACAACTGCCTTTGACCCCACAGTTATTCCTGCTTTCAACATGGCTCCCGCGCAGACTATCGCTCCAGACTCGACGTGGACACCGACCATCTTTGGGGACATTGGGTATGGGTCATTGGTGAATACGACTCCGGGTCCAATGAACACGTCGTCATCGATGACGGTTAATGGAGGAATGTAGGCCATCCCTTCGATCTTGCAGTTTTTTCCTATCTTCACTCCGTAGTCTATATGCGCCAATGACCCTACTTTCGTCCCATCACCTATCTCGGCGTCGTTGCCGATGTACGTGAAGTTCCATATTCTAACGTCCTTCCCTAGCTTCACGTTTTTACCTATATGTCGGATAACCTCACCCATACTAAATCACATTCCTCAACGTTACATATGGCTCTTTTCAAAGAAGCTCAAGACCGATTGCGGTGTAACAAATAATTAATTTTCGAGTGAACTAGAGTCTATCATATTACCTTACCTGTAAAAAATATTAAAAATTCAGAATATTATTGAATTATCTTGATTTGAGGTTTAATTCTAAGTGCCTTCCATTGAAAGTCCTGAATCATTAAAAATGAAATAAAGTTTTAATTGGGGATTCTACTCGACAAGAGATTTAAGTGATTTCGGTGAATTAGTAGGAGAAGACGGATAGGTTACTCTTATGTGCGGGATTTTCGGTTGCATACTAAAAACAGGGAAGGCAGCGCCCATCATCCACGAGGGGCTGAAAAAACTAGAGTATAGAGGCTATGACTCCGTGGGATTCGCCACCATCGATTCCGGAGCATTACACGTGAGGAAGGACGCCGGAAGGATCGATGAGGTCGTCGAGCGCCTAGAGATGGAGAAGATGCCCGGGTCTCTTGGTATCGGCCACACGAGGTGGGCCACCCACGGGGCCCCCGAGATGGTCAACGCTCACCCCCATATGGACTGTGAGGGGAGGGTCGCAGTCATCCATAACGGGGTCATCGAGAACTTCATGGAGCTGAAGGAGGAGCTCCTCCAGAAGGGACACAATTTCACCTCCAGGACAGACACCGAGATTATCGCCCACCTCATCGAGGAGGAGATGAAGGAGGACGTGGAGATGGGCGAGGCTATCCTCAGGGCTCTCCGCAACCTGGAGGGATCCTACGCACTGGGGATAGTCTCATCGACTGACCCGGAGAGGATCTACGTCGCCCGGAATGAGAGCCCCATCGTCCTCGGGGTCTCGGAGCATGGAACCTTCTGTGCCTCAGATGTCCCAGCCTTGCTCCCCTACACGAACCAGGTCGTCTACCTGCGTAGCGGCGAGTTCGCCGTGATGGACGAGGACGGCTTCCAGATCAAGAACATCCAGGATGGTACATCTGTTGTGCGGGAGCTCCAGGAGATAACCTGGACCCTAGAGATGGCTGAGAAACAGGGTTACCCCCACTTCATGCTCAAGGAGATCTACGAGCAGCCTGTCAGCCTAAGGAACGCTCTGCGACTCCAGCAGCGTTACATCGACCTCCTCTCGGCATTCATGGACAGGGGAAGGGAGCTGTTCCTGATGGCCGCTGGGACATCGTATTACGCTTGCATAGCTGCCTCGTACATGTTCTCGAGGCTCTCCAGGCTATCGACTTATCCCGTAATCGCCTCGGAGTTCATTGATCAGTATGGTTCATCACTTGGAATCGACTCCGTCGTCGTCGCTGTGAGCCAGTCAGGGGAAACTTACGACACTCTTCAGGCTATAGAGCACGCGCGTATGAGGGCTGCCACGGTCCTAGGTGTGACCAACACGGTTTTCTCGACTTTGAGTCGACGCGCCCGGGCTTACATCAGCCAGCAGTCTGGCCCTGAGATCGGAGTGGCTGCCACCAAGACATTCACATCACAGCTCATGGTCCTCGCCCAGCTGGCTCTCAGGCTCGCTCGGACCAAGGGGAAGATCTCCCAGGACGAGGTCGATGAACTTGATGCCAAGATGCAGGAGATCCCCGATGTCGTCGAGGAGGTCCTGAAGAGGCACGGCGAGTCCATCAAAGACCTAGTCGACAAGTATGCAGGGGAGAAACTGTTCGTCTTCCTCGGCAGAGGCATAAGCTCGGCCACAGCGTTGGAGGGCAGGCTCAAGCTCCTCGAGCTCACATACATCCCATCGCTGGCGTATCCTGCTGGTGAGAGCAAGCACGGGCCCATCAGCGTGATAGAGGACGGGGTTCCAGTTGTCTTCGTCTGCCCCAGAGGTAACTCTAGGCAAAATATCGTTGGGAGCATCATGGAGATGAAGGCGAGGGGCGCCCGCATAATCTCCATCTGCGAAGAGGGGGACAAGAATATCATCGAGCTCTCCGACGATGTCGTGGAGATGCCCGTTGGGATACCTGAGCTCCTCTCTCCGATACCTTATATCGTACCCCTGCAGCTGTTCGCCTACCACTTGGCGGTGAAGAAGGGTCTCGACCCGGATATGCCGAGGAACCTGGCGAAGAGCGTCACCGTGCCCTAGGAAAGTCTTAAGGGAGATTGTAGCCCTCCCTTCTCAGGGAACTCGTTTGGTGGACGTCGAATCTATCCGCAAGGACTTTCCCATCCTGGGGAAGGGCGTAATATATCTGGATAGTGCAGCGAGTAGCCTGACACCTGAGCAGGTCGTGCTCAAGGAGATGGAGTTCTACAGGGAGTACAGGGCGAACGTGGAGCGGGGATTGCACAGGTTCTCCCAGAGGGCGAGCGAGGAGTACGAGACCGCCCACGAGGAGGTGGCCCACTTCATAGGGGCTAAGGGAAGGGAGAACGTGGCGATGGTCAGGAACACGACGGAGGCCATCAACCTCGTCGCCAACTCCCTGGACTGGGAGAAGGGGGACAAGATCGTCACTACGGTGATTGAGCACCATTCCAACTACATCACCTGGCTGCGGGTGGCTCAGAGGCACGGGTGCACAGTGGAAGTTGTGAGGTCTAACAGAGAGGGAATCTTCGACCTCGCCGAATTCGAACAGTCGATAGACGACTCCACAAGGCTTGTTGCCGTGACCCATGTCTCTAACGTCCTCGGATGCATCCAGCCCATCAAGGAGATCTGCTCCATCGCTCACGAGCACGGCGCTTTAATGCTCGCGGATGGGGCCCAGGGGGTGCCTCACATCAAGACCGATGTGATGGAGATGGGAGTGGACTTCCTCGCCTTCTCGGGGCACAAGATGCTTGGCCCCACTGGTTCCGGGGGGCTTTACATCGCAGAGGAGCAGCTTGAGAGTACAGAGCCCCTCTGCATCGGCGGCGGGACGATACGTGACGTCAGCCTCAACTCCTATGAGCTGGCTGTACCACCCCAGAAGTTCGAGGCGGGGACCCCAGCGATCGCCCAGGTAATAGGCCTCGGGGAAGCCTGCAGGTATCTTACAGGTGTAGGGATGGACGAGGTGAAGCGTTGGGATGAGAGGCTTGCGGAGAAGCTGGCCGAGGGTCTATCCGAGATCGACGGTGTCGAGATATTCGGTCCAAGCGACCCCCGGCAGAGGGTTGGGTTGGTCTCTTTCAACGTGAGGGATATGAACCCCCATGATGTAGCCCTCTCCATGGACACTGAATACAACATCGCTGTCCGCTCGGGGCATCACTGTGCCTTGCCATTGATGAAGGAGCTCTTCGGCCTTCCAGATGGGAACGCCCGGGCTTCGACGTATCTCTACAACACGCTGGAGGAGATAGATGTCCTACTGGGGGCAGTCGAGGACATCGCTAGAGTATAACTCTAGGAAACCAAGATACCTTCTCATTCTATGCCAGAACGGTTTTTTTTACCAGAAGGGGAATAAAAAAAGTAGAATGATTTTCTACTTCACGAATCTCTCTGGGGCTTTATCGAACGCTGTCTTGCACCGCTGATTGCAGAAGTAGTAACTTTCGCCCTTGTAATCACTAGTAAACTTGGCGGTGGCCTCGTCGACTGTCATACCGCATACCGGATCTTTCGCCATTTATATCGAGATTGATCCATGAATGGGAGTTTTCAAAGGTTTCGGCGACGATGGTCCTTTTAGGACCCAGGTACCATCTAGATCGAGGTGCTCATGGTCATGGGTGATGTGCTCGCACCTGAACTGGTGCTCGTTCGAGGGAAGGTAGTCACAGTCGACGCTCAAGATTCCATCGTGGAAGCTGTGGCCGTCAAAGATGGGAAGATATTGACGCTCGGGTCGAGTGACGAGGTATTATCGCTTGCAGGTGAAGGCACTGAGGTCGTTGAACTACGCGGAAGGACAGTATTGCCGGGGATCATCGACAGCCACACGCACCCCAGCAACCTCGCCGCCAGATATCTCGAGGTGGACTGCAGGGCACCTCCCATAAGGAACGTCAAAGACGTGCTCGATAAAATCGCGGAGAAAGTCGCGTCCTCAAAACCAGGGACCTGGATCCGAGGGGCTAACTTCAACGACTCGAAGCTGGCTGAGAGGCGTCACGTTACACGGTGGGAGCTGGACTCAGTGGCACCCGACAACCCTGTATTCATAATCTCAGATACTGGCCATCAATCCATCGTCAACAGCAGAGCCCTTGAGATTGCGGGGGTGGATGCTGACACAGTTGACCCGTCTGGTGGGAAGATTGACAGGGATGAGAGCGGCGAGGCGACGGGGCTTCTCTACGAGACGGCGTCTGGGCTGGTGAGGAAGCATATCCCTCCGTACTCCTTGGAGGAGATCCGGGAGTCTTATCGTAGGGTCGTGGACCTCTGTGCTGAGTGGGGGGTGACCTCGACCCATGACGCCAGCGGGAACATGCTGGGGATCAGGGCCTTCAAGCAGCTTCTGGATGAGGGTGTGAAGAAGCTGAGGATGAGCCTCATGGTCAGCGTGAGGGACGACCTCCCGGAGGGGCAGAACATGCTGGACTCCATGGCAAGGCTCGGCGTCGAGAGCGGCTTCGGGGACGACTGGTTGAAGGTGATGTCCCTTAAGATCATGGGCGATGGCTCAGGAGCAGGGGGGACGGCTGGAGTCTACACGCCCCAGCACCGGGGGACGAAGGGCTTGGGGCTGATGACGACCTCCCATGAGGACATGGAGAAACTGGTGATCAAGGCCCATGACGCCGGGATCAGGGTGAGCATACACAGCATCGGGGACAGGGGCATAGACATCGCCCTCGACTGCATCGAGAAGGCGCAAAGGCTGAACCCGATACCGGACATGAGACACCGCATCGAGCATAACAGCTGCTGCACTCCAAAGCAGCTGGAGAGGATAAAGGAGCTGGGAGTTACGCCGTCCAGCAGCATCGGCTACATGTACGGGATCGGGGACATGTACGCTGAGAACTTCGGCCCCGAGAGGAGCAGGTGGCTCCACCCCCACAGGACTATGAAGGAGATGGGCATCATCGCCGGGGGTAACAACGACTGCCCGGTGACCTTCTACAGCCCCTGGGTGCAGATCTACGCGGCGGTAACCCGGAAGACGAGCACGGGACAGGTTGTGGGCCCCGAGGAGGCGATCAGCGTCATGGACGCGATAAGGGTGTACACCTGGAATGGTGCCTACCTTAGTAAGGACGAGGACAAGCTGGGGAGCATCGAGCCCGGGAAATTCGCGGACATGGTAATACTGGACCGGGATATTCTGACTGTGCCCCACGGGGAGATCAAGGACATCAGCGCTGTCACTACAATCGTGGATGGAAGAGTAGTTTTCAGCCGTGAATAGGCTCCAAAATATCTTTCATATCTATTTTGGCTAGGGGTAATCCGGAGGCCAAAGTCTCGAGCCAAGGGCCTCCTCACACCACAGGGCTGTACGCAAGAGGACCTCCTCTTGATAAGGGAGGTTTACGAGCTGGATTCCGAGAGGGAGGCCGTCCTTCGTCAGGGCCGATGGAACTGTTATCGAGGGGAAGCCGGTGAGGCTCCAAGGTGAGTTGAAGGCGGCGTCTCCTGTGGACTCAAGACCAAGGAGTGCGGGAGTAGGAGCCGATGGCGTGATCAGACAGTCTAGTCCCTTGAGGGTCCGACGAACCTCTTCGATGAACAGTCCCTTGATCCTCTGTGCCCTGAGGTAGGCCGAGGCAGGGACGAGGAGCCCCGAGGCGACTAGGCCGCGAAGCTTTCTCCGATAATCGTCCAGCCTTGATCGGAAGTTGTCCTGATGGACTGAAGCGGCCTCGCTGGACATGATCAGCCTGTGAGCGGAGTGTACCACGCTGAAGCTGTCCGGGAGCGGAGTCTCAACTACTTGAGCACCTGCCTCTCTTAGCTCGTCCACGGACTCCATGAATCCCTCCCAGACTACACCATCAGCATGGTCCTGGAAGAATCCCCTGAGCAACCCGATTCTGGGAGGCTCTGCCAATGGATTATCCAAAGAAGGCATCTCGTTCCCTGTGAGAGCCCCCAGGACCAATGAGGCGTCCAGTACAGATCTCACGAAGAAGCCGACGTGATCAAGCGACCATGCGAGGGGATACACACCCTCTCGACTAAGGAGATCATATGTTGGCTTCACTCCGACGACGCCGCAAAAGGCAGCGGGGCGTATGATTGAGCCTCCCGTCTGGGAGCCAAAAGCCAGTGGGCACATACCAGAGGCGACCGCAGCTGCTGAGCCGCTGCTCGACCCTCCCGGGGTGTGCTGGAGATTCCACGGGTTTCTGGTGGGAGCTGGATCTGTGTAAGCGAAATCCGTGGTCTCCGTCTTTCCAATAATGATGGCCCCCGCGTCCCTGAGGGCTGAGACCACTGCGGAGTCTTTTATGGGGATGAAATCACTGTAGATGGGAGAGCCCATCGTGGTCCTCAAGCCCGCCGAGTAGTATATGTCCTTGACCCCTACAGGTACCCCGTGGAGTGGCCCCCTGAACTGTCCCTGCTTCGACTCCTCTGTCAGCCTCGCCGCTGCCTCCCTAGCCCTATCAGTGTCGACAGTTACCCAGGCTCGAATGTCATGCTCATTTCTCTCTATTCTCTTCAAGTGACTCTCCAGGAGCTCCGAGGGGGTTATTTCTCTCTGCCTTATGCCCTCCGATGCCTTAGCTATACTCAGCTTGTGGTTGTTCATGCCTCAGACCCTTCCAGGCGGTCTTGATGGCTCATTCTCTGGCTCCAGCTTGAATTTCTCGACCTGCCAGATTGCTTCGCTAGCGCGCTCGATATCTGATTTCAGTTCCTGAGCCACCTCCTTGCCCCATCTCTTATTGGCTTCCCCTAAGAGTCGAACGAATATCTCTTCCTTGCTAGGCTTGGGCTCCATCTCAACCTTTCCAAACTTACACGAGGTGGTACTTAATTCTGATGCGCATCTCCAGGATGGGTATACCCCACCTCTAACTTGGAATGTGATTCGTCAAGTGGTAACGTATTGAGAGAATTAATGGGTCCAGCCAGCAACCCAGTATGCCCCGTATATTGACGCTTGGCTCACGTCTTCCAAGAAGATTATACAGATATTATAGTAGCTCCCGCTGACCTCTATGCTGTAGCAGTAGACTTGGTCGATGGATCTAGCCCTAAGCAGATCTGTCTCCTCTCCTCCAAGGAACTCGAAGATTCGTCTACCCCTGCTATTACTGACGGAGACGGGGTGGAGGGGGTTGGACTCCTCGATGGCTTGCTTGAAGTTCGGGAAGGCCTTGAGGTCCCCCTCACTGATCTCAACGATACCTAATCGGTTAATGGTCTCATGATAGTCTACCCTATATGAGAAGAGCCAGGCGGGAGGTCTCTCCTGTATTGAGAGGCCAAAGTAGAACACGACCAGGCCTAGTCCGAATGCCATGATTAAGACGGAAGTTCCGAACCTGCTCCTCAAGGCGACCTAGATAGGCTTTCCATGAAGTTATATATACCATATTGAGCCTCAGATGGAATCCATCCCGAAGATGGCAGGAGGGCAACTCTCTGGTTACTCTATTGCTGCATGCCTCCGACGCATATCGTCCTCGGACTCCTCAAGACGGTCCATTAGTTCTGCGATTAGGCTGTCCAAGAAGACCATGCAAGAGTTCTCGATATATCAACATGATAAACTGTGTCTATTACTGTAAAAGAACCCTCAAGATTTCTCACGAACGTTGCGTAAACAAAATTAGTACGTGTTTAGCTCAGATTAAAATAAGCGAGATTTATTTATATTCTATCTAGTTTTTGCTAAATAAATCATGAAAATGTTAAAATAAGCACTGTTTAGAATTTAATTTGACTTATATGCGTAACGAGCTAAACAC
>JADHWN010000031.1 GCA_016783455.1 Candidatus Bathyarchaeota archaeon
CATGGGTAGGAGCCTGGGCTGCATCGCCTTGGAGCTGGCCGGCAAGGTGGCCCTCTACAACATGCTGGTGAACATGTGAGGAGATTGTGGGAACCGGTGGATGGGGTTACAACCGATAAATGATGGTCCACAAAGCATAGTTTCTTATTCTACTACGTCCAAGCAGAAATGATGTGACCATGCCAACGGATGGACGCAGGATTCTGGTCACAGGCGCCACTGGTCAGATAGGATCAGAGCTGGTCCCAGAGCTCCAGAGAAGGTACGGCGGCGAGAACGTCGTCATCGGGATCCACAGCAGACCTCCACGCGGTGACCTGGACTCGGGGCCCATCGAGAAGATCGATGTAACCAAGAAGGACAAGGTTGAGGGAGTAGTCAAGGAATACGGCATAGACACCATCTACCACATGGCTGCAATACTGTCAGTGGCTGGCGAGGCCAATCCGTGGCTGGCCTGGGACGTCAACGTCAACGGCACATACAACGTCCTCGAAGTAGCCAGGGAGAACGGCCTTGACCGGGTTTTCGTACCCAGCTCCATTGCCGCGTTCGGCCCTGAGACCCCCCGGGAGAGCACACCCCAGGACACGGTGTTGAAGCCGAGGACCATGTACGGGTTGACCAAGGTATCCGGAGAGCTTCTGTCGAACTACTATTTCGAAAAGTTCGGCCTCGACGTGAGGGGCGTACGGTATCCAGGGATAATCAGCTACAAGACCCCACCCGGGGGCGGGACGACCGACTACGCGGTCGAGATCTTCCACGAGGCTATCAAGAAGGGTAAGTATACCTGCTTCCTCAGGGAGGACTCCACCCTACCAATGATGTACATGCCCGACTGCATCAAGTGCACCCTGGATCTAATGGATGCGGACGTCTCCAGGCTGAGGCATCATGGAGACTACAACGTGGCGGCGATCAGCTTCTCCCCTGCTGAGCTGGCTGAGGTGATCAAGAGGCACATCCCCGACTTTGTGATTTCTTATGAGCCTGATCACAGGCAGGCGATAGCTGATTCCTGGCCTAAGACGATTGATGACTCGTCAGCCCGGAGTGACTGGGGTTGGGAGCCTGAATTCGATCTTGCTTCTATGACGGAGGATATGTTGAAGAATCTTAGAGAGATTCTATCCGAAGATTGAAGCATTCACGGGTATCTTTTTATCGGAGATATCCCATATTTAATATTCAGGAAATATCTGAATATTGAATTAGGGCCATTTGGGCTCGGAGGATGCGCAATGATGCAGGGACTAGACCAGAAACTCTTTGATCGGCTGTTTGAGAGGGCATACAAACCCTTTAGGAGTCGGAATGCCCGGACTTTGTTCAACATCTTCATTGTGGAGAAGGAGAAGGAATACCTGACAACGCTGGACATCCAGACGCACCTAGACGGAAGGGGAATAGACCTCTCAAAGAAGGAGATAAACGCATGGCTCCGCTCCCTCCAGGAGGCAGACCTGATAACGAAGGAGCAGGAACGTGGCAAGCCCACCACGTTAGCCTACAACGACAAGTACACCTTCGACAAGTGGAGCCTCACCGAGACAGGGTTGAATGTCTCTGAAAGTCTCAGGGAGTTGATATCGGGAACAATGAACGGAGAGCAGCATCCCAAAACAGTAAGAATTGATAGACGCCCCGTGGCCGATTCAACGGCACCCTCAAAGGACGACGGTTCCCAACAAGTGAATATTCTCCAAGACTTGTTACTAACTGAACTGCGACGATCCGACGGAAAGATGCAGATAAGTGATTTGATGAAAAGGATGATCCCTGAGAACGCAGAGATAGATCATGCGCTATCAGCGCTGATTGAACAGGGGCTAATCGATGTCAAGGAACGAGACGATAGAGGACTCTTGACACGTGTGCTAATTACTCTAGGCCTCAAGACTAAGGACAGGGAAGTTCATCTAACTGAAAAGGGGCTTTTAATGCCAGGCTGACCATTCACCCTTTTTTCCTCGAAATATGCTTGTATCGTCTCTTTACGCTCTACCATTCAGAGCTTGTCGAGCTAGACCCTTTTCGCTGTAAGAATATATCAGAGAATTTTAGAGAGGGATTATACCCTCTTGAAGACTGCGCCTTTGTCAGCTGAAGACACCAGGAACGCATATCTCGCGAGATACCCCTTTTTCACCCTCGGCTCCAGCGGAGTCCAGGCCTTCCTTCGCCTCTCCATCTCGTCTTCTCCTACATCCAGGTCGATCCTCCTGTTGGGGACGTCGATGACTATCTTGTCTCCGTCCTCCACAAGCGCTATGGGTCCTCCCGCTGACGCCTCGGGGGATATGTGCCCTATGCAGGGTCCCCTCGTGGCTCCGGAAAATCTGCCGTCTGTTAATAGGGCCACCTCCTCCTCCAGTCCGTAGCCTACGACGGCGCTCGTGGCGGTGAGCATCTCCCGCATGCCCGGTCCTCCCCTCGGCCCCTCGTACCTGATGACTATGATGCTCCCGGCCCCTATCTCACCCCGGTGGAGGGCCTCAACAGCGTCCTCCTCCCTGTCGTAGACCTTTGCTGTTCCGACGATGTTCATCATCTTGGGGCTCATCGCGGCTATCTTGGCCACGCAGGCGTCCGGCGCCAAGCTCCCTCGGAGGACGGCTATGCCTCCCTCTTTATGGATAGGGTTCGTTAGAGGGCGGATCACTTCTCGGTTGTAGACCTCGGTATCTGCGAGACTTTCTCCAAGAGAGACCCCCGCCACGGTGATGACGTCCGTGTTAATCAGGTCCCGAATGGTCTTCTGAACAGCGGGGATGCCCCCTGCGTCATGCAGGTCGTTAATCTTCCATGGACCAGCTGGCGCCATGTTGCATATGTGCGGCGTCTTTCGGCTGATCTCGTCGAACAGCCCCAGGTCGAGGTCAAACTCCAGCTCATGTGCGATTGCTGTGAGGTGCAGTACCGTGTTGGTGGAGCCTCCCAGGGCCATGTCCATCGCGATCGCGTTCATGAACGCCTTCTCGGTCATGATGCTGCTGGGTGTCAGCCCGAGCTCGAGGAGGGTCATTATCTGCCGGCCTGTCTCCAGGGCCATTCGCATCCTCGTCGCCCCGACGGGTGGGGCTGTCGCCATGTACGGAAGGGTCATCCCTATGGCCTCCATGAGGCATTGCATCGAGTTCGCCGTGAACATCCCGGCGCATGCCCCGGCGCTCCCGCAGCAGATGTCCTCCAGGTAGGCCGCCTCCTCGACGCTTATCTCCCCCGACTTGACTAGGCTCGGGACCATGAACAGCTCCTGGACGGTTATCGTCTGGTCCTTGAACTTCCCCCAGGCCGGGCATCCGGGCTCCATCGGGCCACCCAGGCAGAAGATCGTGGGGATGTCAAGGCGGGCCGCGGCCATCATCATCCCTGGGTCTATCTTGTCACATGTCGTCAGGCAGACCATGGCGTCGAATCCGTGGGACTCCACCATGATCTCCACCGAGTCGGCGATGAGCTCTCTGCTGGGAAGGCTCATCCTCATCCCCTCGTGGCCCATGGCAATGCCGTCGCAGACACCGATGGTGTTGAACTCAAGGGGCGTACCCCCGGCCTGGGAGACGCCCTTCTTGACATGGTCGGCCAGATTGTCGAGGTGGATGTGGCCGGGCACGATCTCGTTCCAAGAGTTTACTATGGCGATCAGAGGCTTCTTCAGGTCCTCATCGGTGAGCCCCACGCCCTTGTACAGTGAGCGGTGCACCGATCGCTCTATCCCATCGAGGACCTTCGAGCTCCTTCGTCTAGTCGAGAGGCCCCCCTGTTCTTCACGCTGTTTATCACGAAGTAAAGAGACGGAGTCCATAGAGAATGAGGGATCGACCCCCTTTTTAAACAATAATGCTCGACTCTATCCTTCGGTATCTCCCTTCTGTGAAAACAGCTTTCTGTTTATATCATATACGAGTAGAATTACCTTGAGACTGAGGGTTTTTGTCTTGTTACTCTGAGACAAAAAATTGGACTAAGTAGGTCTGAGGCCTAAAGGTGAACCTCCCTCGTATGGCGAGTCCTTATCATCATACTAAGGCGAATTAGGTCTATAATATAGCGAGCTAGATCAAGGTATTTTTGTTGAAACATTGAGTGAAAAAGGCCTTTACCCCCCCTGGAGTGTATGGATGTGATTCGCGTCCCAAAGTTCGAAGGTACATTATCTATAAGGCCTAGAAGATCCGACCTGGGGATTATCATAATAATGTTAACAGCGCCCAACTAATATCTCCATATTTAACATTATTATTTTCCTCTGCGCATTCAGATAAAAACAGTCATCGGAGCAAGGGGCATGTTTTATGTCCATGTGCTGTATTGCCCCAACAAGCCATGCTTTGTCTCCTGTATTAGAGACAAAAGAGGGATAAATGGGGTGGCCTCATCTAATCTGATGGCCACAAACAAGCGAGAGGTCAAGGAGTCCTACGATAACCTCGGCGCCAGGCTGTACGACCTCAGGTACGAGGAGGAGCAGGGGGAAAAATACGAAACTGTACTTGCTGAGGTGGAGGTTAAAGAACACGAAATCATCTTGGACAATGGATGCGGGACTGGTCTTCTGTTTGAATATCTGAGTACAACCGCTGTTGGGTTGGATATCTCCTCTAGCTTGCTATCGAAGGCACTGACGAGAATCCAGGATGTGGACGATAAGCACTTGATACAGGGAGATGCCGAAAACCTACCACTACGAGATCATGTGTTCAGCAGGGTCTTTGCGATCACCCTCATACAGAACACGCCAAACACGGCTAGAACCCTAGAAGAGATATCCCGCGTTGGCTATAGGGGTACCATAGTGGTCGTTACGGCATTGAAGAAGGCCTTCTCAGAGGAGGCGTTCAGACATATAATAGAATCAGCGGGATATATGATAATGAATTTAATTAATGACGAGAAACTTTCAGACATAATAGCTATATTATCATTAAAGATATCCTGAATGTAATTTATTTATGATGTTCTTAATTTCAGAAACTTTTTATATCTATTTGATGGGCTAAGTAGTTGAACCTTACATAAGGTGGTATGATTTGGAACCTAGAAAGAAGCCATTAAATGTCCTCATTAAAAGTGTAGGAAATAACGTAACGGTTACATTGAAGAACCGAGGCGAGTACTGGGGACGGATGACCAAGGCCGACGGCTACATGAACATGATGCTGAAGGGGGCTAAGGAGTACAACCAGCATGGGCTCGTGGCTAGCTACGGCGATGTCTTCATCCGTGGGAACAACGTCTCGTACATCTGCATAGACCCAAGAAACCCTCCTCAGAGAACTGCCAAATCCGTCGCTGACGACGACGACAACTAAGAAGCACCTGCACCAGGACCCGGATTATAACCAAACCCTACAAGCCTAGTAGTTAGGTTAAAACCCGTTTTAGAAGACCGATTTTAGCCTCGCTGAGCTAGACCTTTTTCGCTTCGAAAATGTGTCCAAACTAATGGATTTGGAAGTAGCCCTTTCTTTTGTTAATTAATGGGCCTTTACTCATCAAGCTGCAGTACTTTAGAGTCCCGACCAACGTTCACGGCTAAGACCCCTTTAAACGAAGTTATGTAACAGTTCTTGAGCTCTAACCTGTTGCCCAGGTTGACATTCATCAGTTGCTCGATGCTTTCGTTCCAGACAGTGAGCCTGATGTTTCCAGAATCATCCTCAACCTCTCCCTCTACGAGAACATGGGTTATCCCTGAGTGGGTGGTGACCTCTCTCTGCTCTTCGAGTCGCAGAATACTGACTTCAAGATCCACTCCCTCCATCCCTGGGCGTAGATCCTTAATCTTCACTCTCGTTCCCTCAGTTATGAAGCCTCATTCTGGAACGGACTTTAAAAGAATGACGGATGACCTTTAACACTTAAACGCCTGTTCTCCACCATATATCCGGCGATGGGGTCCAGCTTCAAGTTATCGTGCCGCTCATGTGGAAAAGAAGCTGAGCAGGAGCGGCCAGAATATGCCTGCTCAAAATGCGGTGGAGTTCTTGAGTACTCGTTTGATCCCGATTACTTAAAAGAAGTGAAGTTCGATGGGCCTATCACCTTCTGGAGGTATCGCCCCGTCCTCCCCCCCGTTAAAGTAGCTGTTAGCCTTGGAGAGGGGGGCACACCTCTCTGGGTTTCTGAGAGACTCGGATCGGACCTGGGGCTGGAGAACCTTAAGCTCAAAGATGAGACAAGGAACCCGACCAGCTCCTTCAAAGATCGCTCTGCCTCCCTGATAGTAAGCGACGCAGTGGGCAGGGGATTCGACACGCTGGTAAGCGCAACTAGGGGCAACCACGGCGCATCCCTTGCAGCCTACTCTGCAACAGAAGGCTTAACCTGCCATCTCATCGTCCCGTCAAACATGGATATAGGAAAATTAGCTCAGATGATCGCCTACGACGCCGAGGTAGACACGGCAGGGGATAACATAGAGCATGCCATCTCTCAGACAGTCGATCTCGCGGAAAGGACAGGGTGGTATCAGGCCACGACGGAGCTAAACCCTCTATCGACGGAGGCACTGAAAACCATCTCGTACGAGCTGGTTGAGCAGGGTGATCCCCCTGACTGGGTTGTCGTCGCCATGGGCAGCGGTCAGACATTATATGCAGTCTGGAAGGGTTTCAAGGAGCTCGAGGAGATGGGCAAGTTAACGGAAATGCCGAGACTCATAGGAGTCCAGGCGGAGGGATGTTCTCCCATCACAGACGCATTCAGCCATGGAGATGTAAAACCCTCGAAGCTTGAGGCCGCTGATACGGTAGCGAAGGCAATCTTGAACTCCGAGCCCATGTACGGCTCAGCCGCACTAGAGGCCTTAAAGGAGTCAGACGGTATCTCCGTGACCGTAACTGACGACGAGATGCTAAGGTACGGGAAAGAGATAGCCCGCCTCGAGGGTATATTCGCGGAACCTGCCAGCGCTGCTGCCGTCGCATGCCTGCCCAACCTCTTGGATGAGGGGATTATCGACCCGAAAGACTCCATAATAAGCCTGATAACGAGCAGCGGTCTAAAGACAAACGACATTTTCCAGAGCCTCAGCAGCAGGCGGAGGTCCCCCGGCCTCGGATCGAAGCTTGCCACCAAGGAGCACCTCCTCAAGAATATCTCCAGGAGCAAGACGTACGGCTACGAGCTCTGGAAGGGCATGGGGAAGAAGATGACCCTGGGGGCCGTCTACCAGCACCTCTCGGACCTAGAGGAGAAGGGGCTCATCGTGTCCCAGACCGAGGGCAAGCGACGGTACCTACTCATAACGGAGAAGGGTCGAAGGGTCCTCACCGCGATGGACGAGCTGACAATACTCCTCTGAGGACATGAAACGTTCTGCATGAAAATCCGTGTTTCTAAGAGTATAATAAAAGGGGTTTAGTTCATCAAAGTTTAATGCGATCTTTGATGGCAATTGACACCGGGACGCCGATCACTCCCGCAACCGTCATCTGGATCAAGTTGAAGGGAGCCTCTGATAGGGCTGCCCCGAAGCCGTACATGAACACCTGGACAATGAAGTACCCGAGCACCATGACGAGTGCGCCGACGAACCATGCCAAGACGGCTTTTGTAGGCGTCCGTGTCTGGGGATCACCCGCAAGCACGCCTGCCACGTAGCCCTCAGCGCCCTTAATGACCGCCGTGAAGATGACCCAATTATACCATCCGCCTAGGAGATCAGCGAGGCCCGAACCGAGGCCACCCGCCAATGCGCCTATGACTGGTCCGAATACGAGGGCCGTCGTCATAACGATGGCGTCCCCGAAGTTGAAGTATCCCGATGTCGCGGGAATGGGGAACGCGAACATCATCGTCGCGATGGTAGCTAGAGCCCCCATCACCGCAGTGGCAGCTAGCTCTTTCGTGCTCAATCTGAAGTTTGCACCCATGTTCTCACCAACCGTACGATAATACTATAGTTATAACTAATATATATTTTTGTCTGGGCGATGAAAACCAGTAGAAGAGGCGTTTCTAGGGCTCCTACGAATTCGTGGCACACATTTCAGAGCCAAAAAGGTCTAGCTCAGCAACGTTAAAAACACGCGTAAATTTACAGATTACGCTCAATACTTTCTCTGCGTATGATCTATCCTGGAAACCAGAGCTCCAGCTCGGCTCGCGCCTCCTCAGAATTCCCAGATGCATGGACGAGGTTCTCGCAGGCCCTCTCTTCCTCCGTGCTCTTGGACAGCGAATCCACCCCATAGTCTCCCCTGATGGTCCCCTTCTCTGCTGTGAGTGGATCAGTGTAGCCGGTGACCCTGCGGACCGCCTGAATCGCCCCTTCTCCTCCGATCCTCATGGCGAGGACGGGTCCCCTAGTGAAGTAGACCCTGAGCCTCTCCAGGACCTTCATCCCGTGGGCTACCGGATCGGTTATCCCCGAGGTGGCCTTCTGGGCCTTCTCACCGAGGCCCCTAGCCATGGAGGAGGGGTAATGCTTCGTGATCATCTCTTCGTCCACCTTGGTTATATGGAGATCCAGAACCTCGAGGCCGGCCTCTTCGTATCGCTGGATTATGCTCCCGATGAGCCTACGCTCCAGAGCGTCCGGCTTGAGTATAACCAGTGTCTCCTCGTACATTTTATCAGCTTCAGAGAGTGCGTCTTGCGTTTAAAGGGTTACCCCGTCAGCGCCTGACGTAGGCCTTGGTCCACTTGAGCTTCCGCGGGTCCCTTTTCAACATCAGCGTGTTCTTCCGACACTTGCTTGAACAGAACCTGAGGAGCCTGCCGTCACGCCTGACGAAGTTGATGCCTGTCCCAGGCGGGATGTCGTGGCCACAAAAGCTGCACTTGAATACCTGGGGCATGTAACATACCTACCTGATCTTCCTGGCCTCTCTCTCGGTGTCCCTGAGCAGGAGGACGTCGTCGATCCTCACGGGACCCTTGACATTCCTCGTGATGATCCGACCCTTGTCCCTACCATCCTCGACCCTGACCCGAACCTGTATCACCTCACCGGTGAGCCCCGTCCTACCTAGAATCTGTATGACGGTGGCGGGGGTCAGGAGCTCGGACTCTCGGGACATCCTATTTGACTATCTCCTTGAGCTTAGCGAGGATCTCGTTCATGAGCTCCTCAGCGTCTCCGGGCTCCTCGATGGCGGCCGCAGATGAGCCGACTGCGAGGCCCACGGCCTGCCCGATGCGCAGCTTCTCGGGGACGTAGACATAGGGGGCGCTCCTCTCGTCGCAGAGCAGCGGGAGATGGGCGACTATCTCGGGGGGGTCGACGTTCTCCGCCACTAGGACGAGCTTCGCTCTCCCTCTCTCGATGGATTTTGTTGCCTCGTTTGTGCCCTTCTTGATCTTCCCTGACTCGTGCGCGATCTTTAGAGCCTCGTAGGCCGCCTCGACGACCTCCTTAGGAACCTCGAACCTTACGTAGAAAGGTTTCGAAGGATCTACATCTGGTGTAGACATATCATTTCCTTCCAGTGTGCATACCCTTTAACCGGATGTCTATTTTTAAACCTTGTGGCAACGGGGACAATCTGAGCGGATCTTGTCTCATCTAGGGGTTATCTGTGAGCGAAGTAGGCGGAGAAGGGCTTCACATTGTCGACCCGTACGAATCCGAAGCGTTCGAACTGGATCATATCGTCCATCTTGAGGTCCGTGCAGGCTGTCTCCGCTATTCCATTTGCCTTGGATGCGTCTGGCATTACCACGCTGGCCTCGACGCCCTCCCCGTCGGGTAACCAGTGGATGAAGGTGGCACCGTTTGCCCTGGCCTCCTCATGGTCGCTTGAATGATATCGGGCCTTGATGCTGGAGCCTGTTTCGACTACCTCCACGTTCATTAGGCCCATCAGCCTGACGATGCCTGACTTCTCCATCTTCTCCGCGTCCTCCTTCGAGATCTTGAAGCTCGCAGCGCCATTCTTGGGGTCGATCGAGTAGTCCCTCGTCCCCCTTTCCGGGTGATCCGGGTGGAGGAGTAGCTTAGCTGACGCCTCCCCCGTGATGTCGACGACGTCCAAGTTGACAGGATCTCTGACGAAGAAGTACCTGTCCGCCTGCGACTCTATGTTCCTGCGGTTCACTGAGGCTACCTGTGCCCAGCTCAGTGTGGCGTTGATGGGCTTCGGGCCGACCTGGATCATTATCTCTCGGATCGTCTCAGGCTGGAGGCCGCGCCGCCTGAGGGCCTGCAGCGTGCCGAGGCGGGGGTCATCCCAGCTCTTGTAGAGTCCTTCCTCCAGCCCGGCCCTGATTACGGATTTGCTGAGGATCCCCGCCTCGAGGCCCAGCCGTCCTACGTTGATTATCTCGGGGTAGTCCCATCCCATGTGCCCGTAGAGGTACCTCTGGCGGTGGGTGTTGACCTCGTGCTCCTTACCCCTGATGATGTGGGAGATCTCCATCTCATGGTCGTCTATCGCGCAGCTGAAGTTGTAGAGAGGCCAGACCCGGTACTTCGTCCCCTGCCTCGGATGAGATCCTTCGACGATGCGGAGGGCCGGCCAGTCACGTAAGGCGGGGTTCGGATGGTCGAGGTCCGTCTTGATCCTAACAACGGCGTCCCCTTTGCGGTATGGTCCGTTGAGCATCATCTTCCACCTGTCCAGGTGGACCTCCGGGGGCAGATCTCTGCATGGGCAGGCCTTCTTCTCGGTATAGAGCTCCTTGAACGCTGACGACTCACACGTGCAGACGTAGGCCTGTCCTTTCTCTAGTAGTCTCTCGGCGTGTCCGTAGTAGATCTCGAGCCTATCGGACTGCATGTAGAACTCGTGGACCACGACCCCGAGCCATTTCAGGTCCTCTTTGATCCAGTCGTAGACCTCCAGTATAGGGGACTTGACGTCGGGGGATGTGTCCTCGAACCTGAGGATGAACTTGCCGTCGTACATCTTGGCGTATTCGTCGCAGAATATTATGGGCTCGGCACTTCCGAGGTGGAGGGGGCCGTCCGGGTTCGGGGCGAATCTGGTGCGGACCTCCCTGTACTTTTCCACATTATTCAGAGGAGGGAGTGTCTTCTTCTCCTCCTTGACCTTCCGAGTCTCCAGTAGCTCGGGCCACCTTTCCTCTAGGACCTCCTTCTGGCGTTCCAGAGTCCAGGAGTTCACCTCTCTCAGTACATCTTCTATTAGTGCAGAGACCTCGCTTGCCCTGCTCCTCATGTCGGGGTTCTCGCCAAGTATCCTCCCCATGATGGGGCCTTTCTGGGCTTTCCCCTCGTGGCCATAGGCGTTGTGGACTGCGTACTTCAGTGCAGCCTCTCTGATCTCTTCGGAACCCATGTTTTGTCTCCTTTTTCTGCGACAAAAATGCCGCTGATACATCGCCTCATTAAGTCGAGGGATATCTAATATTCTTTTCCTGAATAAAAAGGAAGATTGATTAGAAGATGTGTTCGGTGGTGAGTGTCTTCTTGGAGTAATCCCGGGGTGGCCTGAACTTCATGAAGAGGTCGAGCCTGTCCTGCTCCTTGAGCCGATCGTAGATGAGGACCCAGGCGCAGTCGTGCGTATATTCTCCTACCTCGCATTTCCCATCCACCTGTCCGCCGCATGGACCGTTGAGGAGGGCCTTGGCGCACCTCGTTATGGGGCAGATACCTCCCGTCTCGTCGAGTATGCACTCCCCGCACGCCATGCACCTATCGTAGAACTTGCCGATCCTCTCTGTCTCCCCGATGAAGAGTGTGTCAGATGCCGGAAGAACTATCTTTCCGGTATAATCGCCCAGCGTCTGGACGCCTACACCGCAGGACATCACTAGGATCGCGTCGGCCTCACCGATCTCCGCTTTGTGGGCTTTCAGGTCTCTACGGTCTATCCTGATATCGCAGGGCTCCTCGACCATGGCCGTCCCGACTACCTTGTCGCCGAGCTTGTCAGCCATCTCCGATACCTGTTCTTCGCCTCCTGTCTGGCAGCTCGTTGAGCAAGTTCCACAGCCCACGATGAATATCTTCTCGTAGGACTCGGTCATCGCTTGGACCTCCTCGAATGGCTTCATTCTAGTAATTATCATCCATTTCTCACCTCACATGGTCTCCCTGAGCAGCGGATCCAGTATCCTCTCGTAGAGGACGGCCATCACGTGGATCCCGGCGGCCTTCGTCGTCTTCTTGATCTCCTTGATGAAGGGGGAGAAGAACTCTATGTTCACCTCGTCATAGAGTTCCTTCCGCTTCTCCTTGTCGGGCTCCTCCTTGCACTTCGCCATGGCTTCGAGGAGGTGCTTGGGCACGCTTACCCCCGGGATGAATTTGTCGAAGAAGTCGGCGATCCCGAATGATTTCAGGGGGAATATCCCCACCAGTGTGGGGCAGTTGAACCTCTCCGTCTCCTTCAAGAACTCCTTGGTGAGGTCGATGTCGAACATGGTCTGGGTCTGGATAAAGTCTGAGCCGATCTTCACCTTCCTGCCAATCTTCAGTATCTCCGGATCCAGTGGATTGGCGTTGGGGTTGGCGGCGATACCGACGTTCATCTCGACCTTACCGTGGATCTCGTTCCCCTCCAGATCAGTCCCCTCATCAATCATCTTCTTGAGGAGATACACGAACTGGGCAGAGTCCAAGTCGTACACAGCGCGACCCCCCTTGTTGTCGCCGAGGACCGTATGATCCCCAGAGATTGCGAGGACGTTCTTAATCCCCAGGTACGATGCGGCAAGGAGGTCTGATGTGAGGGCTAACCGGTTCCTGTCGCGGACAACTACTTGGTAGACCGTCTCAAGGCCCACGTCCCTCTGGACTACATATGACGGTATGAGCGAGCTCATATAGGCCATAGCGAGAGGATTGTCAGTCACGTTCGCAGCCACCACGTACGGCTTCATCGCTCTCGCGCTCACGAGGATCTCCTCGAGGTCTGTAACTTTCTCGGGCTCTAGCTCCCCTGTGAGGACGAAGTTACCCTTCTCGATCTCCTTCATGAGTTTACTGTATGCAGGACGATTTGATGCCATATTTTAAAACTCCAAAGATCTATAAACTTAAGCGGAAATGCATTTAAAGTTTTTTTTAGAATATATTAATTCATACTAAACATATTTCGATAAATACGAGATAAGTTTTATAATGTCTAATTTGAAAGGTTAAAGATCATAACGGGTGTGTCTCATTGTCAAAAAAAGATCTGAAGCTTAAGATTGATGAGTTCTCTTCTGCGGTTGGTTCGTTTAAGGGCGTCGAGATAGAGATCGGGAGGATCTACGACGACTCCTGGGAGGAGCCTATGGGTCCTACCCCCTTTCCCAGCGTTGGAACTCTGCGAAACTGGGACCGGAAACTTCTGGACCGGTATAAGCCCTTCTACATGCCATTCTGTGATCTATGCTGCCTCTGTACCTTTGGAAAGTGTGATCTAACGGGGGACAAGCGTGGAGCCTGTGGGATTACTATGGCGGCACAGCAGTCTAGGATCGTCCTACTCGCCTGCTGTATAGGCGCTTCTACTCACTGCGCCCACGCTAGACACATGCTCGATCACCTCATGGAGGAGTTCGGCCGCGAAGCTCCGATAGAGGTTGCTCTCAACACGAACGTGGAAGCACCCAACATACGCCTAGTCTGCGGTATCAAGCCAAATACGCTCAGGGACCTAGAGGACGCGCTGGATTATGTAGAGACCCAGCTGGTTCAGCTCGTGGCAGCGGCTCATACGGGCCAGGAGGGCGATAACATCGACTTCGAGTCCAAGGCCTTCCACGCTGGTATGCTGGACCATGTGGCCATGGAGGTGGCGGACATCGAGCAGATCACGACGTTAGGCATGCCCAAAGGCATCCCGGATGCTCCCATGACGGAGCTGGGTTTTGGCTGCATAGACCCCAACAAGGCTGTGATCATGTGTATAGGGCACAACGTGCTGCCGAGCGTCGACATCATCGATTACCTTATGGAAAATGACCTCTTCGGTGAAGTTGAGATCGGCGGACTCTGCTGCACGGCCCACGACAACAGCCGGTATAATACGAGAGCCAAGGTCATCGGGCCCATCTCGTGGCAGCTAAGGTATCTCCGCTCCGGCATCCCCGACCTCATCGTCGTCGACGAGCAGTGCATCAGGACCGACATCCTCATAGAGGCCAAGAAGCTGGGTGTCCCGGTGATAGCCACCAGTGAAAAAAGTATGCTTGGGCTCCCCAACAGGACCCACGATCCGCCCGACAATATAGTGGCCGATTTAGTCGAAGGGAAGGCCCCCGGTGCCCTGATCATTGAGCCCAAGAAGGTGGGGGAGGTGGCAGTCAAGACCGTCCTGGGAGTAGCCCCGACTAGGAAGGACTACAAGCCCCTCTCCGGTGATGACATCCAAGAGATGGCTGAGCACTGCAGGAACTGCGAGGAATGCGTGCGGGCTTGCCCCAACAACCTGCCCATCATGGAGGCCGTCCAACAAGCTGCAGAGGGCAACTTCGAACTGCTGGGAGATATCTATCCGGCTTGCGTCGGCTGCGGAAGATGTGAGAGCGCCTGCCCCGAGAACATGCCGCTGATAACCTTCTTCAACAAGGGTGCTGAGGAGCGAATCGCGAACGAAAAGTTCCCCATGAGGGTAGGCCGGGGCGCCGTTCAGGACGTGGAGATAAGGGAGGTCGGAAGGGGTATTGTCTTTGGGGAGATCCCGGGTGTCGTCGCCCTTGTCGGCTGCGCCAACTATCCGAAAGGGGGTATCGATGTCGCCAAGATAGCAGAGGAGTTTCTAAACCGGAGATTCATTGTGGTGGCGACAGGCTGCGCTGCCATGGACCTAGCTATGATACGGGACGAGGAGGGCCAGAACCTCTACGAGAGGTACCCAGGCAACTTTGACGCCGGCGGATTGATAAACATAGGCAGCTGCGTCTCGAACGCCCACATCACGGGGGCGGCCATCAAGATTGCCAACATCTTCGCCAAGCGTCCTCTGCGGGCCAACTACGAGGAGATCGCTGACTACGTCTACAACCGAGTCGGGGCGGTGGGAGTAGCATGGGGCGCCATGTCCCAGAAGGCCGCGAGTATCGCTTCAGGCTGCTGGCGCCTCGGCATACCCGTGGTAGTCGGCCCCCACGGCGCAAAGTATCGCAGGAACCTGCTAGGTCGCAAGGAGAAAGATGAGGACTGGATGACCTACGACGCAAGAACAGGGGAAGAGGTCTACACAGGCCCGGTACCCGAACATCTGTTCTACGCCGCGGAGACAGCTGAGGAAGCTATAGTGATGATCGCAAAGCTCGTCATGCGCCCAAACGACACCACTAAGGGTAGGGCCGTGAAGCTCAGCCACTACATCGATCTCCACAAGAAGTACTACGGCACAATGCCCGACGACCTCCAATACTTTGTCAGGAGAGAGGCTGACATCCCCTTCACCATGAAAAACGAGATCTTGGAGTATCTCAAGGAGAAGGGCTGGGTAGAGGACAAGATAGCCATACCAGACCCGACGCTCCTTGACAGGATGGTTAGGAGGCGAGAGTGATGGCGGCTAGGATGATCCCTGGGCAGACCGCAGAGATAGCGGGCCCCAAGAAGGCCTTCGTCATCCCAAAACCTGAGGTGGCAGCTTCCTTGATAAAGAGGGCTAAGAGGCCCCTCTTGGTGGTAGGCTCAAAAGCAGTTGAGACCCAGACCATGGACGGTGATCTGATAGACACAGCTATCAGGCTTCATAATACGGGCAGGCTTCAGGTTGTAGCAACGGCCCATATAGTTGGAGAGTTCATGAAGAGGGGGGCAGAGGGGATCCACAGCATGCAGATGATGAACCTGGGAGACCGCCTGCGGGATCCAGATTGGAGGGGGCTTGACGGTGAGGGTGCCTATGACCTGGTGGCCTTCGCGGGCACCCTCTATTACCTGGAGTGGCTGGTGGAGTCAGGGCTGAAGAGCTTCGCCCAGGACCTGACGACCATCTCCCTTTCAAGGAGCTATCAACCCAATGCGAACTGGTCTCTGGGCACCATGAAGGCCGATAAGTGGAAAGAGGTTATAGATGTGATAGTGAAGAGTATCACGGAGGACAACTAGGATGTCAATGTTCGAAGACATACCCGTCGACGTTGGAATAATCTACGAGGGCGAGAGGATCCGGGGGCGGGATATGCAGTTTGAGCTCGGCGGACCCCGGGAGGAGTACAAGTTCGAGCTTGTCCAAGCGAAGGACCTCGACGAGATCGAGGACGGGAAGATCGAGATAATCGGTAAAGACATTTCAGAACTTGAGGCAGGAAAGAACACGCCCTTCGGAATGATCATCTACGTCGCGGGAGAGGAGATGGAGAAGGACCTAGAGGGAGTCGTTGAGCGTCGACTGCACGAGTATGTGAACTTCATAGAGGGTTTCATGCACCTTAACCAGCGCTACGATGTCCAGATGAGGTTGAGTAAGAAATCCTTCGAGAAAGGCTTCAACAGCTTCAAGCTCTTTGCCGAGGTATTGATGCGGCTCTACAGGAGCGAGATGTCCTTCATCGAGAAAATCCAGATAACGTTCATCACAGAGCCAAAGTTGGTTGAGGAGTGGTTCGGGAAGGCGATGGAGATCTACGAGGAACGAGACGCTCGAGCCAGGGGAATGAGCGACGACGAGGTCGACGTCTTCTATGGCTGCAGCCTTTGCCAGTCTTTCGCCCCGACCCACCTATGCGTGATCACCCCCCAGAGGTACGCAAACTGCGGGGCCATCAGCTGGTTCGACGGAAGGGCTAGCGCCAAGGTCGACCCCAAGGGACCCGTCTTCGAGATACCAACAGGTGATCTCATCGACAGTGTGACAGGGGAGTACGCCGGCGTTAACCAGGTCATCAAGGAGAAGTCCCTGGGGGAAATAGAGAGGGTGCAGCTCTACACAGCTTTTGGCTACCCTCATACAAGTTGCGGGTGCTTCGAGGGCTGCTTGTTCTATATCCCAGAGATGGACGGGTACGGCGTGGTCCACCGCAATTTCAAAGGCGAGACCGTGAACGGCCTCAACTTCGTGACGATCTCCGACCTCACCGCCGGAGGGAGGCAGGTTGATGGCTTCCACGGCCTTTCCATAGAGTACATGAGGAGCCCCAAGTTCATGCAGGCGGACGGGGGCTGGGACCGGGTGGTTTGGATACCCGTGGACATCAAGGAGCGTATTAAAAGTTTCATGCCCCCAGAGATCGTTGACAAGATCGCTACGGATGAGGACGTCACCGACCTCGATGGGCTAAGGGCATTTCTCCAAGAGCAAGATCATCCCATCGTATCGAGATGGACGGCGGCCCCCAAGGAGGAGCCCGGCGAGATCGCTGTGCCCACCCTGGAGCTCCCCGCCAGCGCGTTCCCCATACAGGGGGTCCCTGCAGGGATGGGCTTCAGGATCATCCTGAAGAACGCCAAGATCCGAGCCGAGAAGATGATTATAAAGGCGGATAAGGGGTGAGGGTGTTGGGGGAGAAGAAGGAGAAAAACGTCCTACCATTGGGCGTGAACCTCTTAGAGTCCCTCGCCAAGTTTCAGCAGATCGAGCTCGAGGACGTGGAGATCTCCTTCGACGAGCTGGAGCTCAGATTTACGCCGGGGATGGTCATGGGCGCACCCCAGGTGGGACTCCCCCCTCCTGTGAAGGCCAAGCCGACCTCCCTTCTGGAGGCCAGCTTCGATGTGCCCCTTGAGGACTATGCTGGACGGATCGTTGAGGTCACCCTTGGCGCCACTAAGTCGAAGGGGGGTTCCCGGAAGTACAGCCTCACTATAGGGGGGGAGATGGCGCCGGCCTTCTACAACTTCCAGAGCAAGTCCCCCCACAGGCCTGTAATAGCCTTCGACGTGTTCGACTGGCCCAAAGTACCCCTGGCGAAGGCGGTCAAGATGCATTACAGGCCGGTGCTGGAGGACACAGCTGAGTGGGCGAAGCTCTGCGTAGAGAAGTTTGGGGCCGAGATGATCAACCTCCACTTCCTCACCATCGACCCCCTCATCGAGGACGCGACCCCGAAGGCCGCAGTCAAGACCGCTGAGGAGGTCCTGCAGGCCGTCGATGTGCCCATCGCCATCGGAGGATGCGGCGACCCCAAGAAGGACCTGGATGTCTTCACGGCGATAGCCGAGGTGACTGAGGGGGAGAGGATCCTGTTCAACTCCGTCACGCTCGACATGGACATCGAGGCGACGGCGAACCTGATCGAGAAGTATGGGCACACGGTGATCGCCTTCACCTCCATGGACGTCAACAGGGCGAGGGAGCTCAACAGGAAACTATACGACTTCCTCCCAAAAGACCGGATCGTCATGGACACCACGACGGCAGCCCTGGGATACGGCCTGGACTACGCGTTCACGGTTATGGAGCGGAGCCGACTCGCAGGTCTCAAGGGAGACCCAGAGCTGAACCACCCCCTCTCCTCGGGCACGACGAACGCCTGGGCAGCAAGGGAGGCGTGGATGAAAATGGGGCCCGAGTGGGCGCCCAGGGAGCTCAGGGGGCCCATCTGGGAGACCGTAACGGGGCTGACGCTGCTACTCGCCGGCGTTGACTACTTCATGATGATGCACCCGGCTGCTGCCAAGGAGCTAGACAAGATGATCGACAACCTGATGAGCGCGAAATCAGCGGAGACCGTTGACTGGGTCTCGCTGAAGCTATAGGAGGAGATGACATGCCTGCAAAAGAACTGAGCCCGATAGAGGTCTACCAGCTCCTGCCAGGGACAAACTGCAAAGAGTGCGAGGAGACCAACTGCATGGCGTTCGCGGCCAAGCTGGTCAACAGGGAGGCGACGTTGCACGAGTGCACTCCCCTCCTGGAGCCGAAGTACAAGGAGGCGTTCGATAAGCTATGGGCGCTCCTGAAGCCCTCCATAAGGGCGGTAGAGGTGGGGACGGGCGAAAGGAAGGTGACCTTGGGTGGCGAATATGTCCTCCACCGCCACGAGTTCACATACTTCAACCCAACCGCGATTGCGATCGACGTAAGCGACGAGATGCCCGAGGAAGAGTTTGAGGCCCGCATCAAGACGGCCACCGACTTCAAGTATGACTACATCGGCATGACGCTCACGCTAGACATGCTCGCAATCAGGTCCACATCGAACGATCCCGAAATTTTTGCAGCAGCGGTGAGGAAAGCTGCTGGGCTTACTGACCTGCCTCTGATCCTCTGCGTTACTAATCCAGCCGTCATGGAGAGCGGCCTATCTGCTGTCGGAGAAAGAAAGCCCCTCATCTACGCAGCTACAAAAGACAATTGGAAAGAGATGGCCGACCTAGCCCTGATGTACCACTGCCCGTTGGTCGTATCGGCGCCTTTTGACTTGGACTCGCTGAAATCCCTCGCAAGGACATTATGGGAGTACGGTGTTGAGGACCTTGTGCTGGATCCCGGGACCCAGATTGAGGACGGGATCTCTGCAACACTTGACAACTTCACAATGCTCAGATGGAATGCAATCAACCTGGAGGAGGAGCACCTAGGATTCCCGCTGTTAGGAACACCGATTACGGCCTGGGCTGAGAAGGCTGTGGACCCCATGATAAACGAGTGGAACGAGGTCGTCGTGTCCTCCTCTCTCATAACCCGCTTCGCAGACGCCCTAGTAATCCACGGTGTCAGCGGATGGTCCCTTCTACCGCTAGTCATCCTGAGGCAGAACCTATACACCGACCCGCGGAAGCCAGTCGCAGTAGAAGCTGAGGTCATAACCTTCGGGGAGCCGGACGAGAACTCACCGGTCCTCCTTACCACCAACTTCGCGCTCACCTACTATACCGTAGCGTCTGATATCGAGTCAGCGAAAGTTGACTGCTACCTGATGGTGGTTGACTCAGAGGGCATCTCCGTTGAGAGCGCCGTCGCCGGAAGGAAGATGACGGCCGAAACCGTTGCCGAGGCGATTAAGGAGTTCAAGGTCGGAGACTTGGTAAAACACAGGCACCTCCTCATTCCTGGGAGGGCTGCACGGCTCAGCGGGGAGATCCAGGAGGCCTCAGGCTGGAACGTGATCGTGGGACCCATGGATTCGTCGGGCATCGCTGGCTACATCGACGAGAAGTGGCCTCCTGAGCCCGAGTAATTACCTAACATTTTTCTTCTATCGTTAATCAGAGGTCTAGGATGTCAAGGAAGATAGTGATTTCGGTCTCAGGGAAAGGGGGAACGGGGAAGACGACCCTCACATCCCTCTTACTCAAGTGGATAATCAAGAACACAGATGAGGTCGCGCTCGTCGTCGACGCCGACCCAGCCACCAATCTTCCTGACGTTCTGGGAGTCGAGCTGGATAGGACTGTCGGCCAGGTCTCCAAGGACATGAAGGACCAGATCGAAAGGGGCGATCTCTCCCCCACCACTCCGAAGCAGGACCTACTCGAGGCCTGGGTCTTCCAGACCCTCATGGAGAGCGACAGGTTCGACCTCCTGGCAATGGGCCGCTCAGAGGGGGAAGGCTGCTACTGCTATGTTAACAACGTGCTGACGAGGATACTCGACACACTGACCAAGAACTACTCGATATCACTGCTGGACATGGAGGCGGGCATAGAACACCTGAGCCGTAGGACCGACAGGGACGTCGACGTCATGCTTGTGGTCACTGACCCCTCCAAGATGGGGTTCGAGACATCGAAGCGCATCAAGGAGCTCATCGAGGAGGTCCATATCGGCGTTAAGAAAACCTACCTCGTCGGAAACAGGTTCCCACCACAGCTACTCGACGTCTTGGAGAAAGCAGCGGACGACATCGGATTCGAGCTTGCAGGAAACATACCCGAGGACGCAAACGTCCAGTCATTCAACATGACTGGGAAACCTCTCCTCGATATTCCAGATGACTCCCCCTCATACAGGGCGATCGCGGAGATAGCCAAGAAGATAGGATTGGAGAACCTGGTGTAGTATCATGAAGTTAGCTGTTGCAGGAAAGGGCGGAGTCGGAAAGACGTTCATATCAGGGACCCTGGCCAGGCTCCTGGCGAGGCAGGGCTACAAGGTCCTCGTGGTGGATGCGGATCCCAACATCAACACGGCCTCGTCGATTGGGATACCCGCCGAGGTAGCCGACAAGATTCTGCCGATATCGGATAATGAGGAGCTCATAAGGTACAAGACCGGAGTTGCCCCAGGGAAATCATACGGCCAGATGTTCAAGCTATCCCCTACAGTCAGCGATATCGTGGATAACTTCGGTGTCGTCGGGCCCGACGGCGTCCAACTCCTCATAATGGGCACTGTGAAGGGGGGCGACGCAGGCTGTATGTGCCCCGCCAATGCCTTGCTGAGGATACTTGTGCAGCACCTCCTCATCCAGCGTGACGAGATCCTCATCATGGATATGGTCGCCGGACTAGAGCACCTAGGACGGGGGACGGCCCGAAGGATGGACACAATGCTGGTCGTCGTTGAGCCGAGGATGAAGTCAATTGACACGGTGCGCCGCACCTTGAAGCTGGCAAAGGAGATCGAGGTTCAGGAGGTCCTAGCCGTCGGGAACAAGGTCCGCAATGAAGAGGAGAGGCAGTTCATTGAGACGAACATGGTAGCATTAGACGTCCCAGTGGCGGCATACATCCCCTATGACGACTCCGTGGCAATGGCGGACATGCTGGGTAAGGCACCGATAGATCATGACCCCGACTCGCAGGCATTGAAGGCCCTGAGCGGGCTCATAGAATACCTGAGCAGACGATACGATTTCTAATATTCTCTGAAAAATGTAATCAGTAACAGACGCGGATCCTTAACCCGCACGTGGGCCCTCCCTTGAGACTCAAGGCTATCAGGATAAAGACCAAGTACTGGCGACCTGGGACAGACTATGTCAGCGAGGTCGTAAAGGCCGTTGAAGGAGTCCTCCAGGATGGCGACATCGTCACGGTCTCCGAGAAGGCAATCTCGACCGCCATGGGTTACATCGTCGACGAATCCAAGTTCTCTTCGGGAGTCGCTGCCCGTTTTCTAGTCTCCTTCTGGACTCGCAGGATCTGGAGTGGGCCCCTGGGTAAGCTAGCTAAGCTGAAGGATGGAACGAGAGGAAGGCTCAGAAACTATCCCCTAGGAGAAGGGGCGGTCCACAAACAGGTCTCCCTACACTACGTCGGCTTGCTACAATCCCTCAGGCACTACTCCGAGGGGGGCATAGACGCAAGCAACCTCCCTTACTCATACGTAAGCCTGCCCCTCAACAAACCCGAGAGGGAAGCCATGAGGCTCTTTAAGGAACTCTCCCAGAGGAATGAGGTTTCAGTCATCATCGTGGACGGAGACACAACCTACTCCTGGAGAAATCTACACCTCTCACCACGAATCGTGCCCATGAAAGGGCTGATCCACTTCGGGGGCTTCCTCGCCTTCCTGTTTGGTCGCATGCTTGGATTCAAATCCCGCTCAACGCCCATCGCACATACTGGAGGATCACTGAACCCCGACTGGGCACTAACCCTCGCAAACATAGCCCACCGGGTAAGGAGGCATGGAGCGGGGAGGACCGTCTGGGATATGGCTGAGAAGCTGGGCGTCGGGCTGACAGAGGTCACTTGGAGGATGTTAGACCGCGTTGACCACTACCCGATAGTGATACTGAGAAGAGAAGCCAGCTAGAAAACAATCTCCAAAATTAAATAACGAACCCTCTTATGCGGAAAAATTGGGAAACCGTGGAAAAAGGGATTTTATGTCTCAACTTACTGAGACAAAAGGGGCTAAAACCCCATTAAAGCCGACTAGGGAGGGGCAATAGAAGGCACAAGACGACCATCCAACGACGAGAGCCAATGAACCTGTCCCAAATCTTGAAGGTATCTATATTAGTACGTGTTTAGCTCGTTACGCATATAAGTCAAATTAAATTCTAAACAGTGCTTATTTTAACATTTTCATGATTTATTTAGCAAAAACTAGATAGAATATAAATAAATCTCGCTTATTTTAATCTGAGCTAAA
>JADHWN010000081.1 GCA_016783455.1 Candidatus Bathyarchaeota archaeon
CTACTTGTGGAGCGTAACCTGTTAGTCTGAGCGCGGAGGCAATCATATTCTTTAACTGCGGCGGTTCACTCCAGATCACGATAATCATGGCTGATAAGATACTCTACGTTCAGACCAGCGGGATCGATACGCCTGAACGCCTCTACGCCCCGTTCATCCTGGCATCCACGGCTGTGTCCATGGACATCGAAGCCACGGTCTATTTCCTCATCAAGGGCATAACCGTCGTGAAGAAGGGAGAGGCCGAGAAGATTAAGATGGGAACCTTCCCGAGCCTCAAAGAGGTCATGGACCAGGCACTGCAGGCCGGTGTGAAGCTGATGGTGTGCGAGCAGAGCTGTCAGCTACTCGGACTCGACCGCGGAGACTTCGAGGATGGCGCCAACGTCGTTGGGGCTGCAACGCTCAACGACCTCCTCCTTGAAGCCGACGCTGTGCTGTCCTTCTAATTTTTCCTTTTGCATGCTTGGGCGTTTTAGCTAACTAAATTGTTATAATTTCTCAGGAACATGTATACACGATCATCATGAGCGAGAAGATTCTCAAGGGGCTGAGAGAGGCCGTCTGGTACTTCGATGAAGACGAGGTGAAGAGGCTCTCCGAGGAGGCGGTAGAGGCTGGGCTTGACCCCGTAGAGGTCTTGGAGGAGGGGCTCGCGAAGGCGCTCAGAGAGGTGGGAAACCGCTTCGAGAGCGGCGAGGCCTTCATAACCGAGCTCATCGCCTCGGCGCAGGCGATGGAGGTAGGGGCGGAGATCCTTAATCGCGAGATCGCCAAGCGGGGTGTGACCCGTAGATCCGTCGGAAAGTTCCTCATCGGAACCGTGGAGGGGGACATCCACAGCATAGGTAAGAACATAGTCAAGACGATGCTGACCGCTGCGGGATTCGAGGTGATCGACCTCGGCACCGACGTGAAGTCAGGGGAGATCGTCGAGAAGGTGAAGGAGCTCAAGCCCGACATCCTGGGGCTCAGCTCACTCATGACCACCACGATGTCAAAGCAGAAGGAGGTCATCGACGAGTTGAAGAAGGCCGGGCTGAGGGAGGACATCAAGGTGATCGTGGGGGGAGCTCCTGTGACCCAAGCATGGGTCGAGGAGATCGGGGCTGACGCCTGCGGCCTCGACGCAGGGAGCGCAGTGAAGAAGTCCCTCAAGCTGATGGAGGCATAGCCGATGGTTAAGTTTAGACTACTCTCGAAAGAGGATAAAGACGCGATCCACGGGGCATCCCTCGAAGTTCTAGAGAAGACAGGGGTGAAGGTGGCAAACGACCCAGCGCTAGAGATCCTCAAGGAAGCGGGCTGCTCCATCGACGGTAACACCGTCCGAATGTCATCCCCTCTGGTCAAGGAGGCCTTAAAGAAGGCCCCGGAGTCCTTCCATCTCTACACGAGGGACGGGAGCAGGCAACACACTGTAGGCGGCTCAGAGGTCATCTATAACCCGGGCTCCGCCGCGATCTACTTCATCGACCGCAAGACGCATGAGATGCGCAGAGCTAACGCAGCGGACTTCAGGGACCTCGTAAGGCTCACGGACGCTCTGGAGCACATCCACGCTCAGAGCACCGCCATGGTCCCAGCCGACGTGCCGGAGATCATCTCCGACCTTTACAGGCTCTACGTCGTCATGAGGAACTCGGACAAGCCGATCGTGACGGGGGCTTTCACCAAGGAGGGGCTCCTCGACATGGCCGGGATGCTGGAATCGGTGGTAGGCGGGAAGGATGAGCTTAGGGAGAGGCCGAGGGCTATATTCGACTGCTGCCCGTCCTCCCCACTCATGTGGAGCGATGTGACCTGCCAGAACCTGATGGACTGCGCCGAGCACGGGATACCAGCTGATATCATCCCGGCTCCCCAGATGGGGGCGACGAGCCCGGTGACCATCGCGGGCACCTTGGTTGAGGCGAACGCCGAGTTCCTGAGCGGAGCCGTGATCTCCCAGCTCGTGGAGCCAGGGACACCCATCATCTACGGGGGCTCCCCCTCAGCGTTCGACATGAGGTACGCCACCGCCCGACTGGGAGCTATCGAAGCGATAATGGCGGCCTGTGCATCTGCGGAGATGGGGAAGCACTACGGGGTCCCCACCCAAGGCTACCTTGGGCTCAGCGACTCGAAGGCCGTGGACGGGCAGAGCAGCTTCGAGTCAGGGACAGGGATCCTCCTCGCCGCTTTGACCGGTGTGAATATAGTCTCGGGTCCGGGGATGCAGGCAAGCGAGAACTGCCAGTCCCTGGAGAAGCTTGTCATAGACAACGAGTACTGCGGGGCAGCCTACAGGCTAATCAGGGGCATCAACGTCGACGACATCGCCTTGGCGACAGAGGTGATAACCAAAGTGGGTCCCGGAGGGCACTTCCTAGCCGAGAGGCATACGAGGGAGAACCTAAGGAAGGAGAGGTTCATGCCCTCGGACGTACTCGACAGGCTCTCCCCAGACGCCTGGGAGTTAGCGGGCTCACTTGACTCAACTGATAGAGCCAGGGAGAAAGCCAACAAGATCCTAGACGAGCACGAACCTGCCCCGCTACCCAAAGACGCAGCTGACGCCGTTCGGAGAACATTGGGGAAGATCCTGGAGAGGTACAACATACCCCTCTCCTCCCTCCCATTAGTCTAGGCCTTAACACTCTCGTGAAGTGGTCATCACCCGATCCTGTATCGGGGGTGGTCCCTCTCGATGCGTATCCTCTTCTCCATGACCTGCTGGCTGTACGCGGCGTCTATCATGGCCACAGACGGGTAGATGGCGTCCGCGTTCTTGATGGGTCCATAGAACACAAAGTCTGCCCCCACTGCGACGGGCAGGGCGTTCGTCACCCCTATGACCGTAATGACGGCGCTGTTCGAGTATTTCTCTCTCAGCCTCTTCCAGGACGAGATGGCGTTGTGGGCTCCGCAGCCGCACGGGTAGCCGTACGCGTCCTTTATGTGGTGTATGGCCTTCGTGGCCAGGCCCAGCGTCGGTATATCGAGGACCACGGTGTCAACGAGGATGTTCTCTATGCCCGCCCCACTCGCCTTCGGGATCAGTTCGTTCAGTAGGTCGTCCTTGTTTGAGGAGAGCATGTATTTGGTGCTGTGGAGCAGCAGGACCGCGCTCTTGCACCCTACTTCCTTGATCTTCTCGTAGACCTGCTCTCCCGTGTGGGGGTTGAGGGAGTTCACGATTATCCTTTCAAGCATCCCGTGGTCGTGGGCGTACTGTATCGACGTGGCCATCGCGTCCTCGGACACTACGTCGAGGAAGATGGGCATCTCGGTCGTGTCCGCCATGAAGTCAAGGTATTTCCCGGCTGCCACGGCGTTCTCCGCCACCAGGTCCACGATGGTGGGGAGCCCGGTCGAATCGGACATCTCCTCGGCTTTCCTGAGCTGACTCTCCGCCTCTGCCCTATCGAACACGCCCTCGGCGGGGTCTTTCACGACGGTGTGGCCGTTGTGGAACATGGAGCCCACCATGACCGTCGGGGCGAGGCCAGGGTCTCCCCCTATCTTGACGCCGCTGATCTCGTATGTCTTCTGCTTCACGGAGAAGTCGAACACGCTGGATCCGTCCTCTGAATCCAGATGTTGGCTTGGCTTTTAAGCAAATTGGAAATGAATTTTCTAAAAGTCCTGGTCGCAATTGTTCAATGATGTGACGCCAAGTTCCGAGATCGTCTTTCAGCCAGATGGCAGGAGAGGCATGTTCAGACAGGGAATCACAGTCCTCGATGTAGCGAGGGAACTCGGGGTCGACATCAACTCCATCTGCGGGGGAGCCGCCTCCATGACAGACTAGATGGTTGGGGATGACCCCGGGCAAATGTGAAATAGATATCCCCCAATATTTCCGTCAGTGATTCTCATGGACTCCCGTCAAAGGATCAGGATGGCCTTGGAGCACCACGAGCCCGACCGGGTCCCCATCCACGACAACCCGTGGCAGGCCACGGTCGACAGGTGGCGGACCGAGGGGCTGCCATCCGGCATCGAGCCAGCCGACTACTTCGGCTACGAGCTGGTGGGCTTCGGGGCTGACACGGGCCCCCGGTTTAAGGAGGAGGTGATCTCCATCGACGACGAGTACATCGTCGAGAGGGACAGCTACGGAGGCGTGAGGAAGAACCACAGGGACTTCACGACGACCCCCATGATCATGGACTACCCATGCAAGGAGCGGGAGGACTGGGAGCTCATCAAGCCCAGACTCCAGCCAGACGACCGGAGGGTGGACTGGGTCACCGACCTCAGGAACGCCCAGCGCGAGAGGAGCAGGGGGCGGTACGTGGTCTTCAACGCCATCGTCGGCTACGACAAGATCCAGAAGTACGTGGCCTCCGAGCGGCTGCTGAGGGCGGTGCTACGTGAGCCTGAGTGGGTCAAGGACATGTACTGGACGGACGCCAGGCTCGTCATGGAGATGTGCGACATCATGAGGGAGGGCGGCTTCGAGTTCGACGGGGCCTTCCTCTTCTGCGACCTGGGGTACAGGCATGGACCATTCTTCTCGCCGAGGCACTACGAGGATCAGCTCCACCCCGTCTTCAAGGAGCTCTGTGACTTCTTCCACGCGAGGGACATGCAGGTGATCCTCCACTGCTGCGGGAACATCAAGTCCCTGATACCCTACTTCATCGAGGAGGGCATCGACTGCATCCAGCCCCTGGAGGTGAAGGCCGGCATGGATTTGGTCGAGCTCAAGGAGGAGTTCGGAGACGAGATGGCCTACATGGGGGGCATCGACGTGAGGCTGATGAGCTTGGAGGACCCTAGGCCGTTGGAGAAGGAGATCCGGGAGAAGGTGACGGCGGCCAAGGGGGGCGGCGGCTACGTCTATCACAGCGACCACAGCGTGCCTAACACTGTCAGCTTCGCGCAGTACAAGCGGGTGATGGAGCTGGTATCGAAGTATGGGGGGTACAAGTGATGAGCGATAGGCAGGCGATTCTCACGAGGCTCCGCGACGCCCTAGTCGAGCTGGACATCGATGCCATCCCGGGGGTCTGCGAGGAGGCGATGGAGGCGGGCATCTCCGCCTATGATGCGGTCATCGAGGGCATGGCCAAGGGCATGGAGATCGTGGGAGAGAAGTACGAGGAAGGCACATATTACCTGGCCGAGCTGGTGATGGCCGGGGAGACCATGAAGGAGGGCATGGCGGTTCTGGAGCCCCACCTAAGAGCGGGTGACGTCAAAGCCGCGGGCAAATGCGTCATAGGCACAGTCAAGGGTGACCTCCACGACATCGGGAAGAACGTGTTCGTCTCCCTCCTCAAGGCGCAGAACTACGAGGTGATCGACCTGGGGATGGACGTGTCGCCGCAGCAGTTCATCGAGGCCGTGAGGGAGCAGAGACCGGATGTCTTGGCCATGTCGGCGCTCCTCACGACGACCATGACCGAGATGGGGGTCGTGATCGC
>JADHWN010000032.1 GCA_016783455.1 Candidatus Bathyarchaeota archaeon
TGTTTAGCTCGTTACGCATATAAGTCAAATTAAATTCTAAACAGTGCTTATTTTAACATTTTCATGATTTATTTAGCAAAAACTAGATAGAATATAAATAAATCTCGCTTATTTTAATCTGAGCTAAACACGTACAAATCTTATATCCCCTGATGCCTTTAGTGTGCCCGATGAGCGACAAAGAAAGACGGCTCAAGATGCTTAATTACGTCTTCATGGCCGCAGTCGTATTATCGTCAGGGCTAATCATATTGAACTTCACCGACTATGTAGGTCTCTTAAACTCGATGAGCAAGGTCACCTTTTCCATCGACGAGATGGTCCACACCCCTGAAGGTAACGATATAGTCATGACCTTGACTTTCTCAGTAGAAAACCCGACGACATATACCCGCCTGAAATTCTCCTCTCTCCAGTGTCAGCTCTATCTGATCACCGAGGGCGGTGGGGAGTACATCGGGACCACGGCGTATGCACCACCAGTCGATGTTCCTCTAAGACCCTTCGAGGGAAGATCCTATACCACAAGCCTCTCCGTCTCAAGATCTCAGAATGATCTGTTCTCCAAGGACCCCCTGGACCCCGAACTGGAGTGGAGGGTCAGGAGCGTGATCCACTTCTCGACGCCTATCAGGAATTACTTCCAGAACGTGAACTTCTATCCGGTCAGCAACATCGATACATAAGTTAAGTAAAGGTTCCAGGGTCGATCAGGAATATACCCTTGGCCGGAAGAACCTCCCTTCGTAGGACCTCGTTTTGCTGCTCCATTCCCAGATGTCCGTGATCAACCAGGAACAGCTCACGCTCCTCCTCGCTGAGCAGGGTCAAAGGATGCTCCCAGGCCTTGGTCAACCACTCCTTGTCCTTTGCCTCCATGGTTCTCTTCCACTTGTTTGCCTCTTGAAGCAGAGTCAACCTTCTTGAACCATGAAAAACCAGCATGCTTACGCCAAATAGAGCAGATAATATTACGAAATTCCTGCTCCCGTAGTGGAAGAGTATGTCGTTCAGGTTGGCCCCCCCAATGCCTTTACCCTCTGTCATCAGGGAGAACACCCCCCACAGAGACCAGCGTGCCAAGATCAGGGCCTCTACGATTGCAGGAGATAACCACGGTATAACCGACGCGAAACCGATGTATGCCGGGATATCTCTGAAAGTCAGTGAGCGAGCGATCAAGGCGTCGTACAGAAAGATCAGGATAGCCTCAACGAGGACGATGTAAGAGATCGTGGAAAAGTTTGGGACAGGTTGGAAGTCGAAGAATATCCCCCCCAGTCTGTAAACGACCAACTGCTGAGTGATGTACACATGTACAATGAAAGTGGCTAGGAACGCGACAATCTTGTAGTTCTGGTCCTTGAATCGGACGAAAACTTCGATCGACAGCCAGAGGCTGAGAGGCCATACGAGGAAGATAAGGGGATGGATAGGTATTATCCGCAGATGGATGTACAGCATTATCGCTAGCAGTGAGAGGAGTGCGGTGTAGCGGTTTACGAGCCTCTCCTTGAGGGCTCTAAATTCCATGGTCAATTGAAAATGTGGGGCGGGTATTAAAAATTCCCCTCCATCGTGGAAGCTCCAATCGCGCGCCGTCATTCCAGCCACCGTCGTACTGAGAGGCTTGGTCAGCCTGTTCGAGTTCGCCTGCTCAGGGGGGCGTACATAGGCATACTCATCCTCCTATCCTCGAAGGCGAGGTTCTGGGAAGGGGTTGGCTACCTCCTCCTCTACAACATCTTCTTCGCGTTGCCCTTGGTTGTGGTCCTCTTGCTGGGAACAACGGCGGAGAACCTCGTCAGGATCGACCGGTGGAGGGTCCTCAAGAGGAGGCAGATGAAGGCTGTCACGGGCGTATTCATGATCCTGTTGGCGGTCGCCACCTATTACTGGGCCTTCCTCTGACCTTCCAAAGACTGCATGAAGTGAATCATCCTAAAAGGGGCCTCAATACACAGATCATCAGCGCTGCCAGCCCAAGAAAAAAAATAAAAAAAGGGTGTAAGGTTCTCTAGAGGCTGAGATTTAGGATGTCACGCTGTATAAGCAGGTAGATGAAGATACCGCTTATCACCATCTCAGGCAGCATGTAGCTCCCGTTGTAGACCGCTGAGTAGACTATCGGGCTCATCCCCTCCGGGGCGTACATCCCGAAGAAGACGACTCCAGAAATGAAGTGTGAGAGGAACCTCGTCGCGAGACTCACGACGACGCCGATAAGGGGGGTCTTCCTGAAGATGCCCGCTAGTCCAAGAGCTCCGAAGGCGAGGGGGTAGTCCAGAATCATCCCGACGGGGCTGTAGAACCATCCGTCTAGGAGCATCTGAGCCAGACCGAAGACGACGCCACTGAAGACGCCCACCTTCGGCCCACGCCTGAAGGAGATCAGCAGAACGGGGACCATGCTCCCCAGGGTGATCGAGCCGCCCTGGGGCAGCTGGTAGACTTTTATGAAGTTCAGTACAAGTGACAGCGCCACCATAACTGAAACCTCAGCCAAGACTTTCGTGTCGAATCTGGTTTCACCCATGTTCTATTCCCTCCGCCAGTATTACCTGGTTCAGGTTCAAAGGGTCGACGTAGTACGTCCTCTCAGCCGGGCTCACGCCCAGCTCCCCCCTTCTCATCAACTCCCTCGGATCCGGTTAATAAAGTTAACCACGAAAGATTGATAAAAGTTTCAGAAAATAGTATATGATTGCACATGGTCAGACGAAAGACGGGGATCACTAAGTTCGATGAGTACACGGGAGGCATCGAGTCGGGGAGCCGCACCATCCTCATGGGGCCCCTCGGCACGGGGAAGAGTGTCTTCGCGATGCAATTCCTCTGGGAGGGGCTTAAGGGCGGGGAGACCGTGAGCTACGACGTCATGGACAAGCCCTTCCCAAGGCTCCGCCAGTACTTCAAGAGCTTCGGCTGGGACATCGAGCCCTACGAGAAGGAGGGAAAGTTCGTCTCGATCCAGGCGTTCCCCCACTTCGACCCCTACCCCAAGGACCCCCTGGTCCGCTACTTCAGCCTCAGCGACTTCGAGGAGATGAAGCGTCTCGACAAGATAATCACCGACGCGGGCGCCACGAGGTTCGTCGCAGGGGACTTCCACGAGTGGTACTTCGGCAGCCTCAGCGTGGATTACATGGTGCCCGTGGAGACCTGGACGGTGAACTGGAGCCACTACGACGACATCTGCAACATGGACATCATGACCACGGCCACCGAGAGGGACATGCGCATCGTCGAGGCCACCGAGCTCGACCTCAACGTCGCCCACAACATCATCGAGTTCCGCCTGAACCGGGAGACCTGGACGAGGGAGCTCCGAATCGTCAAGATGGAGGGCACCAGCCACCCCCTGAAGTGGCTCCCCTTCGAGATAACGGGTAAGGGGTTACAGCTCCTCTAGCTACCTCTCCTTCCTGAAGGAGCCGTAGACCTCGTCGATGGCCATCCTGTGGCCGACCTGTACCCTCTCATCGTCGATGTACAGACCCTCCCCCTCGGAGACGACCCCTGCATCAGAAGCGGGGACATCAAGCTCGCTGCACACGTCCTGGACCCTGGCACTGTTATCCGGGTCCACGACCACGATCAGGGCTCCGTATGTGGGGGCCCGGAGAACGTCCAGGTCGAGGGCCTCTGCCCCATCGGCGTATTCTATGAGGGCTGAGTCGACGTCGATCCTGCAATCATTGGCGGAGGTGACCTCCAGGAGGGCCCTCTTCACCCCTCCCTCTGACACATCGTGCATCAGGCGAACGCCAGGGATGCCGTGCATGCGGAGGGCACAGGGAAGCGGCGTGAAATCCCTGAAGTCATCATTACCGCTTCCGGATGAGAGCCTCTCAAGCCAGACGGCCTCCCCTCCAACGGAACCCAGGATGAAGACCCTGTCACCAGATCTGGGCATCACGGAATTGCCGACGGGCTCACCAATGCAAGTGGTCGTGATGAGAGGTATCTCCAGGCCGTAGTACGTGGCCGTCTGCCCGGCGACCACCGTGACCCCGTACCTCTTGGCCTCATCGCCAATATTTCGGGAGATGGTCCTGAGGTCCCTCTCCCTCGTCTCCAGCGGGAGGTAGATACCTGTCACGAGGTGGCGGGGCCTGCCGAACCTCGCTGCGACGTTCGACGCGGCGTAGTGGAAGGCGAAGAAGCCGAGAGCGTCCAGGGGGACTCCTATCGAGGGGCTGTGGGCGATGACGGCCTTCCCGTCGAGGGAGATGGTGCCTCCGTCGAGGGTGGGTTCGGCCTCCATGGGGAGAAGGGAGAAGACGGACCTCTCAAGGACCTCGGGGCTCACCTTGCCAAGACCGAGGACGTCGTCATACTCGTTAGCACTCACCTAGACCACCTCCACAGCCTAGTTCTCATGGTTAGACGATAAAGAGCTTTACTCCTGAACCTTCCTCCACCTTCGTACGTCTTTTTAAGCTGATTATGGCGTGATTTAGCCCTCAGAAACAGTCGGCGGGGGCTAGAGCTTATATATCCTTGGCTATTTAAAGAGAAGTGAACGGGAAATGCCTCCTTTCTCCTCCCTAGATATTTTCGTCGGCCTTGCAGCGATAGCGGTCGCAGGGTTCGCAGTTTACCTCTTCTGGAGGGCGAGCAGCGGCTCCCCGAGCAGAGAGGATGACGAAGGGGTGAGCATCCTCGTCGAGGACGAATACACCACCAGCAGCCTCCTCTCGTCACCCCGCAGAAGGCAGATCAGCGTACCCGAGGTCACCACCCACCTCCAGTCCACGGAGATCGAGAGGGCCCGCAGCAACCTGAGGACCCTCACCCTCAGGAAGGAACTCCTCAGCATGGTCCTCAGGCGCCTATTCGAGGCCGAGGACGAAGGGGAGATCAACAGGGATGAGCGGGTCCGCCTCTCCAGGGGCTACGAGACGGAGCTCAGGGACCTGAACGAGGAGCTTAAGCAGTCCGAGCTCATCATGACCCTCCACGAGCTCGAGACCATCAGGGACGACATCCTGAAGAAGTTCGAGGCGACCCTCACCAGCACCCAGAACCGAATAGACCTGGTGATGAAGGAGCTAAAGATCGAGGAGAAGGTGGAGCCACCCTCGAGGGCTCCGCCGAGGGCACGCGTCCCCAGGCCGGAGGAGCCCGAGGACGAGGAGGATGTCGAGGAGGAGAGGCCGCGAACCCCCAGGCCCAGGTCCGTTGTGGAGGAGAAGCTTGAGCAACTCCGTAACGAGGTCCTCAAGGAGCTCGAGGAGCTGGAGAAGCTGGAGCTAGAGGCCTGACGGAGGGGCTGCACACGGACTGGGTTGACGATGCAAAGAGGAGGGCAGCCGATGCCGCGGCGGACCACGTCGAGAGCGGCTCTGTCGTCGGCCTGGGGAGTGGGAGTACAGCCCTCCACTTCATAGACATTATAGGCACGAGGCTGAGCACCGGAGAGCTCCAGAACGTGATGGGCGTCCCCACAAGCTACCAGGCCTCGTCCGCAGCCATCCAGGCGGGAATCCCTCTAACTAGCCTCGATGAACATCCATCGCTGGACATCTCCGTCGATGGTGCAGACCAGATAGACGACAAGCTTCAGGCCATCAAGGGCGGTGGGGCAGCCCTACTAAGAGAGAAAGTCGTCGCCTCGGCCTCGAAGAGATACATCCTGATAGCTGATGAGAGGAAGCTGACGAAACGCCTAGGGGAGGGATGCCCGCTCCCCATCGAGGTCCTCTCATTCTCCCTGGGAACTGCAGTGAAGGGAATCGAGAGGCTCGGAGCAAAGGCCGTGGTCCGCCAGGCGAAGGGAAAGCTCGGGCCCGTCGTGACGGATAATGGTAACGTCATCGTGGACGCTGATTTCGGAGAGATGGAGACTCCCGGTAAACTTGAGGCAGAGCTCAAAGCGATACCGGGGGTCCTCGAGACAGGGCTCTTCCTGGATTACGCTCAGATTGCCTACGTTGGTACCAAGGACTCCATCATCGAATTGAAGCGAGAGCAGTAAATCCCGATCTGGCTCCAACGCGTAATCTTAAAAATTTGATCGAACTAATCTGTTTACATGAACCCTTACAGGATGAGCGTGCGGAGACTCCTCTTCCTTGGGTTCGCCTCCCTCGCTGCCTCCTTCTGGGTTCACATCGAGAACCTCATGAAGGTGGCTCAGAGGATGCACGCGGCTAAGATGGCGCGGATATACGCCGCCAAGGTCGGGAAGCCCTTGCTGAACTACGGCTGCGAGGAGACATCCTTCGGGGACTTGAACGTCGACATCGAGGAGCAGGATATACCTAACTTCATGCTTATCGAGCCCTCCCCGGCTCCCCTCCCCTTCGCATCCGAGAGCTTCGGAGCCGTCGTCTGCTGCCACGTCATGGAGCACGTACCAGACCCTTGGAAGCTCGACAGAGACCTCAGACGGGTCGCAGACAGGGTCTTCTACGTGAATCCATCTCCCATCTTCCTCTGGACGTGGCTGTGGCCCGACCACAGATGGGTGTTCATAAGGGGAAAAGCCAGAAAGCTCAAATAAAAAAAGGGATTTTCACTGATTTTTCCTTGGGCAGGAGAGAAGAGATTATTACATAAATTTTTATAGTGTAAAAAACGATTCTCATCTCCTTCCGAGGTTGAAACGGCAATATGGATAAATGCGTAATGATCGCCCTCGGCGGCAACGCCATCAAGCAGCCCGATGAGAGGGGCACCGTCGAGGAGCAGATGAGGAACGTCGCCGTGGCCTGCAGGCAGATAGCGGAGATAGCCAAGCAGGGCTACAAGATCGTCATAACTCACGGTAACGGTCCCCAGGTAGGGAACCTAGCCATTCAGCAGGAGCAAGCTCAGGACATTGTGCCACCTCAACCCCTGGTAGTCCTCGGCTCGATGACGCAGGGCCAGATAGGCTATATGATGCAACAGAGCCTCCGCAACCTCCTGGGAGAGGACAGCTGGGAGGTCGTGACGGTGGTGACCCAGGTCCTCGTGGACAGGGATGACCCCGACTTCGTTGACCCCAATAAGCCTGTGGGCCCCTTCTACACGGAGGAGGAGGCTAAGAAGATCGGGGAGGAGAACGGCTGGACGGTGAAGCACGTCCGCCCGAGCGGCGACCGCCAGTGGCGAAGGGTTGTACCCTCACCCATCCCCCTGGGCATCGTCGAGGGGAAGGCCATCAAGAAGATGGTCGACGCCGGAATGATAGTCATCGCCTCGGGAGGGGGAGGCATCCCGGTCATTATAAACGATGACGGGGGTTTGGAGGGAGTCGACGCTGTCATCGACAAGGACAGGGCTGGCAGCGTCCTGGCGAAGGAGGTGGACGCCGAGATCTTCCTCGTCCTCACAGACGTCGACTGTGCGAAGCTCGACTACGGTAAGCCAGACGAGAGACCTGTGGAGAGGATGACCCCCGCGGAGGCCTGGAAGTACTCCGAGGAGGGCCACTTCCTTCCGGGGAGCATGGGGCCCAAGGTCGAGGCCTGCACCAGGTTCGTCGAGGATGGAGGGGAGAGAGCCATCATCACCTCTCTGGCGAAGGCTGTGGACGCCCTAAAAGGCGAGGCGGGTACAACAATCAGCCAGAACTAAACCTACTTCTTAAATACTTCATTTTTACTTACTTTATTCAAGATGCTTGAATTATCAAATATCCTGACTCCTTTAGCCGGAGAAATAGGCGTCGGCGGCATAGGCGGGTTCCTAGCAGGCTGGGCTTTGAAAAAGGCGGCTAAAATGGTCGCTGTGATAATAGGAATGGCCTTCCTGGGGCTCCAGTACCTCGCTTACAAGGACATCATCGCCATTGACTACGGGGCCCTCCAAAACTGGGCGAACGAGCTCGTGGGGCAGGCCAGCGGCACCCAGAGCCTCCTCGTCGACTTCATAGCCCACGCGCCGTTCGGGGCAGCCGCTATCGGCGGATTCTACCTGGGCCTCCAGAGGGGCTAGCGGGGTCGGAGCAGGACGCAGTAGAGCCTCTCGAAGAAGAGGGGTAGCTCCTCCAAGATTGTGGTGGAGTACTTTTTATCTACGTCAGCGAGTGTGAGCCCGGACTCTGATGAGTAGATCATCAACACATCTCCATCAGGATTGAGGTGCGCATCAGCCTCACCTAGGAACCTGAGCATCACCTCGTTCCCCGCTGCGCCTCCGGACCACGAGGGCTCATCTGCGTCCCCCTCCGAAGGGAGATACGGCGGGTTGAACACGATGAGATCGAACCGCTCACCCTCCAATCCCTCGAAGAGGTCTCCGAGCACGAACTCTATCTCAACGACCACCTCTACTGCTCTGGTCCTACTCCTGGCTGAGTCCAAGGCGTCTGGGTCGATGTCTACTGCGACCACACGTTCAACCCTGGGATCCGAGGCCGCCTCGACAGCCAGGAACCCGCTCCCCGTCCCCATGTCGAGCACTGAACCCCTGAACCTCGGCCGCGCGTGCCTCAGGAGCAGCTCGGAGTCCTCGGCAGGCCTGTAGACACCGGTCATACAAGCAATGAAGATGCGTCGAGGGGTGAAAAGGCTGTCTCCACCTGCCCATTTTCTTATTAAAAGCCGGGTCGACCTTGATAGTGTATGTTAATCACCGTTTTGGGTTCAGGCGCTAACGGCGGCGTTCCACAGTGGGACTGCTGCTGCCCCAACTGCAGCCGTGCCCGAGAAAACCCTAAGATGAGGAGGGCCAGATCCTCCGTGGCGGTCTCCCTGGACGGGGGGCAACATGTGCTCATAGACGCCACACCGGACCTGAAGTTCCAGTTGGAGGGCGTCGGGCTGACCCCCAGGCCTGAGGAGGCGGAGCATGGACGCCAGAGCAGGATCGACACGGTGCTACTCACCCACGGCCACGGAGACCACACTGTCGGCATCGCCGAGTTCTCCACCGGGAAGAGCTTCGGGATACCCGTCCACGGACCCCCCGACCTGATGAGATTCCTCTTCGGATCCGACGATCGTAGCAGCTTCTTCGGAGACTTGGGGAGGCTGGCCCGTGACTACGTCCTCCCCCGTGACCTCATAGACGGGGGGAGGCTGGACCTCATCGGCGGGCTCAGGGTGACGGGCTTCGAGATAGACCACACCGACAGGATGGAGGATGGCTCATGCTTCCCGAGCAGCACATACGGCTACGAGTTGGAGGCCGATGGGAGGCGTTTCATCTACACTCCGGATCTGGGGCTCCTGACCGAAGACCTGCTTGAGCGGGTCGAGGGCTCGGACCTGTTCATGCTGGACGCCACATTCTGGTGGGACGACGAGCTGAACAGGATCAGCGGGTTGAGGAAGACCTCCTACGACCTCGGACACGTCCCCGTTGAGGAGAGCATCGAGATACTACGGGGCAGGGATATCGGGAGGGTTGTCTACACTCACCTCAACCACACGAACCCCCTCCTCGACCCGAGCCAGCCCGCTATGAAGAAGCTCAGGGACGCTGGGTTCGAGGTCGCATACGACAGAATGAAGCTCAAGCTCTGATAAAAGAAAAGGGGCGTGGGTACTCACAGGGTGTAGTTAGCCACGTAAGGCTCACGCCAGTCCATGTACCAACCCACGAGCCTGCAGCCCTCATCCTCCACGATAACCGTGTCCTTCGAGGTCATGATCTCACCCTCCGGGCCGCGGATGACCGGGCTGAGCACGACAACCATCCCTGACCTCAGCTCCGCGTCCTCAGAAGCGGTCAGACAGGGGGGCTCGTAGGATGTGACGCCGACCCCGTGACCTACCCCCAGGCCCGGTACCAGTTCGACGCCCTTCTTCGCCGCCTTCTCTTTGACGGCCTCGTAGACGGAGCTGCACTTGACGCCGGGCTTGATGGCGGCCATCGCTGCCTTCCTCAGCTTGACCAGAACCTTGTAGGCGGCCAGCTGCTCCTCTGTGGGCTCCCCCATGACCATCATGCGGGTCCCATCGGACCAGTACCCGTCCAAGCTGGTCCTGAGCTCCATCCTGACGTACTCCCCGGGCTTGAGATGCTTGTCGAAGCCGATGCCATAATTGGGGGCAAGGGGCCAGAACTTCTTTGCGTGCTCCCCGGAGGCGCTGGGGCCCACCGAGTGGTGTCCGATGACGTCCAACTCCCGTTCCATGGCGTGGACCCGTATCTCCTCGCTGAGGCTCATCTCCGAGCGGGTGCTCGTGACGAGGACGTGGTGCGCGGTGCCGAAGATGGCGTGGTCACACTTGTATGCTAGATCCTCGAGTAGCTCGACCTCCTTCCCGGTCTTGACCACCCTAAGCTCCTTGAGCCATCCTTCGCAGGAGGTCAGCTTCGCCTTAGGCAGAGCTTCCTCCAGCTCCTCGTAGAGGGATAGGGGGACCCTGTTCAGGTCGATGCCTATTTTCCCTGAGCTTACACCTTTAGAGTTAGCGAGCTCAACTATCGCACTAACTACCTTGGCGTGATCTGCAGGCATCTCCACGTAGCCGACCGTCTTCCCGATCCAGCTCAGGTTCCTGAAGGAGGACTCCCATTCAACGGGGCAGACACAGGCCGGCTCCCCGCCTTTCGGCCAGAGGAGCGCCAAGTTCCTATCCGGGTAACTGTAGGTGAAGGGGAGGTGGGCACCGCTCAGGTACTGGACGTTGTCGGGCCCGAAGACCAGCACGGCGTCGTATTCGGTGTCGTTCAAGGCAGCCTTGAACTTCTCGATCACTTCTTCGATCATCATTCATACCTCCTAGTGAGCCGCCCTGAAGCCCGTCACCTCGTAGAACTTGTCCCAGTTCCTGTACCAGCTCAGGAGCCTCGCCCCCTCCTCCTCGACGACGTAGACGTCCTTGGAGTGGATCAGCTCCTTCCCGGGTCCTGTGGTGATCACGTCGACGGTAAGTACCATACCGGGTTTCAGCTCGGTATCGTCCCCTGACGTCAGGTAGGGGGGCTCGTGGTGGGACGCTCCTACCCCGTGTCCTATGCCTACGTCTCCCCAGAGTGGGGTACCTCCTTTCTTGGCGAGAGCCTTGACCCTGTCGTGGACCTCACTGCATCTGACGCCGGGCCTGAGGGACTCCACTGCCTCCTTCTTCAGCGTCATGTTGTCATCGTAGGCCTTCGCATACTCCTCAGGAGTCTTCCCGGTGTAGGCCATGCGTCCCGAGTCCGCCCAGTACCCCTTGTAGTGGCCCGTGAAGTCGGCCTTGAAGGGGATCCCCACCCTGAAGACGCCCCTCTGAGGCACGTAGAAGAGGCTCGCGTCCGAGGCGAGGGTCGTGGACATGTGCCCTACCCCTGATATGCCGTCCTCGAACGCGTGGACCCTTGTCCTCTCGGTGAACTCGGCGACGGTGTAGCCCGGGTTCTCGACTGTGCCCTCAAGGTGGTTGAGGGCGTGGATGATGCCACGGTCAAGGTACTGGCATGCGGTCTCGATCAAGGCTACCTCACCGGGGGTCTTCACGATACGCAGATCCCTGTAGAGGGCGTCCGCAGCGACCCACTCGTTACCAGTTAACTCTGATCTCAGCACATCCATGAGGCCTTTCGTGACTCTGGTGAGATCCAATCCAATCTTGGATTTAGACAGATCCCTCTCGTCCAGAATCCGTTTCAGGGCCTCCACGAAGGCCAGTGGGGAGACACCATCGTTCTCATCGTATATGCGGATCTCACCGCCCCATCCCTGATCTCTCACCGCCTCGGACCAGTCCACTGGGCAGAGAACCACCTCTTTTCCATCACGGGGCAGGACGACAGCGGCCCTCCTATCGGGATAGTTCTCGGCGAAGGGAAGAACGGTCCTAGTAAGGTAGTTGAAGTTATCGACCCCGACGGCCATCACGGCGTCGAGGCCGGAGCCCGTGACGGCGTCATGGATCTTCGATTCTAATTCACTCATGGTCTGATTATCTATCTGATGTCTTTTGAAATCTTCTATCAATCTGAAAAAGGGGAGACAGGGATCAAACCTGACTCTCGGTCACGTAGTGGTGGAGAAGTTTCACGGTTGTGTCGAGGTCGCTGAGATCCATCATCTCGAAGGGCGAGTGGCTGTAACGGGTGGGCGTGGCTATCAGGTTGGGTCTCGCTCCTCCGGCGACCATGGCCTGGGAGTCGGAGCCGTAGTTCTCGAAGATCCCGTGTTGGTAGGGTATCCCGTTCCTCTCGGCTGTCGCCCTGATCTCCTTTATGGTGCTCACGTTATAGATGATGGAGCCATCCCGGTACACGATGACGGGGCCCTCGCCGAGCTTGATGGGCATCTGCCCCTTGGGAAGGGAGGGATAGTCGCCCGCGATGCCGATGTCCAATGCTATGGAGACGTCGAAGCCGCGTTGGGCGAGGTTGTGGGCGCCCCTGAACCCGGTCTCCTCCTGGATGGTTGAGGCGAGGTAGAGGTCGCAGGACAGGTCCTTCCCCTGGATGCTCTCGGCGAGGCTTAGCATCACCGGGTAGGTGAACCGGTCGTCCATTGCCTTTCCGAAGACCTTGTTCCCCATCCTCTCCGTCGTGGGGTTCCAGATTATGGGGCAGCCCACGTGGAGCCCCCTCTCCTCGACCTCCTCCTTGCTCGACGCTCCGATGTCCACGAAGACCTTACGGGTGCTTAGGGGAGCATTCCGCTCATCAGTGCTGAGCACGTGGCCCGAGGTTGAGATGAAGACCCCCCGGACGTCGCCATCATCCCCAATGACGAGAGCCTTCTGCCCCACCAGCGAGTAGGGGTAGCCGATCTTGTCCCCGCGGCCCCGGCTAATACGGAGGAAGCCGTCCTCCGTGATGCCCCTGACGAAGTAACCGATCTCGTCGGCGTGGCCGAAGACTACGATCTTCCGCCCCTCCCCCGGGAAGTGGGCGACGACGTTCCCGACGTTGGTCAGCTCTATCTCGTCTGTGTAGGGCTTGAGGTCCTCCATGAACTCCTTCTGAACACGCTCCTCGTGGCCCCCCGGCCCGGGTATCTCAGTGTACTTCTTGAGAAGTTCCCAGTAGTCCATACCAAAATCTCTCTCTGATTATGCTTCTCAGTATAAATAGACATGGGATGGAAGGGTCGCCCTTTTTACTCCACAAGCCTATCTGATTCGCATGGTCAATGACACGGACATAGGAGCTCTCCTCGCCTCCACTGAGATCCTCGTACACCCTGAGGACTACATACTGGTAAGCGTCAGCAGAGCGGAGGAGTCGAAGGCCAGGGAAATCCTAGGGAAGACGGATGCCTTCTCCTCGATCACGTTCGACTACGCCGAGGTCTCCCTCGTACTCAAGGCTGAGGAGTGGGACGAGCGGAAGGGGAGCTTCAGGGAGTACAGAGAGGAGGGGCCATACAGGCTCATCACATTCGACATCGTACTCGACCTCTCCATAGTGGGCTTCCTCGCGGAGGTGTCCGCAAGGCTCGCCGATGCCGGTATCAGCATCTACGCCCTCTCCACGTTCCTCAGGGACCACATACTGGTGAAAGGCGAGGACATTGAAGTAGCAGAAGAAGTTCTGACAAGGCTAATAGAGGATAGAAAAAGGCTGCAAGAACATTGACCTAAATTGGTAGAAACACCTTGAGTAGAATGTAGGCGAGGTAAGCCAATACGCTTACCGTGAGGGCTCTCCTCTTTGGCGACCTGTAGTTGGCTGAGACAGCGTAGACCGTCAACGCTAGTGTGAGCAGCCCGAATACATTGAATACCTTGACTCCCTGATTCATTGCTCTAAAGACTAAACCTGTCGAGGGGAAGAGGGTCGCCCTCAGGGCAGTGAGATCAACGTTTGAAATAGTGTATGCGTCCACCACTCTGAGGAGCTGTTGAGCCAGCTGGGGGAGAGAGGCGAACGCAGTCATGGCCAACAAACGCCTCGTGCTGCCGTCCCCGATAAGGATCTTGGCGGAAATGAGGACCAGGGCGCTGGGTATAAGCCAACGGGTGAATGCCCCCACTATACCCCCGATCGCGAGGAAGGGCATCGTCGTGCGCGCGCGCAGATAGATAACTCCCGCCCATGACGAGAGAAGCCCGATTATGAATATTATGAGGATTCCCTTACGTAGATCGTCTTCCTCGATCTGGGGGAAGCCGGTGCTGGGGGACCTTAGAACTCCGAATATTTTCTCCCTGAACGATTTCTTCGTCTCACTCACTTCTGAGCGCCTCCACCGGGTTGAGGTTCGAGGCCCTCCAAGCGGGGTATAACCCTGATATAACACAGGTTATTACGGCGAAGAGCAGTGTAATCGTCCCTAGGCTTAGAGATACTTCAGCGGTGACACCTACATAATTCCCTACAAATGTGCTTAACATGAAACCGAAGACGGCGCCCATGGCGCCACCTGCTATGCCGGTCATAACTGCTTCAGAGAGGAACATGAAGAGGACATCGGAGCTCCTGGCTCCTATGGCCTTTAATACGCCTATCTCCCGGGTTCGCTCCATCACTGAGACAGTCATCGTATTTATTATGCCTACACCAGCAACCAGTAGGGATATCCCGGCAATTCCACTGAGAACTGCCTCTACTGTTCCTAGTATAGAATCCACCATGCTCATGGCTAGTTCACTGGTGATGACGGATACACCCTCAAGGGCGTCTTCTATTTCATCAGATAGTTGATCGATAAAGTCTGGGTCTACAGCCTTTACCTGTATCGACGTGTATTCCCCACCAGTCTCGAAGAACTGCTCATATGTACGTAGGGGGATCATGAAACTTTCATCTCCTCCTCCTGGACCGATGCTACTTCCAGACTCTTCCAGTATTCCGACAACCCTTAAGCTGAGGGTTTTTTCTTTTTTGTTCACCTTTGTAGTTAGTTTGATTCTGTCACCCACATCGAGGTATTGCTCCTCCCCATCGAAGGGGTAGGCTAGACTGTATCCAATTATAACTACGGCCTTGTCAGATCGTAATAACTCTCGGCCTTCAAGGATCTCGTCGGCTTCGTTTATTTCGAAGTATCTGTCTGTTATCCCATCCACGGATACGCTGAATGTCACCCCCTTTCTAATGTATGTGCCTTGACCTCCGGAGACTCCTGGTACAACTAGATCGATGCCATGCATCTTTTCAAGTATGTCTATGTCTCTCCAGTCTAACTCGCTTGTGGTTGCGGGATTAAAGCTTGACCCCCCGGAGGACCCCATAAAACCGCCCTCTTGCGATGACGCCAGCATACTGGAGAGCCTGGTTCCAGGTATGACGGTGATCGTTGAAGTTCCGAGTATACCCATCTGGGAGGTTATCTCATTGTTCATCCCCTGAGTTAGAGATATCAAGCCGGTAACAGCGGCACAGCCTATCATTATTCCGAGAAGGTTGAGGGCGAACCTGAACTTACGCTCGCTCAGGCTCTCGAACGCCATACCTACGACATCTGAAAGTTTCAATCATTCACACCTGATGGCCTAGCCCAGTCCCAGGAGGCGCCTCAGCCAGCCCCAGAATCCCCCGCTAGAGCCCTGGGAGCTCAGAGGCTCAGGCGAGGGCTCCCCCACGTGGACGGAGAGCTCCACCGTGTCCTCGTTATCCTGGTTAAGGTCATCTTTGTAGGTTACCTTCAGGTTCAGGGTGTACTCTCCGGGTTCGGTCTCCTCGTCAACCGCGAAGTTGAGGTCGAAGGGAATGGGGCTGTCGGGGTCAACGGCGCCTATGTACTCACTGCTCCCCAAGACCGTATCGAAGACCGTGTCATCCACCACCCCTATCTCCACGAACTGGACGCTCTCCGTGCCAATTAGGAGAAGGTCCGCCTCGAAGGTGTAGACCTCGTCGGCGCTGACTGACACCCCCTCGTCGTTGATGAGCGTGAAGTCCACTATCCCCCTGACGCTCAGGGTCACGGACTCGACGAGGCTCCTGGAAATCCCGTCGGAGTCGAGGTAGCTTACTGTCAGAGACGCCGGATACTGCCCAGCCTTTAGTCTGCCATCAAGCAGCAGACCATATGACACTTCTACCGCCTCTCCGGGTTCTAGATCCCCTGAGGCCACTAGGCTGGGGCTTAAAATTGATATCCCCGTCAGGGGGTCGAATCGGAGGGTCGATTTCACGTCGTAGGCATTGGCCCCCGTGCATGAGAGCTCAAGACTCAACGACACTCTGTCTCCTGGGTGGACGATCTCGGGGTCCGTGGAGTACCCTTTTAGTACCACTGAGGTCTGCTCAGCCACCTGAACAGACTTTACCTTCAAGCCTATGGTGAAGCTCTCAACGTAGTCGCGACCATACGAGTCCGTGTAGGCCACCGTGGCGGACAGGGAGTAGACACCGACTGGGGTGGTCCCGGAGACCGCGATGTTGGAGACGAAGGACGATGATTCGTCCGGCTCCATTGCATCGGTAGTGTACCTCGCGTTCTCAAGGACTGTGAAGTAGGGTGACGTCGACAGGAATTTCGCGTCAACGAAGTAGACAGGCTCACTGCCGATGTTCATCAGTGAGACGGTCACCCCGTTCTCCTCGCCGGCGATGAGCCGGGGATCCTCGACGGTGACATCCACCTTCACATCCGTCTTTTCGATATAGTCCACGCTGAATCCAAGGGTGAAACTGTCCGTGTAACTCCTGCCATTAGCGTCCTCATATGTCACAGTTTCAGTCAGCGTGTACACGCCGAGGGGGGCGCTGCTGGAGACTTGCAGCAACGGTAAGTGGAAAACACTCTCTCCTATTCCAAGGGAGGAGCGGTTGTACCTTGCCTCATCTAGCACGGCTATGTAAGGAGAGGTTGAGGCGATGGAAGCCTCAAGGAAGTAGAGCGTCCCCTCTCCCTGATTCTCCAGAGATATATTGACTGGGTTCTCGGCTCCCGCCACGAGGCTGGTATCAACTACACCCACCTCCAGCCTCTGATGCGTTCTTATAGCCTCGGTCACGACGATCCCGATCTGGATTACGTTGGTCTCCATCGTGAAGGGAATCACGTTGTACTTGTAGTAACTTAGCTGGAGAGTAAGGGAGTACGCACCCAGAGGTGTGTCCTCGTCGACGTAGATCCTCGGGGAGAACGAGACGCTGGAGTGGTTCGCGATGTGCCCGTAGGCTAGATGTGAGTTGGATATTATGGAGATGCCCGGTGTCGAGGATGATAGGGTACCCCTTATGTCAGCCACCTCTTTCCCACCGGTGTTCCTGAGGGTGATCTTGATGGTGTTCTCCTGCCCAGCCGTGAGGTAGATGTCCTGGGAGGAGACCGCCAGAAGGGGTCTCCCTATCTCTCCTTGAATATTTGGGATCTGCAGCGCGAAGGCGCACGCTACCAGTAGGATCAATATCACGATTCGAGTCCGACTTTTTTCTTTTACCATACTCTTTTCTCTCCGATTATCTCGCCATCATGAAGGGTGACCAGGCGATCGGTCGATTGGGCGACCACCGGGTCGTGGGTTATGAGGACGAAGGTCTTGCCCTGCTCATTGTTCAGGTTCCGCATGAGCTGCATGATGTCTTGTCCCGTCTTAGAGTCCAGATTCCCGGTTACCTCGTCACAGAGGAGGACCGCCGGATCGTTGACCAACGCACGGGCGATGGCGACCCTCTGCTGCTCGCCTCCGCTGAGCTCCATGGGTCTGTGATGCATCCTCTCACCGAGGCCCACCATTTCCAAGAGCTTAGAGGCCCTCTCCCTCCGCTCGCGGCGGGGGACCCCAGCGATGACCATGGGGAGCTCTACATTCCCGAGGGCCTTCATGCGGGAGATGAGGTTGAAGAACTGGAAGATGAAACCGATCTCCTTGCTCCTGAGGTCGGCAAGCTGGTTATCACTAAGCGTCGAGATGTCCACGCCTCTGATGAGAACCGTTCCTGAGGTTGGCTTGTCAAGGGCGCCTATCATGTTGAGGAGCGTTGACTTCCCGCTCCCGGAGGGACCCATGATGGCCATGAAGTCCCCCTCCTCGACCTTCATGTTGATCCCCTTGAGGACCCTGAGGGACTTCTCGCCCTGAGAATACTCCTTCACGAGGTCGACTGTCTCTATGATTGAACTCATGGGCCCTCCTCCAGGACACCTTGATAGACCGCTTCAACTTGAGACAGGTTTCTTCTAATGATAACGAGGAGGTTCTCCAGAACCTCTTTCTTCTTCTCCGAGGGAACGCCCTTCAGGAGCTTAGGGAGGTCCCCGTAGATGTCGATGGGGTTGCTGGCCATGAATCCGATCATCTCGATGAGCCTCCTCTTCACGGAGAGGGGCATCCACTTCATCAAGGTCTTGAAGTACTTGTCGGTGACCCTGTACTCGGTCTCCATGCGCCCACCGAGGCTCGAAAGGAGGGTCGTCCCCTTCTCGGTGAGGCTGTAGAACTCGGTCTGGTCTCTCAGCTCGGTCTCGACGAAGCCCCGGGATTCGAGGCTCTTCAGGGCAGGATAGAAGGTGCCCGTTTTGAGGTCCCAGAGGCCTTCGAACTCATCTCGGAGGACCTTGAGCATCTCGTACCCATACTTGGGCTCCTCACTCAACTGCATGAGCACGAGGAACTGGAGTGGGCTCACGACCTTTCTCCCATGAATTAGACCGCCCCTCATCATAGTAGACATCTACCTAGTAGACTTCTACTATGACAACGACGCCAATTTATAAACCTTCTTCAGTTCGAGGCATTCGACGGATTTATCTTGGTCTTCCCCTGAATCTTGGACGATAGACATGATCTACTGTACGGAGTGTGGACAGGAGCTACCAAATGACGCTAGATACTGCTCAAAATGCGGTGCCAGCGTCTTGAGGACCGAGTGGGAGGAGTTCCAGGTCTCCGCTGACGACCTCCTCGGACGAGTGAAGGAGCTCATTAAGGAAGGAAACATAAGGCGGGTCATCATCAGGAACGAGCACGGCGAGAACCTCATAGAGATCCCCGTCACCCTCGGAGTCATCGGCGCTCTAGTGGCACCTCAGCTAGCAGCGATAGGCGCCATTGCAGCTCTAGCTACAAGATGTACTGTCGCCGTCGAGCGGAAAGTGTAGGTCCAGATCTTCAGACATCGAAGGTTAGAGTTCGGCTATTCTCACCCTCTTTTATTTCAGCCTCAACGCGTACGTAGCCTTCTAGTCCGCTCCCCTCGATCTTCGTCCAGAGCAGGTTATCCACTTGGAAGATGCCGGCGGGGTTGGACATCTCGATGTTGATTGTGATGGGCTTCTCCGAGCCCTCCTCTATCTTAACTTTCTCGATGGCGATAGCCGAGAAGGAGTGTATGTCCACCCTTCCCGTCTCGTAGGGGATGCGCGCCCTCCCCTGCTCCATGTCCAAGGCGTCAGCGATCTTCACGACACCAGCCTCAACGGTTAAAGGTTTGTTGACTGCGTGATGGCTCACGACTGCGTGGAGAACCTCCGAGGATACTATTGCAGCCTCCTCCGTGTTGTAGACCTCTGGGAGGATGCGGTCGAGGATGCGTATGGCGATGGGGACGCTGTAGACCTCGTGGTCCTTCCTTACGAAGGACATCCCCAGATCATGCATCACCGCAGCGAGGACGACCACAACCTCGGCGTCCTCCGCCGACATCCCATGGTCAGCAACGATACTGGGCTCCACTCCTTTCCCCGTGAGGAGCCTGAGCATCTTCAGCGCCCCGTTCGCGACGATCTTGACGTGAACAGGGCCGTGGTCGTTCAGACCAAGTCGATCCACCGCGAGGACGTTTGAGCATTTCCATAGTGCCTGCAGCTCGGTGTCCTCTATCAGCCCGACGATCTTCTCAAGCTTCGCATTGTCCTTGCACGGAATATTGATGATGTTCGACAACTCCATCCCCATTCCCAGTAAACACAACTACCTAAAAGGGGTTTCAGAACAGGTTGCGAGGCTATTGTAACCATTCTTGATTTTAATATCTGGCGCCCATTTACTACGGGGGATCAAATTGAAGGTGGAGGTCATAGGCGTGACAGGGCTGCCCATCATCGAGGAGGGAGATGACCTGGCTGGACTCATCGTCGAATCGGCCAACTCGCAGGGCGACCCATTACGAGACGGTGACATAGTCGTCATCTCTCACGTGATCGTATCCAGGGCGGAGGGACGGACAGTCGACCTGAGCACCGTCGAGCCTTCACAGGTGGCCGAGAGGTTCGCCGCATTCACAGGAAAGGACCCGAGGCTCGTGGAGACCATCCTCCGGGACTCCAGGGCGGTGAGGAGGATGGCCCCGGGGGTCCTGATAACGGAGACAAGACAGGGATTCGTCTGCGCCAACGCCGGAGTAGACAAGTCAAACGTCCCAGGTGAGGACATAGTCGCCCTCTTGCCCGAGGACCCCGATGAGTCAGCCAAGAGATTCAGGGCGAGGGTGAGGGAGCTGACCGGGAGGGAGGTGGCCGCCATCGTCTGCGACACCCACGGACGAGGGCATAGGGACGGGGAGGTCAACGTGGCGGTGGGCGCCTCGGGGATGGAGGTCATCAGGGACAGGCGCGGGGAGCACGACCTCTTCGGCTACGAGCTGAAGGTCAAACGCACAGCAGTTGCCGACGAGATAGCCGCAGCGGCCGAACTAGTCATTGGGCAGGCTGACGAAGGGATCCCAGTAGCCATCATCAGGGGATACCCGTACGACATGTCCGAGACCTCCTCAGCCCTTGAGCTTGTCAGGCCGAGGGAGAAGGATCTCTTCCTATAATCCGTAGTGACCGGGAATATACTGAATAGGACTCTCAGGGCTCCCGTTTCCAGCACTCTTCCCCGCATTCATCGCAGACGTTGTCGTGATTCCAGCGGGAGAGCTGGATCCTTGTAAACATCCAGAAAACACACAGCCCTATGACAACTAAATCGAAGGCTGAGCTCCCCGAACCGTCTACAGACGACAGCGTCAGGGAAAAGCCCAGGACGAAGAGGGCGTTAATCAGGCTTCTCAGGATCGGTCTGGGCGCGATCCGGAGGGGAATGTAGAGTAGACCCAGAATTACGCATACGAGGCCTGCGTATCCAAATACTCTACCGGGATTCCAGCCGTAGATGAAGTGAAGCGTGGCCACGGAAACCGCTGCCGTCGCCCCGATCAGTAGACCGGAGCATCCAGCACAGAAGAACCTCCCTCGCACGTTGTGCTCATGCTCCTGGAAGTGGCTGCACGGGACGTGATGACCGTGGTAGAGGCGCACGCCTAAGACCACGGTGAACCTGGAGGGATCCAGGTCTTGAGGGAGGACCTTCGAGGGGCTGCACCGATGGGGGAACAGGGTCGCTACAGCCCCCAGGAGGCAGAGTGAGACGAATAGCGCCAATATCATGAATGAGTTCTCAACGGGAAGACCTGCACCTGGAAGAGATAGGAACGCGGCTACGAGGATGACACCGGCTAGGGACACTGCGAGGGACGCCCAGGTGACGCCTTCCTCTCTCACGAGATCAGATCCCTCAACTGCATGACGATGCCCTGGCTCGCCATATATCTGTAGGTCCTCCTCCTGAACTGGTTGGAGGCGAAGACGCCCTTTATCCTGCGGGAGAACTTCCCGTAGAAGCTCCTGTAGCACATGTACAGCTCCTCCTGGACCTCCGTGGTGCTGAGGGTCTCCGTCGGCATGACCGCGTGGATCATATCATAGTTGGCCCAGTTCCAATCCTCGATCCAACTGTTCCTGACGGCCTCCTCGTAGAGCTCGGTCCCCGGGAACGGCGTCAGGATCATGAAGATGGCCAGGTCTGGGTCGAGGACCTCGATGTAGCGCCTGAGCCCCTCGATGGACTCGTGGGTGTCACTGCGGTTGCCGATGATGAACGTGCCCTGCGCGAAGATATCGTTCTCTTGAAGGGCTCTGATGGCCTGATGGGCCTGATCGGGGGTGGTCCCCTTCCCATACTGGGAGAGCGTCTCAGGGTCCCCACTCTCTATGCCCAACAGGACCCACTGGTTCCCGGCCTTCCTCATCTCAGGGATCGACTCCCTGTTCCTCGCGACGTCGTCGACCCTTGCCTGTACGAACCAGTAGAGCTCATCGCCGAGGCCACGGGCGTTGACCTCCCTGAACAGATCGTCGGCTCGTGGGCCGAAGGCGAAGTTGTCGTCAGTCAGCCACAGAAACTCGGCGTCGAACTTTTCGAGGCAGTACTCCATCTCCTCGGCGATCCTCTTCCCAGATTTCGCCCTCCATCGGTTCCCCCAGAAGGAGCACTGGCTGCAGAATGTACATCCGTGGTCGCATCCCCGGCTCCCCTCGATGATTAGGTAACGCTTGTCCCCGGCCATCATCTTGAAGTGGTAGCGGCTGAGGTTCTCCTCCACGAAGTGGTAGCCCGGCATAGGGAGGCTATCGAGGTCCTTGATCAGGGGCCTGGGGGCAGTCGATATTATCTCATCTCCGCGCCTGAATGTCAGCCCCTCAACATCCTCCAGCCCTTCCCCGGAGTCCAGGGACTCCACCACCTCTACGAGGGTGAGCTCTCCCTCTCCCCTGACGATCGCGTCAATAACGGGATACTCGGCGAGGCTGGGCTCCGCGAGGGCCGTGAAGTGCTGCCCCCCTGTCATTGTGAAGGCTTCCGGAGCCACCTCCTTCGCCACCTCCAAGGCCCGCACAACCGCGTAGGCGTTGCAGGTGGCTAGGCTGCTGACGGCTACCAGGTCTGGCGCCTCGACCTCCAATCTCCTCCGGAGATCATTCCAGACGGTATGAGAAACGTTTTCTGAGGAAGCCTTGAGGGTGCATCAGGGTGGCTTAGGCCCCGCGCTAGGCTGGTCCATATGAGACCCGTAAACAGACTGGGCTGAATCCGAGCGGCTACCTGAATGGTCCCGTGAGA
>JADHWN010000082.1 GCA_016783455.1 Candidatus Bathyarchaeota archaeon
CTTCTCCGCCTTCTCTATCGCATCTAAACCTGTTCTAGAAGTCTCAACACTGTAGCCTCTATACTCCAACGTCTCCCTGTACAGGTCTAGGATGTCTTCGTCATCGTCGACGATCAGTATAGATGCTAGATCCAATACTCTCAATTTCCACTGAAACCAGTAATACCTATATAGAATATGGAGCGGTGACACGTATCGTCAGACCATCAGTTTCTGAGTATAAACTACGAGATCGCTTAATCTCAGGGTCAAATCCTATGGAAATGGTGGGGCCGGAAGGATTTGAACCCTCGACATTTGGGTTTCCGCTCCAAAAACTCGTCATCCCCTCACGGGTCAGTTTCGCTCATTATATTTTCTGGAGCCCAACGTCATGCCAGGCTAGACCACGGCCCCCCATGGCAGAAACCGCTAACCCCTCAACATAAATAAAGATTATCGTCCAGGGAAAACACATCAACACTAACATACGTAAATTACCGGGGGCGACCCCTTCGACTTTGACCACACATGGTGTCCCCATTCACAAGCATAATCTAAGATGTAACCCGGTAGATCTACCCCAGAAAGAAACCGGAAAAAACACACAACACTTAATCTTAGCACAAGCCCTAGAAACCTAATTTGACGATTCTCTTTAAGAAATCCTACATTACTAAGATTATAAACGGTGAAAAAACAGCCACAAGACGCCCCAAGAGACCCATGGTGAAGCCGGGGGGAGAGTACAACATACGGGTCAGCTTCTACACCCACCTGCCTGACAGGTTTAGGGTGATGAAACGGTTCCAGCAGCGCCTCGGGGACATGGGTCACGACGACGCCCTCAAGGAGGGATTCCGGGACCTCGACGAGTTTCGCGAGGAATGGAAGAGCATCTACGGCGCCCATGACCCCGAGCAGGTCGTCTGGGTGGTCGAGTTCCAGCACCTGAAGCCTGACCGAAATCTTTAAACTACAGCCTGGAGCCCAATGGAATGGGTTACCGGCCAAAGGGCGTGGGTCCCACCCGAACCCATTCCGAACTCGGAAGTTAAACCACGCTCCGTCCACGGCGTGTAGTGATGTCTTCGGCTTCGCAAAACCGTGAAAGCTGGTGGCCCACCTATTCTTACCACCAAAAAGCATTCCTCGCAGAGGTTTTCCGCCTACACATGAAGATTTATAAAAAGGGAACAGACTTCAACAGGAGTGATTAACGTGATTCTACAGGTCGCCCAGGTGTTAGGCGGAGACAACTCCGACATAGGCATGATCCTCCAGACCCTATTCAGCCTCAGCTTCATTATCTACCTCTTCTACGCCCAGCGCATACAGGCCATGACGATGCTGAGGCAGGTGGAGGTAACCCTCAGGAAGGTGAAGACGATCAAGGACGAGGGGCGCCGCGTCTCCATCGAGATGGTCAAAGAGGTGGGCAAGCCGGAGAGGGACCCCACCCCGGACGTTGACAGGTTCCTGGAGCAGTTCGTTATCAGCCCGGTCAGCATGGACCCCGCCGGTATCATGGGAAAACTCGACCAGTTGATAAACGTCAGCGACTACACCAACGAGGCCGAGGTGAAGGCGATAGCCCCCCAGGCCACCGAGGCCGAGGCCCACAACATCGAGAACCTCCTCGGGGCCGCCCACGCCCTGAACTACTACTACAAGGCCATCCGCCACTTCTACCTCCTGGGCAAGAAGACGATGAACGTCTACATCATAATGCAGATCCACATGATCCTCCCCCTGATAATCAAGGAGATCGAGGCCACCTCATCGGCCATCCAGGCGTTCAGGAACGGTATGCCCATCGGCGATGGCGTCGGCCCCCTCGTGGTCTCAAAACTGATGAGGGGCCACGAGTTAATAGACGTGGCAAGGGAGACCGTTGCGGCCTGGGTACCCTACGAGGGGCGGACCCTGATATTACTGAAGGCCAAGGGGCCCGGAGGCTCAGTCGGGAAGCCGGGAGCCGGGGTGGCTAAGATCCTAGGCGACGACAAGAAAGAGAAGAAGATCAAGGCGGTCATCATGATTGACGCCGCTGGCAAGCTGGAAGGCGAGCCGGTCGGGGAGATAGCCGAGGGCTTCGGGGCGGCCATAGGCGGCATAGGAGTTGAGAAGTACAAGATCGAGGAGGCCGTGAAGGCTCGCGACATCCCCATGTACGCCATCGCCATCAAGCAGGACATCAGCCACGTCATCGCCCCCATGGTGGAGGAGCTCCACAAGGCCACCGACACGGCCCTAGAGTCAGTGAAGCGCATCGTGACGGAGCGCACGCAGGAGGGGGACCACGTCCTCGTCGCCGGCATCGGCAACACGATGGGGATCGCCCAGTAGGTGATGATGATGACAGAGCAGAACACGCAGATACCGAGCATGAGCCTATCCTGGACGACCCTGGCGGTCATCGTCGTGATAGGCATCTTCTCCCTCTTCAGCCTCTGGATGGGCTTCCAGGCCCTAAGCTCAGACAGGCCGGAGCAGTCCACATACTACCTCCTGACGGGCACCGTAGGCTTCGCCGCGATAGGCTACATGTTCTTCAGGACCAAGGCCGTGACTACCCGGAAGCCCGACGTCCCGAAGGTGGACGTGGTCACCATCCTCGAGTGCCCCGCCTGCGAGCTCAAACGGGTGAGGGACTTCAAACGGGGGGACTATATCCACAAGGACGACGAGCCCTGCACACGCTGTGAAGGCAACATGGTCATAACCGGCATCCACAGGCGCGCTGAGCCCGAGAAGAAGCCTAAGCAGTAGTAACCGTGCAGCCGTCCTCGGTCACGATGACAGTGTGCTCAGCCTGAGCCACTGGAGCATGGCTTTCTTCAAGCAGCTGAGGATACGAGTCGATACACTTGGATCTCAGTAGCTCGGAGAAGGTCTCGACCCCCTCTCGACCCGGAAATTTTTCCTGGATCCAAAGGGAGGCGAAGGGCAAGGTCCTGTACTCGGACTGGATGACCTTCAGCATGCGCTTGGCGGTTTCGCTTCTTACCCTGCGCTTCTTCTTGAATTGGTAGATGTGACCCGGGGGTCCATTGGTTATCTGCCCCGAGGCCGTCGGGGGGACCGAGAAGGGCTCGATGGCGTAGACATCCCCCTCCCGGAGAGTGTGGCCATTACCGCCCGAGACGTTTGGTATAGACTGGCCTGCGTGGACCACGTAACGGGCCATCCTGTGACCCGTCAGGTTTCTTATTGGGATGGCTCCCCTGGCTTTGATGGTCCTCTCGATAATCGATCCGATGTCACCAGACTTGGCGCCCGCCCTCACGGCCTTGATCGCCGCGTCGAGGCCTGCCTCCGCCGCATCCACCAATCCCCTCAGCCTCGGGTCAAAACAGACAGTGGTAGCTGTATCGGCTATGTATCCGTCGACATGGACTCCGATGTCCACCTTCACCAGGGAGCCGTCCTCCACGACCGTCGTATCCCCCAGGGGAGATGTGTAGTGGGCCGCGACGTAGTCGATGTCGACGTTGCAGGGGAAGGCCAGGCCGCCCCCGAGTTCGCTGACCCGTCTCCTGACGAACTCGCAGATCTCGATGACCGGCTTCCCTACCTCGACGATGGACTTCGCCTCTTCCCTCACCTGGGATGCGATGCCCCCCGCTTTGATGAGGGAGTCTTGTGCCGACATGGTCAGACGCTCCTGATCTACTCATGTCGATGTGAAAAAAAGGGTTGCCCTGATGGCGCTACTTGACGATCAGGATAGGCTTGGTGCAGGAGTCGACGACCCTTCGGCTGGTGCTCCCCAGGATCCAGCCCGTGATCCCTCCGACGCCCCGGCTCCCCATGACGATGAGGTCGACACCGTCGTCCTCGGCTACCTCGACGATGGTCGCGGATGGCCGCCCCTCCCTGAGCGTCGTCTCGACCTTGACCTCGGGGTGCTCTTCCTTCAGCTGCGCCTTGGCCTCTGTGAGGACTCCCTCGTAGAGCTCCTTCATCTTTTCCTGGAAACGCGCCATGTCCTTAGCGGCTGTAACCGGGGCGGTTCCGAAGCCCTCGTCGGGGAAGACCGGTAGGACCACCTGGGATACGACGGCTAGGAGCTTCAATGTAGCTCCGAACTTCGTGGCAATGGAGATGGCGTGGATTAGTGCATGTTTTGACGGTTCGGAGCCGTCAAGGGGGACCAGTATTTTCTCGTACATATCTATCAATTGAATACGCGGAAGCTCGGTTAATAAAGTTCAGGCTTTGGACCTGTTAGAAATCCCCGGTTTCATGTTACCTCTGGCCGTTTTCTTTTTTTTCTGGGTTCAGGGACTATTCTCTACTCTGCCTTTCGACTGAAGAATCTTGAGGGGGCCATAGCGGTCTAGGATTATCTTCCACTGCGACTCATCATAGAAACTGCATAGCCCCTTTCCGTATGCTTTAGCGACTTCGAGGACGAACCTGGCTGCCTCCTCTATATCGGTGACACGGCTGGCTCCCGTGGCGCATCCTGGGACGGGGACCTCTGCGGTGATGGCGACGCCAACGACAGGGGCGTCCGTTGCGGTCGCTGGCTGCATGATGCTGTTGATGTGGTCTATCCCGGTGCCGTAGGGGGTGATGTCCTGGGTGGTGATGGGGCAGACCCGGGGGATCCGCCCTGTGGTGATCTCCATGATGTCCAGGAGGTCGTCGCTCACCTTTAGCACCCAGCCCTCCTTCACCGTCGGGGTGATGGCGAAGCCACGCCACTTCACGATCCTGTTCCCCTTGGTCGTGTCAATGGAGAGGACAGCGTCCATACTCCCGTCCACCTCCTCCCTGTTCATGACCCCTGAACCAACCGGGGAGCCCATGAAGGGAACAGGCTTATGGGGAACCACAGGCGCATTAGGGCAGACATGGGTTCCAACGACTACATCGCCTTTCAGCCGATCGCCGTTCGAACGCATGTCAGCCAGTTTCAGGGCGACCGACAAGGCCGTGACGGCACCGTCCGCGTCGGAGACGATCCCCACCATCTCCGGGCGGGCCCCTATCCCTCCCAGGCGCCCGATGACCCCGATTGTGGGTGAACCCCCGCCGCTCAACCTTCCTTCTGTTCCGGGGATCCTGATCTTGATGAAATCGGTCTGACCTCGGTCGCCCCTTATGGTTTTCACCGAGATGTCTTGGAGTCCCCTTTCCCTTAGTAGGGCTTCGACGTCGCCTCCGGTCACTTTGGCGCTGTCGAGGAGCTCGTAGACCTCAAGGACCTGCTTGAACATGGCTTTACTCAAAGGATACTCTACGTTTTAGTTTAAGAAATAGATTGGGGGCACAATGCGATGGGTGTAAGAAAAGGCAGTGTACACTGAATGTAAGTTAGGAGTTCGGGGCTTTCACGATTATCGCGAAG
>JADHWN010000083.1 GCA_016783455.1 Candidatus Bathyarchaeota archaeon
TGACTTATCTTAAGAAGAACCTCAAGACGATCAGCAGGGATCTGAAGAAGGACCTTGGGGACATAACGATCAAGCTAGACGACGACCCCATCGACATATCTGGAGGAGTTATCGTCAGGAATAACGATGCAACCAAGACTTATTACAACACTCTGAAGGGCAAGCTTGATACAGTCCGGTCAAGGATCGAGGCCAAGGTGGCCCAGGACCTAGGAGTGATTTAGATGTCATTGGTAGGAACCATCGAGAGGATCAACGGATCCTTGGTCTTGGCAAAGTTCGACGGGGAGCCCAAGATGGGCGATCTCATCGAGGTTGGGAACCTCAAGCTCATGGGGGAGATCGTCCGCCTCAGCGGAGAGACCGCCTACGTCCAGTGCTACGAGGTCACCAGCGGTCTCCGGCCTGGAGAACCCGTCGTCGACACGGGGCACCCTCTCGTCGCCGAGCTGGGTCCAGGTATCATGAGCACCATAGTGGACGGTGTACAGCGATCCGAGACGGAGCTATGGAACCTAACGGGGCCCTTCGTGTCCAGAGGCACTAACATCGTCCCCCTCAACAGGGAGAAGGTTTGGCCCTTCGAGGCAAAGGTTGAGACCGGGGACAAGGTCGTCGGCGGCGACATCATCGGGACGGTGCAAGAGACAGAGTCCTTTGAGCACAGGGTGATGATACCTCCCGACCAGTCAGGGACGATAAAATCGATAAAGTCCGGGGACTTCACCGTCGAGGACGTCGTCGGAGAGCTCGAGACCGCTGACGGTGTAGTGCCCCTGAAGATGATGCAGACTTGGCCCGTCAGGATGGGGCGCCCCACAAACGAGAGGCTACCCCTGGAACAGCCCCTGATGACAGGCCAGAGGGTCATCGACACATTCTTCCCGTGTGCAAAGGGAGGCGCCGCAGCCATCCCCGGGGGCTTTGGCACGGGCAAGACCGTGACACTCCAGCAGATCGCCAAGTGGTCCGACGCGGATGTCATCATACTAATCGGGTGCGGCGAGCGGGGTAACGAGATGGCCGACGTCGTCGCCCACTTCCCCGAGCTCGAGGACCCGAGGAGCGGTCGCCGCCTCATCCAGCGGACCGTCATCATCGCTAACGTGAGCAACATGCCGGTCTCTGCGAGGGAGGCCAGCATCTACATGGGAGTCACCCTCGGAGAGTACTATAGGGACATGGGCTACGACGTCGCAATCATGGCTGACTCCACGTCCAGATGGGCAGAGGCTCTCAGGGACATCTCAGGTCGCCTGGAGGAGATCCCGGCTGAGGCAGGCTTCCCAGCCTATCTTTCCGACCGCATTGCACAGATCTACGAGAGAGCGGGACGCGTCGTTACCCTGGGGGGAGGCAGGAGAATTGGGAGCGTGACCCTGCTGGGCGCTGTCTCGCCGCCAGGTGGAGACTTCAGCGAACCGGTCACCACGCATACGCTCCGGTACATCGGGACCTTCTGGGCACTGGACACCGAACTCGCTTATAGGCGCCACTTCCCGGCCATCAACTGGCTGAGGAGCTTCACCCGGTACATGGACGTCGCTTCCCGCTGGTGGTCCCAGTTCGACCCAGGCTGGGAGGACATCCGCGCCCGGGCGCTAAGGCTCCTGGAGGAGGCGTCTGAGATCGAGGAGACCGCTCGGATCATCGGGGAGAAGGCTCTTCCGGACGAGCAGAGGCTCGTTCTACTGATGGCCGAGATGCTGAGGGAGGGCTTCCTCGTACAGAACGCATTCCACGAGGTCGACACCTACTGCGAGGCAGAGAAGCAGGCAGCTCTCTTGAAGGTGCTCATCGACTTCTACAATGAGGTAGAGCCCCTCATCCGGCAGGGAGTGCCCATCGAGAGAATAAGGGAGATGGGTGTCGTCAACGACCTTCTGCGCCTGAAGGAGAACCCCGGGACGGATCCGATAGATGAGGCACGAGGTTTGCTGAAGGTGCAGGCGGATGAGGTGGCTGAGGAGTACGAGGTGACTGAGAGATGACAGTTGAACAAGCTGGCTTGATCTACAAGACGACAAGCGAGATTCGGGGCCCCATACTCATGGTGGAGGGCATCAGGGGCGTCTCATACGACGAGCTCGTCAGGATCAGGAGGCCCACGGGAGAGGAGGTGACAGGGTCGGTGCTGGATGTCAGCAGGGACTGGGCGATGGTTCAGTGCTTCGGTGACACAAGCGGTATGGACCTCAACATCACCATCAGGTTTACTGGGGAGACACTCAAGATACCCATGTCGCCGGAACTAATCGGCAGGGTCTTCAGCGGGAGCTTCGAGCCCTTGGACGGCATGCCCCGTCCACTGAGCACAGACCTTAGGGACGTCAACGGGGGGACGATTAATCCAGCTGCCCGTGACGTGCCCAGCGAATTCATCCAGACGGGAATCTCCGCCATCGATGGTATGAACAGCCTCGTCAGGGGGCAGAAACTCCCCATCTTCAGCGAGTCAGGCCTCTCCCACAACATGATGGCCGCCCAGATCGCAAGGCAGGCCACTATTCCTGGTAGTGAGGAGGACTTTGCCATCGTCTTCGGAGCGATGGGTATCAAGCACGAGGAGGCGGCCTACTTCAGGGAGGAGTTCGAGAAGACAGGCGCCCTCAGCAAGTCGGTGATGATCCTGAACCTAGCCGACGACCCGCCCATCGAGCGCATCGTCACACCCAGGATCGCCCAGACTATCGCCGAGTACCTCGCGTTCGACCTGGGGATGCACGTCCTCGTCATCCTCACCGACATGACCAACTACGCTGAGGCCCTTAGAGCCATCAGCATCGCACGGGAGGAGATCCCAACGAGGAAGGGATATCCAGGTTACCTCTACAGCGACCTGGCGACGATCTACGAGAGGGCGGGTAGAATCACCGGAAGATCAGGGTCAGTGACTTTGATGCCGATCCTCTCGATGCCCGCCGGCGACATCACCCACCCGGTCCCAGATCTTACAGGTTACATCACTGAGGGCCAGCTTCTCCTACAGAGGGAGCTCTCCCTTAGAGGCATCTATCCTCCAATGAATCCCCTCCCCAGCCTATCTCGGCTTATGAAGGACGGGATCGGCGCCGAGACCACACGTGAGGACCACAGCGATGTCTCCAACCAGCTCTACATGGCTTATGCGGAAGGCACGAGGGCCAGGGGGCTCGTCAGGATCGTTGGAGTGGTTGGCCTCAGCGAGAGGGAGAGGACCTGGCTTGAGTTCGCCGACAGGTTCGAGAACGAGTTCGTCAAGCAGGGTCCCTACGAGAACAGGAGCATCGAGCAGACCCTGGAGATCGCTTGGGATCTGCTCTCCATTCTTCCAGAAGAGGATCTGATTCGGATTAGAGAGACGTATATCAACAAGTATCATCCGGCCCACAAGAGTGAAAGTTAGCCTTGTCCGCCACGACGGGAGTTCGGCCTACAAAGGGCTACCTCATGGAGATGAAGAGGCGGATAGGCTTCATTGAGAGGGGGACCGAGTTCCTCAAGCTGAAGCGGGACCATCTCGCCAAGGAGCTCACGGCCTCCATTGACATCCTCAAAGGTCGCCGTAGCAGGTTATTGGAGGAGCTCCGGGTCGCCTATCGGTCCGTGACCGCCGCCTATATCTCCCTCGGCCCCACTGAAGTGCAGAGCCAGGCAAAATCCATAAAAACCCGCCTCGAGCTGGAAGTCCTCCCACGGAGCGTCATGGGTGTTCGCTATCCATACATTAAGGTCGAGAAGGAACCTCAAATCACGGGAGAGCTCGACATCACCCTGAGCGAGGCCGCTGAGAAGGTCCTGAGCGTCCTTGATGACATACTCCAATTGGCGGAGTACGAGTCCCGGGCGGAGAGGATAGCGGACGAGCTGGGAAAGACGAACAGGAAGGTGAACGCCCTGGAGAACACGATAATCCCCAGCTACAGAGGGATAATAAAGTTCATCCAGGACAAGCTGGACGAGGAGAGCCTGGAGGAGCTGGTTAGGATGAAACTCATCGGAGGTGCCCTGGCACGTCGTCGAGGGTGAGCCCGGGCCTCTCCTACGTGGTGGTTAGGAGCCACGCCATGATGGCGGACCTCCTGACCCCGGAACAGATGCGCGCCCTAGCCGATGGGGAGAGCCTAGAGGTCTTCGTGGAACAACTGGTCGATACACCCTATGGTGAGATATCCATAGCGACAGATGGCGACACCTCCATTGCCTTGGAGAAAGTCTTTTACCAGAAGTTCATCGAGCGCATGAAGGGGATCGTGGACCTTGCGCCGACCGAGGTCGGAGACTTCCTACTGTCATATTATTATCTGAGGTTCGAGGTCATCAACCTTAAGCGTATAATCAGAGGCAAGTACAGCAGCATCCCGACTTCCCAGATCGTCGAATCCATCATACCTATTACTCCCTACAAAGTCGAGAGCTACGAGGAGATTATGGAGGGGGAGACTTTCCAAGAAGCCGTAAGGCGACTTGAGGGCACGCCATATGAGTCTCTCATTTCAAGCCTAGCGCTCTCAGAGAAATATGACGCCCTCTGGCCCGTTGAGATAGCCCTGAGCTACCTGAGCGCCAGAGAGATCTTCAAGTCTCTGGAGAGGCTCCCTCAGAGCGACAGAGGTCTAGTTCGAAGGATCGTCCAGGCTGAGGCGGACGTCGAGAACTTCCTCGTCGCAGCGAAGCAGAGGAGCTCCCGTGAAAGTGCTCACAGCCCCGAGGAGATGTTCCCAGCGACATTCGGAATAGGACTCGACATACTCAGTGAGGTTATGGCTTCGGACGACCTAAGGACTGTCATCCAGGGGCTTAATCCGCCGTACAATGAAATTCTTGCCCCTCTCTATGAGGGAGATGTAGCCCTGATTAGGAGCCGTCTCCGCCAGCATATCTACGACATCGCCAAGAGAGGGCGCGCCGTGGACGATTTTGGATTCAATGTCGTCATGGCGTATCTAATCTTTAGCGAGATAGAGAAGGACGACCTTGTCGGTATCGCTTGGGGGAAGACCCAGGGAATCGCCGCAGAGGACATTTTGAAATATTTGGCTATCCCCTTCTTCATATAAGCAGAATCTCTCTACGTTTTGTAGTCTTGTCTCCTCTAGGAGTAAAGAGAAACTGTATTTTTATTGATTTATTAAACTGTGCTTCGTGGATTAACTTGATTCTCGGGTTTTTTGTCCCCGTGTTTCCGTTCTCTTTTCTTCCGTTTCACATGTTCACCAACATGTTGTAGAGGGATACCTTGGCCACCAGCTCCCGGGTGATACAGTCCATACTCCT
>JADHWN010000002.1 GCA_016783455.1 Candidatus Bathyarchaeota archaeon
GTGTTTAGCTCAGATTAAAATAAGCGAGATTTATTTATATTCTATCTAGTTTTTGCTAAATAAATCATGAAAATGTTAAAATAAGCACTGTTTAGAATTTAATTTGACTTATATGCGTAACGAGCTAAACACGTACAAACATATTAAGTATGAAAAGTCTAAGGAGATTTTATTAAGATAAATTCATGTTCTTACGTTTTTTCCTCTCTGTATATCTTATTGTATATTTCATCCCATTTAACTTCTCCAATTTTTTCATATAATTCTATCATGACTTTACGGAAGGCCTGTCTCCAAATTTCATTGTCATATTTGAAATAGACTATGGACAGCTCATTCCATATCTCATTTTTATCCTCTTCAATATCTATATTATCAGGTGGAATAATTTTAACTAAGGTCTCTCTTATCCTCCCTCTGATAATCTCCAGGGTTCCACTGGCGGGGATATTCAGGTTAGGCGCACGTTCTTGCGCCATGGTTCATAAAGACGGTTCCGATGAACGTATTCTCGAGAGCAGCTCGGCGTTCTCTGCCTTGAGATCGGACAGCTGCCTCTCCTGAAGCCCCATCTTCTCTTCGAGGACCCTATATCTCTCCGGAGCTTCCCGTTGTCTTATCTCAAGTCGGGAGTTCTGCTCTTTTAGGCTGGAGAGCTCTCTATCCCGAGAGCTCATTCTCGCCTCAAGGGACTCGCGCGTCCGGAGGGCCTCACCGTACATACCCTCTAGTTTGGAGTTCTCTGCCTTCAGTTCGGAGACTTCCCTATCATGTGTATCCAGCTCCTCATGCATTGACCTGCATTTCTTGAGGGCCTCGACATTCGTAATTCTTAACTCTGAATTCTCTGCCTTGATGTCGGATATCTCCCTCTCTCGGAGGCTTGCATTCTCCTCAAGGGCCTTGCATCTATCCAGGGCTTCTTGGTGTCTTATCTCAAGTTGGGAGTTCTGATCTTTCAGATTGGAGAGCTCTCTATCCCAAGAGCTCATTCTCGCCTCAAGGGACTCGCGATTCTGGAGGGCCTCGTTATTCATGTTCTTCAATTTGGAGTTCTCAGCCTCCAGTTAGGAGACCGCCTTATTTTGCGTATCCAGCTGCGCCTGCATTGACCTGCATTTCTCAAGGGCCTCGTTACTCGTGCCCCTTAGTTTGGAGTTCTCTGTTTTGAGGTCGGATAGTAACCTCTCCTGTAGACCCGCCTTCTCCTCCAGGGTCTTGCATCTCTTCTGGGACTCTTCATAGAGGCTCTTTTTCACGCCTCCAAGCCACTCTAAAAGGCTCAAACTTCAGACCCATCCAATTGATATCGATTACTGGAGTTAATAAGATTGATAGTAAAGCGTTTGACGTGTTGTTTGAAGGATTTCTTCTAATAAATTGCTCTTGGCTTTCAAATTAGCTTGGGTGTGGGGGTAGGGGATATTAATCGGGGGAGTGCGGGGGGAGGGATTCGAACCCTCGGAAGCCTGAGCTACAGGATCTTGAGTCCCGCCCCTTTGACCACTCGGGAACCCCCGCCCACCCAATAACACAACCCGAACGACTTAAAACCTATTCGACAACCGCCCGAAAATGAAAAAAGGGGAATTAGTAGGGAAGCCTCTTCCCATCGATCTCCAAGAGCTGCTTCCACTGCCCGTTGACCCGGGACTGGATCTCCTGGGACTCCCCGTCAGTCAGGTGCCTGAACCGCCTCTGCAGCCCCAGGGCCTCCCCCACCGGCTTCAGCTCCCTCGGCTTATACGTCAGCCTGAAGTCGTTGCCCTCGGTGATCTCGAAGAGGGGCCAGATCCCGCTCTGCACAGTCAGCCTCGCCACCTTGATCGTGTCACTAGGGCTGAACCCCCAACCCGTGGGGCAGGGAGACTGGACGTGGAGGAACTTGAACCCCTTCAGCCCCTTCGCGTACTCGATCTTCCCCACCAGATCGCTGGGATAGGCGATGCTCGCCGTCCCCACGTAGGCCACGTCATGGGCCGCCACGATGAAGGGCAGGTTCTTCCTCTTGGTCCGCTTCCCCCTCCGGATATACGAAGCCGGCGTTGTCGTGGTCTGGGCGTACTTGGGGGTCGCACCGCTCCTCTGGCCTCCGGTGTTCATGTAGGCCTGGTTGTCGGCGCAGATCCAGAAGACGTTCTCGTTCCGCTCGGCAGCGCCCGAGAGCCCCTGGAGGCCGATGTCAGCGGTCCCCCCGTCCCCGTAGAAGGCGACGACGTTCATGTCCTCTATGCCCCTGGCGGCCAGGCCGTTGGTTATACCCGAGACGAGGGCTCCCCCGCCCTCGAAGACCGTCCCCGTGCTGAACAGGGGGATGTTCCTCGACAGGGTGATCCAGATGCACCCCGGCACCAGCGTGAATATGGTCTTCCTGCCAAAGGCCTTGAAGGCCAGGCGGGCCAGGATGGCATGTCCACAGCCCTGGCAGCTCGTGGAGCCGCTGGTGACGATCTCCTCCCCGACCATCTTCCCTATCGGTACTGATTTACTCATCTCTTTCACCTCACACCCACTCCACGAGGGGCTCAACCGGCCCCCTCGCGGCCTCCAACGTCTTCTCAGCGATCCTCCGAACCATACCGGGTGTCACCTCTTCCCCGGATAGGCCCGTGTGGAACCCTAAGACGCTGGGCTTATCGTCCACGTTGTACAGGGCGGACCTCAGCTCGTTGAAGACGACGCCCCCGCTCCCAATGGAGATGTTCCTGTCGATGACGCCGAAGGCGTTGTACCTCTTGGCCATCTCCCTGAATTCGTCGTGGGGGAACGGCCTGAACGTCTTCAGCTTGACGAGCCCCACGTCCTTCCCCTCCTCCCTGAGGTCGTCGATGGTGGGCCTGGCGGTGCTGGCGATGGTGCCCATGGCGACTATCACCGCCTCGGCGCCCTCGCAGTTGTACTCCTCGTAGAGGCCGCCGTAGCTCCTGCCGAAGACCTTGCCGAACTCCTCGTCCACCTCCACTATGACCTCCTTGGCCGCCATCATGTTCTCGTGGTGATCTATCCAGGCCTTCTGGGTGCCGTATCCACCCGCACCCCTCGACATGTTGGCCCTCCACTCCTCTATGGTCATATCGGGGTGGGGGGCGCTCCTCCCCTTGAAGGGCGGAAGGAAGCTATCCACTAGGTCCTGGTCCGGTATCTCCACGGGCTCCGCCGTGTAGCTCAGGATGTATCCGTCGAGGCCCAGCGCCACGGGTAGGTAGACCCTGTCGTTCTCCGCTATCCTGTAGGACATTATCATCGTGTCCAGGACCTCCTGAGTGTTCTCGCAGTAGAGATGTATCCAGCCTGTGTCCCTCTGGGCCATGAGGTCCGTGTGGTCGGGCTGCATGCTCTTGTTGCTCCTGTGGACCACCGCCATCACGATGGGCAGCCTGCACCCCATCATGGGGTGATGCATGTAAAGCAGGCCGGGACCGCTCGTGGCGGTGAAGGCCCTGGCCCCTGCCCAGGAGGCCCCCTGGACGGAGACCTGGGCGCTCATCTCGGACTCGACCTCGATGAACTTGGCGTCCAGCCTCCCGCTCGCGATGAAGTCAGCCAGGTACTCCACGATGGTGGTCTGGGGCGTGATCGGGTACGCCGACGTTACCTGAACCCTTGAGAGCACGGCTCCGTAGGCTACGGCCTTGTTCCCTACCATCAGTTCCTTGTGTCCCATACTACTCACCTCTCTCCGACTCCGATTTCATCTCTATGGCGCCCACAGGGCACTCCTCGACGCATATACCGCAGCCCTTACAGTAGGCGTAGTCGATGACGCTCTTATCGTCGACCATCTCGATGCAGTGCTCCGGACAGTAGACCCAGCATAATCGGCAGCCGGTGCACTTCTCCAAGTCTACGACGGGCCTGAAGGTCCTCCAGTCAGCCCTGGACCCCGCGGGGGCCTTCTCCCCCACGACCTCGGCGACGATCTTCGGGTCACCGACTTCCGTGGCCTCGTAGGCGGCCTCGACGGCCTTCACGTTTATCTCCCCAAGCGTCCCCTTCCACTGCTGCTTGACCGCCTCAATGACTGACTCAAGCCCTATCTCCCCGGTGGCCTTGACGAAGGCCCCCAGGATAGCCGTGTTGGTGATGGGTCGCCCAAGGGTCTCTAGGGCGATGCCTGTCGCGTCGACTGTCGCTACCTTATAGGGTTTGAGGAGCTCTATCTCCTCGGGTGGGACTGAGCTGTTCAGGATGAGCATGCCGTCGTCCTTGAGGCCCTCGGTGATGTTCACCGTCTTCCTGAGGAGGGAGTCGAGCACCACGACGTAGTCGGGCTCATGGATGAGGCTCCTCACCATCTTGTCCTTCTCACCGATCCTGACGAACGCCGTCACAGGGGCCCCCCGCCTCTCCGTCCCGTACATCGGGATCGACTGACTATGTTTATCCTCCAGGAAGGCGGCGGTCGCCAGGAGCCTTGAGGCCGTCACGGCGCCCTGTCCGCCTCTCCCGTGTAGACGAATCTCTATCATAATGGCTCAAATGTTAGGCCAGTTGTATATTAGAGTGAGGGTAGACGAGAAAGTACGTCCCGAAGTTCCTAGGTTCAGTGCACTCCTTAAATATCTCAAGAGCAAATCCCATCCGAAACCATGAAGATCTCCATCAGCCTCGGCGGGAGCCTCCTCCCCCGGGAGGGCACCCCGGAGACATATCAGAGATACGCCCAAGTCCTCAGGAAACTCAAGGAGAGAGGCCACACACTCATCGTCGTCTGCGGAGGCGGAAAGCCCGCCAGGGAGTGGATAAAGATCGCCAAGGAGCTGGGCGCCGACTCCTACACCCAGGACCGCCTCGGCATCCACGCCACCCACCTCAACGCCCTCCTCCTCATCGCGGCCCTGGGCCCCGACGCCCACCCCCACATCCACCGCCGGGGCAGCGAGGTCAAGCGCAACCTCGGGGACAGGATCCTCGTCGGCGGAGGCCACCTCCCGGGCTCCAGCACCGACTACCGGGCCGTCCTCTTCGCCGAGGCAGCGGGCGCAGACCTTATCATCAACGCCACGGACGTTGACGGGGTCTACGACAAGAACCCTAAAAGCCACCCCGACGCTATCAAATTGGACCGGATAACCTTCCCCCAGCTGGAGAGGATCATCCTGGAGAACACAGAGCAGGCGCCCGGGGAGTACGGGCTATTCGACCTGAAGGCCGTGAGGCGCGCCAAGAAACTGAGGATCCCCCTGGTCTTCATAGATGGGTCCGACCCCGAGGAGATCATGAGGGCCGTCGAGGGGGGCCACGGGGGCACCGAGGTCCGCTAGAGCCAGGGAGCCTCCCGTATCCGGAGTATCTTTCTCTTCCCCTCGCCCGTGAACCCCAGCTTCCCCCAGAAGTCCTCGGGTTTCTCCCAGTGGACGTCGTCCAGGGAGACCGTCTCGTACCCCATCTCCGCCCACCTCCCGATGATCTCCTTCATCGCCTGGGATCCGATGCCCGAGTTCCTGAGCCTCTCGAGGATGTAGACGTACTCGATCCATACGCCTTTCTCAGCGTCCTCGTCTACGAAGGCGTCGATGAAGCCCACCTTCTTTCCGTCCAGGCTGATATTCATGGAGAGGCCGCGGAACACCTCAAGCTCGATTTCGGGCGGCATTGGGGATTCACCTAATGGGATTTCTGGGTGTATTACGGGTTCACCGCATTATTAAGGCGACTATGGTCTCCGGGTGCTCAGTAACGTATATAACGCCTCGGACTGTTATTTGACCGTCAAGAGGAGGAAACCCCATGTCAGATGAGAACCCGTCCCTGGCGAGATTCCGGTTCCAGCGGATGCTGGAGATGCTGGAGACCAAGGAGGGACGGGGCACGGAGCTCATCACCGTCTACATCCCCCCGGGGAAGCAGCTCAGCGAGGTGATGAGCGACCTCCGCACCGAGTGGGGCACCGCCGGGAACATAAAGTCCAAGACCACCAAGAAGAACGTCCAGGACGGCCTCACCAAGGTCATGGAGCAGCTCAAGCTCTTCAAGACCATCCCCCCCACGGGCCTCGTCCTCTTCGCGGGCACCATAGCCAGCGAGCAGCACGGCGTCGGCGACATGGAGACCTATACCGTCATCCCACCGGATCCCATCGGCATCTACTACTACAGGTGCGAGCACAGGTTCATCCTGGATCCCCTCTTCGAGCTCCTCCGCACCGAGGACAGCTACGGGATCGTCATCATCGACGCAAAGTCCGCCACATTCGCCATGCTCAAGGGGAAGCGGGCCAACATCGTCAAGAACATCACCTCGGGCGTCGAGGGGAAGACCCGGGCGGGGGGTCAGAGCTCCCGGAGGTACGAGCGGCTCAGGGACATGCACCTCAACGAGTACTACAGGAGAGTTGGTAAGTACATCACCGAGATCTACCTGGAGGTCCCCAACCTGAAGGGGATCCTCGTCGGCGGGCCGGGCCCCACCAAGGAGGAGTTCCTCAAGGGAGATCACATCCACTACGAGCTCAAGGACAAGATCCTCACCACCGTGGACACCGGCTACACGGGCCACGAGGGGGTCAAGGAGGTGGTGGAGCGCTCCAAGGACTTCCTGAAGAACGTCCGTTTCTACGAGGAGCGCAAGATAGTCCAGGACTTCCTCTACAACATCGGCCAGGACACCGGCCTCTCCACATACGGCGAACGGGAGGTCATCCAGGCCCTGAGGAGCAACAACGTCCGCACCCTCCTCATCTCCGAGGCGGTGAGGCGGGCCTTCGTGAGGCTCCAGTGCAGGGACTGCGGCGCTAAGGAGACCCGCATCGTCGACCTCGACGAGCTTGGGGCATGGGAGGAGAACGTGAGCGACCTAAAATGTATAAAATGCGACAATGGCAGCTACGAGATCATGGAGAGGGAGGACCTCATAGAGCACCTCGTGAAGCTGGCGGAGGGCACCGACGCCAAGGTGGAGATAATCTCCCCGGAGACCGAGGAGGGCGTCATGCTGATAAAGTCCTTCGGAGGCCTCGCGGCGATCCTCAAGTACCGTCAGTTCCGCTAGAACGCTAAACGAAAAAGATGCATGCAAGGAGAATAAGTCTCTGAAAAAGAGAAATGTCCGCGCATGCATAAGAGGAGACAGATAATGAAAAAACAAACTCTCGAAATCAAGGTGGCGCTTCAGATCCTAAAACCCGTGAAAACAGTGTTCGAGGCCATCATCGACCCAGAAAAGATGTCTAACTATTTCATCTCAAAAGGTAGCGGAAGAATGATCGAAGGAAAACAGGTGAGATGGATGTTCCCAGAGTTTGAGGAGGAGTTTCCCATCAGCGTTGGGAAAATAGAGCAGGATAGATACATCTCTTATTACTGGGAGGTAGACGGAGAAGAGCTTCTGGTAGAGATGACTCTTACTCCAGTAGATGGCGATGCGACCATAGTGACAGTAACCGAGAAAAGCATGATCAACGATGAGGCAGGCATCAAATGGCTAATGGGAAACACAGGGGGGTGGGCTAACTTCCTTGCCTGTCTGAAGGCATACCTCGAATATGGAATCAATCTGAGAAAAGGCGCATTTGACTTCCTGAAAAAAACTTAACCCTAAAAATCCTTCGCAGTGCGGGTGGTGCGCGCGGGATATACTCGCAAGGGATTCATGTAATTTTCCCAGTATGTTAATTCAAAACTGTGGACTTTTATTCACACGGAATAAGTCTATGATTTTACTCGAATTTAATATAAGATATGGAGTAAGATAAGCTGTTTTCATGCTGTTCTAGAGGGAGAACCTCACAGCAGGGTACCCTTCCACCTCGCACTCCCCCCCATCCCCCTCCAGGACCTCCACGTCCTCCGCCTTGAGGGTCGCAGAGATGTCCTCGATGCCCATGGAGACCATCTCCGCCTCTTCCGAACTACCTGCGTAGATCCTCAGCTCGTCCAGAGGCTTGTTGAGGGGAATCCCCAGCCTGTTCTTCTCCTTCCTGACGTCCCTGATCACCGCAATTATCAGGTCCCCCCGTCTCTCCGCCTCCTCGTCGATAAGGGACTCATCGGCCTCAGGCCACCGGCTCAGGTGGATGCTATCGGAGCCACCGTCAGCGTACATGAAGCTGTAGACCTCCTCGGTAAGGTGGGGTATCGCCGGGGCGAGGAGCTGGAGCATCCTCCGCACAGCATAGTACAGCGTCTGCTGGGCCGATGCCTTCTCCTCCCCCTCCGAGTAAAGCCTGTGCTTCGCCGCCTCGAGGTAGTGGTCACAGAAGACGTGCCAAATGAAGTTACGGGCAGCCTCCACGGCGTTCATGAAGCGGCAGGGCTCATACTCCGCGGTCGCCTCCTTCACCACGCCCTCGAGCTTGCTCAGGATCCACCTGTCTAGGAGGTCGGGCTCGACCTTGGTAGATGGGTCGTAGTCCTCGAGCCTCATACTGGCGAACCTGCAGGCGTTCCAGAGCTTCCTCATGAACCTCCAGCCATACTCGGCGTCAGCCCACCTGAACGGGATATCCGTCCCCGTGCTCCCCCCGGTCGCCGCCCAGAGGCGGGAGGCGTCGGAGCCGTACTTGTCGAACACCTCGGGGGTGGCCACAAAGTTCCCCAGGGACTTGCTCATCTTGCGACCGTCGGTCCCCAGCACCATCCCGTTGATGAGCACCGAGTCGTACGCCGTCTCGCCGAAGAGGGCGAGGTGCCTCACCATGAGGTAGTATGCCCAGGTCCTGATGATGTCGTGGCCGGACGGATGTACCGAGGCCGGGAACAAGTTCCTCCAGTCCTCCCTGTCGGGCCACCCCGCGTGGATGGCGCAGGATAGGGAGGAGTCGAACCACGTGTCCAGCACGTCTGTCTCCCCCCTCCACTGGGTGCCCCCGCACTCGCATGTCCCCTCCATCTTGTCAACCCTAGGGTCCACGGGGAGCACCTCAGGCTTGGCGATCCTCACCTTCCCACAGTTCTCGCAATACCAGACGGGGATTGGGGTCGCGAAGACCCTCTGCCTGCTCAGCACCCAGTCCCAGTCCAAGGCGTTGGCCCAGTCGATGAGCCTGTATCTCATCCAGTCGGGGTACCAGTCGATCTCCATGGCCTTCTTCACCACCTCCTCGGTGAGGCTCATGGTCCTCATGAACCACTGGTCTGTGGTCACCACCTCGATGTGGGTGTCGCATCTCCAGCAGACCCCTATCTCCTGCTCCAGGTTCTCCGTCTTCCTCAGGAGCCCCGCCTCATCGAGGTCCTTGAGTATAGCATCCCGGGCCTCCTCTACCCCCATGCCCGCGTACTTCCCGGCAGCAGCCGTCAGCATCCCCTTCCCGTCGATGAGCTTGATCACGGGGAGCTTATACTTGGCCACAGCCAGCACGTCCGCCTTATCACCATAAGTGCAGATCATCATGGTACCCGTGCCGAACTTGGGGTCCACGGCGTCGTCGGCGATGATGGCCACCTTGCGGTCGGAGAGGGGGATGCTCGCCTCCCCTCCGATCAGATTGTTGAACCTCTCGTCCTCAGGGTGGACGCCTATGGCCACGCAGGCTGGGATGTACTCGGGCCTCGTGGTAGCGATGAGGAGGGCCTCCCCCTCCGCGCTGAACGCGATGGTGTAGATCTTACCCGTCCTTGCCTCCCTCTCCACCTCGGCGTCTGCGATGGCGGTCTCGCACCTGGGGCACCAGTTGATGGGGTGCTCCCCCTTGTAGATCATGTCCTTCTCGTAGAGCATGAGGAAGCTCCGCTGTACCTTGCGTATGTAGTCCGGCTCCATGGTCCTGTACTCGAGGCTCCAGTCGACGCTGCAGCCGAGACGGATCACCCCTTCCTTCATGATGGCGATGTACTGCTCTATCCACTCCTCGCAGAGCTTCCTGAACTCGTCGGGAGGGATGTCGCTGCGCCTGATCTTGTAGGCCTTCTCCACGGCGACCTCCGTGGGCAGCCCGTGGCAGTCCCATCCCTGGGGGAAGTGGACGTTGTAGCCCTGCATCCGCTTGTAGCGGGCCCTCATGTCGAAGTAGGTCCAGTTCAGGACGTTCCCCATGTGGAAGTCCCCGCTCGGGTAGGGGGGCGGGGTGTCTACCGAGTACCTGGGTCGACCGTCGTCTCCCCAGTTGTAGACGTATGTCCCGTTCTCCTCCCAGAGCCTCTCCCACTTCTTCTCTATCTCTATGAAGTCGATCTTGCGTGGTAGTTGTTTCATTTCATGATCACCTGTCCCGAGTACTCAAACGTGGACGATTGAATGGGGGGATCGGTGGACTCCCCTCTTATAATGTTGTCCGTCGTCCTCTGAGGCAGACTATCAAATAACTCGTTGCGGCTTCCTTCACAGCTCCCCCGCTTGGGGGGCAACAAAACGATACCCCATGTACCTCTCCTCAGACAGTACTGGATACGACTTGAGGGGCGTTCATAAAAACTTTATGATAGCCGGATACGCTAAGCCTCGATGAGACGGGGCTCATCCTTCTTCTGGGATCCCCTGACCTCGATCCCCTCCCCCAGGATGATCTGCATGCCATCCCTCGCCGAGACCGTGGGCACACCCGTCTCACTCTCCAAGTAGGCGGCCTCCTCCTCGGGCCCCGCGTTGAGCATGCTCATCCCGAAGTGGGTCAGGACGCCACAGCCTGGCTTGACCTCCTCCAGTATTCTCAGGACGTCATCTGTGCAGAGGTGGTACTTCAGGGGCTTACCCCTCGGCCTCAGGACGCAGAGGATCAGGAGCCTGCATCCCCGATAGGCCTCCCCCAGGCCGTTATAGGGGGCCGTGTCAGAGGTATATCCAATTGAGCCCACCTCCGGGACGCCCACCCTGAGGCCCACGGTGTCGGCGTCACTGTGCCGGGCCTCCATTGCCTGGAAGCGTAGGTCGTCGACCTCGAAGGCGCTCCCGCTGCCAAGTACATGTACCTCCTTGACGAGGTTCTGGTGGTATCTGGAGACGCTGGAGTCGAAGTTATCGCTCCCCTGGAGCACGCTCCTCGAGGCTGCCAGCACCCCCCTCTTGTCCTGAGTGCCGTGGGTCATCGCCTCGACGAGGACCTCGGCGTCGGTGTAGTGGTCGGGGTGGCAGTGGGTCACGACTAGGGCGTCGAGCTTCTGGGGGCTGAGCCGCGCCCAGTTGGAGTAGACGAGGGCTCCCGGTCCAGGGTCCAGGTGGATATCCGTGCCTCCATGGACCATCCTGATGCCAGCCGTCCGTCTTTGCTGGGTTATCATAGTGAACCGGCCTCCTCCCGTGCCCAGCATGTGGAGTTTGAAGGGTTCCAACTTCCTAGACCCGACTATCTGTATTCAATGCAGTATTTGACTTGACTGGGGCGCGCGTTGAGGAGTTAAATATTTAACGGGGTTGCTGTATCAGAGTTTTGCAGCGGGCCCGTGGCTTAGATTGGTTAAAGCGTTCGACTGATAATCGAAAGATCGTGAGTTCAAATCTCACCGGGCCCACCAATCCTTAAATCCACTTTCATGTTGGTTTATGTACCACTTCTCGGGGATAGAGCCTCGGGTAGATCAGCCCTTGAGTGTAAAACAAAACTGTGGATCACCAGAAATAATGGTTGCTGGTCGCGCGCGATTGATGAGGTTTTGTGAAAGATTGGTAGGTAGAATTTTTCTGCGCGCGCAGCATCAGGGTTCGCGTTCAGACAGGTAACCTATGTTCTGATATAGGCGATCTATCTCCAGGGATAGAGTTTTGTTCAACTGCTTCACCTCTTCCAGGTCGAGATTCAGAAGCTCGCTCTCCTTCTCCAGCTCCCCTACCTCCGCCCTGAGCCTTGAGACCTCCTCCTCCAGCTCGGAGACCGTCTTGTTATCGTCCAACGTCCACTTCACCCCGTGAATGTCACAGGAGCCCCCTGAGCTCCTGGGTCTGCTCGAGCCTCTCCCTGACCTCCCTCTTCAGGTCCTCATTCTCGAGAGCGATCTGCTCTATGAGCGCATTCAGATCCTCTTTCTCCTTCTTCAGCTTGTCCAGCCTCTCCCTCAGATTGGTCAGTTCGAAGATAAGTTCCGCTCTTCTGTCTTCCTGAGACATCCGTGAATCAGATTAGTTGACCTCATCTCCGTTATAAATTATGGCGTGCCTATGTGAAGGCGTATTTATCCCTTCTCCTCCAGCCCCTCCGTGAAAACTTATGCGCGCGCGAAGATGGGGATACGCTCTTAGTGGGCTTCACGTATCAACTTCGTATACAAAAAAAACCATAATTTTTAATCTTAAGGGTAAACAAATCTCACCAGACCCACCATTTTCACTTACAACTATACGGTGAAAACATCAGAATGGGAAAGGTTACTTTCTCAGCGGAGGAGCTCGACCTTCATGTAGGTCTGCTCGACCTCGAGGCCCTGGATGAGGACGTTGAACAGGTTCACGATCTTGGGCTCCAGGGAGGCATCATCGTTCATCGCGTGGAATAGCTGCTCCCTCAGCTCGTAGAACTCCTCGACGTTCTCGAGCAACCTCGTCACCATGACCAGGGCGTCCTTCTCCTCCGGCGTGCACTCGATCTGCTCCATCTGGTAGAGCTCTGCCAGTGGATCCCTCTCACCCTCTCCTGTCATGGTCCAAGATGCCTCCAGTCCGCTAGGATTGAAATCAACAGCGAAGTGTTGAGAATATACCCTTAATGAAAAATCAACATATACATTGATTTTTAACAAATAAAGTGCAATGAGGTTCGTTATTCCATATGATTTTAATATCGTTCTTTAAAGTTTAAGTTTACCTGATTTTCCCATAAAAATAACTGTATCAAGAGTACCCAAATCTTTGGATCTCGTTTCCTTAAAAGGTGCAACTGGACGCTTTCCCTTTTTAAATACAACTTGGCAAAATGGACGTCTAAATCCGTAGCCCAACTAAAATCTAGCGTACGCTCATGCTCCTCCAGTTTTAGATTCCACCCATTCCGAGAATGAGTCTTTTAAACAAGTACCCTGCTAGATGGATGCTGAGGCTTCGAGTTGGAGCGACCAGACAAGACGATGTACTTCCTCAAGATAGCCCTGGCGGTGGCCGCCCGATCCACATGTACCAGACGAAAGTTCGGGGCAGTCGTAGTGAACGGGAACAACATCGTGGGCACAGGATACAACGGCCCTGCGAAGGGCGTCGTGAACTGCATGGAGGTGGGCTGCATCAAGGACGAGATGGACTCACCCAAGGGGAGGTCCTACGACTACTGCCCCGCGGTCCACGCCGAGGAGAATGCGATCATCAACTCCAACAGGTCGGACAGGATAGGCGCCAAGCTCTACCTCGCGGGCCTGGACTCAGATGGTAGCTACACCAAGGCTATGCCTTGCCAGAGGTGTAAGCGGAAGATAATCAACTCGGAGATCGAGGAGGTCATCGTCCTCGATGACCGCGGTGAGCCCGAGAGCTACCAAGTAGAGGACTGGGTCCAGGAGGACAGCGACTGGTACACCGCGGAGCTCTCTGCGGTCCGAGACGGATAGCGGAAGTGCCTAGAACATCATCGTATTCCTGTGACCTCATGGGTTTTATCATTGGACGCACATTGTAAGCACTGATGAGGTTCAGGGACAGGGATGCGCCGGTTACGCCCGAGGGACTCATATTCAGGACATACGGCTACGACCATCCCCCCGACTCCTGTTTCTGCGACCTCGAGTACGCCTCGGAGTCCATCTACACGACAAAAAACCCGAAAGCCATCAGGACAGGCCTCTCCACAAACTTCTACAAGTTCTACCTGGATGGCGGTCTCAAGTTCGCAAGGAAACGCGAGCCTCCTCACGTGTTACTCCATGAACCAATGAGCCTGGAGATGGTGGGGGTCAAGGCAGAGCAGCTCTCCGAGGTAATGCGCCCCACCGAAAGGCTGAAGGAGCTCCTGGATGAGGAGAACGATCCCCTCGTGGAGACGGCGAGGGACGTGCTCGACCTAGTTCTTGAGAGATCCTCTCTCAGGCTCCGTGACTTCGGGGTCTTCGGCTCCCTGGCCCACGGATTCCACCACCCCCAGTACAGCGACGTAGATCTCATCATATATGGAGTGGAACAGTTCAAGGAGCTGAGGTCAACCCTCATAGCGCTCTACGGGGAGGGCTCCATGATGAACGAGTTCGACACCTGGACCCCCGAGGATCCCCCCCAGCACTGGAACTTCACCGACTACGAGAAGGCCGAGTACGGCGGCTATCAGAAGAGGAAGCTCATCTACGCCAGATTCTCCTCACCCAAGCTGGGCCGTACGGTCAACGTCGAGTTCGAGCCAGTCCGAAGATGGGACGAGATAACTAACGAGTACCCGAATACGGAGAGGATCGAGCCCCTTGGACGGGTCGAGGCCGTCGGCGAGGTCCTCTCGGACGACGAGGGGGGCTTCATGCCCTCCGTCTACCCCGTGGAGCTCCACGAGGTCAGCTGCGACGTCGACCCAGGCAGCATCAGCAGGGTCGTCTCCTACGTGAAGGAGTACCGCCTCCAGCTCATGGAGGGCGAGACGGCGCTGATCAAGGGCAACCTCGAGAGGGTCATCACAGAGGACGGGGAGTTCCACCAGATAACTCTCAGTTATGGTCCCGATTACTTCGGACAGGTCTTCAAGATCCTGAAGGCCCCTCGGTAAACTTATAAAAAGGATGGTCTCTGGTCAATCGAGAGGTCTTCCGTATGAGCCAAGAGAAGAAGATAAGCGATCTGGAGACGGAGATTAAGTTCTTACTGGATAAGCTCGAGGGGATGGACGAGCGCTTCGATGAGTACGAGGAGAGGTTCAAGGAGATCGAGGAGAAGATAGACGCCCTCCGGTAGCATTCTCCGGGAAGGGATGTCGCCCTCCCTCACATGAAAGCGTTTATTAATGCATTGCATACCTTGCAAACAGATTCGTATGTCCCTGGGTGAGCATACATCGAAGCAGATCATAGGCACCAAAGGAGACTCGCTTAAAGGCCGGAAGATAGTCCTCTGCATCACCGGGAGCGTCGCCGCCTTCAAGAGCCCCGAGATCGCCCGGGAGCTTATGCGCCTGGGAGCCGAGGTCTACACAGTCATGTCGGAGATGGCCCAGGTCATCATCCACCCCTACCTCATGGAGTACGCCACCGGGAACCCGGTGGTGACCGAGCTCACGGGCAAGATAGAGCACGTCACCCTCGGCGGGGTCCACCCCGATAGGGCCGACCTCGTTCTGGTGGCTCCGAGCACCGCCAACACCATAGGGAAGGCCGCGTGCGCCATCGATGACACCCCCGTGACCACTCTCCTGACCACTGCCATTGGGGCTGGGATACCCATCATCATCGCCCCGGCGATGCATGCCTCCATGTACAAGCACCCGATCGTCCTGGAGAACATACGGAAGCTGGAGTCCATCGGAGTCGAGGTCCTGATGCCCCGGATGGAGGAGGGGAAGGCCAAGATACCCGGCACCGAGGAGATCGTCCAATCGGTCGTGAACAAGCTCACAGTTGAGAGGGACTTCGAGGGGATGAAGATCGTCGTGACCGGAGGACCCTGCCGAGAGTACCTCGACGGCTTCAGGTACATCTCCAACCCCAGCTCGGGGAAGATGGGGGTCGCCATCGCGGAGGCAGCCCTGGACAGAGGAGCGGAGGTGACCCTGGTCTTCGGCCCAGGGACAGCCGTGCCCCCGTCGAGAGCCAAGGTCGTGAAGGTTGAGACCACCGAGGAGATGCTGGACGCCGTCGTGGAGTCCTTGAAGGCCGGGGACAAGGACGTGGCTATCCTCTCCGCTGCTGCCGCTGACTACAAGCCCGCCGACAGGAAGATGGTGAAGACTCCGTCGGGGATGGAGCACTGGACCGTGGACCTAAGGCCCCTGCCGAAGATCATCGAGCAGGTGAAGAAGGTAGACCCCGACGTGTTCCTCGTGGGCTTCAAGGCCGAGTACGACCTCACGGAGGAGGAGCTCCTCAGGAGGGCCACAAAGAGAATGGGCGAAGCCGAGATGGACCTGATAGTGGCGAACGACGTCTCTAAGGACCGGGTCGGCTTCGGCACCGACACGAACGAGGTCTTCATAATCGACCGGGGAGGCGAAGTGACTCACGTCCCACTGAAGAGCAAGAGGGAGGTCGCCGACATGCTCCTAACAAAGGTCAAGGAGAAGATGACAGGATAGACACCTGATAATTGTAAATATCCCTTCTTTCATATTCCCTTTGATACCCTTGAGGCCCAAAGACGACATCACTGGAGAGCAAGGCAGCGAAGGCGAGGAGTTCACGGTACGTCTCGACGATGATCTGAAGAGATATCTGACTTTCCTCGAGAGCAGCCGCCTGATAAGGGACAGGGAGGAGGCGATTCTGGCGGCTCTCCGCATATACAAGAAGCTCAACATGCATGAGTGGCTGCAGTACGTGTACCGCCTGGGCGACCAGAGGATCCTCATGGTCTCCCAGGGGATGCTGAACGACATATTCACCTCGGTCAGCGAAGCGCAGCTGTACGAGATCGCACGCATGTCGGCACTCAAGAGGAGGATAGTTGATCCCTTCGACCCCGAGCTGGACCTCAGCGAACCCTCCAACTGGGGGGTGATCCTCAACGAGCTTGAGAACCTGGGCTGGGCGAAGTTCAGCAGGAACGGAGGTGAGATGATGGTCGAGTTCCTCGGTGTCCCTATCGCGTACTTGAAGGGCTATCTTGAGACGTTATTCCAGGCGGAGTTCAGAATCACCCGCGCTCTTGATGGAGGCGTCTACGTATTCAGCCTGACGGGGGAGAGGCCGGAGGTCTGGCGTTAGATCCCTGTGCACGGACAGCGCTTGTAGGGGCCTATCACCACGGTTACGTGGGTGCCTGTTATCCCGTCGAGTGTTAACTCGGACTCGAGGAAGTCGTTGAGCTCCTCCATGTCCCTGCAGATGAGCTCGACGAAGAGATCTACATCTCCTGTGGTGCGGTAGAGGACCTGAATATCTGGGTTCATTTCAAGGTGCTTGACGATCTCCTTGAGCTTACCCGGGTTCACGCGTAGGCCTATGAAGGCCTTAATGATCCTGCCCAGAGCCTGGTAGTTGAGCAGAACGTTGAAACCCTTGATGATACCATCATCGAGCATCCGGTTTATCCTCTTCCTGACGGTCGAGTCGCTCACGCTGAGCTCCTCGGCTATCATCCTGTATGGTTTGCGCCCAGCACCGTCCAGGGACCTGATGATTCTTAGATCGAGCTGATCGAAAGACATGCGTACCTACCTCTCAACGTCGAAAAGGGGAGCAAAGGGCTCGAAAAATGACCCCTTTATGTTAATTTTTCAAATTCCCCTTTTAATATCAAATTAATATTTACAGTATATAGATGTTGCGGAAAGCGTATGAAAGGCATGAAATAGTTGCTAAAAGTGTGTTTTTCACACCGTTTATCTCGAAAATAGGAAAAGACATGACCAATATCTTGATAGAACTGCGAAAGAAACGTATATTCGGGGGTCGAGATGGGATATAGAGAGTTCGTAAAGTCGATCCCGACGACTATGAGAGAATTGCTTGCTGAGAGGCTCATCGACGTAATGCTTGAGGCAAAGGACGGGAGCAGGGTGCCCAGCTCCCTCGCCAAGACGATCCTGTTCTACTGGCAGAGAGAGCAGCTGGCCAGCGAGGCTGGGTTGACCAACCTGCTGGAGGCGGTCTCCTACGCAGATCCAGACGGGGCGTTCACGGTCATGGAGGGCCTGGGGCTGGAGGAGCTAAAGCTCGCTTTCAGGCCCACCAACTAGAAAAGCTCAGGCAGGCAGCAGATCTAGGGATAAGCCGAGTGGTTAGAAGATGAGGAGCTTTGGAATAGAGTTCGTTCCCATGGAGCTGTTCTGGAGGACAACATACTACGCAGTCCAGGCAGAGCACCTCGGATACGACAGCATCTGGATAACGGACCACTTCAACAACAGGAACGTCTACGTGAGCCTCGCCGTGATAGCCAACTACACGGAGAAGATCAGGCTCGGACCGGGGGTGACCAACCCATACCTGATCCACCCCGTCATGACCGCTCAGAGCGTCGCATCCCTCAACGAGATAGCGTCCGGAAGGGTCATCTGCGGCATAGGCGCCGGGGACAGGACCACCCTTGACATGGTGGGGACCGAGATGGAGGCGCCCCTTCGGACCGTCAGGGAGTCCGTGGAGATCATCAGGCGTCAGATCGCGAGGGACAAGGGTGAGTACAATGGGAAGAGGTTCAGGACCTCCGCGGGGGCGAGGTTCAACTTCAAGGTGGACGACTTTATTCCCATCTTCATAGGCGCTCAGGGGCCGAAGATGCTCAGGCTGGCTGGGGAGATAGGCGATGGGACCCTGATAAACGCCTCCCACCCCGACGACATAGAGAGGGCCGTGAAACAGATAAGGAGAGGAGCAGAGCGCGGTGGACGCAGCTTCGATGAGCTCGACATCGCAGCGTATACCTCATTCTCCGTGGCAATGGATGAGAAGAGCGCCCGGAAACCAGTGGTCCCCGTTGTCGCCTACATCGTGGCGGGCAGCCCGCCCACCGTCCTAGATAGGCATGACATACCCCAGGAGAAGGCGGATGGTATCCGGAAGGACTTGGCTGACAGGAATTGGGGCGAGGCCTTCGGGGCGGTGGACGAGGCCATGATAGACTCCTTCGCGATCTGCGGTACCCCCGAGCAGTGCATCGAGAAGATAGAGGTGCTCTTCAAGACAGGGATAACCCACTTCGTCACGGGTTCACCGTTGGGCCCCAGTGTGAGGGGCGCCATCAACCTGTTCGGGCTTGAGGTGCTCCCCCACTTCAAGTCAGAATAAAAAATCCTAGTAGCTGCGCTTCGTGAAGTACTCCAACAGCTCCAGGAGGTCCCTTTTCGCCTCGGAGTCAGGGAACGCTGAGATGGCGCTCATCCCCTTCTCAGTGTACTCTGCAGCCACCTTCTCAGCATAGGCAATAGCCCCGGTGCTAGCGAGAACATTCATGGCCTCATCGATGTCAGACGTGGAGGCGTCCTGCACCCCCAGGGCCTTCTCCAGCGTTTCTCTCTCCTCGGGGGAGGCGTCCTCCAAGGCTTTTATCGTGATGAGGGTCTTCTTTCCCTCCCTGATGTCGCTCCCCACAGGCTTCCCGAGGGTAGCCTCGTCAGCCGTCACCCCGAGGATGTCGTCAACTATCTGGAAGGCGATCCCCGCGTCCCATGCGAAGGAGCCCAGCCTGGAGACCTCCTCCTCGGAGCCCCCTCCGACGAGGCACCCGACCTCGGCGCAGGTCCTGAACAGGGCGGACGTCTTGCCGCCCACCATGTAGATATAGTCCTCCTCGCTCACGTCCACCACGTTGGATTGCAGTATGTCCAGGGCCTGTCCCTCAGAGAGGATGACAGCAGCATTCGTGAGGCTCTCGAGGCACGAAACAACTCTCTCCTTTGATAATTTCATGCTTATGCCAGGCTCGATCATCGCACTGTAGACCTTGGCGAAGAGTAGGTCACCGCTCACGATGGCCAGAGGTATCCCCCACTTGGTGTGCACAGTGGATGATCCTCTCCTGAGGTCGTCGTTGTCCATGATGTCGTCGTGTACCAGGGTGAATGTGTGGAACATCTCCACCGCCGCGGCGTAGGGCAGAGCGAGCTCAGGGTCTCCCCCCATCATCTCGCACGTCTTGAGAACCAGGTAAGGCCTCAGCCGCTTCCCCCCCGCCTTGATTAGGTGATGGGCGGCCCGATAGACCTCCTCAGGCTTGTTCGGCACGAGCAGCTTGTCGATGAACCTGTCAACCTTGACAGCAGTCAACTGAAGTTTACGTTTGATGCTCGCTTCGAGAGACAAAGTCCGGACCTCGAAGAGCATAGGCAAGGCGACAATAGATAAAACTTACCTTGATCCCTTCGGTCACTCCCGAAGGGAGTAGTCCTCAGGGTCGAATCCCCTGAGCCTGAGCCACTCCGCCGTCCTACCCAGGATGAGAGCAGGGACCTTCCTCAGGGCCTCGACGTCCTTGGCGCCCACGAGGAACATCACTGTCCTGAACTCCAGGAGGATGTTCTTCACGTGCTCCCTCAGGGCGTCGGGCCCCTCAACGGCCTTCTCTAGGAAAGGCTTGGCTATCCCCACAGCGTCCGCCCCGAGAACGATGGCCTTCGCCATCTCGACCCCGGTGCGGAGGCCTCCTGAGGCTATGATCTTGAGGTTGGTCGACTTGTGGGTCTCGACGAGGCTTATCGCTGTGGGTATCCCCCAGTTCCAGAGGGCCTCCCCCAGGTATTCCTGATCCCCCTTCCCCTCCTCCTTGGCGATGTGGTGCTCCACGGCGGCCCAGCTCGTGCCTCCGACACCGCTAAGCTCGAGACCGGCGACTCCAGCCGCCTCCATCTTGATGGCGTCCTCATAAGATATTCCGCAGCCCGTCTCCTTCATGACCACCGGGGTGTCCAGGCTGCTCGCGATCTCGCCCACCTTCTTGAGGACGTCATTGTAGTTAGTGTCGCCTCCGACCTGGACCGCCTCCTGGAGTGGGTTCATGTGGATGGCGAGGGCGTCGGCCTTGACCATCTCCACGCACCTCCGGGCCTCATCCGGCCCCCATCCCAGGGAGAGCTGGGGGCAGCCGATGTTCGCTATGACGAGGGAGCTCGGGGCCTTCTCCCTGACGACGCCGAACGTGTGCTCCACCGAGGGGTCCTCTATGGCTATCCTCTGGCTCCCCACGCCTATCCCGATGCCCATCTCCTCCGCCACGGAGGCGAGGATGGAGTTGAGCTCCTTGGCGTAGTCCGTGCCCCCTGTGATGGCGGAGATTATCAGGGGGGACGCCAGCCTTCTTCCGAAGAGCTCCGTCTCGGTGTCGACTTCGTCGAGGTCTATCTCGGGGAGCGCCCTGTGTATGAGCCTCACGTCCTCGAACCCGGTGCCTATGTCGGCCTGGACGTTCTCCTCTAGGGAGAGCCTGATGTGCCTCTGCTTGCGCTTCTCTATACCCCCCACTTCTTTCACCTCTTCAGAATGGTCCCCTTTACGGCTTCGCCCCTTAGGGCTTTAAGGATGACGCCGGCCTTCGAGGCGTTCCCGATGAAGACCTCTATCCCGGCGTTTACGGCGGTCTTCGCCTCCGAGACCTTCCCCAGCATACCCCCGGTCACGTCTGTGGTCAGGGCCTCACCTATCTTGATGTATCCGTCGAGCTTGTCCAGGGGCAGGCTCTCTATGACCCTCGCCTCGGGCACCAGCTTGGGATTCGAGGTGTAGACACCGTCCACGTCGACCCCGAAGAGGAGGCGGGAGGCCCCTAGACCCGTCGCTAGCCTGACGGCCAGCTGGTCTCCGGAGAGGATGCTGAACCCCTTGGTCCTGTCGACGACGGCGTCCCCGTATGTGACGGGTAGGATCCCCTTGACAGCCAAGCGCCCTACTATCTCCAGGTTTATGTCCTCGATCCTGCCGTCCCTGGTCATGATGAACGTGGACGGGCTCAGCGAGATGGTTGGCACGCCGAGGTCCAAGAGCGTGTCCACGATGATTGTGTTGAGTGCCACCATGGCCTGATGGGTCCTCGTGAAGCCCAGGACCTGACGCTCAGACGTGAAGCCCTCCGCTATGCCGTACTTCTTGGCCACGGGGTGGCCGAAGGAGCCCCCGCCGTGGACTATCACGAGGGGCGTCGGCCATGCTGCCTTCACCTCCTCGCAGAGGCGACGTATGTTATCGTCGTCGGCGGTCATGGGTTGGTCCTTCACGGTGATGACTGAGCCCCCGAGCTTGAGAACTTGCACTCAGTCCAGCCTCCTGGTGTTCACACCCTCGTAGGAGATGTTGACCACGTGGGGCTCCCCCCTGCACCTGTAGATGGCCTTCTGGATCCTCCCCGTGTTCTCCCCGTCCGTGAGGGCGATCATGCATCCGCCTCCCCCAGCTCCCGTGAGCTTCGCCCCGTATGCCCCGGATCCCCTGGAGGCGTGGACCATCAGGTCGAGCCTAGAGATTGAGACACCGAGTGCCGAGAGGAGGCCGTGGTTGACGTTCATGAGGTCCCCGATTCGGTTCAGGTTTGCCTCCTTCAGGGCCTCAAGCCCGTTCTCCGAGGTCCTGACGATTGAGTCTATTATCCCATCCACGAGCTCGGGCTCCCTCTCCATGAGCCTGCCCACCCTGTCCACGAGCTTCTTGGTGGAGCGCCTCCTGAGGGTGTTCCCGATGACGAAGAGGAGCTCTCCCTCCAATTCGAACCTCTCGAGCTCTCTCCCCCTCTCGTACCTCAGCACCCCGCCGTAGGTGGAGATGTTGTTGTCCACGCCGCTGGGCGTCCCGTGGACCACCTTCTCCCCCTCGTAGGCGAGGGAGCAGATGTCCTCCTGGCTCAGGTCCCCGTCGAGGGCCCCCCCTACGGCGGCTACGGTCGCCACGCTGACGGCTGCCGATGAGCCGAGGCCCGCGGCCACCGGGATGTCCGAGCGTATCGTGATGTTGAGCCCCGACTCCGTGTCCAGGTGCTCCATGGTCTTCCGGGCGGCCACCATGAAGGCCAGGAGCCTCCGCCCCCTCCAAGGCTCCCCGTTCACGGCGTAGTATGTCTCGCCGTCGAAGAAGCCCGAGAAGCCCAGGTCCAATGCGTCGAAGAAGATCTTGTCGTCGTCCGTCCTCTCGGCGACCACTCTGGCCCTCTTGTCTATGGCGAGGACTATGGCGGGCCCCCTGTAGACCACGCTGTGTTCTCCGAAGAGTATCGCCTTCCCGGGGGCCGTAGCCTCAACTGCCATCTTCATCATTCCTACGTTATCTTCATAGATGTATATCCGACCACCGCTGAGTGGTCCCCTATGACGTCCCCGCTGGTGCTGTAGGCAAGCAGCTCCGCCTTCGTCGCTCCAAGCCTCTTCGAGGCCACGAGTGTGGCTGAGACGGGGCCGTAGCCGCACATGGAGACCCTCCTGCTCCGGACCCAGTCCTGGAGGGCTGCCTCGTCTAGGGCGAGGATCCTGTCTATTACGCCTCTGTCCTTGGGCTCGGCTGTGGACTGGGGCTCCATATGGTTGAGGTCCGTGGACGCCATAATGAGCGCGTTCCGCTCCTTCAGCGCCTCAGCTAGCACCTCGCCGAGCCTCCTGCTGGTCTCCAGGTCCTGGAGTCCCATACAGATGGGGACGAGTTTGAACTCTCCGTAGATGTGCTGGAGGAAGGGCAGCTGGACCTCGATGGAGTGCTCACGGATGTGGGCCATCGCGTCGACGTCGATGAAATCAGACGAACCTAGGATGGCAGATGTGAGGTCCTTGTCGATCTCGACACTTCCCAGCGGGGTCTCCCACGCATCCGCCCCTCCAAGGGATACGGGTCCCCCGAGCCCGGTGTGGTTGGGCCCAACTATCACGATGGTGTCCGGCTTCCCCTCATTCGAAAGTTGAAGGTAGCTGTGAGCGGCCACTGGCCCAGAGTACATGTAGCCAGCGTGGGGGCAGACAACTGATATTATGGTCCTCTCGCCGGAGGGCTCACCGGGCAGCTTCCCCGGGCCGAGCCTGTGGGTGAATGACTCCTCTATGGAGCGCCTTAGGCGAGAAGGGTCGGCGGGGTAGAAGGCCCCCGCAACCACGGGTCGCCTTACACCCATGGCCCCACCTACAGGTTGGTCTCGAAGTCGTCTATGGATACTGACCAGTCTGCCTCGGGGGAGAGCTCGTTGAGCTCGCGCTTGAGCTGGCGGCACAGGAGCCAGTAGGCTATCGCCAGGGATCTCCGCCCCTTGTTGTTCATGGGGATGACGAGGTCGATGTTCTTGAGGGAGTTGTCCGTGCTGCAGAAGGCTATCACGGGCACCCCCATGAGTGACGCCTCCTCGACTATCTGGGCGTCGGCTATCGAGTCTGTGACGACCACGATCTCGGGCTCGAAGAAGTCGGAGAAGATTGGGTTGGTGAATGTCCCCGATGTGAACCTACCTGTGAAGGGCTTCGCCCCGGTGAGCTCGCAGAACCTCTCTACGGGGGTCCTGCCGTAGCGCTTCGATGAGGACACGGCTATGTAGGACTGGTTCATGCGGGCAAGGAACTTTGCGGCTACTTTTATCCGCTCGTTCATCTTCTCCATGTCCAGGACGAAGAGGCCGTCAGGCCTCACCTTGTAGATGTAGGGCTCCATGTCCCTCGTCTTCACCCGGGTGCCGATGTGGACCCCGGCTGACAGGAGGATCTCCTGGGGTAGTAGAAGGTCCTCGACTCCTTGAGATTCCATGCTATCTTACACCTCTGATATCTACGGCCTCCCTCTCCGAGTGGAACTTGAGTATCTCGTCCACCAGCTCCACGTGGGTGAGGAGCATCCTCCTGCAGCAGTAACGGGTGACACCCAGGTCGTCCATGACGTCCTTGGGGTGCTCCCCTTCGGAGACCCTCTTGGAGAAGGGCTCCCACTTGTCTCCGACAAGCTTTCCACAGGAGAAGCATCTAACAGGTATTATCATTTGAGCTTTTCAGCCTCTTTTCTCACGCTGAATATGCACAGAGACACCTTATATCTTTTAAACCTAGTGGAAAATCATGGGAAAAATGGTTTCCCTCTGTTGCATACAGCCTTTCAGGCCGTTTCTCCGCCTTTCTTGAGGCTCCTGATCGTCCCCGAGACCTTGTCGACGTGTATCGTCGCGGCTCTTTCGCTGATGCTGGTCATGAAGGCAAGGGAGGCCCTCATCTCCCTGAGGTGGTTGTGGTTGCACCGCAGGATTCCGGACTGGGAGTCTTCGTCGAAGTCAATGAGGTTGGGCTCGATGGTGGAGAGCCCCTGGACTCCGTAGAGGGCGAGGACGCCTCTCTGAATGGCGTCCGCTACCTCCTTGACGCTGAAACCCTCATCTCCCCTAATCCAGAACTTGAGGTAGCGTCGCCTCTTCCGGTATACGGGTATCTCAGACCCTCCTGACGCCCGGGGAGACGTAGCCCGGCTCCAGTTTGCTCCTGTTCCTCTCCACCATCCTCCAGGGGACGTCGGAGACCATGTCGAGGGACTCCTCCTCGCCTATGCCAAGGAGCTGCATGGAGGCAGCCAGCTCCCTCGGACCCCTCATCAGAAGGGGCTTGTCCGCCCCGCTCGAGACTACCACGGGGACATCGTAGCGTCTGGCGTTCTCGACCTCTACGGTCATCATCGAGAGGAGCCTCGTGGCGACATGCGCCCCCTTATTCAGGAGGTCCGATAGGTTGATCTCGTACGCGCAGTTTGTCCCCGACGCCAGCGAGGCCTCCTGGCGGTCGAACCTCACCCTCCTCCTGCCCTGAATCTGGGTGGGGAAGTTGAGTATGTCCACCCTGTTGTCCCTCGCGGCCTGGCGGGCGACGGGTTTGCTGCGGCACTCCACGGCGATGATCTCGAACCGCCTCCTGATTCGCCTGAGGGAGGAGGTCAGCTCGTTGGGGTTCCTTGGTCGGAGGTCTATCCTCCTCGCAATGTCCAGGCTGTCTTCACGGGGGTCGTTATCGTGAGAGTCACGGTTTCCCGTGTCCTGGGTCAAGCCTACACCCGTGAACCCTAATCTCGATGCCTCGTTTAGCATAGATTCGGATACATCTGTGTCTCCGGGCACCAAGTGGAGGTCGATGAACTTCCTCAACTCTCTGATGACCCTCCTGAGGCGGTGGCTTCGCTGAATCCTTCTTCCAAGACGGATCGGATGAATGTGTCGGTCTCCTCGCCGTGGGGTACGTAGAACTTTATCTTGACCCTGACGGGGTCGAACTCGTTCAACACGGCCACTCCGCTGAGGGCTCTCTGTTTCTCGAAGCGTAGGTAGAGGCTCCCGGCGTCGTCCGTGCGCTTTTCTATCTCGTCGAGGAGCCTGCTCTGGTCCAGCGTCGATATGAGGCCCACTATCTGGCGCATGACCCGGCTGGCCTCCTTCCTCTTCGTGACCTTTACGAGGATGCGGGTGATGGGGTCGTTATAGTAGCCCTTCAGTCTCTCTCTCGTCACCTTCGCGTCGAACTCGGGGGGCATGAGGTTGCGGAGGGCTCTTTCCACCTTCTCCTCATCCTCGGTCGCGTAGGAGATGACCGAGAGCTCTACGCTGTTGACGAAGCCAGTCCCCCTAATCCCGTCCAAGTCCGCTCAGCCTTCTAACGGTGTATGGGGCTTCATGGTCATAAATGTCTTGATAGTATGGACAAACCTAAATAGGCGGGGGATTTACGTGTTGTCCGAGCGGCCGTGGCTCAGTCTGGATAGAGCGTGGGTCTTCGGATAGATTTCTAGGAGAAAACCCATGGTCGCGGGTTCGAATCCTGCCGGCCGCGCCATCAAAACGGGCAACCGTAATATGTTCCCCGGTGTAATTCGTGGGTATACGGTGATCTTATGGAGAAGAAGATAGTCTACTTTGAGAAGACGGGCCCCGAGAACACGGACAAGCTTCTCAAATTGGCGAAGGAGAGAGCCGACGAGCTCGGGATAGCTGACTTGGTCGTGGCTACGACGCATGGCGGGACGGCCCTGAAGGCATTGGAGGCCTTCGCGTCTCCGGAGCTCAACATAGTTGCGGTGACCATCTCAGAGGGATACAAGGACAGGGGATGGTGCATCACTGAGCAGGAGAGGCGGAGGCTTGAGGAGAAGGGCATCAAGGTGCTGACGGCCACACACACCCTGGGGGATGGGGTCGCCTCGGCCTTCGCTGAGAAGTACGGGGGGAAACCGCTGGAGGAGGTTGTCAGGGACGCCTTCTACAGGTTCGGGCAAGGCATGAAGGTCTGCGTGGAGACAGTGCTGATGGCAGCCGACGCCGGGATGATCTCCATGGACGGGGAGGTGATGGCCATCGGCGGGACAAGCTCCGGGGCGGACACCTGCATCGTGGTGAAGCCGGCTTACTCCAGGAAGTTCTTCGATCTGGAGATAAGGGAGATTGTGGCAAAGCCGAGGGGCAATTTATCCGAAGCCTGATGGATGCCTACTTGAGCTGACTCTTGGCTATAATCGGGCTGAGAAGCGCCGCAAAGAGGACCGTGCCCAGGACTATGGGGAAGCAGAGGTCTGGGTAGATGCCCGGGTTCAGTATGAACTCCCTCGCCGGGTCGTAGATCTGGGGGATCTGGGACATCACCAGCGTCGAGGTCCCGAGGGTGAAGACGAGCCTTGAGATCACCCTCTCCTCGCGCGTGAACCTCATCAGTCTCCCTGTCAGGGAGGCGACGATGTACCTGATGACGAGGAGGAGGGCCACAACGGCGAACCCGACCGTGAGGTACTGGTAGGAGATGCTGACGATGAGGCCGATGTAGACGAAGTAGTAAGACTTGAGGAGGAACGCGATCTCCTCGTTGAACTCCATGATCTTACCGTAGTCGGGCTTCAGGTTCCTGTTCATCCCCAGCCACTTCGCGACGTTGTTGTAGTTGGCGAGGACGAGGCCGAAGATGAACGAAGCCATGGTCCCACCGCCGTTCCCCGCCATCTCCCCGACGATGTACGTGGGGAAGAGCACGGCCATGGTCATCATGTAGTTGAGGGGGCGCCCCCTGAGCCTGTCCAGCACCTCCGACCAGAGGAGGCTGAATACGAGGCCAACGAGTATCCCGACGACGAAGGTGAAGACGATGTCCTTGGCGCTGCTCTGAAGGGAGAACCCTGGGGTCATCAGCATCCGGATGAGGGTGATGGCCGCGACGACCCTGATGGGGTCGCAGAGGGTGGACTCCAGTGTGAGGATGGCCCTGGTGCTCTCAAGGTTGGGGATGAGCTTCTGGAGGCCGTCCAGGAGGCTGGTGACCGCCATGGTGCTTATTCCCGCCACCATGGTCCCCAGGAGCATGCCTTCTAGCAGACTGAAGGTTTCGGGCATGGCGAAGTGCACGGCGAAGCCCACTGTTAGCATGACGGTGAAGAAGGTCAGTATGGTCAGTGTGAAGGACTTGAAGAGGGCCTTCCTGAAGGTCTTAACGTCGAGGCTGATCCCCGACTCGAAGGTGATGATGCAGATGGCCACCACGCTCATCAGGGGGGAGATGGCGACGAATGTGTCCTTCTGGAATATGCCCAGCACCGGCCCCAGCAGGACCCCGAATCCCAGGAGGATCAGGATGTCGGGTATCCTCGTCTTCGTGTAGATGAGGCCGCTGACATAGCACAGGAAGAGGGTGGCTGATATAAGCAGCAGGAACTCCTCGGCGCCGATCAACTCAGATTCTCCATTATTACTATATTCCTTGAATTACGTTCGACGGCTTCCCCGAAATAGTAAGAGACCAGTACCTCCACCCCATATTTATTCATTTACGGGTGCGGCTCAACGCGGGGAGGCTATGCACACTAGAGCTGGTTACCCTTTCGGCCCATCGTTATGAAGTACAGGGCGAACGCTCCCACTGCGGCGGCGCCTAGGACGTAATAGATTATCTTCATCCAGTCTGTGCCCGCCTCCACGTCGAGGGTCACCTCGACCACGGTGACGTACACGTCGCTCTCTATGTACCTCTCCCTGGACGCCCGGCTGTCGCCTATGTATGCCTGCTCCGAGACGTCCAGCGCCCTCACTATGTAGCTATCGTACTCGGGGGCCGCGTCGAGGATGTCCATGGGGTCCTGGCCTGATGCTAGGGTCAGGTCTACGGGTATCCAGCCCCAGGGGGGGATGTAGACCATCGTCCAGGCGTGCCAGCCCATCCCCTCGGTGTGGATCATGAGGTGTCCGTCCCAGGAGGGGTTGTCGCTACCGATCCTGTCGTTGAAGACCACGCCGACTTGGAGGAAGGCTGGGATGCCCAGGCTGCGGAGCATGGAGATGAGGAGGATGCTCTGGTCGTCGCAGTCCCCCTGCCCGCTCTCCAACGTATCGTTGGGGTAGTTGGGGAACTCGAAGTTGCAGTAGGTCAGACTGCTGTACGTCCAGTCTACCAGGTTTGTGAGCATCCCCAGGGCGGTCGTCTCATCCGAGGTGAGCTCCTGGGCCAGCTCCTCTATCTCATCGTTCCAGAAGAAGCTCTCAGACTGGACGCAGTACTCCTCGACGAGCTGTGAGGGAATCTCCGAGGGTCCTTCTGCCTCCGTGAGCTTGATGGAGGGCCTGTCTCTGCTTGAGGAGGTGATGTCGTACTCGATGGAGAATGTGATAGCGGTCCCCCCTGGGAGCACCGCTGGAATGTCGGGGAGCGCCAAGTCGTTGCCGTCCTCGTCGGTGTACTCCCTGACGATGCCGTGGCTGGAGTTCCTGAGTGTCGCCTTCTGCCACTCGTCATCGGGGAATATTACAATCGCCAGGTCCTCATCCATCAGCGTAAAGGGCTCTTCACCTCGATTCTCGAAGGTATAGGTCGTCCTGAAGACGTATCTCTGGCTCTTAGTGGCCTGAGCGAGGGGAACGGTGGAGGCCACTAGGATGATCAGGATCAGGGCGGCGGCGTTCCTGGGCTTCAACGTCGGGACTCCTAGGAAAGGGGATAGGGGCGCTTATTTATCTTGTTCAGCGCCTACTCGGTGTGCACCCTGAACAGGTCGATGTCCCCCTGGAGCAGGCTCAGGAAGTTCCTGACCGAGCGCTCGATGTCCTTGGACTGGGTGATGTATCTCCCCACGATGAGGACGTCCGCCCCTGCGTCGAGGGCTATCTGGGCCGTGTTGGGCCTGATGCCCCCGGCGACGGCGACCAGGACCCTCCTCTCCGGGAACGCCTCCTTAATCTTGGGTATGTCCCCCCAGCTGATCTCCACCCCGCTCTTCTCGACGTCTATGGCGCGGTGGAGGATGACCCCGTCCGGAGGCCTCTGGAGCACCTTGAGCTTCGCCACGGGGTCCTCGACCTGCATCATGTCCACGAAACTGTAGATCCCCATCCTCCTGCACTCGTAGATGAAGTCGTCGATGGTGGCCGACGAGGCCGCGCCGGCGCAGCAGACGGCGTCGGCGGTCTGCTCGAAGGCCATGTCGACCTCTACCTTCCCGACGTCCATGGTCTTCAGGTCGGCGATGATGAAGCTGTCCTTCCGGGCCTCCCTGATCCTCTTGATGACCTCCACACCGTAGCGTTTCAGGAGGGGGGTCCCGGCCTCGAGGAGGACGTTATCGTTCTTCGGGACGCTCTTGACGACCCCCAGGATGCTGTCGATGTTGGGGTTGTCCAGGGCGATCTGGAGGTAGGGCGGCCTCCACAGCCTCGGGGGCCTGAAGCCCATGAGGGGGTGGCGGGCCCGGTCCTTTTCGTACATTATCTTGTCTAAGGAGGGGTATGACTCCAGTGCCCTGCTGATGGAGAGCTTGGTGGCGCTGTAGTTGTACTGGTAGATCCTGCGTTCGTCCTCGGCCTTGGGGTGGATGAAGACGCTGACGACGACGACCCAGTCGTCCACGACCTCCCGGGGGATGATGCCGTCCTCCACGGCGTCGGCGACTGCCTTGGCCACGGCGGACTGGGCGGGGCCGAAGATCTTCCCGGCGTCCTCCATGTTCTTGATAGTGACCTTGGGGACGATGACCGTATGGGGCTTTGGGGGAAGGTTGGGCCTGATGACCGCCAGTAGCGGTGTGTGCCCCATGGAGAGCTGGCTGAGCGACTGGGCGAACGCGGTGCCCACGGGCCCCGACTTGTCGCCTATCATGAGGTCTATGTGGGCGATCTCGTCTCCCTCGCCGACGAGGGCTTCTCCGATGAGGAATGTGCCCCCGGGTGAGGAGGCTGAGACGTTGAACCTGTTGATGGCCCCTCGGAGGGCCTCGCTTATTGAGGCGTACCTTCCCTGCTCCACGAGCTCCTCCAGGAACTTGTACTGCTCCTGCGTGATCCTTCCAGGTGCCCTGACCAGGCCCTTATCTTCGCTCATGCCGAATCGGGCAATAAAGGATTCGAAGGAGTATATAACCGTTACGAGATGCTGTGACCTCTAGGTGACACAATAATGATAAATGAATATAATTTTTATCCTTATTTTCTCATTTGTGTCACAGGGAGGCCTCAATGATTAGTGAAATCTGGCATTTCTCCTTCCGGAGAAGCTCGATCATGAAGTTATCGATGTCGCAGGCTGCCTTATCGGCCCTTATCATGAGGGTCCTGTCGCAGATGTAGCCGCTCTTGCGTATGACCATGTCTGAGGGGTGGCTCAGGGTCAGCCTTGGGTCCCCGAATCCCTCGACTGTGAATGTCTTCCCCTCTGTTTCAATGATGAGCCTGACCGTTGAGCCCTCACGCCTGATCGCCTCTTTGATCCGCGGGTCCAGATCCCTGAGACCTTTCTCGGCACTGACTGCTATTATGCAGTCTCCCTTGGTTGACAGGTGGTCATCAGTGGTCGTCATGAGGGTGGTCCTGTGGGTCGACCTGACGTTGGGGTGGCCCCGTGCCTTGAACGTCTCTCGAAGAGGCATCATGCGTTAGGCGTCGGATTCCGTTTTTAGGGTTTTTGATGAAGCTCGCGCGCGCGAGTTAGCAAGCTCCGAGGTGGGGAGATATACAGGTGCACTCGCGAACCATTGTGCATCGTCAAGCGCTCAAACACCTTCATATTTTATTCGATGTTTCTGAGCTTCCTCGCCTCGAGGTAGAGGAATACAATCCCAACGAACCAGATCAGCGGGACATATAATCCCCAGTTGGATCCCGAAATAATCAATATTACAAACCCGAGCTGAGGAACTATCATCACGTTTACCATGAAATTTCCCGACTTCGCCGTGAAGGCCGGATTCAGGAGGGAGAGGCCGAGAGCGAGAACCACGTTCGCTGCGACGATTAGAACTATTATTCCGATGTTGGTCAGCACAGAAATGAGGGTGGCGCTTGGGATTAAGATTGTTCTAACAGCTGTAATCGTCACCGTGATTGGGACAAGCACGAGCAGACCATGCAACAACCTCGCCTTGACAAGCCTTCCCACACCAGACGGCGCTTTCCTATATATGAAGAGGCCCTCCTTCCCTCGGAGCGTCACCTCGCCGACCACGAACACCGCAAGAACAGAGAATATCAATGGGGCCACTTCTAACACCATATATTGAGGATGCTCAGGATCGCCTAGGAAAATATTCATTAGAATAAGGAGACCCACGACATAAGCGATCTTCGAAATGTTTTCAAGCCTTCGACCATAGTTCTTGAAGACAGATACCAGGAGAGTGCCGAAAGACCCGCCGCCCCCCAGATATCTAATGATTTTATAGAAGGCTCCGTCGGGCATAGCTCTTGAAGCTATGAAGGTGGTGGGTTCGAGACTGTAGGCGCGATTTGCAGCCTTCAATCCAAGCCACAACGACGCTACAAAAAAGACTACGAGGCCACCGAACCGGGTCAGCGTCTCAAGACCAACGGCGCTGATATTTCCTAGATTAGATGCGAAGCCAACAATAACTTCCGCTCCCCAAGAGCTGGGTAACCAGCCCAGAACGGCTTGGACCATCCCACTCGTCCCGGGATTGGCGAGGGTTTCGAGCAAGCTTCCACCCATCATCGAGTACATCAACGCGATCATGGGTAAGGCCATGACTAATGCGAGGGCTTTGCCAATATCGCGTCCACGAGCGGTCTTTCCAAGCCTTGTTCTCAGGAGGGCAGCGATCACTGTGCCAATCCATTGGGCGGAAAAGAACGTGACGGCGAAGATTATGATGATGACCGCCATCTGAACCACGTCCAGCCCCAATGGAGCTAGGATGGCCGTGAATAGGCCTGCGATCACCGTGACTGCGATGGCGTAGAAGGGCATCTGACCTAGAAACTCACCTAATAAGACATCGCTGGGCTTTATGGGGGCCGCTAGGAAGAGCTCCAGCAGCTCGGTCTGTGTATCCTTCAGCGTATTGGTGATTGGAAATATTGTGAAGTAGACGAAGATCATAAACAGTATTATCTGGACCATGGCTATGGCGACCTGGGATAGGAAGAAGACGAGGAGGTCGTCGATGAACAGGCCGATAACTGCTGGTGCGATGAACAGCACGTAAACCGCTAGAAGCCCGATGGCCAGATAGGGAAAGTAGGGCCTTATCCCACGTATTCTACTGGTGTAAACACGATATTCATTCTTGGCAACTACGAGCCACTTAGGAGCTGGCAATTCCATTCTCTCTCCATGCCAGGAGCTCGTTCTCGATCACGCCCCCTGTGAGCGCGATGAACGCGTCCTCTAGGGATTGCGTACCCGTCTGGGCCATGATCTCCTTCACCGTCCCGACCGCAATGAGCCTCCCGTTGTTGATGATACCAATCCTGTCACAGAGCTCTTCCACGACCGGTAGAAGATGGCTGCACATGAAGATGGTCTTCCCCGCCGTGTCAGCAAGCTCCTCGATGAGCTCCTTTACCATGTGGGAAGCCCTTGGATCTAGGGTTGATGTAGGCTCGTCCAGGAATAGAATTGGTGGATCGTGGATAAGGGCGGCGGCGATGAGGAGCTTTTGCTTCATCCCGCTACTATAGCCCTCTATCAGATGGTCCCGCCTATCGTGTAAGCCAAAGAGCTTCAACAATTCATCTATTCTCTCCTTGAGGATTTCTTCAGGGACGTCATAGAGAGCCCCCATAAACTCGAGGAACTCGTAGCCACTAAGCTTGTCATAGAGTCCAGGGGATTCGGCAAGGAGACCTGTGATCCGCTTAACTTCATTCTCTTGTATGAAAATATCAAATCCGTTTACCGTGGCGATACCTCCAGTAGGCTTAATGATACCGTTCAGTAAGCGGACAGTCGTGGTCTTCCCCGAACCATTCGGGCCTAGGAGGCCGAAGGTCTCCCCCTCGTAGACCTCAAGGTCAAGACCGTCCACGGCCCTGATCTCACCGCCCTTGCCATAGTACTTGGACAAACCCTCGCTCTTAATCACAGCTTTCACAGTCAATCACCTCTCAAACTTTTAATCGGAACTCAGAAACCGCCCTGGGTAAATTTCCAGACGATATACCCCCCAACTATTACGGCTCCGATGATCAAGCCTATGATGGTGCCCTTCCTGCTCTGCTTCACCTGGGGCTTCATAACGGATAAGCATAGGATCCCAACGAGAGGAAAGAGCATCCAGAGTAAACTATCGATCTTCATCATTCATACCTCTGTTCGCGCGCGCAGCTTCTGCCACAGCTCTTCTTTGCTTATGTCGATTCTCATTACGCCATTGGCTCCCTTGAACTGTATCAACGCATTTTCTATCATCTCGATCTCGGAAAACTCGCCGAGGAATCCTTCAATCACAATCTGTTCGTGTGGCTTGTTTGAAATTGAGACGTTTGTTAGTTGCTTTTTTGATTCAATCTCCACAGAGAAGAATCCTTTTTTCTTTGATCGCTCCATTTTTCAATCGAGGAATAAAGCTAAGCTAGTCTGTATTAGTTCTCCTCATAACGAACTCGAAAAAACTTTAATCAACTGAAAAAATTTTGGATCGATTGAAGCTATTCAACAGTATGGAAAATGTCTGCAGCCTCTTCTTAGAGCTAATAAGGACCGCCTGAGTATGATGTTTGAACTGGAAAAGGATACGTTCAAGCTCACCCATGTCTCAAGGAAGCTTGACTTAAATTCATCGGAGTCTCATCGCCAGCTACCGAGGCTGAGTGAGATGAAACTGGTCGTGAAAGACGTTGAAGGTTCTTCAGCCTCACACATTCGGAGAACAAACACGCGCAGTGCATTCGCTAGCCCGTTGCTCAATTACATATTTTGCTCGATACTCTGCGCGCGTATTAGCTAGAGGAAAAAGATGAGTGGGTAGGTTGTCTCGTCAATGAAAGACGAGAGAGTCGAGGTGTCCCTGGAACTCCCTTAGCAGGTCTTGTTGGGTGACGAACTCGGGGAGGGTCATATAGAAGAACATGTAGATCCGGTTGACCTCGTCGCAGTACCAGCTACCTAATATGCCTGTTATTAGGAGTCCTGGCTCTGTCATGTTGACACGCTGGTACACCATCTCATGGTCCTCCTTCACCATAGTCACCAGCGGTCCTTTGTCGTTGACCTCCGTTCCGCCACTCTCCACCATAGCTAATAGCTCATCAAGAACCGCTTCCAGCTCAGGGACGGACTCAACTGTATCCCATATTATGTTGATTATCTCAAGGGGATACTCGAACCTGAATTGAACTACACCCGAGATCTCGGATGTGGATTCCTCCCTGAAATCGTTCTCCCGTATAGTCATTCCAATGGGATAGTCAAAGGAGAAGCCATACTTGGAGTATATCTCACGCTCGTTCGTGGCACAGATTAATTGGTGCAACAATTCGGGTTCTGGGTCGGGGCCTTCCCGGATATTAGCAGTGAAGACAACTACCATATCAAAATCGGGAACAACGTATATTCTCTGCTGGTATAGTCCCAACGCGTAATATGCTCCGCTCTGTGGGAGCGTCCACCAGTGGTATCCATAACCGCTGGATTCTGAATGGTAGAAGGAAGTTTCAGTTGACCTAGCCACCCATTCCGATGGCACGATCTGTTCGCCGTCCCAAGTGCCGTTGTCTAGATATAGATGACCCAACTTCGCCATGTCACGAGGCTTCAGACTCAGTCCACCGCCCGTATTATAGTACCCCTTACGACGAGCCCAGTTTACGTTCTCTATTCCCAAGGGTTTAAAGAGGTATTCGCGTGCAAACTCAAGAGTTGTATTCCCCGTTACCTGTTCTAATATTTCTCCGAGAAGAATAGAACATCCCGAATTGTAGACCCATTCCACTCCAGGGTCATTTGCCATTGGCCTGTCAAGGACGAATTGTACAGGATCGTCGCTAAGCCACATCTGACGGTTGACACTCCGATCATCCGTGTACGGGTAAGTCCACTCATCCCACTCAAGTCCCGAAGTCATAATTAGCAGATGCTCCAGCGTCATATTCTGCTTGCGTGCGTCCAAGTTGGAGATCTCCCTGTCTGGGAAGAAATCTACTACCTTTTGCTCCACGCTATCGAGACAGCCTTCATGAATGGCGATACCGATGAGGGCGGAGGTGAAGCTCTTTGTTACAGAGTAGAGTTCGTGTAGCCTATCTTGATAGTAATTTGGGTTGGGAAACTCCTCCAGCACGATGTGCCCGTTGCGGACTACCATCACGGAGTCGATGGCGAAACCCTGTTCGTCGATATACTCCATCATTTGGGCCAGCTTCTTCGAGTTCATGCTCTGCTCTTCAGGTATGGAGGTCGGCCACTCTGCCGTAGGCCAATAATCATTTGGGAGAACTTCTATTGTTATCGTATCTTTACCCTCGTTTCCTGCTTTGTCGGCCACGGTCAACGTTACGGTGAAGTCTCCCGCCTCTGAGTAGGCGTGAATAAAGGCCTCACCCGTTCCGGTGGTGCCATCGCCAAAGTCCCACCTGTAGTTTGTGATCCCGACATTGTCCGTGGAGTCACCGGCAGAAAACTGGATAAGATTATCCGCTTCGACCTCTGCGAAGTTTGTACTCAATATGGCGACTGGAGGCGTATTGTCACTGCGTGTTAGAAAGAAGAATCCGCTCATAATCAATAAACCGACTATTCCTGTGATGATGATTGCTTGAAGACTAGAAACAGCCTTTGATACGCTGGGGCACAGCACCCTCCTGCTAGTTGACATCCATCCCAACTCCTTTCTCCTTAGCGAGCTTCTGCCACCGCTCGTCTTTGCTAAGGTCGATTCTCAATACACCATTGGCTCCTTTAAACTGTATCAACGCATTTTCTATCATCTCGATCTCTCTATTTTCCATTCGAGAAGTAAAGGTAAGCACATCTGTATTTGCTCTCCTCATAACGAACTCGAAAAAATTCTAGTCAACTGAAAAAATTTAAAATCGATTGAATCTATACTATAATATGGAAAACGTCTGCAACCTCTTCTTTGAGCTATCTAATGAGGACCGCCTGAGGATAATGCTCGAACTGGAAAAGGAACCTTTGAAGCTCACCCATGTCTCAAAGAAGCTCGACCTGACTTCATCGGAGGCCCATCGCCAGCTATCGAGGCTGAGTGAAGCGAAACTGGTCGCGAAAGACGTTGAAGGCTTCTTCAGCCTCACACCCTTCGGAGAACAAGCATTAAACTGGATTCCAGGCTACACGTTCATCTCCGATAATAGCGAATACTTCCAATCTCACACTCTCTCAAACCTACCCCCTGGCCTATTGCATGGATTGGGAGATTTATCGGGCTGCGTGTTTTCACATGATGCCCTGGTATCAGTCAGTCACATCGAGATGATGATACGAGAAGCAGATGAGTATATCTACAATATTCACGACCAATTCCTCCTAAATGCTTATCCTTTAGCGAGTGAAGCCGTCGAACGAGGGGTAAGTATCAAATCCATCGATCCTGTTGTATATAGTCCATCTCTTCAAATGAAAGGAGAAGTGAGTGAGGAAGATCAAAAAACATTGTCGCAAGCTATGGAGGATGGCAGACTCATTAATAGAAAAATGGAGCAATTCGATGTATTTCTTTGGATGTCTGAGAAAGAAGTAGCCATACTCTCATTCCCAACACTTGATGGAAAATTTGATTATCTCGGTTTTACATCAAAAGATGATAGGGCTCTTGAATGGTGTTTTGATCTTTTCAGGTACTATTGGGAAAGCGCCGTACCAAAGCATGAATTATCTTTCGCGCGTCCTTACGAAGCACAGTAATCAATTACTAGATCACTTGCGAGCTGAGTAAAATAGCATAGCTCAGAATGTTTTTATTTACCTGTAATGGTGATGTGTAAGGGAGTGACCGGGGATTATAATGTCCCTCGTGGTCAGGGTCACTCTCGTCCAACAGAGAAATCCCTACTACCTAACGATGGTGGCTAAGGGGTTAACACGTGTTGGTGGAAGGGCTGGTAGTTCAGTTGGTATGAATACTGCCTTGGCATGGCAGGGGTCGGGGGTTCAAATCCCTCCCAGTCCACCATTTAAAATCTCTTAATTGGGTAGTTTTTGGGGTTGTTTTGGGGTTTAAAGCTGGTTAATCTATTCTCTAGTTTTACCCCCCTCAGAGGTTTCCAGCCAAGGTTTAAATTTCTCGTTACATATAGTTGAATCTATGGGAAGCACGGGCAGCAGAGGCCTCATCCTGGGGGCGCTGATGGACGGAGACCCCATGAGCTGCAGGGGTATCATGGAGGCGACGGGTCTCCGCAGGTCGCAGGTGTACGGTGCCATCTCTCGCTGTTGGCGTTCGGGGCTCGTACTCCGGACCGAGGAGGCCATCCTGGAGCATGAGCGCGTCTTCAGGGGTCGAAGGGGCGTTTCACGGCACCTTCATCCCTATCACCTGTATGTCCTCAGGCCGGAGGGCGTGGACGGGGCCTCCATGGATGGGAGGAGGTTCGTGTGTTTCTCCGTTGATCACCTGGACCCCAGGGGAGGGGGTAAGATCAGCAAGGCGAGGAGGATCTTGGGCTTCCTCGAGGAGAATGGGGACGGGGCTTTCTTCTCCACTGATGTCGTGGAGGCTCTCAGCGAGCACGGGGTCACGGTTCAGGATATCATGCCGAACGTCCGCCGCTTCGAGAGGCAGGGCCTGGTCTACGTGCGGGGGTACAAGTCGGATGATAGGCAGACGCCCTTCAAGGAGGGGTATCTCCTTACCTGGATCGATCAGGAGATACCTCGGGAGGGTGCCATCGCCGAGGCCGTGAAGCGTACGGACGTCGCCCTCGCGGGTCGGGTCTCCAGCAGCCCCATAATGGAGAGGGTGCACAGGATTCGGGACATGGTGCTGGAGCACACGGAGCTAAGGAAGCTGGTGGCTGCCTCCTACATCGAGAACAATCTTGGATGCACCCACTACGAGGTCGAGCACGCCCTGAAGCGGACCCTCCAGCTCTACCCCGACATGAAGGTGCTGAAGATATTCGGCAACTGGAGGTACTACTACCACACTTCGATGAGCCCGGAGGACCTGGGCGCCGCGGTGGAGATGAAGAGGAACTACATCCGGAAGGCGAAGGGCCGGGCGAATAGGATAGGGCACAACTGGGAGGCGGTGGCCGAGTGGTTCATCGACAGGTTCACGACGGGGGCCCGGTTCTGGACCCAGAATCACAGGAAGGGCAGGATGGACCCCCGGAGGATCACGCTGCACCTTCTCAAAGGCGTGGGTGGGCGTAGGAACGCCGCTGAGGTGGACCGGGTCTGGGATGTCACGCCGGGGCCTTTCGCTCCCACCGTCACGTATGTGCTGAGCTGCAAGTGGGGCCTCGTCGGCAAGGGGCACGTCGACGACTTCCTCAAGGTGCTAACTTGGAGCAGGGACTTCGGGGTCGACACCGAGGACGGCAGGAAGATCAAAAACGGCATCGTCGGGGTGTTCGCGGCCAGCGCCTTCAACCCCAGGGAGAACATACAGATGAAGGATGGGTCGATGGTGAGTCTGACCCAGTACGCCGCCAGGCGGGAGCTTCAGATCATCACGGCGGCTCAGTTCAACGAGAAGCAGAGGGAGCGGGGTATCCCCAGGAAGGTGACGGTGCAGGCGGTCTGCCGTGTCGCCCGGGATGAGGCGGAGGTGAGGGAGGTCTTGGACGCCCTCTGGGAGGACCCGGAGCGGGCTGAGGAGATTCTGGGGGAGGTTCGGGCTGAGAACGCTGACATCTACAAGTTCGAGGAGATGCTAGAGAACAGCGGGGATGAGCTGACCGGAGCTCACCCGGATGTGGAGGAATAATCCGCATCTTTTATCTTCATCTTCATGTGAATCCTGAATACATTGGATCTGCTGACTGTTGGGATACTGGTGTCGATTGTCTGCGTCGTCGCGGTCTCCGTGACGGGCGTAATGACGTACCTGAAGCTGGGGGAGCTGATCAGGGAGCTTAGGATGGCTCACAGGCTCGAGGAAGAGGAGAGGGACGGAAGATGAGAGGGTATAGTGATTTGAAGGGTGCTTTTCAAGTGAATCCAGTGAAGCGTATCAAAGATGCAATTAATAACGAGGATTATTTATCTGCCTTTTCTAGTGCTGTAACATATTTTCAATTATTTAGTTACATACTACTAGCACGAAAATTGAAAGGAAAAATAGGTAGTGAAAAATTAGAGAAATTAAACGTTCCAGGAATAATCATGCTGTCACACGTACTAAAAATAATAGACCAACCAGAATATTGTACAATGTGGGATGTTTTAAGCGCTAGAAATAAGTTGGTTCATCCAAATGAAGGTGTAATGCATGATCCAACAGATGAAGAGAAACGAGCATTATCTAAGTCAATACTCTGTATTGGAAAATTGTTGCAAAAAATCTAAATTGTCTTCACTTAGGTCTGCCCGCTAGCGCCGGGGCTTGTTCTGAGGCGTATTTAGCGAGGGAAAGTGATCAGAACCTATCGTCGACGATCTCGTGCGGGTCCGGCTTCGTTCATGTTCTCTCTGGCCATCTCGACGGCGTCCCTGCTCAGCCCTGTGAGCGCGCTGAGCTCGACTGTGGTCGCGGAGCCCCTGTCCTTGAGGGATATGAGGACCCTGCGCTCGTTCTCGTGCAGCTGTGAGGCTACTTCTTCGGGGTTCACGGTCTCATCAACCTACCATTACAGGCTTGTGACTCATCTTAAAAATTGTACTGGATAAAATGAATTGGCTTATATTACGGTATAAGCAGAAAGCGACATACTTTCTAATGTTCTTTATTTGCTTAACGCGTTCAAACACCTATATTCTTAACATTTACTATTATTATCAAAAAATTATAAATATAAGTTATACTGTTAGTTTAGGTGGAAATTTTGAAGCAGAAGGTTAGAATGGTAATCGCGTTAGTAACTCTCATTTTCCTAAACATGGTATCCACAATTGCTTTTACAGGAGCAGATGACGAAACTGATACTGAAGTTGGTATATGGTGGGAAAACTACAATGGCACAGAAGATCAACTGAATTATACTGATGAAGATGCTAGATCATTCTCAGATAATCTAGTTGATGATGGATGGACAGAGTTGTTTGATCGAGGAAACGCAGATTCAGATGAGGAACACTGGGTCAATTCGGCAAATAACGGAAGTGATAATTCATGGGTGGATGACTGCGACTTCGTGTACTGGACCGGTCACGGCCAGGCAACTCTGTTCCATGTTGAGTTTCCTAGTATACCAATCTACAACGATTGGGAAATAGTAGAAGCGGAAGAATGTACTTGGGGAGACGACGAAGGCGATCTGGAATGGGTTTTTCTAAATTCATGTGAAGCTTTACATGCCAATTACGTGTCGGACTGGGATGATGCCTTTGCTGGGCTTCATGGGATATGCGGATTTCACTCGTTATCTCTTTGGGACCCAACATATCGACTGGGTAACGCTACAGCAAACTACTTGGTATCTCAAACATGTATCGGAGGTTCTTGGAAAAAAGCAACTGAGTGGTATTTCGAAGAGATAGATAAGGGCAGCGTTACTGCCGCATGTTACTCAGCCTTAATCAACAGACCGGGATACAGCCCCTTCAACTATTACTATGAGTCTACAGACGGCATGTGGCCCGATTACGGATCAGGCGGAATCACATTATCCGACATAGAATATACCGATTGGAATTGCTAGGAGATGATAAAATGAGGAAAAAAGACATAGTATGGAGCACCATGATAATCTCAAGTATCCTTCTACTGTCGAACATCGCATTAACCATGAGCAAAAAAGAGCAAGCCGTTGCACCTACAAAATACATACTCCCACTGACGCTGGGGTCAACCACTACAGACGAGACACTAACAGTGATACGCACCTGTTCACTATCCCCTAAATATGAGATCGTCCCAGTGCTGCAAGCTAAGAAGACATTAGCCACCGATGATGAACTCTTAGTTCTCGCCAAGAAATACGGGGTAATCTCGTCATCCGCTAAGATACGTGACTTCGGCGGCGGAGACAAGGTGCTATTCGGCAACGGTAAATCCTTCCACACACACGGCCTGGACCACTTCATGCTATCATACGATGATGTAACACATCTAAACAACACGATATCGGAAGAGTCAGCGAAAAAGGTTGCAGACGAATTCGTAGCGAGGCTTCTTAAAGACAACCCTGACTACCCGTGCACGATCGAATATGACCGGACTGTAATAGGGTCTAGACGTATAAGTACAAATCCTGAGACTGGCGAAAAGATAGAGACGATCCATGCATTGAAAGTGAATTATGACCTATACTATGATGGAATACCAATCTATGGTAATGGCGCGGATGTCTCCGTCTCAGTGTGTAACTTCAGAATAGTAGGACTGGAGGTGCACCTACCAAAAATCTTCTTCAAGCATAAAACCAGCGATTATAAAACTCCTGATCAGGCTTTTCAGGAGATGCTTGATAGTCCTAAGCTATCTTTCGGAATACGGTTCAATAGGGATAGAAATGAATCAACTTTCATCGAGCGCCACGTTGATACTATTGAGCTTTGTTACTATTACCAATTCACACACCCCGAAACAGAGACTGAACTCCTATTATATTATCTCATCTCAGGGACAGACTATCTGAAAACCAGCAAGGGAATCGTAGACGAGGACTACTTCTATACGCTTATCCCGGCTACTACCTAATCTTACATTTTTTTAACAAGCATAATATAAGCAGGACTATTCCTTTATCCTGGGCTTCGAGACTATCTGGATGGTTTTCCCCTCGGAGTCCTTCATGTACAAGTAGGTGATGATCCCCAGGAGGTCGGTGTACTCCGAGGTCTCCACTCCCTTCCCCTCCAGGTAGGCCTTGAGGTATCCCTGCATGTTGGCGAAGGTGACTCCCTCCCCGACGACGATGCCGTCGGTCTGGTAGAACTCGCCTGGTGAGAGAACCCCTTTCGTCTCGGCCCATGAGCACGCCTTCTCGATGATCTCGTCGCTGCCAAGGGTCCTGAAATACGGTGGCTCGTCTCCGTCTTCGACATTGCTCAACGCCTCACCTATCCAGCCTGGGGCCCACCGCTTAACCAGTTCGCCTACCATGCTGCAGCAGACGGGGCATATAGTGCATTTCCCGAGAGCGCTCTCGTGTGACACTCCGCCCTCTTTCAGCAATCTACCGCACCATTCACACCTGGGCCAGTACTCATCAGGTATATCCCTTTCATTTGACATATACGATACCTCTTAGGATATCCGGATGGTATATTCTACCCAGAGGGAGGGTATTAAATATACTGTATGGATATCCATACAATAAGGGGGATGATTATGCCAATTCAGTTTGAAATGAGCGTCGTCAAGGTTGGTAATAGCCTAAGAATGACTATTCCAAAGGAAATCGTAAGAGCAATGAACTTGGAAAAAGGAGACACGCTGCTAGTAGGCATGAATAACGGGGACATGATAGTCAAAAAGAAGATTTGACTAACGGCTACACATCATCGAAAGCACCTGCGAATGCAAATAGGATCGGGCTCACACTGTGAAAACATATAAATATCTAATACATTTAACATTTATCTGCGATGAAATCTATCATATCGCATACGTTATCTAAGCGTATCAATCTACTTACATTAGCAGTGGTTCTTGTATTCAGTTCATTCTTGGCTCCTTTAGCTTTAGCAACGAGGTACAATGTATATGGACAACATGACAGTAAATCGTACTATGGTACTAGAGGATATAAACGAATATACGATCTCGATGTTGTAGATGAAAGTATTGTAAATGGTTTTGTATGTATAGCCTCAAGCTCGGATCAGTTCATGTGCGTTGGATACTACCAAGGTTTAAATCCTGATGACGATTGGTATGACGAACCTCGCTATTATTGGGACAGGAAATTACGTGGTGTTTATGACTTCGATGATGTAGGCGCCGCAAGTGAGAATACAAATCATGAGTTTAGAGTAGAACTGCATTCAAATGGCTACATGCTAGCCTATGTGGACTCCTCATGTAAAAAGTCTGAAAGCGGGTACTCCTATATTGCACACTATTCAAGTGGTCAAGGAGAATCGGATAATATTCAAAATGAAATGTATTACCATTTCTGGGACATGAAGAAATGTAATCAGTACATCACTTGGAGTTCATTTACAGATACAGATTTCGGAAAATACCCAACCTCTGGTAACCCATACTCATGGCTAGAAATTGACGATGACGAATGGTACTTCAGTGATTAGGATGTGAGATAATGAAAAGTAAAAAAGGAAAATCTATCTTTGGACTAATCATCGTAGTTCTACTACTTCCGTCAATCATGTTATTATCTAGCCTTAATACAAAAGAAAAAGGAACAGACGAAGAAACCAGGTATCTATATCCCTCATTTCCAGCATTCTCTAAAATAAGTAAAAAGGTTGATCTAGGTGATTTAGATAAAGCGATAGATTTCGATGTAAAAATACCACCAGTTCTGGGAGTTCCCGATGAAGTCCTCGTGGAACAAGGTAATGAACGAGTGTGGATAATTTATACGATGTCTAAAATCGATGACCATCAGCTTTTACAGTTTCTTAACAGCTCAGATTCTGAGGTTCTTATACGAAATGCTGGGGGTATTGTGCTGACAGTTTGGAAACATAATATGACCTATGAAGAATCTGTGAATGTTACTGAAAGTGCTATTATTGCTACAGAGGGAAAACTTGAAAGGGTAAACATCAATGGCTATGTAGGTTCAATGGGAGGAGATGACGCTCATCTCATCTATTGGAGTACGGAGTCAACCTGGTACAAACTATCAGCAGGTGTAAAAGAAGACTATTCAAACCTACTAGAAATAGCTAGAAACATCGATATGAAACGAGTTACCCAATAATCCCTTTTTTTCAATAATCTTCAGTTACAGCTAGTTGGGATCTTCTCACTCTGCGCGGCGCACGAGCGTCCAAATTAGCGTCCAAACGATTGTCAGTAGCATCAGAATGTCGAATATCAGCTTGAATTTGGGGGAAGCGGGTCTTGAGCCCGTGGCTATGCCGTATGAGTAACATGCTCCAACGGCGAGGCCCACGATGAGCAGAAAGGCCGCCTTCACCCTGGCTGGCAGTTGACGGAGTTCCAACATGCGGCTTCTGCGATTATAGGAGGCTGCTTGTATTAATATTTTATTGAATGTTTGTCAGTGCGTTGTGCCCTTGTTTTAAGCAGTGATACGGGTGTTAAATTGTCCTTGCGATGGGCTTCGAGGGCGGTGGGACCTGATCGGCAGCATACACCGCTAAGGCTAAGGACCAGAACCTGTCGTCGTTGGTTCCCTGGGGATGGTTGAAGAGCAGCTTCCCCGACTTCGACAGCTCGTACCTCTCCAGGTTCAGCTCATGGAACAGGTCGGGGTCGAAAGGGATGTGTAGCAGGGGCCTGAGGCCCACCCTATTTCCCTCCTCGTTGAAGCATCCCTCGGGGCAGACGGTCATCCAGGCCTCCTCCTCGCCATCCACGTAGCCCCTCCAGCCGCAGCTGGGGCAGACTGCGCTCCTCATCTTCTCCTTGAGGCACGTGGCCATAGCCTCCTTGCTCTGGTCGGTGAAGTTGACGCCGGTGACGTTGCGCAGGCCCCCCCGTTCCATGTCCTCGACGATGTAGTCCCCGACCCCGGTCTTGTCGGCGTAGACGGCGTTGACTGTGCGCCAGCGGTCCTGGAGGCGCTTCATGTAGCCTATCACGGCGCCGTAGCTGGTCTCCAGGGGGAACCTGTGGAGGTGGCGCAGGTACAGGTGACCATGGAGCCTCTCGACGACCGCCACCACGGAGTAGTCGACGTGCTTCCCGAAGTCGGCTCCCAGGTAGAACTCGCCCCTGGGGCCTACGTCGTAGTCCAGGTAGTCGAGGGCGGAGTCCTGGGCGAGGGTGATGAGGCTGGTGGGCAGCCAGACGTTGAGGTCCTCGGTCCACTCGCATAGCATCTCCCGTTTCCACCGGGCGGGGTCCCCGGCCAGCTGCTTCTCTATCATCTCCACAACCTCGGGGCTGAGGGGTCCCTGGGGAGGCATGGCCTCGGTGTAGAGGACCCTGTGACGGCTGAACTGGTCATACGCCGGGTCGTGAAACATCTTGTAGAACACGCTGTCCGTGTTCCAGGGCGTCGACTCGGCGTAGAGATAGCCGTTCGTCGTGTTCAGCGTGAAGAGTACGGAGGTGTAGAGATCCTCGTCCTCCCGGATGAAGTTGCACTCCATGAGGTAGATCACCTTCGCCGTGTGGCCCCTGATGGTCTCGGGGATGGGGGACTCTGCAAGGATCTGGCTGCCATTCCTGAACCTGATCACCGTCCTGAGTACGTTCCTCTCCCCGACGGCGTACCTGAAGAAAGCGGGGTCCCCAGTCTGAAGGCGCTTCAGGTGCTCCGCGAGGGCCTTGAAGGCGATGTTCTTCACCTGGTCATACTTCGGCGCCGTCACCAGGATGAGGCTCCCTGGATACCTGAAGGCCAGATAGAGGAGCTTCGCCATGCCGTTGAAGGTCTTCCCGGTCTGACGGGCCTGGACGTTGGCGACGAAGTGCCCCCTGTCCCGGAGGAAGGGCCACATGTACTCGAAGGGCTCGTACCCCAGCCACTCCACGCAGAACCGGACGGGGTCACTCGGCAGGATCTTCCTCGACTTCGTAACCGATTTCTCTAGTGCCTCTTCCTGCCTGTGTTTCCCGACTCTTCTCCTTAAGTTCCTCAAGCTCACTTTCAAGCAGCTCCACGTCGACGTCCCGGACGATGGTGTAGCAGAGGCGCACCGCCTTGATCAGGGTGTCCATGGCGTCCAGCTGGATGTCCTCGTAGCCCTCCGGGTCGGCTATGATGGCGTCGAGCTCCTGGATGAGCAGCTCAAGCCTGTTCAGGTACTGGGCCCTCTTAGCCTCTGGGTCGATGCGGACACGGCGCGCCGTAATGTTGACGACAACCGTCTCGGCAGCGTGGACCTCCCCGTGAACCGGCCCCTGCTCCTCAGCTCCCGGGCCACCTCCAGCATTAGGCTTAGGTCCGCCCTCAGCGCGTTCAGGTTCCTCCTCACCCCGACGAACAGCATCCGGGTCGTGGCGTCCTCCTCCCCGGTCTCCAGCCATCTCCTCAGGCGCCTCCTCTCGCTCTCGGTGAAGACGTAGCTCCACATCCCATCCACCATATCCAACATGCTGCAGGATTCCTTGTAAGTGGTAGCTGCTTACAAGGCTTCAAGGCTGGATGTCACCCCTCCTGAGGCGCACCCGCCGGGCCAGGGGGTTCACCTCATCGCCCGTAGAGCCGCCCAGGATGTCCGTGAGGACTAAGGCCTGGTCGCTGAGGTCCAGGAACAGGTTGAGGCCTATGATCTTGTGCCTCTCGTTCTCGGACCTCATGAGCTCCTGAGCTACCTGGATGGCCTCGACGGTGTCCTTGAGGAGCACCCTGTAGGTCTCCCCCGCCTGTTCACTCACCTTCATCCACCTCCCCTTCATCCATCCAGTCCCTGCACCAGTACAGGTACGCCTTGGACTGGCTGAGCACCGCCAGGTTGGCGAGCACCCTGTCCAGCCGCTCCCTGGGAACCTCGTGGAGCCACTCCCTGAACTCCTCCTTCCTCACGTAGGGCCTCCCGCTGCTCGTCAGCCTCTTGTAGTACTGTGTGGAGACGCCGAGCAGGATCTCCCTCGCCTCCTCCATCTCAGCGTCGGAGAGCTCCCCCAGCCTCCGTCTGTTGTAGGACTTTGAGGACATCAGCGGAGGGTTGAACCCCAGCTCCCGTAGCCCGTCGACGGCCTTAACGACGGACACGTGGGGCTCCCTCCTTAGAAGGAGCTTCATCCCTGCCCTCTCGGCGAAGGGATTGTACTGGGCCATCACCGCCATGAGCTCCACGTGGCGCCGCCCGCAGAGGGGCAGCGTCTCCTCTACAAGCCGCCTTCCGAGGCCTATGGTCCGGTATTTGGGGTGGACGACAACCCTGGAGATGATGGTCCACTCCCTGTTGAGCTCCCCGAGCCTGGGCCTGTAGCCGACGGCCTTCTTCCTGCCGGCGGAGTTCACGGGGGGATAGCAGTATGCGATCACCCCGATGATCTCCCCGTCCCTCTCCATGGCGAAGAACCTGTGGGGCACGGGGACCCGGCTGTCCCTGTAGTGGAAGTGGGAGAGGCGCTCATAATCCTCCCTGGTGCCCAGCCGGATGTTGACATCTTCGGCCACGGAGCAGCCCGGGGCCTCCCGGTTCTCCCTGTAGTCGACCTCGATCTCCTCGCCCCAGCCCTTCCGTATCAGGATGGACGGGTTCAGGTCCTCCTCCAGGTCGGTGTGCGTCGTGGCCACCACCAGGGTCGCCCCGCATCGGCGGGCCAGCTTCTGGATGTTGAAGGCGACGACCTTAGCCGTGGTCCGGTCCAGGGTGCTGCAGAACTCGTCGGCCAGCCAGAACCTCCTCCCCGTGTCGATCATCCGGGCGATCCTGTACCTGTACCTCTGCCCGTCGCTGAGCTGATCCCAGCTCCTCAGGAAGAGGAAGGCGTCGTTGAGCCCCACCTTGCAGAGGAGCCTCAGCGCCTCCTGGAACGTTGAGCCCACCGTGTCGATGAGGGGCGTATCCTCGTCGACCTCCACGTCGGCGATGTCCACGGCTTCCTCCCCCAGGTCCTCCTGGAGGGCGCGGAGGAGCACCGACTTGCCGGAGCCCGAGTCGCCCGTGATGTAGACGACGTCTCCCTCGGCGAGGTGGAGCTCGAAGTCCCTGTAGAGGACGTGCTCCTTCTCCCCGTCGACGCCCAGGCCGAAGGCCTCCGCCACCTCGACGGTCCTCGCTGTCAGGGGGACGGTCGTCGTGAAGCTGACGTCGTAGACGTAGCAGCCCCGCTGCTTGTCGTATCGCCTCGCCCGACTTGCCCTGATGGGGACGGCTTCAGTCATGGCGGGGCTTCCCTGTACCCGAATATGGACCCGACTATGCTTCCCACGATGAGCATGATGCCGTTGAAGATGGCATCATTCCAGGTGCCCATCATCACCATGTGCACAACCTCCAGGATGATGAACCCCACGAAGAAGAGTATCATCAGCCCTATGATCAGCACGAAGCCCTCGGGGGGCTGCTGTTCCTGGATCCGGACGCGGCGGTCCACCGTCCCCGGCGTGCTGCTGCGCCTAGTCAATGCTGCTCGAAGCCAATCTAACATACTCCGCATTCTCCCTCGAATATCTCCTAACCCGGACACGTCGACCCAAGGTCTTCACCTCGCCGATGGCGCCCATGACCTCGTCCCTCCCCATCAGACGAGTTATGTTCTCCACCAGTTCCAGCGGGATCCTGCTGGCACCCCACTCGCTCTGGGTGACGACGACGTCCTTCCCGATGATGATGAACTTGCGTTCACGGCCGCTCACGCCTAGGTAGACTCCCCAGTCCTTGCACAGTGTCTCAGGGCTCACCTCGTGCTCCCTCAGGGTGGCAGTGACGTCGCTGGCGTCAAGCCACCGCACTATGATGAGGTCTCCCTTCTCAAGGTCCTCTACGCTTACATCCTCCAATCTCTCACATCCTTCAACCTCTCACATCCACTCCTTCCTCAGGGCGTTGAGCTCGCGCTCTCTCGCACGTGCGCGGATTCCAGCCATGATCGCCGTGATGTCGAATTGAACGGGGCAGACCTTGGGCTCGTATGTTCCATCAGGTTTCTTGGCTGCGACGAGCTCGACGTCACAGAAGTACCCTTGTTCGGGGATGTAGGAGTGACGGGCTCTCTGTATCTGGAAGGTCTCTAGGGTCAGGCCGTCCTTCAGGCTCGTCACGGTCGTCATCTCCGGGGGCCTGAAGCCTGTCTGGGCTCTGCCCTGAACCCTGGCCGCGACCACGACCAGGGGATTCTTACGGTGTTCAACGATGTTCTCGGCTACGTAGCCCGCATAGTCTAGGGTCGTGATCGTCTTGTCTACTAGCCTAAGCTCCCTCTTGCCGTAGTTCGTCTGGCTCGTTGCGTCTGAGTCAGTGCCGGCCTTCTCTGCCCTGGCGAATCTGAGCTTGTCGACCTTGAAGCCCCCGACCCCCAGGTCGCCGGCTGCTCTGTAGGGCCTGATCTGCAGGTGGTCGACGATCCTCCCAGGGTTGCCTCCCTTGGAGAAGCTGGAGATGTCGAGGTCGTATTCGACCCAGGTGTCGGCTGCGGGTACTGAGAGACCCGTCTTAAGGTAGTAGTCCCAGGTCCATATCCAGAGGCCTTTCTGCATGCGGACCTCAAGGTTCTCGGGGCTCAAGCCGGCGCCGTACTTGAACCAGAACTTGAGCCTGTCCATGCCTGAGATGTCGACCTCTGAGAAGACGTGACGCATCCTGTACTGACTGCCCGGGTTTGTCGTCTGGAATTTTATGCTCGCGGTTCCCCTCTGCTTGTCGCCCGTGTCTGATGCGGGGAAGTTGGCGTCGGTGGGGTCGGGGCTGCTCCAGGAGTCGGCGGCCTCAGTCCAGCTGTCCTCATCCTTGGGATCATTCTCTTCCTCGAAGATCACGACCCTGACGTCGTTCACGAGGCGTGGCTGGCCTTTCATGGTCTCCCTTATGCCTATCTCGAAGATGTTGGCCGGGTATCCGTCGCTTCCGTCGCTGATCTTCGAGGTCGAATTGAATGCCCCGTATTTCTTGAATCTCAGGGCCCCACCTGGATCTATGTAGAAGTTTGCTCCGGTCTCCCCTGACGCGAACTTGGACGTCTCCGCCAGTTTTTGAACGAGGCTCCAAACGTTCTCCAGCCTGAACTTGTTGACGATCGACCTGCTTGTAGCATCTATCTGATGGAAGACCTCGGGCAGAGACTGATCGCTGATGGCGTCTATTATTGTGCTTATCAGAGTGGGGTTGGCGTACTCGTATGTGAAGGTGCGCTCGTACATGATCTCGTCAAGGGATTCGCCCACGATCTCAAGTGCGGGCTCCCCGGGCTCTCCCGAAGTCACGCGGTCGATTATCCGAGCCGTCATGATTTTACGTACAAGCGTCTCGTTGTGGGCCGCCAGGTAGACCATGACGATGTTTCCGGTTGAGGCCCGGGCAGCTCCGCTTGGTGGGTCCCTTGTGAGCAGATGATAGATCTCGTCTCTGACCAGGGCCTTTTCGTAGATCATGGGCTCGTCGACGTAGCCCACAGCCCAATCACTGAAAACGCCCTGATTGTGTAGGCAGCCCCAGGTGAGCTCGTCGACTAGGGTTAACGTGCCGAGGGTTCCGGTGGCGCCGCCGTCGTAGTAGTCGTTCACCCATAGCTCTGTCTTGTCTCCGGCCGGGTCTATGATGCCCGTTATCAGGTTCCACTCGTTGCTGCAGACGATCGATGTGCTCGTGTACTGCCTGGTGTTCCCGGCGTCGTCCCTCACGTAGAGCCTGAGTTTATTGGCGTCGAAGTTGAACTGAATGCGGTTCCAGCCTCCACCTCCCCCGTACGCGCTGCCGAAGCCGCAGATCACACCTGTCGCTCCAGGGGGTGCTTTTAACCAGAAGCTGATGGTGAGGGCCCCGGTCGCCGGGATGGTCTTGGTGTAGCCCGTCTGCATGCGCGAGCTTGACCCGTTGAAGAGGAGGCAGTATCCCTCTTTGCCTCCAGCACTCCAGGCCGTGTTTACCAGGTGGGCGTGTCCTCGATTCTTGCTCAGATCGTAGGCGTGGCCTCCCGTGGCCTCGTTAAGCAGGTAGCGTCTCTCAGTGACTCCGAGCATGACGTCGTTTAGGATCTTCATGTTGAGGCTGCTTACTCTCACCGTCGTTTGAAGGTCGACCACGAGCTTCATGATCTCGTTGGGGATCAGCGGGGGATTCTTCCCTAGAACGGCGTAGTCGTAGTCAATGTAGGCTGTTGAGGATGCTGTGCTACTCTTTGCGTAGAGCTTGACGTATTTTACTGTCTTTCCTGTTATCAGCTCGATTCCGAGGGTTTCTGGGATAACCGGGGCGTCTAGCCAGCCTGTCCCGTTTGAGCTGGTGTCTGTGTATTCGACCTCCAGCTTGTATCTAGGCGTGGTCCCTCTGCCTCTGAGGCGAACCCTGAGACGGGGGTAATCGTCCGTGCTCAGGGCCAAGCTGCTTACGTCTATTCGGTAGCCGCAGCCGCTCGGGGTCCCTCCCTCAGTCACCGCCATTTCAGCCAAGTCGCCGGATATGCCTGAGTCGGGGGTGAAGCTCTCGGAAGCTGCTGACTGAAACTTCGTCCATAGACTGCTCCTGAAGCAGTCGTCCAGCCACCCGGGGGCCTCGTGTATCTCCACGTGGCATCGAGCCCAATCTGGTGTAGGCGTCTCTATCCCCTCCTGGCCTCTTCGAAGAGCCTGGGCCCCAGGGACCTCACCCACGCGTCGACGTCCAGGCCTTCTCTGGGTTGCTTCTCGAACGTGATGAAGATCGGGCCGAAGGATTGAACGGTTCTGGGGCTGACATATTCCCTTCGAGTGTAGGATCGATGGATAGGCAGGACCTCCTCCCCCTTGTGGAGCAGGTAGGGACCCGTCTCTGGGACCAGGCCGCCCATCTGCATGCTCTTTATCTTGGAGTAGACTACGGCGCCGGCAGCGAGGGCGAGAGGTATGATCCACCACCTGCCCGTGAGGACTGCGAGAATGGCCTGTGCTGCTGAGGCCGCCCCGGTCGATGTTTTGAGCATCGTCATGAGGGCTGTCAGGTTCCTTACCACCTGGATCATATTCAAGAAGCCGTACATGGCTGCTCTGGGGTCCAGTTCGAGAAACGCCTTCGATGTCTGCTCGACCGCCAGCCTGGCGGCGTTCACGGATCGGACGCTCATCAGCATCATGGGGAGGGTGCGCGACGCGCTCTGGCGGGCCCCGGTTAGTGCCAGGGAGGCCTGGTCCGCGCTTCTGCTGGCGTCATCAGCCATAGCCTGGGCTTGGTTTAGGCCTGAGACCGTGACCAGGTAGTCGATGTACTCCTTATCGGCAGCAGCCATCAGGTCGCCTCCGCTGTCCTCTCAAGGATCTCGCCTCTGAGCCTATGCTTCTCGGCTAGAATTGCCTGAAGTAAGAAGGGCCTGGGAGGCATTCTGCTTGATCCGTCGTGGACATGCCTCGCATAGTCGACGGGTCGACCTGTCCTCGGGTTGATGTATTGCTCGCCCCCGGCGACCAAGGCCACGGAGTAGGGGCCCCTGCGCTCCTCTCGTATCGAGTCCATCAGGGCCCCCGTGTCGACCGGGCAGAAGGCCTTTGCAGCGGCGACCATGTAGGGTACATTCAGGCTGTCCTGGACTGCTTGGGCCATCTTCTGGGGTAGCATTCGGAGCTCTATGGCCAGGTCCTCGAGGCTGACCGTTTTCGTTATTCTCATCTTCCCCTGCTCCTTAAGCGAGCAATTTCGTCCTCGAAACGTCTCCGCTCCCGGGCCTCCTTGTCTCCTATCGCGTCCATGTAGACCCGCAGCTTCTCCACGAAGCGCGCCGGCTGTCTCATGAGCTCCTCGTACGTCCAGCCCATGTGAACGCAGAGAGAGACGTCGTCCAGTAGCGGCTCAGACTTCTCGCGCTTCACTGCCGCCACTATTTTTTTCTCTCTTCAACTGTCACTCCGTTTATTTTCTGGGTCTCGGCTATCATGGCCTCCACGAGCTCGGGGGGCTCGATATTGTGGATGTTCTCGATGGTTATGGGTAGAGGCTGTCCGTCCTCGTCCTCGAGGTCCCATTCAACCAATGTCTGCGCGAGCATCATGTCGTTGAGGACCCAGGGGTCGACGTCCGGCTCAAGCGAGCCCGATGCGCCTCGTGTCCACGTGGTCGCCTTTCTTAGGGCCTTCTGCTTCATGCCGTAGTTCCAGGTTCGGAACACGGCCCTGTGGCCCATTAATTCGACTTCGTGTCTTGTCATTCAGATCAATCCCATGACGTGGTTAAGTATCGTCCCTCGAACTCTATTCGGCAGGCGATCAGGTCCTCGGGCTTCAGCACGGGCTCGACGAGAGAGAACTTGCCTTTATTGAGCTTTATCCAGTTGGAGTTAGGCATCACGAGTTTCAGGTAGAGCTCCGTCTGGTCGACCAGGTAGTCCAGGAACGTGTTGCTCGTGAAGTTTACGGTGAGTCTCGCCGTCTGTATCTGCTCCATCTCCTCGAGGGTGGTGACTGTCTTGGCTCCTGCGGCGTTGAAGACGAAGTTGGGCTTCAGCCGGTTGTCGATTCGGAACTCCCAATCTGTGACGTCGGGGATCGTGGTCCAGTCTGCGTCGTTGAGGCTCGTCTGCACGTAGAAGTCCTCCCACTCGTCCGGCAGGCCTAAGGCAGCTCCGTAGCTGTGAATGGTCGAGTCCTTCGAGTCGAATGTCTTCCCAAGCAGATCAGCTTCGAAGACTACGTCCTCTCCGACGCTCCCGCGAATTGTGAGGACGTCAAGCTTTAAGCCCGTCCAGTAAAGGTAGACCTCGTCTGATCCCTTCTTCATTATGGCCTCCGCGAAGAAGTTCTCGCCCTCGACGAGCATTCTGTCTATCCAGTACTGAGCACTGTGACCCTGAAGCCACTTTAGTCTCAGGCCGACGTTCTCCCTTCGTCTCGTGAGGCTTACGGCTCTTCCGGCCTCGGCTTCTTCGCCTCTGAGAACGAAGACCCTGGACAGCTCGGGGTCGTACAGGGGCGTAAGCTCCTGCACGTGTCCGGCTCTGAAGAGCGTGGTCGGCGTGGCGCCGGGGCTGTTCCCGTAGAGGGCCTCGGTGTAGTTCTTGTACCCGAACTCGATTTGGTCCTTCCCTTTGTATCTGACCATATTACCTCCTACTTGTAGTATCTGACCTCGAGGCGCAGCCGGCTCCTGTAGAGTCGGGGGTGCGTCTCTCCCTCATCGAGATCCCGCCAGTTGGAGGTCTCGATGAAATCCAAGCCGCCTCCTGGGTCACTGCACTTGGATTGGATGATCCGGTCCACCTCTTCGATCATCCTGTGTCTCTTCTCCTGGTCTCCCTTGCTCCAAACATCGATGGCGTATGTAGACGTGACCCTTCTCTGCTGGTTTGGCAGGTCCTCGTGAAACCCCATGAAGCGGGGTTGCGTGAGGACATGGGAGACCACGACCTGGGGCATTTTCTGCTTGGCCTCGTACCAGTCGGTGCTGAACTGAGGCGTGAAGTCTACACCCCAGTCTTCCTCGAGGAGGGTCATCAAAATGACCTTGACGTCTGTCAATCTACCTTTCTCACCGCCTCGAGCATCAGGTAGGCGTCGGTCTTGATTGAGGCCTCGACGTGGTATCGAATGCCCTCGATCTCCACCTCGTAGCCACCCTCATCGACCGCCGCCCATAGAGCCAGGTAGATCCTGACCGTGTCCAGCTTCAGGATACCCGGGGGCTCGTTTCGCTCCCGGCCTCTCCTTTCGATGAAGGCCTTCTCCGTGTGGCTTGTCTCGGAGTAGACGGGCTGTCTGTAGCTGTCAACGCCTGTCTGCGTGAGTTCGATGATTGTCAGGTTCGTGCCTCGATTCTTTACGGCCTCATCGAAGTGCATGGCTGATTCTGGGGGCCAGGACCTTAGGAAGCCCGTCCCGAACTGACCGTATTGAAAGCTCATGGGATTATCCCCACGCGCAGTAGTCGTAGACCTGCTCGTTCACGTTGATGTTGTCGTTTCCGACTGTGAACCCGTCGGCGTCGAGGCTCTTGATTCGGTTCGCCCGGTTCAGGTGGTAGCTGCTATAGTGAGTCGTACACCGATCCGCCGCATGCCGATCGGTCTTCACGAAGACCCACGAGTCGCCGTCTCCGTCGAGATGCTTCACAATCTCTACCCTCTTGGGCTGGAATCCGACGCCAGTAATGGCTTGTGTGGCCTGACCGTCCCCGGTGAACGTCCCGGTCTTGAAGCCTACATGAAATTCTTGTTTGCTCAACTTACATACCTCACGCAATTATGTTGTGGGCCGACTCCGTGTTCGTGCCCCCATCGATGATAGCGCCCACAGGGGAGCCCGTGTACTGATAGCAGTGATTACCTAAACAGAGAGTCCTGTCAGCGGTGCCCATGATTTCAATGGCGTATTTATCGCAGTTGTCAAGCCGATTTCCCACAACCGCGTTTCTATCCCCAGCTACCAGAATGCCGCTGTAGGTCGCGGCGTCGAGAGAGTCGATGTCGACCAGTGAGTTCCCCTGGATCGTGCTATCCCTGAAGAGAGCGGCGACGTAGACCCCGTGCTTCTTGATCTTGCGGATGGAGTTACCGTTAATTGTGATGTAAGCCCCATCCTCGCCGTAGATCCCGTATCCTGCTGTGAGCTCGATTGTGTTCCCGCAGATCGTCCCGATTGAGCACTCCGCCTCGATGTGGATACCTGAGGTAGTCATGTCACTGACATCGTCGGCTCCGGTGATCAAGTTCCCCGTCACATTGAATCGATCCAAGCTGTAGAGAGATATCCCATCCACTCGATTATTCTCAAGTACGTTCCCGACTATGGCCACGTTCGCCCCGCCTTGAGCGGCGATGCCCTGCCTGTTGTTGTAGCAATGGTTCCCGATCACGAGAACGGATCCTGTCGGGTTGGTCATATAGCCTACCTGAATGCCGTTCCAGGAGACCTGATCATGACACAGGTTCCCCCTAACCAGGATCCTATCACATTCCGGCTCGATGTTGATCCCGTCGTACTCGCTGTCCCAGCAGTCGTTCTCGGTATACCTGCAATCGTCCCCCGCGCTACATATCCCGTGTGCTGCAGCTGATTTTATCCAGCAGTGATCGACTTGGATGAACGAGCATGTGGAGCTTACTCTGACACAGTCTCCCTGGTGCTCTAAGGGGTAATACCCCGTCCTGCCGAACTCCTGGTTCAGTCGGTTGCCGTCGACGAGGAGGTTCGTGATCCGGATGTTCTTTGATGTGCCCGTGACGTAGAACGTGCTGTGACAGGTGTAGACCCGTCCATTGTCGGCGACCTCGTACTGGTTCGCCAGGTCGTTGACCATCGTGAGCACGTCGCCGTTTATCTGGGAGATCTCGTTGACCTCAGAGGCAGAATCGTCTCTCACGCAGACGTGCTGGCCCACTTCGAAGCTGCCGCCTACGGCGACCTGGACCTCTTTCTGGGATGCGGCCGCGTCACTCGCTATGAGCTCCTGTACTTTGTTGGCTGTCTTGAACCTGGTGGCTTTTCCGACGCCTCTGATCACCAGGTCCTCGACGCCTTGATCTCTATGGCCTTCGTCACGGTCTCAAGGCCTTTCTTAACCAGGATCTCCCCGGCGTCCGTGGTTTGCAGGGCGTCGATGGCTTCTTGAAGTGTGCTGTAGTCTCCCTTTCCGTTGAAGTCGACTATCAGGGTGGCGGCCTTACCTGCGTAGTTGTCGGCGAGGTCGTTCCAATCCTGGTAGGATATCTCGGTCGGTGGATAGGGCTTACTCAGAGGCATCTAACGCCTCCCCTGGATACCTGGTGTCCTCGTCGATGTGCCTGTACTCCGAGGCCTCCACCGAGACGCCTCCGTGGAGCCTGTAGATCCTCTCCATCTCCCTCTCCCAGACCTCAAGGGGGTTATGGGCCTCCTTCCATTCCCCGACTGCTTGGCTCTCGGGTTGTCGTGTCTTTATGGCGTGAGCCGCCAGCAGCATGCTCAGCTTCTTCACCAGCTTGTCCGATGCGCTCTGGACACCTATCCTCCTGTCGATCTCGGCGTCACTCATCTCGATGATGCCGGAGATCTCCGTGTCCGTGAGGCTGGTCGACACTATGAGCCGCACATCAGCAGCCGTGCAGTAAACCAAGTCTACTCCTCCTCAGCCCTCTTCTCCGGTTCCTCGACCTTCGTCTCCTGGACCTTGGACCTCTTGGGCTCCTTTTCCTTCGGCGGCCTCCTCAGAACCTTGAAGTCAAGCTGCCCCCCGAGCTCCTCCGCCACTTCGTCCTCGACCTCGAGGACCTCCCCCGGAGACCACATCCTCCTGGGCCTCAGGGTTCCGACTCGGCGGATACCGGTGAACCTTACTCTTCTCATCTCCTTCCTCCCTTGTTTAGGGGTGAATACGCCCTCTGAAACGGGCGTGGACCTCTGTCGCTGACTTCAGTGTAGCCTCGGACCCCCAGGCTGAGGCTACGTACATATCTTGTCGATGCCGTCGTCAAGCACAAGCTTGGGCTCAAGGTACTGACGGATTATGTAAGCGTCGTAGCCGGCCTTCTCATCCCTGTACCTGGCCGCCTCCGTTGGACCCTGACCCAGGACGAGAGCAGGCGCCGAGGTGCTGCCAACCAGCGGGCCAAGGCTCGCCGTCGGCGTCTCAGTGAGAGCGTAGTCCACGAAGACCTTAACCGTCGGAAAACCGGGAAGCGTGAACTGCCCCCCGGCTGCTCCGATGGATGCGATGCCGGCGTGCACCAGATCTCTCACGTAGGTGTTCTGGATGAACTTCCCCCACAGCGTCGGGTGCAATGCCATGAAATCCGGTTCGTAGCCCTTGCCCTCGATGTACTGCAGGCTCGCCTGGATGGCCAGCATCGGGTTGGTGTCGCTTAAGCCGCTCGTAATGGCGCCCCAGTCGCTGTACGCTGTTCCGGCCACTTTCTCGGTGCAGGCCTCCGCGATCTCCACGATCTGCTTGTTCTCCATCCGGGCGAGGTCCCTCGCCGCATCGGAGACGTGCAGTCCGAGGATGTCGTGGGCCGCCTTCTTCCGAGCCTCGTCGCTGAGGACGACGTGGACAACGTTCTTCCAGAGGTCGAAGTCGACTACGGTGTACGCCTCAGCTGTGATCTCCGCCTCCACGAGGGCGGGGACCTTCTCCTGGCCTGCGAGAGCCGTGGCGACGTCGATCCTGGCGGTGAGGCTGTCCATCCGGATGGGCCGGCAGACTGGCCTGAGCTTGTACTGCGGCCTGGCGAGGCCTAGGACCTCGTCGAGGATGGTGACGGCCTCTATGTCGGCGATGTCTCCCGGCGTGATCATCTGGGCCTCGAAGACGGTGCTCCTGGGCTGCGTGTAGTAGCCTCCGTTAACCGCTGAACTGTAGATTCTTGGTTCCATATACTCACCTACATGTATCCGAGCTGCACTTTCACGGCAGCGGCTCCGTCGGCGCCGGTTTCAAGAGCTGTGCCTACAACTTCGTCGAAGGTGGGACTGGACACGTCCACGATCCTTCCCTCCTCTGAGGTCTGCTCAGAGGGCATGACGTGTGTGAAGGCCGTGCATCCTGCTGCTCCAGGCAGGCAGTAGACAACGGTTGGCGCGATCGCCACCTCTCCGTCTTCGCCGTTGTCGATGTCCATGATGGCGACCCCGAAGGGCCCCGTCTCGGCTGCGGTGATGTCGGCGATGTTGGCGTCGACCAGCGTGACGACGTTGCCCTTCTTGATGTCCTCGGCTGCGGTGATGGTGATGATCCGCATTCCCTGTTCGACCGCTATGTCGCCGGCTTTGGTGGTCTCGATCCAAGCCATCAGTTAGCCGCCTCCCTGCGGTGGCCGAAGAGGCGCTCCCTGGTGTCCTCGACGGCGGCCTCGAAGCTGCTTTTATCGTCCTTGGTGTACTTCGCCTTGGGGCCAGCGGGCTGAGCCTTCTCGATTCTCTCGGCGACCTTCCCAGCGTCCTCCGCCAGGAGAACGAGGGTCTTGTCGTCGAGCTCCTTCAGGCGCTCCGCCTCTTTATCCCCGTCCGCAACGAGGCCCGCTTTGAACCGAGCCTCCAAGGCTGTGTCAACTCGTTCTTGGTGTCTCTCAGCCTCCAGGGCCTCGACGCGCTCCTTGAGCTCGTCCTTCTCAGTCTGCACTCCGTTGAGGTTCTCGTTCTCCGCCTTCAGAGTGTCGATCTCCTTCTGTTTATCCGTCAGTTGCTGACGAAGCTCCTCTATCTGAGCTTCCATTCCATTTTTTTCCTCCTTTTCATCGGGTTTCAGGTTGCCCTGGGGACCCTGGGCCCCGTCCATGTTGGACTGTGATGTGTAGAGTACTCCCGGGCCCGCCATGTGGCCCACGGTGAGTATTCCTGCCTGGGGGTAGGCGGGGTCGGCGACGAAGTCCACCCGCTCGAAGGTGAAGCTCTCTATGACCTCGTGGCCCTCGCCGCTGGTGATGTGCTCGTCGGGGGCTCCTGTGATGTCCTCGCCGCAGACGCTGCAGGTCACCCTGAAGGCTCTGATCACGACGCTGACGGGCCCCCATTCGCCGCCTGTGAGCTTCTCCCAGGCTGTCTCGTCGGTTATCTCGGCGGTGGCGAGGGCGTAGCCGTCGGGCTTCTCCACACGGACCCACTTGCCCACCTCCAGGGGCTCGTGGACGTGGTTCACCCTGTACCCGGGTATGCAGCCTAATGGCTTCCCCAGCAGCCCGGGGTAGGCGTCCTCGAGGGCCTTGTCGGTGACCCTCCAGTTGTTCCTGTTCAGGCTGGTGTTCATCAGGTAGAAGGTGGCCAGCATATCCTCGTCCCCGGACTCGATGCTGTGCACCGCTGCCCAGAACCTCAGCTCTATTCCTTCACTCACTCTCCTCATCCTCCAGCTCAGCGAGGTCCCAGCCCATCATCTCCCACGCCTTCCCCAGGCGGCCCCCTATCGGCCCCTGGCCCCGCCCATGGAGAACCGCCACGGCCTTCGCCATCTCGTAGACGTCGGACACCCTGACGGGGTTCCACACGTGCTTCACCAGCACCGGGAGCTGCTCACCCTCGGGCACGGGCTGGCCCTCGTCCTCCAGTATGTTCCGGGTCCACCTGTCGTACCACTGGGCCTCCAGCTCCCGCTTGAAGTACCTCTGGATGTGGGTGACTGGCCCCTGCACGTAGGCCTCCAGCTCCGCGTAGGCGGTGGCCCTGTTCTCGATGGGCCTCCCCAGCAGGAACCGTGGGGTCCCGAAGTTCCCGATGATCGATTGGTCCAGCCGCTCAAGGAGCTCGTTGAGCCCCTTGATGTCCGGCGTCATGTCGACGACGGTGGGGGTAACGCTCTCGTTGACCGCGATGCTCTTCCCGGCCCTGGCCACGGCCGCGAGGTCCTGAACGGCCCTGTCGGCCTCCTCCTTGCCGAGTCCTGAGGTGTCCGCCTGAAGTATCGTGTAGGGCGCCCAGATCGTCCGTACGATCTCAGGGAAGTTCTCCCGGAGGAGGTCGTGGCGGGCCTTGCAGATGTCCCTGATGGGCTCCACGTCGCTGAGTCCTTCCCGGTCTGCCTCCAGGGGCAGGTTGAGGAAGTACAGGAGCTCCGTGGGCTCGTAGAAGCCGTCCCTGCCCTCGTACTTGTAGCCCTGGAGCTCCCAGTCCTCGGAGAGGTTGGGCTTCAGCCTGGAGCTCTGCAACGAGAGGAGCCACGACGGGTACTCCTCGTCGTCCAGGACGATCTCGAACCCCGCCTTCCCGTATACGCTGCGCTTGACCTGGGCGACGAACAGGACCTGGTCCATGTTCACCCGCTTGTTGAACCCGTCGACGCCCTCCTCCACGAAGGCGTAATCCTCTACATTATCGTCCTCGCCTACAGCTTCGAGGACAGTCTCAAAGCCGGCCGTCATGGTCGCAAAATAGGCATTTGTCACGACACACTTGCGGACGAGCTCGTCCTGGCGGAACCAGCGGTAGTCCTCGGGCATCCCCGCGTAATACGAGCTGGTCGTGGGCGTCGTGGTCTCCCCGTACCTCTTCGCCTTCGGCGCCCTGGCCTCCCCGTGGAGGAACCGCCTGAAAACGGGTATGATTCCGGGCCACGTCCTCCCCGACATCATCTCTCCCTCGGGCCGCGCCTCGCCACGTCGAGGATCTTTACGCCCTGTCTCTCCCTGAGCCCCTTGAACGGGTCCTCTGGGTGTGACGGGGCCCTCTCCACGACGGCCTTAGGCGGATTTTTCGGCATAGCTGAGCCTCTTCAGAATCTTGGATATCACTAGGAAAGTGGATCATAAAAAAGTGGGTGAGAAAAGTAGGAAATGTAGCAATAGATATATAATGTTCTGACGATTACTAATTATGTGATGGTTCTAAGAGAGGATAAAAAGGAGAAAATATCCATCTCGCTTTCTTCAGATGTTTTAGAACGTGTCAACGAAGATGTTAGAAGAGAGGGTAGAAAGAGGTCAACCTACATCGATTACATCCTGAAGAACCACTTCGGCCTCACCAAGACCTCCAAGCCCCTAGCCAGGAGCGCCCGATAGCCGGGACCGGAAAAGTATCGCGCGCGTTACTCCAATGTTCAGTTAAAATTGGCGTATGCTTTATGGGTGACAACGTCCCAATTAATGCTGGCTGAGGGGCCCGCACCTGTGTCCGCACGGACATTGGTACACTCCAAAACCCCTCAGCCACCCCCACGAATAATTTATTAATATATACGCCTAAATGTTAGACGGAGTGTACCAATGAAACTGGATACAGATGAGACGGTACTAGAAGAAGTTATCAAGGAATACGAGCTAGCGATAATGAACCATCTCTTCAGCGTGAAGAAGCCAACGGGTAGCGGCATTGTCTGGACCTGGATCAACGAGGGCTCCAAGTGGGGCCAGGAACCAGGGAACTCGATCAGCAGAGCCAGCGTCATCATGTTCCTCAACCGCCTCGTAGACGAGGACCTCCTCACGTGGGAGGACGCCACGGGCAAGGGAGGCCACCACAGGCTATACGTGATGGAGTTGAGCCGACCCGAGTTCGCCAAAAAGGTGATCGACAAGTTCCTCAACACGCTGAAGACGATAAAGGACCAGGAGAAAATGTAGTATCCCGAAAAAGCCACTCTTTTTTTTCTTGTGCGCATGACGCGTAGCATGATGAGGGAGCTTGATGAGTTCTTCCTGTCCAGGGTTGAGATCCCTGCCATGAGGCATGAGAAAAATCAGGCCATAGAAATCCTAATCAGTGAAGAGGCCCTGCTTCTTGCGAAATATCTGAGAAATAAAATTATGACTTGGATCCCATGAATATCATAAAGAAATTTTCTTTTGGTATTCTCTAATGATGGAAATCATATTACATTTATTTTTCTAGCTAAGTAAATGCTTTTAATAATTTTACTTAAAGATATAAATGATAATATGAACATCCCCGATCTAAGAATAATTGAGTTTCAAGGTCCATTACATTACATGCGCACACATTACCCGGAGCTTTTTTCAGATTCGAAAATAATTTCTGAACCTATACTGACAGAATCATTACTGGGATATCATCTTGACACGTTAACTAATCGGAAACAGGAATTAGAGTTTGAGAGTTTTGCAACTAGGCTTGTTGAATTGGAAATATGTCCAAACATTAAGCCACAAACAGGACCTGTTGGAGGTGGAGATGGTGGTTTTGATGCTTCGACTTATCCAGTTTCTCCTGAACTTAGTGAGAGAACATGGTGGGGTAATCCTAATCCGCCAACAGATGAAAAATGGGCTTTTGCGATAAGCTGTAAGAAAAAATGGACTGATAAAGTACACTCAGATATAAAAAAAATATATGAATTAGATGAAAATTTCTCAAAAGTATTTTTTATTACAAACCAATATGCTCGTGCTGCAACTCGTGGAAAAAAAGAAAAAGAATTAGGAGAAGAATACGATTTTGAAGTTCATATTCTTGATCGCACATGGATTATTACGAAAGTTCTTGAAAACAAACATGAAGAAATGACAATTGAATTATTGGACCTTAAAGTAGAAAAAAGGGACAGGATAAAATGGGGACCACTAGATACATCCAGAAATGAGGAACTAGAAAATCTCGAAAAAAAATTGGGTGATCCTAAAAGCTATTATGGTAATGATTTTTTACTAGCACGAGATTATTTCAAAGCAGCAACTCTTGCTCGAGGTCTTGAAAAACCCAGGGCAACCATTGAAGGGTTATTTGTACGGTCTTTTCAAATAGCAGAAAAAGTAGGATTATCTGGTCAAATTATTGAAATTGGTTATGAATATGCTTGGACTTGTTTTTGGTGGTTTGAAGATTACGAATCTTTGAATAGAATTTATGGAGAAATTGAGGAATACTTGAATCAGACAGATGATTCATATGACTGCGAATATTTTCTTAATCTTTGGATGCTACTTTTTGGTGCTGTAAATGGAGGTATATTATCATCAGAATCTGTAGATTTATCGAATAGAATAAATGTCATAAAAAAATGGTTAGATGAAAACTCACAAGATGAAAGTCGACCAAATAACGCACTTTTTTCAAAGATATTATCCAGAACTGTTGATTTAATAGAATCAATAGGCGACTCCGATGAGATAGACGATATTTTTAAAGCGATTATTGAGGATTTGGAGGAGTCAGAAGGACTTGTTACATTCCCGTTTATGAAGATAATAAATAGATTCATTAACTTTGGTCAATTTTTTTCAAAAAATGAAGGATACAATTTATTATTTGAAACAATTGAAAAACTTTCAATAGATAGAACTAGCGAAAATCAAAGAGGAGAATTATTTTATATTCGAGGAGTACAATGTCTTGAAAATGATCAATTAGAATTAGCTCTCAAATATTTAGGTCAAGCAAGAGTTTTACTAGCTAAAGAAGAAACAATAGTAAAAAGTATACGGGCATCATACGGGTGTTCAATTGCATATTTTGGGTTGGAGCATCATTGGGCTGCAAAGATGGAAGCGTTAATATCCGTTTTTCTAAGTACAAGTGGTAAAACATTGGATTCTATGCAGTTTCTTTTAGAACATTTTTTAGCGATAAAATTGTTATGTTGGGAAGAATTACGATTGGGGCAAATTAGGTCCTTTTCACAGTGGTATCGGTATAACTTGATCGTATTGGACTATCTTGAAAAGGATGGACATGATTGCGAGAAATTTAAAGAAGAATTAATGATACAAGATTGTGTCCTTGGTTGTTTTCTGTTAAACATTTCTGATAGCAACCTCAATGATTTAAAGCAGATACAGAATCGCTTAGAATCTAACGGTTTATTTATGAGCGAACTTTGTTTAAAATATCGAAATCAAGGTTTTCAAGGAGTACAAGAAGAGTTTCCAGAGGAATTGAGTGCTGAAGAAAAAATATACGAATATTTTTATATGTTGAAACAGAATCCGGCTTCTGCTCAAATACCTGCTGAGTTGACTGACGAGTTTAAAGAGTATAAAAAAATTGACACAGAGATTATGGGAATCAAATATATCGTCACTACGAGGAATTTCTTAGGTACAATCTTAATCTCTGAAAATCTTTTAGGAGTCATTGAAGCTGCTTTATGTTTAGCAAAATGGGAGAATTTTGCATTTATAGTTGATGAAATACATTTTCTTGTGGATATACATGATTCAGGCAATAATCCCCCATTGAACATTATTGCACAAGAAACTAATCCAGATGGTTATTTTTTAATTTGGAAACCTGATGTTCTTGAATACATAATAAAATCACCAAAAGAGATTCGAGATTTTTTTCATAAATTCTTTTTCAAAATATTACTTGATTCCACCATAGATCCGAAAGAAGACTTACAAGAAGAATTTGAAAGATTACATTCAGAACATACGTTTAGTAGAGCAATGAGTTTTACTCCAACAGGGATAATGAACTTAACTATATTAGGAGAGAATTACTATGACATCTAAAAATAAAAAAGCCCCATTACATAAATTATACGATGCAGAAAAATCACTAGAATATATAAAAAATAGATACATCAGAATTAGAGAGATGATGGAAAAACAGATTACTGCGTTACAACAAGACCAAGAGTTTAAAAAAATATGTCAAAAGTATAATAAAGATGGATACCCTGATTGGGTAATTTTAAGTGCAATTATGAATTGTGTAATAAATACTAGAATGAAAGATTTACAATATGATGTATTAAGAAATCCAGAGAAATTCTTAGAAATCTCAGAAGAAATAAAGGAGTTAGTATATTCACCAAAAAAAATTTTAAAGGATTTGGACAAGAACATAAAGTTACATGCTATAATATGTTTACCCACATATGGGTTTGAATTAAGAAGAAAGGATATTACACCAGAAGTAGTTGAACGGTTCCTGAGAGAAAGAATGGTGCATTACTCTCATGATCTCCCTCATAATCCACTTTTTGGTGAGTCTGATGGAAATTGGCCTGTTTGATTCATGCGCGAGCGCGAAAATGCACACTGATTATTTGAAAGAGCATATAATTTTAGTTTGGTTGACTCTAAAACCATGATTAATAATACACGAATTAGGAGGTATAATCTTTTATAAATCGTGTTTGTGTTTGTGTATTTCAGAGGGTATTCTTACCAACATCAGTAGCCAATGATCGTGATCGTGTAAGGTAACTTTACTCTCGTATTTCCGGACAGGGCATTGCAGATATCTACGCACTTTTCGAAATCCTTGGATATTATCTGCTTACTCTTGGATTTGTACCTATACTCATTTGCTACTGCGATCACGAGATGGTCAACATTCGTCATCACCATACCTAGGATCAAGTCTCTGTATATCGCATTTCCCATGACACCCCTACCAGCTTCTATTTCTAATCCGACTCGAGTCTTACTATTATAGGCGTCAATCTCGTACTTCAGCTGGGGATTGCCGTTAATACCAAACGTGACAGGTCGGAAAATTTTGTCAGAACTTTTCTTGGATTTTTCGACGTCAAATCCGATTGCTTCTAAGTCGGTTCGTATAAACCCAAGAACAACATCACTGCTTCCGGACATCCCTTGTACGGTAGAGATGGATGATTCATTTTTTCGCAAACACTCAACGACGTCTAACACGAATTGGGGTGGTTCGTGAGTTATTGGGAAATGTTGGAATCTAATATCTGACATTTTTCTCGTGTTTTACCTTATTATCCTATGAAATAATCTTTGTGTGTGCGTGTGTGTACAGAGACTGAGTGAGAGGGAGAGTGAGAGAGGGGAGGAGTAGGAGAAGGGTTTGGGTTTGGGGATTAAATTTAACTCCCGCATACTTGGGTTTGGATCGTATGCACGAGAGAATCATTCATACATCATCGCCAGACCTTGATGCCCTTCTCGTGGATGTAGTCCGCTGCGAGCTCCGCGATATCTGGGGCGTTGAAGGATATCCACCGGTTATCCTTGACGTAGGCCACGATCTCCCTGTAGGATATCTCCTTCAAGTGGCGGGGCTCCAGGTACTCAGTGAGCATCGACTGGGCGACCTCCCTCGCCAGCCTGTACTTGGGGCTCAAGGTCCTGTAGTGAAGGTTGATGGCCTTCGCCACATCCTCCGGGACGTAATGGCCACGGAGCCCCCAGACCTTGGGAATGGGTCCACTGCGCTTCATCCTCCGCCGGGGCATCTTGATGACCGGCTCCACAATCTCCAAGGCCATCAACTGCTTTAGGACGCGGTGGGAGGTGGTCTCGGGCATCCCGAGCTGGATCTGGAGCAGCCAGGCGGTGACCGCCCCGGTCCTGCAGAGATAGATGAAGGCCTGCCCCATCCACTCTGAGCTGAAGATACGCCCACACGCTGACAGTATTTCACGATCAGTAGCTAAACTATTTCTACTAATAATACTGTCATTTGATAGTATTATTCTAAAAGCCCTTATTATATATAATATGGGAATACTGTCATGGCGTGGCAGTTTTACCATAGAAAATCTCCGTACAACTGTGTTCTCACATGTGGGTTCCCTTTAATTACCCTTTTTATTAACTGCATAATCGTCACATCCTGTGATTCCGGGAAACATAGGAGACGCGCACATATGGAATATCTAACATGATTACATGGCTCAGCTCTGAGCCTCCGGGAGCAGCAGGCTCACCAGAAACGTCTCTACCTGAGCGATGGCCTCCGAGTCGACCAGCCCTGTGAGCCTGTCCTCGAGGAACTCTCCCAGGCTCCAGGTGACGAAGCCGGTGTTCTTGGAGTAGGTCGCCAGGCGGGCCTCCTCAAGCCTGTGCAGCTGCTGATAGAAATTGCCCGGGATCCTACCAGTCTTCCCCCTCATAATGAGGTAGAGCTCCGACGTCTTCAGCGGAGTTCTCTCCCTGATGATTAGGGCGGCGCGTTTAGGCTCAGCCGAGAGGGCCCTTATCCTGTCAGCCGCCTCCGATATGAAGGCCTCCTTGAGCACATCCCGGGCAGCCTGGTCGACGTCGACGGTGACAACTCGGACCTCGGGCAGCTCCTGGAGGACCTGGGAGAGTCGACCGTCGACGATGGCCGTGACCTCGCTGGCGGCCATGGATGGCGCCGTGGAGCCCCCCCGTTTGAAGTCGTCGCTGTCGAGCTGCAGTATCGTGATCAGGGCCTCCCGGAGCCCATTGACTGCGTCGACGCCCTGCATGACGTTCGAGAGCTCCTCTCGGAGTTCGTCAACGGTTTTCTTGAGGGCGTCCACCTGGTCTAGGTCGGAGAGCTGCGCCTCCAGCTTGTCGACATCGCGCTCAAATCCCTCCTTCTCACCCTTTACGGCCTCTAGCTCCTCTCGGAGGGCTTCGACGTCTACCTCTGGTTCAGATCCCTCTTGGAGGACCTGCAACCGTTCTTTCAGTACCGCTATCTCTTCCTTCAGGGTTTCATTTTCCTGTCGATACATCTCCTCATCACCTTGAGCCCCGTCTTCCTTCATACTCCTCAGGTAGTCACTCACGATGTGGACGGAGAGCTCCCCCACGGCCACCCTGCGCCCCATCTCCTCGGGGACGCCGGCGGGGAGGACGTAGACGTGGACCAGCTCGTTCCTCTTGTTCCTCAGGTAGAAGTGGCCCAACCTGAGGCCCTGGATATCCTCCACCTTCACCCGGTTCCCCAGGGAGACCCTGGTCCTCTTCGCCTCGTTCTCCTCCACCTGAACCCCCAGCAGCCACGTCGTGCACTGCCCGATGAGCTCGTTGTCGACGCCCCTCAGGTCCTGGCTGTCGACCCAGATGTGGTTCCCGATCGAGGCTCCCTCCCGGGCCAACTCTATCGCAGCGGCCTTCACCGGCGTCGTCAGCTGGTAGGGCACGTACTTCCAGCCCTCGGGGAGCATCACGACGACGTCCCTCATCTTCTCCATGACGTAGGTTATGGTGCGCTCCATGACGAGGCAGCACATCTCGAAGGTGAGGGGCTCCAGATCCATGAGGTTGATCCCCTTCTCCAGCTTCAGGCTCGACGCGTACTCCCTCTCCTCCAGCTGGGGAAGGATTATGTCGAAATAGGCCGTCAGCTTCAGGTACTGGTTCTCGTCGATACCCCGCCGAGCATCCTCCTGGAGCCTCCTGATGTTCTCGTAGACGTCACGGAGGGCCCTGGCGCCGTCGCATGCCCTGATGATCCAGGCCTCCTCGAAGTTCATCGCCCTCCCCTGGCTCGCCTCGAGGATACTCTTCACGTACTGCCAGCTGATGTACCTGCTCCGCTGCGCCCGGGGCTCCCTGTAGAAGGGCTTCAGAATGTTGACGGCGTCGAAGGCCATCTCCCCGCGCTTGGTCCTGAAGGCTATAGCCCGGCGCCCCGATCGGCTTACCAGGGCGTTCAACGTCTCAGTCTTCCCCGCCATGCGGGTCTGACCCGTGATTATGGCGTGATCCGGATCTATGTGTACGGGCTTCCCGCTTCCCAGCTCGAAGCCCAGGAGTATCTCCGTCGGCTCCTTCACGGGTCCTCCTCCACGTGACTCTTCATGTCGGGGCCTCTGGCGAGGGCATCCAGGATACCCAGATCCTTGGCGCAGCTGTCGCAGAAGTCGAGCTCTCCCCTCTCTCCCTCGTCAAGGTAGAGGACGATGGGTACCCCCACGACGAGCTCCTGACAGTGGAGGCACAGGGCGACGTTTGCCTTCGCCCTGAGGGGCATCCACTCGAAGCCGGCGACGGTCACCGACTCCTCGGCGTACTCCCAGCCTACGAGGTCACGTCGGTCCCAGCTCTCGCCCATGTCGTGGCCGTAGGGCCCCATCTCAAGGACCTCGGGGCAGTCCTCCTGATGGTGGCCCTTCACGAGGACGTCTCCCAAGTTCCCCTCATCGTCGACATATGTCACCTTGACCATGTAGGGGCCCTCGCAGACGGGGCACGTGTCGGCGGCCTCCATCCAGACGTCCCGGGGGAAGTCCTTGAGCCGTTTAAGCAGCCTTTGCTCCATGCTTCTCCCTCTCCCTGCTGTAGACCTCGCCGCGGCCCAGAGGCGACTTCATGCTCCGGACACGGGGGGCCTCCTGTATCCTCATGATGAGGCTGATCCACCGGGACACCGTCTCCCAGCTCGAACCCGTCCTGCGGGCGATCTCCTCGACGGTGACGTAGTTCCGGACGGGCAGGGCGTCCATTATCGCCCAGAATATCTCCTCATTTGACTTCTTCGACTTCCGCCTGCTCATGAAAACGGCCTCCAACCTCCCTGTGAGAGGGGTACGGCCTCCACTCTGAATGGGGTGAGTCTGGCTCTACAGCCCGACTGTCCCCCAGAATATTGAGTCTGGGTATCTTCACTTTCAGGAACATACCCTATTTTGGACACAGCTTACCCTCCAGACAAAGTGCGTTCATCTGACCTCCTCCATGTGGGCCATCAGCTCATCCCTCCTGGTGGCGACGAACCCACACCTGCAGTAATAGGCAAGGCCGTGAGGGCCCCTGTGGCGTCTATGGCCTGCGGGCTTCCCGCAGATACAGCTCTCGTGTATGACGTTGATCTGCTTCCCGCACCCCCAGCAGTACTTGACGATTGAGGATACGACGGTCGCCTCATCTCCTGTCTTGCAGTGGGGGCAGGCCACGGTTAGGGGCATGGGCACGAGTACAGTCAACCAGCCGCCACCTCCGGGGCCTGGTCCTGGACGAACTGCTCAAGGGTCATCTGCGAGAACCGGGTGTCCCTCGCCAGCCTTCTGATGAGCACAGTATCGGCGCCGTGGCGCTTGCAGAGAGGGCAGAGGGTCGGAGGATCCCTGGAGTCCCCACGCTCCACGTAGAGCTCCCTCTGTACACGCCTGACCAGCCCCCCAGCTTCGTATTCGGAGAGGCCGTAGGCCACAGCTATCTCCCAGACGTATACGTCAAGGTTCGCCTCGGGATGCTCCACGAGATACTCTCTGACGTACTCCTCCGCAGGCTGCTCCGGGGCTACAGGACCGCGAGGTTCGTGCACAGGTTCACTTCTCGGCTTCTCCGGGAGCATCTGAGGTTCGAGGGCGCCAAGATCCGCCTGCTGAACTACGGCCTCAGGCTCCTCGACGGAGTAGTCGATGTCCTTGATCTGGTTCCACTGCTGCAACGTGTTCCACTCACCCGAGCCCCTGTGAGGCCTCTTCGACTCCAAGCCGTAGGCGACCTCCCTGATCATCTCGTCGTTGATGGGCAACCCCAGGAGGATCTCCGCCCTCTCGGGCTCCATGACCCGGTTATAGGCGGCGTAGAACAGGAGACCGTACTTGACGGCCCTCTGGATATCCTCCAGCTGATCCCTGTGCTCCCTGCACCACTGCCTCACATCCCGGGCCTTCACAGTGGAGAGCCCCTGCCTCTCGGGGAGGGGTGGCCTGATCATGTTCTGGGCCTCGCTGGACCGCATCCTCAGGGGCTCAACCCTCCTGGTCAGGTCGTCGAAGTCCTTCACCGGCTCAACCTCGAATTCCTCCAGCTGCTCCTTGACCTCGGAGACAGGCTGACGCTCCTGCCGCCTCATGAACTCCCGGCGCACCTCGCTGAACAGCATGGATATCTGGGTCGACGGAGGAAGATCCTCGTGGACCTTCACGTAGTGCTCTATCTCCCTGCCCAGCTCACAGAGCTCCTCCTGTGTGGCACCAAGGTTTAGGACGGCTTGGGCCTGTCTGAGACTCATACGGTGGACTGTCGCGCGCGACAGAACTTCCTCCAACCGGAGAATAGCTAGGCGACGTGAAACCCACTGCTCCCCAGCGTTACCAGGGCGCCCTATTCGTTCAGCTAGTTCCCTCTGAGAGTGGCCGTGCTCCTGGATCATGTGCCTCAGCCACCGCCCCCTGTCGTACTCTGAGAGGGGCAGCCGGTTCTCGTTCTCAGCCCACTGGGCAAGGAGAAACCTCTCCCCGTCCAGCTCCTCGACGATGGCGTTCACCTCATCGACACCTATGAGCTCCAAAGCCTCCAGCCGGCAATCACCGAACACAAGCTCGAAGTCGCCCTCAATCTCAGGGTGAGGCCTCACCTTGATGTCCGACTGCTGGCCATCCTCCCTCAGGCTACCGGCGAGGCGCTCGATCTCTTCGGCCGGCTTATGGCTCCGTATGACGAACTTAGGCCGGTGTATCCGGCTGATTGATACCCGAATAGACTGGCTCACGGCCTACATCCTCCGAGCCGGCGCCCCTGGGGACCCGCACCTGTGTCCACACTTTTTCATGTCATGCACCTCGTGTGCAACCTACATATCACCAGGGACACCGGCTCCCGTATGGGGAAGTACCCCAGGGACTCGAAGTGCTCCCGCACGTCCCCGGGGATCCCTCCGAACTTTTCAGCGAGCAGCCTGAACATGGCGGCCTTCTGCTCCTCTGAGAGGCGGCCCAGGTCTCCCTCGAAGAACCTCCCCTGCCCGTTCCTGTGGGCCACGGGATGCTTGATGGGCATCCGCGCCTCAGGATCCACCTCAGCCCACATGTCATACCTGGGGTCCAGGCAGGAGACCATGGCCCAGCACTCGCACTCAGACATCGCCCCGGGCCTCCTCGAGGCGGAACCTATCAATGAGAACCAGCCAGGCAGGCCGTAGCACCCCCTTGTTCTCGCCGTTCGCCAGCAGCCAGGCCTCCGCGAGCTTCCTCAGGAACTCGCTCTGACTCGGGTCCTCGGAGACCTCGATGGCGATCCTGTCCAGGATATCCGAGACCGAGGTGGGCTTTTCAGCCATCCCGCAGAGCCTCCCAGGGCATGCACGTTCCGCTAAGCGTTGTCTGCACGGGGCCCTTGTTGATCCTGAGGAACGTCTTCAGGGCGAACACCCGGATCTCCTCATTCGGGCTGCCCATGAGGCCTCGCGCCGCCTCCAGGGCGTCCCGCGTGTATCCGTCCATGCGTCCGGTTACTCCCTCGAGGCGGAGGATAGCCGGTATATGGTCCTGGCCGCTGAGGTGAATGTACTTCGCCGCCATCTTGCTGTTCGGCGTCCACCCCGCGAACCTCTTCAGCACATACTCGCCGACCCCGGCCCGGGCCAGCTCCGTCAGCTTGGTGTGCCTGATCATGTGGGGCCTGATCCGCCTGACCCCAGCCCTGAGGCAGACCCTCTCGAAGGCCTTGTTAGGCGAACGAGGGTTCATGAAGCGGACGTCGCCGTCGTAGACCGTGGCGAACAGGGGAGCGCTGGGACGCGGGTCAGGGTGGGCGGCCAGCCAGTCCTGCAGTATCGGCACCGACCGGGTGAGGGGCAGAGTCCGCTCCCCGGTCTTCCCCATGACCCTGAGCTCCGCGTAGCCGGACCTCTCCGTCAGGTCCTTAACCCGGGCGCTGAGGAGCTCCCCCTTCCGGCACGCCGAGTCGTAGTCGACGGAGATGAAGGCCTTCAGCCTGGGACTCTCCACGGCCTCCCACATCGCCGAGAACTCCTGAGGCATAACCAGGCACTCCCTGAACTCCTCCCTGAGCTTTATCTCCCGGCGGAGATCCCTGCGGGGCACGCCGTCCATGATGGCCTCCACCCGGCCCCGGGCCTCAGACTTCGCCAGGCCTCTGGTCCGCAGGGCGCGGTGGAGGACGTTCTCGATGTAGTAGGCGTAGAGGGCTATCGTGGAGGCGCTGAGGCCCCCGGCGTTGGCCCTCCTGTACCACGCCCTCAGGTCGAGCTCCCCGGCCTCCTCCAGGGGCACCACGGCGCCCTCGCTGAAGCTGAGGAGGGCGGCCCTGTACCCGTCACGGCTGCTGGCGCTCAGCCTGCGATCCCCGAGGAACCCGTCGAGAAGCACCTGATTCCTGCAGAGGACGCCCCCAAGCGCGACGTCTACTTTATGATGCTTAAAGTAGACATCTTCACCGGGCTCTGAAACGACTTGGACTCTTGAAGACCTCTTCACCACGAGGCCTCCTTACTGGGAAGCCTTGGCGGCGATGCGCGTGCCAGTCCGGGCCTGAGCCTCTCGGAGGTCCCTCACCATCACCTGATCCCAATAGGTGAGTAACCCCTGCACGACAGCCTCCCTGACGCTCTTCACGATACCCCGTCTCTTGAGCTCCTTCACTATCCTAGCAGGCTTTCCCTCAAGCTCGCACTTTACCCACACTATCTCAGTTTCTTCTTGAGACAAACAAACCACTTATAATACCGGAAAAAATGGGACTGAAACCGCCCAAAATGGGCAATTCTTAAAAATGCACCTTATAAATATGTCGGAAAAGGGTTCTGTTAAGTCTGTGGGACCCAGACCTAGGTGTTAACTATCGGGACCTATACGCCCGCAGTAATTTACTAAGTATTGATAATCTTGGTTTTATAACGATAAAGTATTAAAGTAGTGTGATGATCCATAATTTGCGACTGGGAGGGCCGAAAGGGCTCGCTAAGGATAATATCCTTACCCGGTCGACTATTTTAAAAGTCTATTAATACCATGTATTTCAAATGCGCATTTTATATTTAGATGAGTCTGGCGGTCCAAATAGTTGGGACAATCAAAAAAACTTCGTATTAGGAGGAGTTGCTGTTCATGAAGGGCAAATATATTCCTTGACGCGAGATCTAAATGACCTCCAAGAAAAATATTTTCCTGGCATTAGAATACCAATAGAATTTCATGTAAGACCCATAAGACAGGGGAAAGGACCACATTTCAACAAATTTAGCTATGAAGAACGTCACAATATTATTGATGAGGTTTATGAGATCATCAGAACATGTGGTTTTCCGAATATAATTCCTTTCGCTACAGTACTTGATGTATCATCTGCCATTAATTCGAATCAAGTATGTCGTGATTGTTTTGAAGATGTATGTAAAAATTTTAACCTGTATCTATTAGATCAATTTAAAAAAGGCTTTCCAAGCAAAGGCTTGTTAATTATTGATCGAGGTCGTGAAGGACAATATCGTCAACATTTTGGCGAATTAAAAAAGTCTGAGGCAGTCGAGGAATATTTGGGGAATATTGTTGACATCCCTTATTTTGCGGCATGTAGAGAAACGCGCATGCTACAAATTGCAGATTTTATTTCTAATGCGGTTTTCAGATATTATGAGTGGAATGTTACAGACAATTTTGATAAAATAACCTCTCTATTTTTCAGGGGATCATACCGTTTTCCTGTCAATGGATTAAATCATATAACAAAGGATGAATCGTGTCAATGCTGCGTTTGTAGATAAAAACTTGAGCGTGACTCATGAGTTGTCATTGGTTCGCGTTTTGGATTAAAGTCAACCATTTATTCTCACCTTCTATCTCGATTCCACAGGCTTCCGCTGGGGTCTTGCCTTTGCGCGCGCGAGCGAATTCAATAATTATGGGTAAAATGGTTTTAATTCGTTTTTTATGATTTAAGGGCAGTTCTTGGGCGCATCATCGCTAAAAATTTACGAGCGCGCACTATTAATTCCCTAATACGAAAATGTCATAGAGAGGAGCACCAACCCAGTATGAGCTTGTCTCATAAAATCCTTGATCAGTGTATTTAGTAATTTCAGCAAACTGAACGCTTACTTCATCTACTTCCAAATCTCCAAGTGGGTATCGTATCTCTATCGTGTAGATCCCGTCAGCTCCAGATTCTCCATCGCCTGTATGACTATATTGAGAAACTGCTTCATATGTTGCCCACAAATTTTCGCGATATGGATTCTCAGTTGTCCAACGTATAGTAGTTCGGGGTTCACCGTTAAGATAAAGATAAAGGGCGTCTATCTGATAGTCTTCACTCAAATAGTCATCGGGGATAACTGCACAAACATAGAGATTGGAATCATTGATCATTGCAGAGATTTCCATGGCCTTATTTTGTTTATCCCAAGCGGATAGTTCAGAACGAATTGAATTATGATAAGTGACATGATAAACTAGAGTCGTGTTCTTAAAAGGCGACCATTCACCGATTTCCACGAATCCATCTATATTAGGTATATCATATACGTCGATGTAAGCAGACCAGGAACCCCCTATCGTTGGAAGATTTGTAGTTATAGTGCCCAGAACCCAGATTTTATTCAGATCATCTGTTGACAGATAATATTCCACCTTAACAATACCCCATAGATGTTCTTGATAACCATAGTAATGTACTGATTCCTCTCGTGTTATGGTTATTCCTGAGCTGCCAACAAAATACCTCTCTTCTCCCCTTCGCCAAGCATGTCTCTGACAGACTCTATCACCACTGAAGTCAAGCGTAGCCTCCCAAATGATGCCATACTTTGGTATCAGAAACTCCCATGTCTTTGCAGTTCCAGCAGAAAAATTGTATTCAATGCTTTGAACATAGCTATCAATAACAGTTGAATCAAGGCAACTCAATAGGTCAGCATAGCTCTGATTTAAGCTTTCAAAAGACGCCTGGAGGACATCATAGTTTTTTTCGATTTCCACATATGCATCATGGAGTTCCTCATATTCACCTTCAATATATTCAATATAGTCTTGCAGGCTATTTATCTCCGCTTCAAGGTCCATAACAGATTGTTGAAGCACTAGATTTTCCTTATCTATTACAAGCATTTCCATGTATCGCTCTTCAAGAAGTGCAACGGCTCTCTGTTCCTCAACAAGCAGCTCCTGAGTAGAATCCAACTCGGCTGCAAGGCCTTGAAGGGTCAAATATAAGGAATCACATTCTGCCTCAAGTTGATCTCTCTCTTCCGTTAAACTCGATACAGGTGAATTGCCGACCATGTACCCGGCCCCGGCTCCTACGATGAGCGCGATGACGACGGCGATGGAGATAATCCTATAATCAAAAACGGTCCTCAAAGCATCATTCGATCCCACGTTTTGTCACTCCATTGTATGGGGTGCATCACCGATTAAGACTTACCGTACAATGATGATAATAGTTGACGCATTAACTCACTTCCCATATCCGCGCGCGCAGCAGGTTCTACGGGTAGGAGTGTATCAGGTAGAAACGGAAAAGTCACTATCGAAGCTAATAATGACGAAATTTAAAAAAAAGGTACAATGGTTCTCAGAATAAAAATTAATTCACTATAATTGTTCTGGTATAAGGGAGAAGTGCGCACGTAGGAGTTAGAGTCGCGCGCGCATGTTGAAAGAACATTAGGATTCAACGAGCAGGATCACGATCAATACCCCGATGATCACAGGTGACAGGGTAGGAGCCGCCCGCGCACGCAGGCCTTATAGGGACTTCGATCACCGTTAATTTTAAATACAGAAAAAAGAAATTTGAACCAAAATGTCCGCACACAAAAGCACGAATATTGTAGTTCTTTTAATCCAAGGCTTAATAATTCTACTTGGATTGTTATTTTTCATATCAGGTTATTTACATGGCATAAAAGAAGTTCTAACATTTGGGATTGGTGAATTATCGATAGCACTAGGAACATTACTCCTAGCTCTCTATACATACAGGTTGGCTAATGTTGAAATTGAAGAAAACAGAAAAGATAGAGAACATAATAAAATACGTGAAAAATTATATTTTTATTCTGAACTTATATCAGGAATGCCAGAAGGTGATATAAATTTAGAAGATTTAGAAAATATGTCATATACTATCAAATCTGGATATATTGATTTCCTCCGAAGAAACTCACATATTAACGTTAGATATCCGTTTTTATCGGAACCAGAACTAAATAAAGCATTATCACAAATTATGCCAAAAGTCACACATCCACGAACCTTACGAAACCAATTAACTGAAGAGGAAGAAAAAATTCCGAACATCATTAAACTCATACATGAAGACTTCGAAAAATTAAAAAAAGGATATAACAAATTAAACGAATAAATCATAATCATACTTTTTTGCTATTCGCGCGTGCGTGCGTCTCCCTAAACCTCAACGACCCAATAGAGATATCTATCATCCTGAGACACATACCTCCTCCCAAGCAGGTCCTTCAACGCCCTGTCGACGGTCATCCTCCCAATACCTAAAGACCGCCTTATTGATACGAACGTCTGGGGCTGGGTCTTCACCAAGTGCAGGTAGATCAGCTTCTCGGAGGGTGCACGAATGGTCAGGATCCTCTCGTAGTGAGCCCTCCTCAGCTTCACGCTCAGGGCTGGAACCAGCGCCTCGGCGAGGCTCTCGACCAGGATACTCCACTCGCCCTCCATCCTACATCAAGACCAGCTCAATGAATGTAACTGAGGTCGCAATACTCAGGCCCTAACCTAGACAGGCCTTCACCTTATCGATGAGAATCATGAAACTCCTCCCCTTCTCCGTCGGATAGAAAAAGGGCGGCCTCTCCGAGAGCAGCCCACGCTCGATCAACAACGCAAGGTAGCTCCGAATCACGCAGAAGTTCAGGTTCGCCCTGTAGACCATCTGGGTCTTCCTGGCTCCTCCCTCCGCCGCTCCGATGAGGTCGGCGCATATCTCAATATTACTCCGTCTCAAACCATCCACGCCCCCATTCAGTGTTAGGGACAAATGCGGCAGCCCTCTCGGGTCAGTCACGCCTCATATCCCATCTCATTCCCTGAGTCGGCATGGACCCAGATTCCTAGAGATAAGTATCAATAAAATATAAAACCATAGGAAACCAGCGTCCATAGGAGAGAATCAGATACCTACGACCGCACGAGCATTCTGAACCCCGAGTATGAATGACCTGACGTCTCCTCCGAATGCCTGTACATGCCCAAGATTAAGAAAATGATGCATGTGTGCCACGATGATAATGACTCAGTCTTTACACGTATCGATAAATATTGACGAACCTGTCGACCTATCCCAGTCCACCACTTCTCCACGATACAGAAAAAAAGGGGTTTCTGGGATCACTTCGGCCAGCAGGCCTCGATGACCCGGAGCCCGTTGAGGCCCATGACCTTCGCGATCTCATCATCCGAGTATCCGTCGCGGACCAGACCCTTCGCGATGTTCCTGAACTCTGACGGGCTCTCCAACCCCTTGATGTAGTCGAGGTCCCTCACCATCTCCCCTGAGTCGAAGGCCTCAGGGAGATCAGCGGACTTTTCACGACTATAGCGCCCGTTTCCAAGTCTCGGCCTCACCGTGCCTATGGGTCCGCCGCGGTACAGCCCAGCGTGGTCTCCCCACAGGGTGTCCGGGCCGGCGCCGACGTAGTCGACTCCGAGGAGGTCAACGAGGTACTCCAGATGCTCCAGCAGGCACTCGATGGTCCCCTCAGGGTTCTTCTCGGTCCTCGGCGCGAAGCCGGCGACCTCCATGCCCACTACGCCGCCCTTCTTGGCCATGGCCTGGTAGACCTCGTCGGGGAGCATGCGTTCGTTGTCCGTGAGGGTCCTGGACCCGCAGTGGCTTATGCAGAGCGGCTTATCGGAGGCCTCCACGACGTCCATGGCGGTCCTGTCCCCAGCGTGGCTCACGTCGATGACGATCCCCGTCTTGTTCATCCTCTTCACGGCGTCGTATCCCAGGTCGGTCAGCCCACCGTCGCCCAGCTCGCTCAACCCAGACCCCAGAGTGTTCGACTCGCTGTAGACGATCCCCATGGAACGGACGCCTAACCCGAACAGGAGGTCGATCCTGTCCACGTCCCTGTCGATGGCGGAGGCCTGCTCTATGGTCTGGATCACGGCCACCTTCCCCTCCTTGAAGGCATCGGTGATGTCGGCCACCTTCAGCGCAGGCACAACGAAGCCCTGATGCGCGTAGTCACACTGGCGCATACCCAGGAAGTTGATCACCTGATCATATGTGCTGCACACACAGTTGTCGAAGACGGCGTCCATCCCCGAATAAGCGAGGCCCTCGTAGCCCGTGAAAGGGCGTCGCCTCACGCCCGGTGTCCTCTCAGCCGGGAAGACGTTGAGGTGCTCGTGGAGGCTGATGACGATGTTCTTCTCAAGGAGCGCCTCGACCCGCTCCTCCTGGGATTTGTCGAGGCCGAAGTCGTGGGGAGGCACCCGGTCAACCTGTTTCTCTAGGGGGTACTTCACGTAGTCTCTGTCGGCTTCAAGATAGCTCCAGGACGTGTAGCCGTCCCACTTCTTATTCCTACCCAAACCGGATCGAGATGAGGTTCTGTCGCTTTGTCAATATAACGATAGTGACCTTATGCACGGCATCAATGAGAGTGATAGAATCAGGCAAGAGATCTGTTGAATCAGCCTAAATAAAAAACCTCACAGAAGCAATATCTATTCAATTCGATTCTCTTAGCCCCTAGGTTCATCGGGATCCCCGCAGTCAACCAACAGTAACCTACTTATTTTGACCAGTGCGTAAAGAGTTAAATTTGGAAAAATATAAGCCATGCAGAATAGACCTTTGGCCACCGATAAACGAGGCTTCGGCACCCGAGACTGGGCGATAATTGCGATTCTGAGCTCCCTCGGCGCGACCCTGAGCGTCACCGCCAACTACGCGGGGAACATCCTGAAGGCGATCCCGTTCCTCCCGTTTGGGTCGAAGCAGCTCATCGCGGGCATCCACGTCCTCTGGATAACCCTGGCCATATCCCTGACGGGCAAGACGGGCACGGGGACCGTGACGGGGATACTCAAGGGCCTCGTGGAGATGACCCTCTTCAGCTCCCACGGCGTAACAGTCATCATCATAAGCACTCTGCAGGGGATAATCGTCGACGTCGTGTATGGATTACTGAAGGACAAAAGGTATTCCATCTACATCGCTGGCGGCCTCTCATCTATGAGCAACGTGGCGGTCATCCAGTTCCTCCTCCTCTTCTCGTTCCCGAGCAGCGTCTTCGCCGTCATGTACGCGTCAGCCTTCATCTCCGGTGTCCTCTTCTCCGGCCTGATAGGCGTCAGGGTGAAGAAAATCGTATCGAGGATGAACCTGTAGCGCCCTGGGCTAACTGAAGTCCTCGGGCTTGTAGCTGTAGATCTCGTGGATGTTCCCATCGGGGTCCGCTATGAAGGCGGTCTTCCGGCCCCAGGGCATCATCTCGGGCCCCTTGATCGGGGTCGCACCCCCGGCCACCACCTCATCGTAGACCCTGTCGACGTCATCTGGGTCCCCCACGGGGAAGGCAATCTCGAAAGCGTGGCTCCCCCTCTCCTCCCTGTAGCTCTCTTGACCGGTGGCCTCGTACATCACCTCCCGGGTGCAGATGGCGAAGCGGACTCCCGGGTTCCTGAACTCAACGTAGTTGCCGAGGTCCTCTATCACCTCGAATCCGAGGACATCAGAGTAGAAAGCCTTCATCGGCTCAAGGTCGCCTGTCAGTATCGTGACTAACCCTACTACGCCTTCCATGCTCTGTAAGAACGGGTTTGATGTATAAATAACCTAGAAATCTGCCATTGAACTGGCTGCTACGCCTTCTCGTACTTGTCGCATTCCCTGGGCATGAACTTCCGCATGTCACTCATCTTCTCCCCCTCAAGCTCAGGATGGGTACACTGCCACGTGAAGGGCGCGTTGGGGTCCACCCACTCGGTGTCGTCGAGGTGCTTCAGGTACCTGCAGGGGCTGCACCTCACCTTCTCAGAGTTGCCGCTCATAAACGCTCAATGCTGAGGATGCACGGCACGTATAATCTATTTCGCCCCGTGAAGGGTAGAACCCATTCGGTGGAGACCTCCGAGGGTAATTTCTCGAAAGACTGAGAGAGGTTTTTTATTTCCCCCTGCTCCACTCCCAACGATAACCCCATGCCGAGTGAACGCAGCTTCGATGAGACCTACCCCGCCAATGAAAGCTACGAGAGGTTCGACCAGAGGGACTCCGCCTTCGGCAGGCATCTGAAGAAGACGGGCAGGACTGTAGGCTTCGGCTCCGACGAGGAGAAGGCCGAGAGGATCAGGAAAGACCTGCCCGGGTACTCCCTCGTCGACTACGCGTTCAACTCGGCTGCGGGGATGTACGAGACCCTCCCGGGGGAGCACTACTCTCAGGGGACGGGCTTCTACAAATGGAGCTCACTGGGCGTCGCCCGCAAGCCCGAGGGGATCCCCCGATGGGAGGGGACACCCGAGAAAGCCGCCAAGATCGTTGAAAAGGCGGCGAAGTACTACGGGGCAGCCGGCGTCGGCTTCTGTGAGCTTGACAGGCGCTGGGTGTACACTGCGACCCGCTTCGGGAAGCCCATCGTCTTCGAGGACATAGAGGAGGGGTACGTCAGCGAGGAGAAGGCGGTGATCCCGGAGAGCCACAAGTACGTCATCGCCCTCACGGTGCCCATGGAGTACGAGGAGACCCTCTACTCCCCGACCCGCCTCGAGGTCGCCACCGTCATGGGGTACAGCAGGATGCACATCCTGGCGGGCCACGTCGCCGAGTTCATACGGGGCATCGGCTACCACGCCGTCCCCACCGGCAACGACACAGCCATGAGCATCCCCATCGCCATCCAAGCCGGCCTCGGCCACCTGGGCCGCCACGGCAGGCTCATCACCTGGGAGAGGGGCCCCCTCGTCAGGATCCTCAAGATATTCACTGACCTCCCCCTGCCGGTCAGCCCCCAAGCCGCCGATGGGATCATCGAGTTCTGCGAGGTCTGCAAGAAGTGCGCGAAGCACTGCCCGAGCAAGTCCATCTCCGAGGGGCCGCGGACCTGGGAGGGGCCGAGTGCAGCCAACAACCCGGGAGTGTACAAGTGGTACACGGACGCCGAGGCGTGCCTTGAGTACTGGAACGAGATCGGGAACGGGTGCAACAACTGCTTCCGGGTCTGCAGCTTCACAAAGTCTCCCGGATTCCTCCACGACGCTGTGAAGTGGTTCATCCGGAACGTCCCCCAGCTCAACAGGCTCTGGGTCTGGGCCAACGACGCCATGGGCTACGGCAAAATGCCTGATCCCCGGAAGTACTGGGATTAGAGGAATCCTGTATCGAGATTGTCCTCAGTCGGGGATCTCTGCTATTGCTGTGATCTCTATCTCCCTGCCCATGAGCCCTGCCTGGACGCAGGTCCGCGTCGGCGGGTTCTCGGGGAAGAACTCCCTCCAGAGGGGGTTCAGGATAGTGGGCCTGTCATCGAGGTCCTCCAGGTAGACGGGGGCGTTGACCACGTGCTCCAGGGAGGAGCCATTCTCCTCGAGGGTCTCCTTGATCCTCTCGAAGGTGTTCCTGAAGCGGGTCTCCTTGTCATCTCCCCTGCCGATCATTCCACTGAGGAATAGGATGTTCCCCACGCGCCTCACCCTTGAAAGAAGAGGTTTCGACATTTCACATCAAACTCAGAGATGAAGGCATAGTAGTAATAAGACTATCGTGAACCTCTGCAAAGAGACAAATAATGAAGAGGAGAATAGGGACCACCATGGGCGACGAATCTCCGAAAGTGAAAGTGGCTGTCGTGCAGGCCGCATCCGTCCTATTCGATCGCGAGGCGTCCGTGGAGAAGGCGGTCCGCCTGATCGCTGAGGCCGCGGGGAAGGGGGCCAAGCTGATCCTGTTCCCGGAGGCCTTCATACCCGCATACCCCCGGGGGCTGGGCTTTGGCACCGTCGTAGGCGACAGGAAGCCCGAGGGTCGCCTGACCTGGGAGAGGTACTGGGCCAATTCGGTGGAGGTACCCGGTCCGGTCACCGAGAGGCTGGGGGAGGCGGCCCGTGAGGCCGGCGCCTACCTGGCGTTGGGTGTCATCGAGAGGGATAGCGAGTACAGCCGGGGCACGGTCTACTGCACCCTGCTCTACTTCAACCCTGATGGTAGGCTCATGGGGAAGCACAGGAAGCTGATGCCCACGGCTGCGGAGCGCCTCATCTGGGGGTCAGGGGACGGGAGCACCCTGGCAACGTTCAAGACGGAGATCGGCGTCATCGGGGGACTTATTTGTTGGGAGAACTACATGCCCCTGGCAAGGGTCTCCATGTACGGCAAGGGGGTCGAGATCTACCTCGCCCCTACGGCGGACCAGCGGGAACGATGGCAGAGCACCCTCGTCCACATCGCACTTGAGGGACGCTGCTTCGTCCTCGGCTGCAACCAGTACGTGACGAAGAGCATGTACCCCTCCGACCTCGCTGGGGTCGAGGACCTCGAGGAGCTGCCTGAGGTGATCTGCCGGGGAGGGAGCGTCATAATCTCCCCCCTGGGGGAGGTGATAGCCGGGCCGCTGTACGACGAGGAGGGGATACTCTACGCGGACCTCGACCTCGCCAACGTGGTGCGGAGCCGCTTCGACTTCGACGCCGTGGGCCACTACTCCAGGCCTGATGTATTTCAGCTGCACGTGGATGAGCGCCCCAAGCCTGAGGTGAACTACGAGAAGCCCACGAACATCAAGGGGTCCGATGAACAACAATAACTGATGAAAGGAGATCATCTCAACAGGCTACAGGGTTTTTTAAACGTACGAGCACCCTGAAGTTGGATGGGCTCAGTGGGAGAAAAGAGGGGGCTGACCAGGAAGGTTGCCCTCCTAAGCCTGGCGATATTCCTCGCCGACGCCAGCCACAGCACCGTGATGCCCATATTCCCCGGCTTCGCCCAAGGGATAGGGGCGAGCCTGAGCGTTCTGGGCTCCTACGGTTCCGTGGCGGCCTTCGCCATGCTGCTGCTCTCCCTTCCCTTCGGCAGGCTCTCCGATAAACTGGGGAGGAAGCGGATGATGACCCCGGGACTCCTCATCTTCATCGTCGTCCCCCTCTCCTACATGCTGGCGTCGAACCCCCTCCACCTCTACCCCATCAGGATACTGCTGGGGCTGGGAGTCGGGCTGATCTTCGGTAACGGTTTCCTCCTCATGACCGAGGTCGCCGAGCCCGTGTTCAGGAGCACCGCTCAGGGGATGTACATGACCTCCATGGGGCTGGGCTTCACCGTGGGCCCCCTCCTGGGGGGCTTCACCACGAAACTCTACGGATCCGACGTTAGCTTCATGCTGAGCAGCGGCTTCGCCGTCCTGAGCATCATACTGCTCCAGTTCGTGGAGGAGAAGGAGAGGGGGGAGGCGAGGGAGAGCGTGGAGAGGCCGAGCATCTCCTCGATCATCGGGGACCCCCGGGTCCTTGCCGCGGGGTTCGCCAACTACCTCAACTCCCTCATGTTCAACGCCCTCACCCTGTTCTTCCCCGTCTACGGGGCGAGTATCGGGCTCGACGAAGCCGAGGTGGGCATCGGGTTCACGACGAGGGGGCTGGCGAGCACCGCCGTGAGGCTGCCCGTGGGCTCGTTGACCAAGCGGTTCAGGGTCCTCTACCTCATGGTCTTCGGGCTGCTGATGTCGGCGGTCACGATCTTCAGTGTCTCCCAGTCCACGGGGCTGATCCTCGTGAGCGCCCTCCTGGGAATCCAGGGGATCGCCTACGGCATCTACCTGACCTCGGGCAACGTCTACGTCGCGCAGAGCTCGGGGGAGGAGAGCAGGGGGACGGCCATGGCGGTGTTCTCCATGTTTGGGAACGTGAGCGGTATCATCAACCCCCTTATACTGGGCCTGATAGCGGAGATCCTCGGGGCCAGGGGGGCGCTGCAGTTCTCCACTGGGATGACTCTGGTGGGCTTGATCCTTGTCTTCTATTTGGCCAGCAGGGACCGTGAAGAGAGCCTACCCACTTGAAAGGGTACCATGCAAAGACGGGAGGATGCTACCTATGAGGTTTTTAATGTCCTCGGTCATAGTTGGGTCGGTGGATTCTGGATGTCAGGTTTTCACGGAGCCAAGTACTGCTGGATGAACGGCGAGGTAAAGGAGACCAAGGACGCCCTAGTCTCGGCCATGGAGCCCTTCCACTACGGGATATTCGAGGGGATAAGGGCCTACGTCGAGGGGGATATCCTCGGCGAGGGCGACCTCAACATCTTCAGGTGGCAGGCCCACGTCGACCGCCTCAGGAGGAGCGCCGTGGTCTGCGGCCTCGGGGTGCCCTACACCGACGAGGAGTTGCTGGAGGCGACCCGGGAGATCATCAAGCTCAACGGATACCGGAAGACGACATACATCATGCCTCGCATCTGGCCCAAGGCAGAGGCCGTCAGGAGACGGGGGCTGGCCGACGACTGGCACGTCGTCATCCCGGTCTGGGAGATGCCCACGAGGCTCGAGGAGGAGGCCTTCACAAGGGAGAGGCGGTACATGATCAGCAGCTGGAGACGACTCGCCCCCGACGCTCTCCCCACCCAGGCCAAGGCGTGGGCAAACTACGCCAACTCGGGGCTCGCGGGGAGGGAGGCAGCGAGGCTCGGCTTCGACGACGCCATATTCCTAGACAGCCGGGGCTTCGTCAGCGAGGCCACAGGGGCCTGCCTCATGACCGTGCGCAACGGGAAGGTGATCACCCCGCCCGTGACGGCCTCTATCTTGGAGTCGGTCACGAGGGACGCATTCCTCGAGTTCTTACCGGAGGACCTGGGGATCCCCGTCGAGGTGAAGGACATCACGCGGGTGGAGCTCTACGCCTCGGACGAGGCCTTCGCATGTGGCACCGGGGGGGAGGTCACGCCGATAACCAGCGTCGACGACATCAGGTTCGGGGACGAGTACCCCGGCCCCATAACCGACGAGATAGCCAAGCACTTTATGAAGGTCCTCGGCGGGAACGTGGAGAAGCGCAGGGGCTGGCTCACCCCAGTCTAAGCGGATGAGGGGGGCTGAACGTTGCCCGAGATAGATGAGCGGAGCTTCAACCTGGGGAAGCAGGTCGGAGAGATCAAGGCCTGGTGCGAGGCCGCGAGGAGCGGCGCGAAGGATATGTCCCTCAGCGCGCCCTTCAGGCCCAAGGACTACGAGAGCATCCTCCCCCACATGGAGGAGCAGGCGGGGCGCAACGATGTCAAGTTCCACCTGGAGAGGAGCCTCATGGGCACCGACCTCTTCGGGGAGATGGACCTGTCCGGGATATGGATCTTCATCATATACGCCCAGGAGGAGGTGCTGGAGAGGTACCTAGCCCTCAAGGCCGAGAAGGAGATGCTCAAGGCGGAGGGAAAGTACGAGGGGGAAGCCAAGAGGAGTATCGCCATTGGATTGGGCAGGCTCCTCGGCTACAGCGAGGCGCACATCAACAGGCGCCTCAAGATGAATTATGGGAGTTAGTCCTCACAGCCTCTTCATTACCTGCTTCTGGTACTCGACGAAGGCGTCGATCTCCCCCTCGGTGTTGTAGATGTGGGGGCTGACCCGTATCCCGCCGAAGCCCCCCTGGTACTTGACCGTGGGCCCCCCTATGGGCTTCAGGGGCCTGGCCCTCATCGCCCTTGCCGAGGCCTGATCCCCCTCGTAGCTCCCCGTCGAGTACATGATCAGCCCGTGCCTCAGGGTGTTGAGCGCCCCCTCCTCGGGGTCATCAGGGGTCTTCACGTCGCAGCCTATCTCCCTGAGCCCCTCCATGAGGTACCCCCCTAGGCCGTGAACCCGCTCCTCGATCTTCTCCTTACCGAGGCTGTTGAGCCACCTCAGGGCCGCATGCCAGCCCCAGAGCTGGTCAGTGGCGGTGGTCCCTGGTTCGAACCTCTGAGCGTTCCCTGGGAAGGAGGCGGGATAGCTCTCCAATGGGTCATGGTCCTGAGCTCCGAAGGGGAACATGTCCATCCCCGTCACCCCGGGCCCCCTGTCCACGTTGATGTAGGACCAGAAGGCGGGCTCAAGCCCCTCGCAGAGCTCCCTCCTGACGTATAGGATCCCCGCCTCGGGGGGTCCGCACTGCCACTTGTAGCTCCCGGAGACCAGGAAGTCGACGCCGTCCCGCTTGACGTCTATCACCTTCGCCCCCAGGGTCTGGATGGCGTCGTCGACGACGAGGGCCCCCGCCTCGTGGGCTATCGAGCAGACGGCCTCGACGTCGTAGGTGAAGCCGCTGCCGACGCTCGTCCTGTTGATGCAGACGAGCTTCGTGCGGTCGTCAACGGCGGCCTCCATGTCCTCCCGCATGATACGCCCGTTGACGTTCCCCACCTTCCTGAGTTCGACCCCCATCCTCCGGAGCGCCAGCATAGTGTGCCCCGTGGAGGGGTAGGCCTGGTCTGTGAGGACGACGTTGTCCCCCTTGGCCCAGGGGTCGTTGTGGCCTATGATGTCCCTCACCATGTTCAGGCCCTGGACGACCCTTGAGACGAAGCAGATGTCGTCGGCGTCCGCGTTGATGAGCCTCGCGGCCTCCTCCCTGCATTGGACCGCCTTCTCAGAGAACCAGGCGTGGCCCGTCCCCTCCAGGTCGCTCCCCCGCCTCCTCCGGTTCCAACAGTCCATCACTGCGTCGTAGACGACGAGGCTGAAGGGGGCGGAGCCTGCTGCGCCCAGGTAGATCATCCCGTCGATGTGGGGGAAGACCCCCCTGATCTCGTCGAGCTTGCTTTCTAGACCCAAATGGTCCACCGGATTAGATAGAGCGTTTTCTCCTTATATCGTCGCGCTGTCGAATCCTGCAGTTTTATATCGCTCGATGGGCATCATCGAATTGGTGTCAGATGTTCCCGGAGCTGACGGTGATGATCGTCGAGGAAGAGGCCACCCTCCGGGAGCTCGTGGAAGGCCTTGGGAGGAATTACCTCTACGCCTTCGATAAGGGCGTCATCGGAGTCACCGTCAACGGGAAGCGGCTCTGGCCCTCGGCAGTGCTCAAAAAGGGGGATAAGGTGGTCATCTACCCCATCATAACGGGGGGCTGACCCGCCCTCAGTCCTGGACTATGCCGGGGAAGAAGAAGTCCAGGGCGTCGGGGATCGCCTTCAGAGGAAGGTTCGAGTGATCAGCGTCCTCGTAACGCTTGTAGCTCCAGGCGAAGTCCTCGCGTGGGTTCCCCTTTAGGACCCCTATTAGCTTCACGATGCGATCCTCTATCTCCGTCCTGGCGATGGGCTCGTGGGCGACGTAGAGCATCTTCGACTCGGGTGGCCCCTCCTTCAGGTGGGCCTCGACCTTGGATATGAGGGCGTCATCGTCCTCCCCGAACCAGGGGCTGCATGCGATGTAGGCCCTGAAGAGCTTGGGCTTGGCCACCGCGGCGTGGACCGCGAAGAGGCCTCCCAGGGAGTGGCCGATGAGGACCCTGTAGTCCCTCGTCGGGTACTTCTCCTCCACCACGGGGAACAGTTCCTCTGAGAGGAATGCGAGGAACTTGTCAGCGCCTCCCCCTGAGGGCTCTCCTCCCCGCCATCCCACCCTCACGGTGGGGGTGAAGTCCCGCATCCTGTCTGTGCTCGCGATGCTCACCACTATCATGGGTGGTATCCTGGCCCTCCCCGAGTAGTGCTGCACGAAGCTGGACACCACGTTGTGAAGGCTGTGGCCGTCAAGCAGGTAGATGACGGGGTAGATCTCCCCCGACTCCTCGTAGCCCGGGGGCAGGTAGACGTAGATCTCCCTCTCCTCGCCCAGTATCTTGGAGTCGATGATGAATGAGTCTCCTTTCAATGGATCCATGACAATACGATCCTCCTGGAGATATTGGGGCTCTATGGGTATAAGACAGATCTCATCGACTTCTAGTCTTCCTCACGTCGCGAGGGGGGAGCATGAAAGAGGGTCGGAGGCTGCTCCTCACATCTATGAGGCTGCAGTTCATCGGGGGACGTCCTCCCGTCTTCTCCGCCTCATCGTAGACTTCAGGTCCTTCAGCGAATCGGCCACCTCCTTGGCGATCCTCGGGCCGAGGTTCCTGAGCTCCTCCGGCTCAATGATACCTCCTTCGTCGATGACCAGCCTCTTCCCACCGGGACCCCTGATTGAGACTCTACCATCGTCCACCATCACGTAACTTTCGTCGCTCAGGGTGTAGACGGTCTTGTCCTTGACGAGCACCTGGCTGCCCCCCTTGGCCGTTATGACGTTCTTCTTCACCCCGTCGTCGGACCAGATGACGACGCCCTCCCCTAGGCCCCCGGAGGAGCTAACGTTGCTGTCATTGTGCAGGTTGTGCAGGCCAAGTGCTCCACACACGCCCTCGATGAAGTCCTCTGCACTGGAGAAGTCTCTGGTCAGGAACTCCTCGTGTGAGGCGGCCCTCGACGATCCCTGGAGGTCGGTGCCGCCCACGTAGATCTTGAACCCTCCCATGTCGCCTCTGAAGCTCTTCCCCAGGGCTCCCTCCTCAGTCTCGGCAATGGCGTCGAAGGCGTACTCGGCGGGTCCCTGAATAACGGCGCCGACATGTCTTCCATCCTGCATCAGCTCGGTCCAGAGGCAGCCGGGTTGGACTTTGACAAGGACCTTCTCGGTGGAGATGACCTCGATGGGGTCCACGACGACCTTGACCCCTGCATGGGGGTTGACCTCGATCATCAGTACCAGCCCTCCAGGTCGGCCTCATCATCGTCCCGGTATCTCCGCCCCTCCATCTCGCTCTCAAGGCGGCTTGTGAGCCACTGGGAGAGGCGGTAGGCGAGGCTACCCTCCACGGTGACGTAGTAGGTTCCCCGTACCTCGCCCTTGATGACGTAGCCGGCGTTGACGAGGGGGTTGAGGTGGTGGGTGAGGGAGCTCCCCGTCCGCCCCGTGTGCTGCTCCAGCTCGTTGAACGTCTTGCCGCCTGACTTTAGGTAGTCAAGTATACGAAGCCTCTCCTCGCTCCCCAGGGGACCTATGAACGCTGCCACGCGCTCCGGGGGGATGGCCTCGACCTCGGAGTCCCTCACCCTGGGGCGGTCCCTGCCCGCCGTCCTGAATATCCTCTTCTCCCTGATCCTCTCCTTCGCGTCATGCAGGTTCCCAAGTGAGTCCTGGATCTGCTCGCCGATATCCTCCATCATAACTTCCAGACTCTCCGTCAGGCCGCTGAGATCCACCACCGGCGTCTCGATGTGAACCTTCCTCCTGTACTTCTGACTGGGGCTGTCTCTGCGGAGGTCCGATATCTCAGCCTTGAGGCTCTCCTTGAGCTGCCTGACCTCCTCGAGCTCCTTCCTGAGGTCCCTCAGCTCCTCTTCGTCATACATCTATGTTCATAAATGTACATTACTACATTATATATAAGTATTCGGTTATTCTACAGTAACTGACCCTGCTTATAAAAAAAGGGGAGATCAGGCCCTCCTCAGGACCCTGCCGGGAGTCGCTCCGGTATGCCTACACTCCTCAACCACGGGGACGCCGTTCACCAGGACGTACAAGATGCCCCCCGGGTGCTGCCTCGGCTCAAGCTCGGTGCTCCGGATCTCCAGGTTCTCGTAATCCATTAGAACGATGTCGGCGTAGCCGCCCTCGGCGATGACGCCCCTGCCCTCCAGCTTGTGGACCTTGGCGGCCCTCGTGGAGGTGGCCTGCACCGCCTCCTGGAGGGTGAGGACCTTCTCCTTTTTGACGAACCTGTCGTAGATGATGGGGAACCCGCTGTAGTAGTTGATCCCAGGGATGCTCCTGGTGGGCTCGGGGCTCTCCCTCTTGTCGTCGTAGAACACCGTATCCAGCCCCAGCATGCCCGAGGGGTGCTTGTAGTACATGTAGTAGTGCTTCTCGTTCATCATCATGAAGGTCACCCCCCGGGTGTCCGGGTCCTCGGCGATGATGTCGAACCATGTATCAACGGGGTCGTTTTCCCTCTCAGCGGCTATCTGGGCCAGGGTCTTCCCGTCCAGCCCCGGGCTCTTGCTCTTGAGGACGACTATCCCCTCAGCGAACTTTGGGTTGATGTAGGGGTTGGAGGCTCGGACATAGAGCTTCCCCGTCTTGAATGCGTCCTTTATCTCCTCCCTGAAGTCCTTGACCTTCAGCCACTTCCCCAGGGCCTCCCTGGAGCCCAGCTCCCTGAGCCAAGGTGCCAGGCTGCTGCAGAGGTAGGGCATCACGCTGAAGCCCCCCCGGACCATGAAGGGGATGGCGTCCCAGGTGATATCCAGGGGATCCTTCGCCGCCCCGACGGTGGCGTCGAAGGTCGCCTCGAGGACCGACTTGGCGATGCTGTCTGGGGGTCTGGGCCTCACGTCCCATCCGGTCGTGAGGTGTGCGAAGTGGAGGCGGACCCCCGTCGCCTTGTGGGTCTCAACCTCGTCCAAGATACCCTGGATCCTGTCGGGGACGGGCGTGCTGGCGGTGACCCCGATGCGTCTTCCCGTTCTGAACCAGTGGGGGCAATAGATCCCCCCGTACTCCTTGAGCTGGGCGACGGCCTCCGTTATCTCTTCCCTGGAGGCGAAGACGTCAGGGTCGTAGTCCATCCCGGTGCTCATGCCGATGCAGCCCTCCTTCATCGCCTGGTGGATATACTCGTGCATCTCGCCCCGCTCCTCCTGGGTGGAGTGACGCTTGTAGTCTTCCCCCATGACGGCGCTCCTGATGGAGCCGTGGCCCACCAGGGGGGCGTAGTTGATGCTCACCCCCTTCGCCTCGACGGTCTCGAAGAACTCCCCCATGGTCCTGTAGTCGATGGTCCAGCCGAACTTTTCCTTCATCCACTCGTTGACCTGCTCGAATGGGAACCTCCTGGTCTCGGGGCGGTACTTGTAGGGAGCGAACTCTATCATGTAGTCGCTCAGGAGGCCGGGGAGGCCCACCTTCTCGGCTATGGGAGCAGGCGAGCCGCCGCACTGGCCTCCGACGAAGGTGGTGATCCCCTGCATTATGTGGCTCTGGGCAAGGGGATAGAAGAGGAGCATGCGCTCGGCGTGGCTGTGGGCGTCGATGAAACCGGGCAGCGCCTTGAGGCCCTTCGCGTCTATGGTGCGGACGGCGTCGCCCTTCACGTCGCCAACTGCGGCGACCTTGTCGGCCTTGACGCCGATGGAGCCCTTGTACTCTTTCTTCCCCGTTCCGTCGATGATCGAGGCGTTCTCGATTAGGATATCAAACTCAGCCATTAGAATCCTCTTCCAGTAGCCGGAAGATGTATTAAAAATATATTTGTCGTCCAACCATGGGAAATTTTAAAACGCTATATCAACGAGATTCACAGACATGACGTTGCCTGTCAAAGTTGACGAGGACCAGCTCGACAAGTTCGTGGGGGAGAACCCCGTTGCCGTCATTGACTTCTGGGGGGTCACCTGCATGCCGTGCAAGGCGATGGCACCCCTCATCGAGCAGCTGGCCGACGAGTACTCCGGTCGATGCGTCTTCGGGAAGTTCAGGGTGGACGGGAAGTGGAAGCTGGTAGGGAGGAAGTACAACGTGATGAGCGTCCCCACCCTCCTCGTCTACAAGGACGGGAGGAACGTGAAGAGGTTCACAGGCTACTCCCCCACATCCACCCCCAGTAAGCTGAGGGAGACCATCGAGGAACTAGTATAGGAAAAAAAGGTTGAGGTCCTAGTCCAGGACCACCAGGCCGACCAGGGGCTCCCCGCAGTTGACCGAGTAGAAGACCCTCAGGAAGCTTACCGTGGAGTCCTCCGGGGCCGTGAACGCCTCCAGCTCGCGTCCGAACAGGTCGGTCACATTCCCCAGCTCCTCCCCAGCCTTGACCTCCTGCCCCAACTCGACGTAGGAGTGCCAGATACCCCCCTGCTCCGCGTTGTAGCGGTATCGCTTAGGGGCGACCACGGGCTCAACCATCTCGGGCTCGCCCTCGATGATGCCAAAGTACTTCAGGACGTTCATGATGCCCTCGTAGTGGAACTCGACGTGGCGCTCCCTGACGTTGTGGGGGGTCCCCGCCTCGGATGTGACGCAGGGAATGCCGTACCTCTTCTGGGCCGACATGGAGAGCCCCGACTCCTGCACGGGGAACAGCGTGATGTACTTCGTCGGGAAGCAGGATGCCATGTCAACGGCCACCTTGTTGACCTCCTCGTCATCACCCTTCCCCGCGAGGACCATGTCATCGATGTCCTCGGTGATATCCCCGCCGTGGCAGTCCACGAGGGCGTCGCACTGGGAGACGACCTCCGAAAACACCACGTAGGCAGCCCTGTGGCTCAGGGTCCCATTGGGGTCACCGGGGAAGACCCGGTTCTGATTCAACTGGTCGAAGGGGCTGAGGAAGGCGGATCTGTGCTCGAATTGGGGACCGTTGAGCACCGGTATAGCGAGGAGCCTGCCCTTCATCTCCATGGGGTCAAGGTCCTGGATGGCCCGGATCACCGCCTCGATGCTGGCGAACTCGACACCGTGGGTGCCCCCTATGACTCCGAGGGTCTTCCCCGGCTCCGCGCCGTTGAGGACGGCCACGGGTATGCTATATGTGCTGACGGATGTCGTCCCAACCTCCAGGAATCCGAAGGCTTTCTCCCCCGGTCCAGCCTGGACCCCCTTGACTTCAGCTAATACCATTGTATCACAAACCTGAGATCACTCTGTCCACTCTAGATTTATGGTTTACCTCTGCCCGTACCACGCGTGGAGCTCGGGTCTGGAGAGGGCGTGGTGCTCACCAGGAGGGCAGATCATGAGGTACTGCTCCTCGCCCCTGGTCACGACCTCCCATACGAGCCCCATCTCCGCGACCTTCTCGGTGACGCAGTCGAAGCTCCCATCGTTCACGGCTCCGACGTGTATGAGCACTAGGAGGTCCCTGCACCAGCTTGAGGCCCTCTCCACGAAGACGGAGAGGCCCAGATCCCTGAACTCGGGGTTGCACTCGGCGATCTCATTCAGTAGTGCTCGCAGCCATTCCCCGTCCAGTCTTCACCCTAGTGGGCGCTCCGCTGCGCCGTTATATTCAATCCGCAGAAAGAGAGGGGTGGGAGGCCCCTGTAAATGGGATTTACTCCCTTGCGATGACTTTCATGTCCTCGCAGACGATCTCAGGTCCGATGAGCCCCTGGAGCACCAGAGGGGTCTTGGCTACGTCCACCACCTGCTTCATGAGGTCGAAGACGTTCCCTGAGACCATGAGGCCGTGGACTGCCCCCTTCATCTCACCGTCCTCGATGAGAACGGCCGGGTTCCCGACGATGCTGAAGTCCCCAGACTCGGGGTTGGAGCTGTGGGCGCCCTGGACGTCCCGCACCAGGTAGCCGTGCTTCACCTCGGAGACAAGGTCCTTGATGTCGCGCTTACCCGGTTCCACTACGACGGTCGAGGGAGAGAGCTCTACCTGCCCCTGGCGCATGCTCCTGCTGGCGTTCCCCGTGCTCTCCACTCCCATCTTGCTTGCCCAGTAGGAGTCCCAGATGAAGGACCTGAGAACCCCCTTCTCAATGATGGGAGTCCTCCTCCGTGGCACCCCCTCGTCGTCCGCCATGGAGGTGGCCACCCCCTCAGGGATGGTCCCATCGTCCACGATGGTCACAAGCTTCGAGGCGATGGCCTCACCGATCTTGTCTGCGATCATCGACTTGCCTCTGGCGACATTGTCTCCCCGGATCGATTGGATAAGCGTGTAGAACAGCATCTGCTGGTAAGCGTCTGGATGGAAGATGACCGTGTGGCTCCCGCTAACCCCCTCTGAAGTTCTCTTGCAGAGCCTGATCATGGAGACTATGTCCTCGACGACCCAGTCCAGGTCGAACTTCAGGTCACGCCTTATGTCATAGGATCCGATGGCCGGGGTCACCCCCGACTCTATCTGAGCGATGGCCGCGAGGAAAACGTAGGCTGTAGTCCCCCTCTCGGCATGCTCGATCCCGTTGCTGTTGGCATAGGCGGAGTGTTCCGTACCGGCGCCAGAGCCTCCATAGGCCGGCATGAGCCCCGGTTCAGCCCCGATCGCCCTCGACATGTACTCCTCAGCGAACTCCACAACCCTCGCCGAGTCGCAGTCGGCCACGGAGTCGTGCCAGAGCCCTTTGATCGCGGGGTACTTGGCCGGCTTGGGGAGGGATGTCCAGTCCTCGTCGGGTGTCGACGCCTTCGCAGCCTTGAGGGCTAGGGAGAGGGCTTCGTCGACAGTCTTCTTGGTGGGTATGTTGGTGAATGCGCTGCCCATCCTCTGGCCCACAAAGGTCCGGATGGCGATCCCGTCCAGGTCCTTTCTGTTGACGCTGCTTATCTGGGACAGTTCGATGTTGGACTCCACCTCGGAGGTCGAGCTCGCCTGCGCCTCGACGGCGGTGGCCCCCATCCTCTCACCGGAGGCTACTATGTGCCTGCATAGCTCCAGCAGTGTTCTCTCGTCTGTCATCACATCACACTCCTATCCCTGGCCTCCGAATGTTATCCCGCCCTTGCCGAACCGGATGTCCGGTCCGCCAGAGGCGACGAAGGCCTCCTGGCCCTTCCCGCATCTCCCCAGCTCGTAGGGGAACTCCTCCTTGGAGATGCCCTCTATCTTGAACAGGGAGTCAGTGGCGATCCCCGAGATGGAGAGGTCCCTCACGGGCCCCCCCATCTCCCCGTCGACGATCTCGTAGGCCTCCTGGATGCCCACCTGGAAGCTGGCGTTCATCTGGGCCTGCCCTCCCCTGAAGTCGGCCAGGTAGTAGCCGAAGTCGATGCCCTCGAAGAGCTCCTCGAAGGAGTGGTCCCCGGTCTCGAAGTAGGTGTTCCTCATCCTGATGATGGGGGGGTGGAGGTAGCTCTCCGCCCTGGCGTTGCCCGTGAGCCTGAGGTCCGACTTGGCGGAGTACTCCCTGTTGCTGAGGAGCTCCGTTAGCACCGAGTCCCTTATGATCTCGACCTTGCTTGAGGGCACCCCCTCGTCGTCGTAGCGCGACGTGCCCAGGTTGCCCGGGTCTGTGCCGTCGTCTATCATGTTGACCCCCTCGGAGGCGACGACCTTCCCCAGCTTCCCGTTGAAGGAGCTGTTGATTGTGAGGTCCGCCTCGGCCAGGTGGCCCAGGGCCTCGTGGGCCAGGACGCCTATTACCCTCGGCCCGGTGATGCAGGGGAAGGATCCGCCCTTGGCGGGGACGCCCTCAAGCTGTAGCTTCACCCGCTTCGCGACCTGCTCGGCCATGTGCTGCGGGGTGGCGACCTCGTCCATGTACTCCCACCCCCGATGGGTTGAGGCCTCCTCGTGGCGCGCGGCGCTGAGCTGGCCCTTCTCCTTCCCGGTGACCCAGGGGTAGCTCCAGACAAGCATTATGGGGGAACGGATGCGGGCCCCGTCGGAGGTGACCAGGTACTTGCTCCCCGAGGCCGTCCTGACCTTCACGGTCACGGCGGTGATCCTCTCGTCGTAGTCCCTGATGGCCTTGGTCATGTCCTGCATGTAGGCGATCTTCTCCTCGATGGGGACGTCCCGGGGATCCCGGTCCACCTTTAGCTCGATGACCTCCCGGTATGCCTTCACGTTAGCTAGGCTGATCTTATCCTTCCGCGTCCGGGCTGCGGCCTTCGCCATGGAGTATGCCTCCTTCACGGCCCCATCAAGACCATCCAATTTGCCCGTCGAGACGAATCCCCACGCCCCGTCAGCCAGGACCCTGATGGCGACGCCCCTCTCTATCCTCTGTGTGAGGGCATTCACCCGCCCGTCGTCCATCTGGAGGAACTCCAGGAATCCGTCTTCGCCCCTCAGCTCGACGTAGGAGGCACCTAGATCCCTGCCCCTCTCGACGGCTCGTTCAAGTCTGTCAAACAATCTTTCCTTCAGCTCCCAGAAAATATCCCAATAAATTCAATATTGTCGCTCAGCCTAATAAATCCGAAGCAGGTCCAAACAGTAAAAGAATATATTTAAAACGTCCATTTATAACCGAGGATCATGATGGTCAAGCCCAAGGTCTACGTAACGAGGCAGCTGTTCGACGAAGCGATAGAGATTCTGGAGGAGCAGGCAGAAGTCGAAGTCTACGAAGGGGTGGACGACGCCATCCCCCGGGAGCTGCTCCTGGAGAAGGTGGCCGACGTCGAGGGGCTCCTGCCCCTCCTCACGGAGAGGATAGACGCCGAGGTGATGGACGCCGCGGAGGGGCTCAAGGTGATCAGCAACTACGCCGTGGGCTACAACAACATCGACGTGGCCGCTGCCACCGAGAGGGGCATCTACGTCACCAACACCCCTGGGATTCTTACGGATACCACGGCTGACTGCGCCTTTGCACTGCTCATGGCCGTCGCCAGGCGGATACCTGAGGCCGATAGGCACGTGAAGGAGGGGGGATGGGTGCACGCCTGGGGTCCGAGGATGTTCGCCGGGACCGACGTCCACGGGAAGACGTTGGGCATCATAGGTTTAGGCAGAATCGGGTCTGCGATAGCAAGGCGTGCCAAGGGCTTCGACATGAATGTCATCTACTATGACGAGCACCGGAGGAGAGACCTGGAGAGGGAGCTCGGCGTGCGGTACGCCCCCCTCAAGGAGCTCCTCACCGATTCCGACTACGTGAGCCTCCACGTCCCCCTCACAGCCTCGACCCGCCACATGATAGGGAAGAGAGAGCTAACCATGATGAAGGAGACGGCCTTCCTCATCAACACATCCAGGGGCCCCGTCGTTGACGAGGACGCCCTCTACAAAGCCCTCAGGGATGGGGACATCGCGGGTGCAGGGCTTGACGTCTTCGAGCGTGAACCGCTCAGCCCAGATAGCCCCCTGAAGGGGCTTGACAACGCGGTTATCACGCCCCACATCGCCAGCGCGAGCGTGGAGACAAGGACTAAGATGGCCACGACAGCCGCCATCAACCTCGTCAGCGTCCTCCAGGGGAGGGAGCCTCCGAACCTGGTAAACCCCGAGGTCCTGAAGATTAGACCTGTTGGGTAGTTTTTCTCATTTTTTTTAGGCTAACTTAAATATTCATTGATTATTGTTATAGCAATTCGAGGCAGCCTGCATGGACATGCTGACACCCTTCCTGATGAGCCTCATCGCAGGCTCCGCCTCCGGCATCGGGGGGCTGGTCGTCTACCTCTTCGGGGAGGTCGAGGACAGGGTGCTGGGCTTCCTCATGGGCTTCGCAGGAGGTGTCATGCTCATCGTCTCGTTCCTCGAACTCTTCGTGAAGTCAATGACCCTTGTGAGTAATGTCGACGCCACCATCGCATTCACAGTAAGAGCCCTCATCATGATGGCGATCGATCTCAGTCCCCCACATGGAATCCGGCCGGTGGGAGACGGGGATCGCGAATCCCCAGATGCTGAAGACGGGGCTCATCGTAGCCATCGGCATCTCAATCCACAACTTCCCGGAGGGGCTCGTCGTTAGCGCCAGCTACACCCACCTACCAAAGCTGGGCTTCCTCGTGGCGACAATGATCTGCCTCCACAACATCCCGGAGGGCATAGCCACTGCGACCCCCCTGACCGTCGCCGGTGTGAGCAAGAGACGGGCTCTCACGATTGCGTTCCTGTCGGGGATGACGGAGCCCATCGGGGCCCTTGTCGGGTCATGGTTCCTCCTCACCATGGGGGGTAGCACATACATCATCGGGATGGGCCTGGGCTTGGCCGCAGGTGTGATAACATACATAACCGTCGACGAGCTCATCCCCGTAGCACACGAGTTCTGCACCGCATCCAGCAAGCACTACATCTCAACGGGGCTACTGGCCGGGATGATATTCGGTCAGCTACTCTCAGTCGTATTTAACGTCTAGCCGAGGGTCAAACCCTAAAAACCCCTAGCGTAGATCAGATGTAATAGAAGGCGTGGCTGATGCCCTCGTACAGGTGCGAGCTCCCAGGTCTCTGCGGGGAGATGGTCAAGGTGGCTGTCTGGAACGACAGGTTCATCCTCGAGTGTGCACGGGGAGGGTTCGAGGAGACCACCCAGGGGAAGATCACGATCCCCTACGTTAAGGAGGTCAGGATGAGGTGCCAGAGCTGCCCCGAGAGCTCCATCGAGGGATGAGAGGTCGCACTGTAGAAGGTTTATAATCGTTTACTGGTCAGCCATACAGGAAAATTATGAGCTACCACGTGAGGCGGAAAGACAAAGAGATCACAGACGAGTCCGTCATGAGGAAGATCCTCAAGACTGCCAAGTACGTTACCCTCGCCCTGTCCAAGGACGACGTCCCCTACATAGTCTCCCTCAGCCATGGATACGACGAGGAGGGGCACTGCATCTACTTCCACGGCGCAAGCGAGGGGAAGAAGTTAGACTACATGAGGGCCAACAACCTGGTCTGGGGACAGGCCCTGCTGGACCATGGATACGTCGAGGTGGAGTGCAGCCACAACTATGCTACAGTCGTCTTCTCCGGGAGGGTCACGTTCCTGGAGAGCCTCGACGACAAGTGGCACGCCATGTCGCTGATGACGAGGCAGCTGGACATTAACGCCGAGAGCATGATCGCCAACAGGAAGCCGGAGAGCCTAGAGAACACCGTCGTGGGCAGGATCGACATCGAGTACATGTCCGGCAAGAAGTCCCAAGAAGTAGACGTCTAGACTTTATCCTTATTCTCCTCTCGGGAAGAATCGCAGAGATACTGCGTGGAGCCTCCAAAGTTTAATTATATCTACGTTCTTTAGCTCTCGTTACGGAAAGACTGAACGCAATGACTCCCAGTAAGGTCAGGATAAGCATAGGCACCGCTGCAGTGCTCGGATTGAGAGAGCTGAGGCTGGACGCCAGACCTACCACCGCCTACATGATGCTCTACACCGAGACGGGCTGCATCGCCAACTGCCTCTTCTGCACCCAGGCGAGGGAGAGCAACTCCGAGAGGTCCCATCTCTCCAGGGTGATGTGGCCAGACTTCCCGACGGAGACCGTGCTCAGAGGGTTCAGGGAGCCCAAGTTAGATGTCCTGGAGAGGATCTGCATCCAGATAATCAACTACCCTGGGTTCGTCGACGATACTATATCTCTCCTGAAAGCGTTGAAGGAGACTACGGAGCTCCCCGTCTCGCTGGACACATGCCCCATCAAGAGGGAGGAGATGGAGACACTCAAGGAAGCTGGCATCGAGAAAGTGAGCATCCCCCTCGACGCCGCGACGCCCAAACTCTTCGACGAGATAAAGGGCATGACCACGGGTAGCCCCTACAGGTGGGAGACCCACATGGAGGCCCTCGGTGAGGCTGTCGAAGTGTTCGGCGTTGGAAACGTCATGTCGAACCTGATCATCGGGCTTGGCGAGACGGAGGAGGAGGCCGTCGCGGTCATCCAGCGGCTGATGGACATGGAGATCAAGGCCGTGCTCTTCGCCTTCACGCCGATACCCCACACGCCCCTCGCCGATAGGCCCCAGCCACCCCTTGAATCATACAGGCGGATCCAGCTCGCGCGCCACCTCATCACCGAGGGAAAGGGCAGATCCGAGGAGATGAGGTTCGAAGAGGGGAGGCTGGTCAGCTTGGGTGAGGAGGTCGACCTCGACGAGTTGGTCGCGGATGGCACGCCGCTGAAGACCACGGGCTGCCCGGGATGCAACCGCCCATACTACAACGAGAGGCCGTCGGGGCCCCTATACAACTACCCCAGGGACCTCACTGAGGAGGAGCTGCACAGAGAGAAGGAGATGTTAACGAGGTTGATGAAAGATGACTGAGACATGGAGGCTCATCGACATGAGGATCGAGGACGCCCCCACACAGATGAGCATAGACGAGGCCATCGCCCTCGCGAGGCCCAAGGGTGAGACGCCCAACACGGTTAGGCTCTACCGCTGGAACCCCTCTGCTGTGTCTATAGGTTACTTCCAGAGCGTGGAGAAGGAGGTGAACCTGGAGGCATGCGAGGAGAAGGGCGTGGACGTCATAAGGAGGATCACTGGGGGAGGTGCGGTCTACCATGACTACAACGGGGAGATCACCTACAGCCTGGTAGCACCAGAGAAGGATCCACGTATTCCCCGGGACATCCTTGCTTCCTACGAGCTCATCTGCGGGGCCATCGTCAGGGGCCTGGAGGAGCTGGGCGTCGACTGCGAGTTCAAGCCCGTCAACGACATCGTGGCGGGGGACAAGAAGATCTCCGGGAACGCCCAGACCCGGCGCCACGGCGTGGTGCTCCAGCACGGCACTGTCCTCGTCGACAGCGACATCAGGACCATGTTCCAGGTGTTGAGAGTCTCGGACGCCAAGATAAGCGACAAGCTCATCCAGGCAGTGGAGGAGAGGGTAACCAACGTTCGCCGCTACCTGGGAAGGGAGGTCCCCTTCGAGGAGGCGAGGGACGCCCTCGTGAAAGGCTTCGAGGAGACCTTCGACGTCGTGCTCGAGCCGGGGGAGCTCACGGAGCGCGAGGAGGGGCTCGTGAGGGAGCTCCACGAGAAGTACAGCTCCAGGGAGTGGGTGTTCCAGAGATGAAGCGAGCAGAGTACAAGGTCCCCGGGGGCAAGCTCCTGGTCGCTGATACCGAGGTCAAAGAGGGCGTCCTGACGACAGTGAAGGTTATGGGGGACTTCTTCATGCATCCCGAGGAGGCGATAAACGATCTCGAGGACGCGCTAAGTGGGAAAGATGCCTCCCAGATCGATGAGATCGTGGAGGAGTTCTTCGGGGGGAAAGAGATCACCCTATTCGGAGTCTCCGCGAAGGACTTCGCCCACGTCCTCAAGCTGACGCTGGATTCATGACCTGAGGGCCCGCCCCTCCAGCCGTTCAGGGATAGTACAGCATCCGTCGATGACCTTGACAGCGTAGCCCCGTTCTCTGGCCCATTCTAGTGTCGAGCGTGACGCCACGGCGATCCTGGAGGCACCCGCCTCTATGGCCCTCCTCTCCATCTCCTCCTTGTCCTGTCTGCTCCTCATGCAGCCCAGGGAGACTGCAGCCCTCGGGAACCTCTCCACGGCCGCAGCGATGATCTCAATGACGTCGTCTATCTCTGGAGGAGGCACATCCGCCATCTCGGTCCCAGGAGTCGGGATCAGCCCGAGGAAGACTATCACCTCAGGATCGATATGACCAATAATATCAAGGGAACGAAGCTCACCCCGTAACTCGCCGAAATGGAGCCCGACGCAGACGTGGGGCGCCACCGTGGGGACACCCGCCTCCTCGAGGTATTTTAGGGTATCCCCGTAGTCCTCGACCGAGGCATCTAGGCCGTAGACCTCCTTGAGGGTCTCGTCGCTGCCCACGACGTCAACGGAGACTATATCTACACCCGTGGCCGCTATCTCCTCGGCCTCATCCATGTCGAGCATCCCCGTGTGGAGGTTCACGATGAGGTCCGTGTTCTCCTTGACCCACTCCAGCGTAGGCAGGAAAGGCCTCAGCGGGACCCTGCCCTCCAGCGTGGAGCCTCCGCTCACCAGAAGACCGGCCCCACCCCTCGCCTCGAGGCCCACGCAGAACTGCTTGAGCTTCTCCGGCGTGCTGACGTCGGCCATGCCCTCCAGGTAGTGGCCTCCGCAGTGCTTGCAGTTCAGCGCGCAGCCTCCGCCGGTCACCGAGACGGCGGGGAAGCTGGGCTGGGGGTAGTAGAACCTAAGGACCCTCTCAGAGCTGGACTCTCCGGTCGTATTGTCGGCCTCCGTCATTCTTACGGTGATTGGTGTCTGAAAAAGATGGTCTTTCAGACGTAAGACATTAGTCCTCGAGGGTACAACGTGGGGGTATGAACGGGGTTGTCGTGGTGGTCTCCGCCGACACCGAATGGAGGGTCATGCAGGAGATCATGCCCGATGTGGAGCTGCAGGCCTCGCCCATGGGGCAGTGGTTCCAGCATGATCTTGCTATAGGCAGTAGGAATGAATCAGTCATCTTCTTCCACGGGGGCTGGGGGAAGATCGCGGCAGCTGCCTCGGCCCAGTACGTCATCGACAGGTGGTCTCCCCGCCTACTGATGAACATAGGGACATGCGGGGGGCTTGAGGGCGAGATAGAGAAGGACGCCATCGTCCTCGTCGAGAAGACCATCGTCTACGACATCGTGGAGCAGATGGGTGACTCCGATGAGGCTATAGACCACTTCTCCACGGAGATTGACCTCAGCTGGCTGGGGGACGACTACCCCATCGAGGTCCACAGAGGGTTGCTGGTCTCAGGTGACCGCGACCTCGTGGCAGACGAGGTGCAGGGCTTGAAGGAGAGGTACGGTGCGAGGGCCGGGGACTGGGAGTCGGGGGCCATAGCCTGGGTTTCGGCGAGGAACAGCACGAGGTGCCTCATACTCAGGGGAGTGACGGACCTCGTCGGAAGCGGCGGCGGGGAGGCCTACGAAGGGAACATAGACATCTTCGTGGAGGGAACTAGGAGGGTCCTGAGGCGGCTGGTTGACTCCCTCCCGGATTGGATAGCCAAGTCACGTCAATAGCCCGTTATGGCTCCCGTTTCTAAAAATCAGGATATTTTGAGATACGCCCTCTGTTTATCAGAGAAAATTAAATCTGTTTTAGTGATATTAATCCGATTTAAGATTCTTTTATAAACTTCAACAGATAAAGAAGCTGAATATGGTCATCCGCACAAAGGGACACGTGGCTGTCTGTGCTCTCTTTGTCCTCGTCTTCACCCTATCATTGCAGGTCCGTGTGTTCGGGGCCCTCGACGACGTGACGCCGGCGACCTTCGAGGCGAAGCTCGCCCCCCACGAGGAGACGTCCTTCAACATCACGATCTCCAGCGAGGCCATCAGGGAGGCCATGACAGCGATGAATGTAAGCGAGCTGGAGGAGGTCTCCCTGGACGCAACCCTGGAGGAGCAGGAGTACATCTTCTGGGAGCCCCACGCCTACGACGGGGTCGGCCCGCACGATGACCTTGTCTTCACCATCTTCGCCTTCACCCCCTGGGACCAGGAGTCCCCGGCTACCATCAACGTCCATGCGGTCGTCGTGGCGGGGGACTACGAGCTGGGATGGACCAACGTGACACTCTACATCGAACCTTTGGAGGACGACTTGGACACCGATCACAGCTTCCACCCTCACAGCCAGGTATACGCTGAGCCGGGTGAGGTGGCGGTGACCACGGCCATCGCGACCGTTGGGAGCATCGGCGCAGGGGTGGCGACCGGTGGCCTGGGGAACACCCTGGACCTGGGCCGGGTCTCGGAGGGGATAAGGAAGAGGAGGAAGGTGAACGTCTCACGCTTCAGCCAGCTGAGGACCCTCGTACTGAGCACGGCCCTGATCGGGCTGGCCTACGCCTTTCTGACCTCAGCGATCATCTCCCTGGGGCCCGTCTTCGAGCTTCCGTTCAGCCTCCCCTACATCGGCTCGTCACTGCCGGTGAGCTACATCTCGGGGATAAACTTCACGGCCTTCATCGAGGCAGCGCCGGTGATAATGGCCTGCTCGGGGATCGTCTTCCTGTGGCGCTACATCTTGGAGGTCCTCACGGCCCGGATCCTCGGGCTCAAGGTGGCCCTGGCGGCGAACAACATCGGGGCGGTCTCCCTGTTAGGCACCACCGTCTTGACCCATCCCTACGGTTTCCCCATGACCTCTGTGGTCGAGGGGCACACCACGAATAGAGATAGGGGCTACCTTTCGTTCATGAAGAATTTCGGGCTCCTCGCTCTGGTTCTGCCATTCTCCTACGTGCAGCAGGAGATGCTCTTGGGTGACGTGAGCTTCCTCGTGGGCACTTCGGGGACCCTCATAGCGTTGATGACATTCTTCTACACGTCCATACCCTACCAGGGGGAGGGGATCGCCATCTTCCGCTGGAGCAAGCTCCTCGACATCGCCCTCATCGTCTCGGGGCTGGTGCTCTACTTCGGCTACAAGACCTCGATGCTCCCCCAGTGGGTCTTCATGGGGGCGGGGGCAGCGGCGACCCTGATCACCTTCGTGGCCCTGATCCGGCTGCAGATGAAGCGGAAGGATATAAAGGATGAGCGCTTCTTCGAGGAGGTCCACCCCTAGGGGCTTCCCCCCGGGGAAGAGTGGTGCTCCGATGCGAAACTGTTTAGAGTCCTGAATCCAACTCATTATCGATTACATTGAAGCGAATAGGATTCGTCGGTCTGGGCCTCATGGGAACCGGGATGTCCAAGAACCTCCTCAAGGCGGGTTACCCGGTCACCGTCTGGAACAGGACAGCGTCCAAGATGGAGCCCCTAGTCGAGGCGGGGGCGAAGGCGGCTGGAAGCCCCAGAGAGGTCGCAGAGAACAGCGATGTCGTCATTGACATCGTCACCGACTCCCCCGACGTGGAGCAGGTGCTCCTCGGCCCTGACGGGGTGATCCACGGGGCCAGGGAGGGTATGATCTGCATCGACATGAGCACCATCAGCCCCATCACGACCAGGGAGATCTCCGCTAAGCTGGCGGAGAAGGGGGTGAAGATGCTGGACGCCCCGGTGAGCGGCGGGGTCATAGGGGCCAACAACGGCACCCTGAGCATCATGGTGGGAGGCGACGAGCGGGTCTTCGACGAGTGCCTGCCCATCTTCGAGGCGATGGGGAAGACCATCACCCGGGTGGGGGGCATCGGGGACGGCCAGGTCACGAAGGCCGTGAACCAGATCCTAGTGGGGACCACTATGCTGGGGGTCGCCGAGGCGCTTGTGTTCGCCAAGAAGGCGGGGGTGGACATTGAGAAGTGCCACGCGGCGGTCTCGGGTGGTGCCGCTGGGAGCTGGCAGCTGACCAACAACGGGGGCAGGGTGCTGAGGGGCGACATGGAGCCGGGGTTCAAGATCAAGCACTACTTGAAGGACCTGAGGATCATCATGGAGACGGCTGAGAGTATCGAGATGCCCTTGCCGGCTACGTCGTTGGTGCAGCAGATGTACCGGGGCATGCAGGCGGAGGGGCTCCTGGAGAAGGGGACCCAGGCCGTTAGCATGATGGTCGAGAAACTGGCGAACGAGAAAATCGTAGGCTAACACTGTGGACGGAGAATCTGAAACTCGGACCATCACCTCATTTAAAATCCCGCGTTAGTTTTTTTATTCGGTTTCTATTAGATACACACATGGAGCACCCATACGAGGATAGATACAAACGCGTCTACGCTGCAGGGGCTAGATTCTGGGAAACCCCCATACCCACTGAAGAACTAGTGAATTTCCTCGATGAGTGGAAACCAATCAGGGGGAAGGTGGTAGAATTTGGGTGTGGTGAGGGCAGAGATTCGATCTTCTTGGCACGTTCAGGTTACGATGTTACTGGGATTGACATAGCGCCTTCCGCAATTGATAGAGCCAGGGAATGGGCGAGAGAGGAAGACGTGGAGATCGACTTCCGTGTGGGCGACGTCACGGCTCTCAGCGGTATCCCGGATAATCACTTTGACCTGGGGGTCAACATAGGGTGTCTCCAGATGTTTCCTGACCCGGGAGATAGGATCAGGCATCTAAATGAGGCTCGGAGGGTCCTGAAACCCGATGCGTTATACTTTTTCCTCAACATGGGCGGAGGCACCAAGGAAGAGGCAGTTGAGAGATTTGGGCCAGATTGGACGCCCCCAATGGTCGGAGAGTTGAGGCCAAGGAAGATCATGGTTGAGGGGGGAGAGAAAGAGATCATGCTGCCTATCATTGCAGGCCATGGCTTTCAGAGGGAGGAGTTAGAGCGAGAGTTTTCGGCTTCAGGCTTCACGATTGCAGATATTCAACGAAAGAAGACACGCCCCCATGGAACATGTTGGCAGGTAATCGCAGTGCATTCATGACAAGTGGATTGGTGGACTGGGGGGGATTTGAACCCCCGACCTCTCGGTTGCGAACCGAGCATTCATACCAGCTGAACTACCAGCCCGCACATCCATCCTAAGCCCCCAGCCTCTTTTAATCCTTTACTGAGGGCACCGTAGGCGGAGATCTGGGTCCTCCACGCGTTAGACTTATCCCTGTCTCTTCCCCTCTCTGACCTGACATGAGTGAATGCATGACGATATCGTCTAGGCTGAAACAGTCTTACGCGAAGGTGGACGAGCATGGGCCGACCCTGGAGGGGGGCGCCTGGCACGGCCCTTCTCTGATGGAGTCCCTTAAGGGGGTCGACGTCGAGCAGGCTGCTGCCCGACCTATTGAGGGGCGGCATACCATCTGGGAGATAGTCAACCACTGCACCTACTGGATGGAGTCCGTCGACAATGCCCTCCACGGGAAGGTCATGGAGAGCATCCCGGAAACGGAGGACTGGGTGGGCATGGGTGAGATAGCGGAGGATTGGAAGAGGGATCTAGGGCGGATGGACGAGATTTACGGGAAGCTCCAGACCACGATCGCGGGATTCGACGCGGGGAACCTCGATGCGATGGTGGGAGCCCAGTTCGGGGAGAATTTCTTCCAGTTTACCAACAGGAAGATGCTCCACGGGGTCGCGGATCACAATATCTACCATGCCGGCCAGGTCTCCATCCTGAAGAGGAAGTAGCCACGGCAATATCATGAAGGACGATATCCATGAAGAGCAACCTGATCGAGATCAAGGCCAGGGTCAGCTCCCTTGATCCGATACGTGAGAAGATCCTGTCATGGGGGACCAGGCTTCAGGGGACGTACCTGCAGACTGACACCTACTTCAACACGGTCTCTGACAGGCTGAAGATGAGGGAGGTGGACGGGGAGCCCACGGCGATGCTCATCTACTACGACAGGGAGGACATCCCGGACCCGAAGCGGAGCGACATCCTCATCGTCGAGACGGGGGAGCCCGAGACACTGAAGGCCATCCTGGGGCGCTCCATCGGCGTGAAGGTCACCGTCGAGAAGACCCGGGAGATCTACCAGCACCAGGGGACCCAGGTGCACCTCGACGAGGTGGAGGACCTGGGCACGTTCATCGAGTTCGAGAGGCCGGTCACTGACCTGCCCGAGGACAGAAGGGTCCTTGAGGACCTGATGGAGGAGCTGAACATCAAGGCAGAGGACCTGGTCACAGTCTCCTACAGCGATCTGAAGCTTGAGAAGGCGTAGCTCAGGAGGTCACGACCATGGTCAGCGTGGACCTCACACCGGGGAGGCTCCGAATAGTCTTGCTCACGATGTTCTTCAGCTCGACCATCGACTCGGCCTCCAGCCTGGCGATGATGCTGTACACACCGGAGACGGCGTAGGCGTCTCTCACGTTCCCCGTGTTGCGCAGGACCTGCAGGACCTCCTCCTGGCTGTCGATCTCCGTCGTAATGAGCACGAAGGCGCTCCCCATCATCGTTCCCTCCGCGCGTCGCTGGACCACCCATAGTCCATGCTCGCTTCATTACCAAACAGGCTGGAGACTAGGCCAGGATGCAATCCTGAGAACTCGAATATTCCGTTTCTTCTATCCATTCATGTTTCCTCCGCCGGCATTATCCGGATCAGGTTCAAAGGGTCGACGACATCCGTCCTCTCAGCCGAGCCTACGCCCAGCTCCCCTTTCGATTCAACCCCCCCCAAGAGGCTAATAAGCTTAACCCCGCGGAGGGTGGACCGAAAAAGTAGTCCACCCATTATTTATAGACACATGTCGATACCACATCGGCGGACATTTAAAAGGGATAGAACCTTCATGTTTATCCTCAAGCGGTCCGCCATCTTCTCCATAATATATTCAGACTCAGAAACTACACGCGAATGTGCGCGCGTTGTTTAAAATAGCGAGATTATCTGATAAGGTGAAGAATTATGAGTGAAGAACCAGACGATAATGATGCGGAACTGATTATCATAGACGCGATGCCAATTTGGAAAGACGGACGTATCTTGAAGGAAGTGAAAGAGATTATCGAATATATCGACACATACATGAAGCCATCTTCACTTGATGATCAGGAAAATCCTGAAGAGATGTGGATGATACTACGTGCACATTTAATGCACATGTATTTAGCGACTCAAGAGGAGCGTGCGGAAGCTTTTGAGGAGGCATTATCCAGTAAGGTCGATTATGGGCTCTGGATGGTAAAGAGGATGCAGGAGAAATTTCCTGAGTATTGGTAGCGTTGTACCGCTCTAAAAATATCGTGAGCATTTATAATTAATGCAAAATGTTTTGATGAGGGTTGCACTCGCGCAAACCACCATTTAAACCAAAGCTCATATTTTTATCAAGTAGACTGGCTGCGCGCGCATCGGCTCACGAAAACCAAGCCATACAACGGAAGAAACCCGAAAAACGCTCCAACCCGATCCCATTCCAAGGGTACAAGCGTGAGGGGGGAGGGGGGGGTCATACCGTCAAAGCGTGAAAAGCAAGCCAAACATCGAAAGCAACCGCAAAAACGTCCAATCACCACCCCGTTCACACTAAAGGGAGTACCCATGCAGACCCAGAAACCGCTATCCTAAGCCAGCCGCATATGCCGTTAAAAGAGAACAAGGGTCCGAAGACCCCAACAAAGATAGGAGGCTACTCGTCGTCCATGTCGGGCATGCCGCCCGGACCACCCGGACCGCCCATCCCCCCGGACGAGGTCGCAGCCAAGACATCATCGATCCTCAGGATCATCGACGCCACCTCCACCGCCGACTTCACGGCCTGCAGCTTCACAGCCATCGGCTCCACAACCCCTGCCTCCAGCATGTCCACGACGCCGCCGTCGAAGACATTAACACCGGACGACCAGCCCCCCTCCCCCTCATGAGCCGCCTTAAGCGCCACAAGGGTATCAAGGACATCAAGCCCAGCATTATCAGCCAGAGTACGAGGCACCACCTCCAAAGCGTCAGCGAAGGCCTCGATGGCCAGCTGCTCCCGACCCCCCACGCCAGCCGCGTAGGACCTCACAGCCCGGGACAGCTCCATCTCGATAGACCCGCCCCCAGTCACCATCTTAGAAAGCCCCACGACATCGCTGATCACATACAGCGCGTCATTAAGCGCCCTCTCGGCCTCATCCAGCATCCGACCCAACCCGGCCCGCACGAAGATCGCAACAGCCTTAGGATCAGTGCAGCCCTCGACGAAGATCATTCTATCGTCGCCCACACGCCTCTCCTCCACAACGCTGCATGAGCCCAGGTCAGCCGCTTTCAGGTCACCCAAGTTACTCACAGACCGGGCACCCGTCGCCTTCGCCAGCTTCTCCATATCCGACTTCTTCACCCTAAGAGCGCAGAGGACACCCTCCTTCGCCAGGTAATGCTGAGCCACGTCATCGATCCCCTTCTGAGCAAACACGACATTCGCCCCGGAACCCACGACCTGATCCACCAGCTTCCTCAGCATATCCGCCTCCGAGTCAAGGAACGCCTGGATAGCATCAGGGCTACGGATCCTGATCTCAGCGTCGAACTCCGTCTTCTCAACCTCCAGGGCGACGTCGATGAGCGCGATCCGCGCATCCTCAACCCTCCTCGGCATCCCGGCGTGAACGATCTCCTTATCGATGATCAGACCACGGATCAGCTCTGTCTCGTCGAGCCCCTTACCCTCCTTCTTAACGATCTGGACATTATCCACGTCCGCCAGCGTCTCACCGTCCCGCTCCTCCCGCACAAGCAGGATCGCGTCGATGACGATGCCCGAGAGATGATCCCTGGCGCTGGAGACCGCCTTACTCCTCATCGAGGTGTTCGCCAGCTTCATCAGAGTCTCCCTGTCATCCAGGTCGACCTCCAGAGCCAGCCTCTCCAATGCCTCAAGGGCGACCTCAGAGGCCTTCTGATAGCCGCCGATGATAATCGACGGATGAACATTCTCATCCATCAGTTCGCCCGCCTTCTTCAGGATCTCACCGGCGAGGATGACCGACGTAGTCGTCCCATCCCCCACCTCGTCGTCCTGGGTCTTAGCGACCTCGATCATCATCTTCGCCGCGGGATGCTGGACATCGATCTCATCCAGCACAGTGGCGCCGTCGTTTGTGATCGTGATATCCCCGAGGCCGTCAATGAGCATCTTATCCATGCCCCTGGGCCCCAGGGTCGTCTTTAGAATCTCCGAGATGACCTGGGCGGCCATCATGTTCGCCTTCCTGGCGTCTCGGCCGCGACTCCTCTCCGTCCCCTCCTTAAGGATGATAACGGGCTGTCCTGTCAAGTATGCCATGCAATCTGCCTCCAAATCCGAATATGAACTACATCACTCAGCTATGATCACAATATAAATGTTATCCAGGGCGAGAGTCCTTGAATAAAGAGAAATTGTCTGGCTTTTCACCGGAGATATGCCTGCATGAGTCTTATGATGCCACGTGGTGCACGTGTCACGAGCTTGGCCAATGTGCGTCCTACGTTCGTTCCATTCGCTATGTTGAGGATGTCATCACTCGATAATATACTGGCCAGAGTGTTCAGGTCTGCATCTTCGAACTTGTCAAGCATCTCAACTATCTTCCTGCTGTCTGTGATAGGCTTGCCCCATATATCATCGAATCTATGGACGTATCTCTGAAGCTTTTCAGCGGATGCATCTCCTTCCTCGACCGCTTCAGCTGCAACCTCTCCTGCCATCTTCCCCGCCATGACTGCTAAGTGGATGCCAGCACCAGTCAGCGGGATGAGCTGACCCGCAGCGTCCCCAACGAGCATTACGCCGTTATCGACGATCCTATCAATCGTACCCGATGTTGGACACAAGCCCCCATTGACAAGAAGTATCTCAGCGTCTCTGAAGCGAGGATCGGAGTCCACGAATTTCCTCAAGTAATCGATGGAGGGGCCGTCGTTATACCTCCTGACCCCTACTCCTACGTTAGCTATCTCACTCGACTTCGGGAAGACCCAGGCGTACCCTCCCGGAGCGATCTTCCTGCCTATATAACACTCATTGATCTCAGGATTTTCTAGTTCCAGTCCTCCTAGTCTAAACTGAGCACATGGTGTGACATCGGGGAACCATCTGAGGAAGCCTGATCTGATTCTCACAATGGATGCGTGTCCATCGGCCCCGATTACTACTTTCGACTTGACCTCCAATGATCCGTCGTCGTCGAGGGCTCTGACTCCTACGATCTCATCGCCCTCCCTTATCACATCGGTCACCTTCGTGCTCGTCCTGAGCTCTACGCCAGCCATGACAGCCTTTTCAGCTAGAGCGCTGTCGAAGGCATCTCTGTTTAGAGTGTATCCCTTCCACCCGGAGCTTGTCAAATCGACGTAGTTCTTATCCGGTGCGTAGACTCTGGCTTTGAGAATCTCTTGACATACAATGGGGGGCTTCGGCTCGAGTCCGGCATCCTCTATCCCTTTGAGGCTTAACCCCTCAGCGCAGAAGACCGGTAGACCAACCTTCGGATGCTCCTCGAGAAGAAGTACATGAACCCCGTTTTCTGCAGCGGTCCTGGCCGCCAGGCTTCCGGCAGGTCCAGCTCCAACCACAACTACGTCGGAACTGATATGACGCATCCTGCCCCAACATATGACGCCGGGTGCACGCTATATTACCCTATCGCTCTAATACCTTTAAGGCCGCTATCTCGATGTCCCTAGCTTTGACCGTCTTGCGACCAGCATGCTTGGCGTAATCGATGGCCTCACTTGCGACCTTGACACCGATCTCCTCAAGGGCCCTCCCTAGGGCAATGGCGCTCTCCTCGCTCACCCTCGAGGCACCCGCTCTCTTGATCAGCTTATGCATCGGCGCGACTTTGATTTCAGTCATGCTAAATCCTTCTAATTCCAGTCTCTTCGCCAAATATTTAATACTTACGCCTTATTCACCCAAGAAGAATCGCTTACAGCCTCTTTCAAAAGGGGATTTCCTAAAGCGATAATGACCACTGAGAAAACCCCGGATACACGATGAGAACATCTATAATCCCGATCATATAACCCTCGAAGTAAAATGGATGGATAAATGGACACATTACGATTTAAACGAGTTATTTCTTACCGACATCGGTTTTACGAACGAATCTTGACTTCGAGCCCCCTTCACCATGGTGATAAATTTCCCATCTTAGCGGGCCATTAAAAAGTAATATTTAAAACATGGAGACGACTCCATATCAGCGCTACAACAGATAGAACAGGTGATAAGAATAGGGAAAGTCAGGACAGAGATGATAAAGCGTCTCTCCAACGAATTAGTTGATAGGTACGAGAAGAGCTTAACCATTGACTTTGAGCAGAACAAGCAGTTCCTCAAGGAGATAGGACTCGACGTGTCAAAAAAACTAAGGAACAAGATAGCAGGTTATGTTACGACACTGATGAAGATAGAGCAGACTATCATAGAAGAGGACGAGTTAGAACAGCCTCAGATACTCTAGTAGTTCTGAACACTACACCTGAACGTCATAGAACGTGATTATCTCATTATCGGATATTGGATAACCCGTAATTTCATTAATTCTTCTTTTACGTGTTTTGGGGTGGACGTCGCAATGAAGAAGAGTATAAGCCTTTTAGAGATATTGGTTCGTCTTCTCTAGCTACTTTCGATAGAAGCCAAGTCTCATCAGTTCCTTTTTTAAATTCGATGAGCTTAACCCCTCGAGTTTTAATTTCTCGGTCATGGAGGATAGACCCTCCACGATCTCCCATGGATAGATTATCCACGATTCGACTTCGGAAGCTGAAAAGTCTGGTCGGTAAGTGGTCCATGGCTTGACATGAAGAGTTGCGACCCGCACCTCCGATGCCCCTCGTTCGAGTACATGATTCCTGGCCACCCTCAGAGAGTCTCCTGTGTCTGAGACGTCATCTACAACAAGAATTGACTTGTTCGGAACATCTGCGTTGAGCGGGAACACAATCTCTGGAGTGCTGCTACTTTCATTGATATCCCTATAGTATTCTATCTGGAGGCTTGCCAGCCTCTTAATACTCAGTTGATCGCAGAGGATCCGGGCTGGGTCGAATCCACCCCTGCTCACTGCGACTATCACATCGGGCACGTACCCGCTTTCCCGTATCTGTCTGGCTACTTCCTCCGTCAACGACTGGACATCGTCCCAGCTAAGATGTAGCAGCTGAAGTCCTTTTTCACCCTCCAATGTTTGACGCCTCTCACGTTCTATTTTGGTCGTTCTTCTTTACGTTTATTATATGCGTGATTGGAGCGGATGTATAATACATTTTTTGAAATTACCTCATTGTAGCGTACGGGGGTTAAATTTTATCCCCAAATCCAAACCCACACACATGCGCGCAGCGCATAGGCTGTCCGTGTCCCGAGCGCACGTTGAAAAAATATTATATTACATTGGAATACTGAATATCTCAAACAAAGGATAAGAGTCGTTTAATCTTATGTCGGTTGTCGAGGACTTTGCAGGCTCCACTGCTGCCTGGCTGAGCCAGAATGCTGGCAACATCATCTACTCAGCTTTGGCCACTATAGTGCTTTTTGTCTTCTATAGATTTTCGAAACGACAGATCGACAAGTTAGAGAAGCAGAGTCTTCTGGATAAAACTGCGTCCTTCATCCTCAAGAGGGTGTTCCAGTGGGGTTCATTCCTCGTTCTCGTAGCCTTTGTCATCGCCCAGTTCGGTATACAGATCGATCTGATCGCTGGCCTCCTGGTCCTCGCAGGAGGCACGGTAATAGGTTTCGCGGCCATGAACACCCTGGGGAACGCCATCGCAGGCCTCATAATTATGACAAGCCGGCCATTCAAAATCGGCGACCGCGTCTTCTTCGACAGCAAGTTCGCGGATATTGACGAGATTAATCTTATCTACACCAGGATGGTGACCCCAGACAATGTAGTCATCTCCGTACCCAACCAGAAGCTGCTGCAAACGGAGGTCGAGAACTACGGGAAGGACAATGTTGTGAGGAGACGCTTCTCGATAACTGCGGGGTACGAGGAGGATCCGGAGAGGGTGAGGCAGGCTCTGCTGGAGGCTCCCGGGGCGGTGGATGGTGTCTTAAGCTCCCCAGAGCCCTATGTCTGGATGACGGACTTCCAGAACTTCGCTATGGAGTATACTCTGTTCATCTATATCGACAACCCGCAAAAAATTCAGATGATTGACGCTTCAGTGCGCGAGGCCATCTTCGAGTCTTGTCGACTAAACGGGATCGATATAAGTACGCCCACTTTGATCAGGTCCGTTGAATGAAAGTGCGTGCGGGGACACGGCGA
>JADHWN010000012.1 GCA_016783455.1 Candidatus Bathyarchaeota archaeon
CACGAATACGATGCACCCGCCTCTTTGGCAGCCCTGTACTTAGTCAGTGTCCCCGTTGGGTTATTGAGAAGAGTCCGTATTATCCTCTCCTTGACGTAACCTCTCTTCGTTAGCGACACCCCATATATCGGTAAACAAGTCACTTTAAATACTTAACCGATATATCGGTAAAATCGTCTTTATAAATACTCAACCGATATATGCAACAGAGCTCAGGGACGAGTTCAGCCAACGAAGTACATATTATTTCTTTACAGTTTATTAATACCTGACGATTCAACCCTCCGGTATTAAAAAAAAGGTAGGGGGGGTCAAGCATCCACCTGTGAAAAACCCGCCAAACCACGAAAGCAACCCGAATAACCCGCCAACCCGACTCCATTCCAGGTAAAAACACTGGCAATTCCAAGAAAAACCATGGCGAGGGAGTCATACATTAGAGCTAGAAAACCCCTCCTCAAACAAAAGGAACCCTAAAAAAATCCTAAACACGACCAGATTGCCACCAAAAAGAGTATCTATTCCTGCCAAAAACACCCTGAACTCATAGAACCCTTCAACGGAGCAGATAACAATCTCGAAACCTCCATCACCACCTGCAGACACGAAAAGAATGGGGTCGCCCGGATTTGAACCGGGGATCTCGCGGACCCGAGCCGCGAATCTTAGACCAAGCTGGACCACGACCCCGCGACCAAAAAACCGCCACCCCCGGACCTTAAAAACACTCCGGGCCTACTCCTCCCGGATCTCCCCCCCGATAGTCATGTTCATAACGATCTCAGCGATGTCCGAACCATACTCCGCCGTCCTCATAATACTCTCAATAATCAACCTCAACGCCGCCACATCCCCCAGCGGAGAGTACTTGATGATCTTCTGAATCGCCCCAGCCTCAAGCCCCCTCAACTCCTCCGCCCTCTGGAGCGCGCCATCGGCGGCCGAATAGTCATCGTCAAAGAGGGCCTCCACGGACGACTCGAAGACCTCCAACGCCGCCTCGCTCAGCATCCCAAGCTCTCCCAGAACCTCCTCCTCCATCCTCGACAACGTCAACGCCAGGCTGTTCCTCGCGATGTTCACGGCGTGATCAGCCATCCTCTCAATGGACTTCGTGATAAGCCTGTACCCCAGGCACTCCCTGGGAGACCTCAGCCCGCTCTCCCGGAGCACCAGGCTATCCGAGACCGCCACCTTCAGCAGCCTGATGCAGTAGAGGCTGAACCTGTCCACCTCGTCGTCCATCGAGATGACCTCCCGGGCCAGCGTCGAGTCATCCACACCGACGGCCAGCATGGCCTCCCGGTGCATCGACGCCGAAATGATCCCCATCCTCCGCAGCGCGTCCTTCACAGAGAGCTCAGCATAGCTCAGCAGCACCTGCAGCGTCAGCTCATTAGGAAGATCGGAAAGGATCTCCGTCCCCACAAGCTTCCTCCTGGTGAAGTCCTTCATCGCCAGCCGCTGAGTCGTATCGATCCGACTCTCAGGGTCGATCACCTGAATAATGTTATACCCGACGAGATAAGCAGAGACAACGCGCCTGACGACGCTGTTGGGGTCATCATCATGGGAGACGCTGATGATAGCACGCCTCTGCCTGTCCCCCTTCTCCACCACCTTAGGCCTGATCCGGAGGGAGAGGTCATCGGCCTTCACTATGCTGACGAGGCTCCCCTTCTCCAGCCCCATCTGCTGAACCCAGTCCTTAGGAAGGGAGACGATATATGTCGAACCCCCGGTCAGCTGTAACTTCCTCATCTCCTCTGCGGAGGACTTACCTGACAATGCGATCGACCACGTATATAGAGAAAAGAGTCAAATATACCTATCGAAAAACGCCATATAACCGGTCGAAATTATATAAACTACGTCAATATATATACTGGCTCTATGCCATATACGTAATCTATTTATTTTTTAGCAGTTAGCTACCAACCGCCTCAAAGGTGAAACGATGAGCCACCGCAGACGGAGCATCAGACATAAAGAGATGACGGCGAACAAAACAGATTCCGCAGGAGGGGGGGAGGGGGGAGGTAACCCGTCCAAGAATGAAGCACCCTACGACAACGAAAAGAGACCTGAAAACGAATCCAAATGGAGACCATTCATACCAAAATAGTGCTCCTATGCCACGTATTCAGGTCAACACGACCTAAAGAATAAACACCATGAAACCAAACTACAAGGGTAATAAGCAGATGACAACTCACGCCACGGTGACCATCCTCATGGACAACGATAGGGTCCTCCTCCAGAGGAAGACCCAGGGACGATTCGGAGAGGGGAAGTGGAACGGCCCCGGGGGTAAGCTCAAGCCGGGCGAGACACCGGAGGAGTGCGCCGTGAGGGAGGTTATGGAGGAGACCGGCCTCAGGGTCAGAGACATCCAGCTCCACGGCGCCCTCAAGCACTACTTCGGAGACGTCGACGAGCCCACGTGGGTCGTCTACCAGTTCGCCGCCACCGACTACCAGGGTAACCCCAAGGAGGGCGAGGAAGGAGAGCTCAGATGGTTCCCGGTGGACCAGATACCCTACGAGGAGATGTGGCAGGACGACGAGCACTGGCTGCCCCTCCTGCTGGAGGGCAAGCGGTTCGAGGGGGAATTCTACTTCAACGAGGACGCCACGGAGCTCCTGGATTACTCCATACGGGAGAAGTGAACGCGCAGCCTCTCAAAGGATATAAGGCGAAGGCTGAATGGAGATCTAGGTGAATTAGTATACCCTACATAAAGATGGAGGACAGACCCAAGTATGAGAAGCCCCTCGGCGAGCTCATCTCCACGCTGAAGTCCCAGCCCGTGGAGAGCATCGACGGGGAGCTCAACTACATAATCACCCGCATCCTGAAGGAGTCCTACCCCCTCAGGTACTTCAACCTGAACAGGGCCATGGGGGTCCTCGAATGCTGCAAACTCGAGTTCTACAGGAGGGTAGCCGCCCCCTACGAGGACACCAAGATAGAGCAGAACGGCGACGTCTGACCACAGAAAAGCAGTCTCTACACACCCCTTTTTCTAATTCAGGCGAAAAAAGACAGATAAAACCCATAAAATGCGTACGAAAAATCCAACAGACATATCTCCCACCTCAACGAATCTAACCTGAAGCCCATGACAACCGATAAACGAGTGGTCATCTGCGCCGGACCACCCGGCAACGGAAGGGACGACATGCTCCTGGAGATGAAGGAGAGGCAGAGCTTCCACTACTACCACCTATTCGAGTACATAGTGAGAGAGGCGCGTCTGCAGGGCACAAACCTCACCAAGCTCAACATCCTCGACTTCTACGACAGCCAGCCTGAGAAGATGAACCAGTACCACAAGGCGGCAGTGGAGAAGATCGTGGACGACATCAACGACCGCGGCGGCACCCACATAGTCAGCACACCCCTCCACTTCGAGTGGAAGGGCAACAGGTTCAGCGGCCTCCACGAGGACGAGGTGAAGACCCTAGACCCCGACCTATTCGTCATAATATTCGACGACATCGTCAGGGTGAAGAGGCGCCTCAGCGAGGACATCCAGTGGCAGGACCACAGATTCACCCTGGGAGAGATCGCCAACTGGCGCCGGGAGGAGGTCAACAGCGTCTACGACCTCGCCCGGCAGTTCACCCCCGCCAGGGAGATACAGCTCGTCGCCTACGAGAACGGCCCCCAGTTCCTCAAGGAGGTCATCTGGAGCAGGGGCAGGGAGAAGGTCTACCTCAGCCACCCCATAACCGGGGAGGGCCCCGACTTCTTCAGGAACATCACCAAGTTCGGGGACAGCCTCTCGGAGTACTACATCGTATTCGACCCCTACATGATCAAGGACTGGGACATCGTCGAGTCCTGGAGGGCGATGGTCAACGACGCCATAGACAAGAAGGAGGAGCGGCCCTCCAAGCTCGTATTCTCCATGGACTACAGGGGAGGCCCCATAAAGGAGGAGATAGACAGCATCGAGATCGAGGCAGCCATCAAGAACCTCAGATTCCAGATAATCGATGTCGACTACAAGCTCATCGAGAACAGCCACGCAGTCGTCGTCTACCATCCCCGAGCCAGCATCTCCGCCGGCGTCATGTGCGAGATGGTATACGCTAAGTCTCTCGCCAAGATGGTCTACGTCTACTACCCCTACGAGCCGAGCCCGTTCTTCGAGTGGTACTCAACCAGGATATTCACGGAGGAGAACGAGCTCAAGGACTTCCTCATCAAGGAGTCCAAGGTCACCGGCCAGACCCCCCTCGACATCTACTCGGGGAAGGTACCTAGGGACAGCTAAGCCCTGAACAGTTCCCCCATACTCTTACCCAGCAGCTTATTCGCGGCCAGGAGACAGCCCGCAACCAGCACAGTCCCAACCATCCCCAGGGCACTGGCCACATAGGGTCCGTCCCCAAGCCTGAGGTTAAGACTGTATATCGCCTTCGTGATGGGATAGTACTCCTCCCGTAGAGCCAATATCATGCTGTCGCTCACCTCCATCATCGCCGCCGAGAACGAGATGATCCCCCCTGCTAAAACATTCGCCATGATCAGAGGCCCCGTGATGGAGACCATCGTCCTCACGGGATTCGCCCCCACGCTCGACGACGCCTCCTCGAGGCTAACACTCGTCTGCTGGAAACCCGAGAACGCCGCCCTCACCGTATAGGGGAGCCTCCTCACCGAGTAGCTCAGGATAAGCAGGATCGTAGGATCAATGAAAGGATCCAGAGAAGTCCCGCTGAAAGCAGCAACATACCCGAAGGCGATCACGATCCCGGGAATCGACAGAGGAAGCATCGAGATCGAGTCGAGGAGGTCCTTCCCCGGGAACTTCTTCCTGGCTAGGAGATATCCGATAAGCACCCCCAGTACAATGTCTATGGAGGTGCTAGCCAGGCTGAACTTCAGGCTGTTGATTATACTGGTCACAGTGACGGAGTGAGTGAACACCGTCCTGTAATAGTCGACCGTCCAGGTGGTGGGCAGAACCGTGAGGAACCACTCATCCGCGAAGGAGGTAATGATCACACTAAGCTGAGGTATGAGGGCCCCCAGAAGCATGATGAAAAGCAGCAGATAGACGAAAGGCAGCTTCCATCCGGTCACCCTTCTGGTCCTGGGCACGATATGCCCCCGCCCCATCATCTCGTAGTTCTTACGCCCCAGATATCTCCGAGAGATGACGACGAAGACCACGGCGATGACCAGCGTCAGCACCGTCAGCGCATAGCCCATCGGGTTCACCCAGATGTCCTTTACCATGGAGAAGATGATAGGAGGGACTACCTTCCGATATTCGAAGATCAGAGGTGTGCCCAAGTCAGTGAACGCCCAGATGAAGACGATGAGGGAACCAGCCAGGTACCCCGGCAACATAAGAGGAGCGGTCACCGTCCTGAAGAGGTGGAACCCACTCGACCCCATGTTCTCAGCCTGCTCCTCTAACGTGGGATCAATATTCGCCAGCGAAGCAGAGAGGTTCAGGTAAAGAAACGGGTACAGGTGCAGGGCCTCCATAAGGATGACCCCCCAGAACCCACCTCCGAACCAGTCGACCGGCCTCTGGATAAGATTCAACTGCATCAGCAGCAGGTTCACGGAACCATATCGGGCGAAAAGCTGCTTCATTCCGATTGCCCCCACGAAGGGGGGCATCACCAACGGCACCAGGAGAATCCCCTGCATCAACCTCTTCCCAGGGAACTCGTACCTGACCATCAAATAGGCGAGGGGGATGCTGATGAGAGAGGTGACCAAGGTCGCGATGACCCCGATGACCACGCTGTTATAGATGCTCTCCTTGTAGAAAGGGTCTGTGAACATCAGCATAAAGTAGGTGAGAGTGAACCGACCCCCCTCGAAGAACGCCCCCTTGAAGACGTAGAGGATGGGGAGTATGAGGAAGGCTCCGAAGAAGACCATAAGACCGAGGAAGATGATGAAGGCATTCCGGTCCATATCCCTAAAGCTCTTCTTCAGAGACAACCCAGAGAAACCCAACACACTGCCTCCTAAAACGGAAACACATCCACATCCTCGGGGTCGAAGGCCATGAGGACACGCTCGCCGTCATCTCGCCTCTTCACGTCTGGATTAAAGTTTGTGACCTTAACCTCCCTTCCACCGAAGCCCCTGACAATATAGTGCTCAATAACTCCGTAGTAGGCCATATGAAGTATCTCCCCCTCATGAACCTGACCCCCAGGAAGATCAGGGGAGACATCCATCAGACGTATATTCTCAGGCCTAACGGAGCAGAGGACCTCCTGTCCTACAGTGAAACGCCCATGGGGAACTCCGGCCAAGATCTCATCACCAGATGAGGCTCTGATCGTCAAGAGGCCCTCCTCCTCTCTAATCGAACGGACCTCTCCCTCGATGAAGTTCGTCTCACCGATGAAGCCAGCCACGAAGCTGTTGATCGGCTTGCTGTAGATATCCCTCGGAGCCCCGATCTGCTCGATTCTCCCCTCGTTCATGATGGCAATATTATCCGCCATGGATAGGGCCTCTTCTTGATCGTGCGTGACGTAGATGGACGTGGTCCCCAGCTCCCTCTGGATACGCTTGATCTCATGGCGCGTCTCAACTCTGAGCTTAGCGTCCAGGTTACTCAGCGGCTCGTCTAGGAGAAGCACATCCGGCTCGGTGACGATCGCTCTCGCCAACGCAATCCTCTGCTGCTGCCCACCGGAGAGCTGGTTGGGATACCTCGTAGCAAAACCCCGCATCTGCACGATGTCAAGGGCCTCCCGAGCCCTCCTCACCCGCTCAGAGACGGGAACCTTCCTGACCTTAAGCCCGTAGATCACATTGTCGTACGCGGTCATATGGGGCCAGAGAGCATAATTCTGAAAGACCATTCCCACGTTCCTCCGGTAAGGGGGGATATCATTGATGAGCCTGTCGTCGAAGTAAACACTCCCCCTATCTGGCTTGTAGAAACCGGCTATCACCCTCAGGGTTGTGGTCTTCCCACATCCCGAAGGGCCTAGTAGGAAGAAGAGCTCACCTTCATTGACTTGAAGGTCAATGTCGTCAACTGCCTTTACGTCCCCGAAAAACTTTGAGACCCCACTCAGAGAAACTTTAACCGTTTTTGAGCCCTCTTTTGAACCTAGTTCTAAATAAGAAATGATCCGTAGGATATTAAATTTTAAAAAAGGGGAAGATAGTGTTTATGCTTCTACGGCTGCAACCTCGCTCTTTCTTGACATGTAGTAGGCGATGGCGTATCCGATAACCGCACCGACCACTAACCCGCCACCAAGCCCCATGTATAGGTTGTTCTGTGTCTGTGCCTTTACTTCATCTAGCTGAGCCTCGTACTGGGCGATCAACGCCTCACGTTCACTCCTCAACTGAGTGGACAGCTCAGTTCTGGCTGCTGCCGCCAGACCCGTAGCGCTGTCATATTTCTCCAGTGCGAACGTGTGCCATTCGGAGATGTACTCGTTCCTGATCTCTGCGTCGCTCCAATCCTCCGCAGCAGCTAGGGCCTCTGCAGATGACAGGGGCACCTCTCCAAGCTTGTCCTTGGCCGCCTCTATGTTCATTGATGTGATCCCAGCTTCTTCGAGGGTGCTCTCGGTAGCGATAATATCGACCCAAGCAGCTACCAAGTCCTCGTGGCTGTCAATTACCATTGAGCCGAAGAGGTCGTTTACGAATGAATAGCGTATTGAACCCAAGTCAGCATCGTAGTCCAGTGAGGACTCCACTTCAAAGGGGTTGATGGGCACGACTGTGATATCCGCAAGTTCATCGAAAAGGCTCGGTATCACGCACATACGTCCAAGCAGGTAATCCGTTGGTCCACCTTCGGCACCCACATCGAGCATCCAGAGTTTCTGTCCAGCTTCAGACAGCGCGTATTCCACGAATCTCTGTGCAACCTCCAGGTTTGGTGCCCCCTTGAGGATAGCGATGCTGTCCGGGTTGATCACCGTCAGCCCCGAAGGCATGACGTAGCCGATCTTATCGGCCCCAACCTTTGAGACCTCGGACCATGCGTAGAAGTCGATGGCTAGTCCATATGCGACGTCTCCGGCACCTACAGATTTAGGAACTGCACTTGAGCTTGAGGGGAAGCTCTTGATGTTGGCGCCCATTAAAGTCGCCAGCTTCACACCTTCCTCCCAGCCATATGCCTGCAGAATGATCTCGTACATCATGTGAGTGCTGCCACTGTGACGTGGATCTGCGGAACCTACCCAGCCCTTGAGCTGCGGATCCGTCAGATCCTCCCAGGTCTCTGGCACGGGTAATCCCTCCAACTCAAGCAACGCCTTATTGTAGATGATGCCGAAGCCGGAGAGAGCAGAACCGTACCACGTGTAATCAGGATCATACATGGGTACACCAGCTATAGTCGCAGGTATCTTGCTTAGGACCGCCTCGCTGACCTCATATGCTTGAAATTGTCCTTTTTCCTTTGCGGCTATGAATGGGTCGACGCCACCGCCCCAGAAAACATCTATGCCGATACTTTCTGGAGTTGCTTCAAAGGCAGAGTCAACATACTTGATAACATCTGAAGTACCACCGACATCGAGCCATTGGATATTGACTATATCACCGAATGTCTCAAGGTAGTAGGCTTCGAAGGCAGCTTCATACTCTTTTCTGATGCCTTCCCAGTGAGGGGTTATGATAACTAGATCAACATCGGGGTTCGCTTGTACTATGCCGACGACTCCCGACACTGCGAGTGTCGTCGTCAACAGCATACATAGGATGAATACTTCTTTCTTTTTCACTTCCGTTTTCCTCCATTGACTATTAGTCAACCTAAGCTCCTAGCTTAGAACCTATTAACCTTTTTTCGTAGACATGTGATGCAAGAGGGGCCCTCCAGAATTTCTTCTGTAAATAATAGCGATGTAATACCGCTAACCATTCCATAAACTACATTATTAAATCATATTCCGAACTCACGGGAGTGAAGGGCCCGTGTACTACCCGTGCAACCGACGGTGGCACTATCACTCGCGACGTCCACAGGCCGCATGGGGGTACGCCCTTTGCGCGTGCACAAAATATTGTAACAAGATCTACAGTACCGACTGGGTTACGATGAGTCTTATCCTGAAGCCTAAAGATGCCTCATGTAACCCGGGACCTCTGCCTCCGGCACGCTGTCGCTGTCTGGGTTGTAGGGCTTCAGGTCGACTATCGGGGAACCCTCGAGGGCGTCCAAGCCACTGACCATGAGTTTGCATCCATCTATCCTCTCAAGCTTCACGACCGTCACTCCTATCGGATTCGGTCTAGAAGGGCTCCGACACGCGAAGACCCCGGTGAGCGGCGCCCCCTCGTGTCTGGGAGGGGTGACCTGGAGCGTCTTCCTGTGTTCAGGGTTATCGCGCAGGTGAAACCAGTAGAGCACGATCAGGTGTGAGTACCTCTCTATTCCCAGAAGGGCTGGACAGAATTCAGTAAATATCCTGAGAGTTGAGGTCTCGCCCGTAGACTCAACTGTCCCCATGAACATGACATTTCCACGATCTACCATTGCTCTCCTCAAATACAATTCATTGAATTCATTTATAATAATCCCCAGCTCCGACCAAGCATACGGCGAATCTGATAACTAACTGAAAAAATTGCGTTATTTTACGTATATAATTAGAAAAAAAGGACTTTTTTAGTAATGGGTTTTAAAACATCTTATTCTTCTCATATATCACGTAAAAAAGATATAATATTTATCTAGGACCCCTTTCTAAGGTTCAATGGTGGTTTCTTGTCAGAGGATCTAAAAAAAACGAAGGAAGCCATAAGGAAGAAGGGGGCCAAGTGGAAGGCTGATGACACGAGCATGTCAGAGCTCACACCTGAAGAGAGGGGAAAGCGTTTAGGCCTGCTGCCTTCTGAGGACGAGCTTGAGGAGTCTAAGAAAAAGGGCCTTCGAAAGGATAACGAATAGCTCCGACTTAGATGGGTGCGGAGCCAACATTATTCTCAGGTGATTCTGGGTCCCCGTTATTAGAAAAAAGGTGGAGAGATTGGGAGGCTAGTACTTCTTCCAGCATCTGACGAAGTTTATCGTGTTGTTAGACCACCAGACGTCCAGTCTGTCGGCCTCCATGACCACCTTAGCTATCCCGGTTACCTGGGCTTCGTTGATGTTCCTGCCCCTCCAGCTGCCCCCGACGTAGGCCCAAAGCCGCCGAACCGCAGATGTGAAAACGTAGTCCACTAGGGCGTGTGTTGCGGTTCCGCTCTGGGCGGCTGAGATGCCCAGCACCTGGACGAGCTCCGGTTCCTTACCGTAGGCTTCCACTGACGCCTGCGCCAGCTCCGCTTCCATGGGAACCTGTGCTACTGGTATCATACCTGCCTCCATGGACGCGTAGAGTTTCTGCGCCTCCTCCTCAAGCTCCTTGAATATCTTCTCCTCACTCATGCTCTATCACCTACTTCACGGCCCTCGCGAAGGTCATCTCACCGTCCTTCCAGCAGACCCAGATCTTGCTGGCCTCCATGAGCAGCTTCGCTATGCTGTTCACCTGCGACTCCGTTATTCTCCTGTATCTCCACTTGTTTCCAGCGTACGCCCAGAGGGTTCTTGCCCCCGACGTGAAGGAGTAGTCCACCAGCAGGTGGCTGGCCCAGCCGCATCCAGAGGGCTTCGGGACGACCATGTTCCACATACCAAAGATGTCCTTTATGCCACACTGACCGTACTTTATCCTGAACCAGCCTCGTTCACCGGCATAGGCCTCTCCCCAGCCCTTGCCCCAGCTGTTCTTACATATCCAGCACTCGTTCTGGTCGTCGTAGCCCACGACGGCCACGCAGTGGTAGCCGGCTAGGCCGCCGCTGACATGCTCGTAGATGCCGCCGGAGTAGCTGAAGAAGTCCTGATAGACCGCCATGCCTGTGATCTGGGGGCCGTTGTCGATGAGGTTCCTCTTCATCTGCTCCACGTCCTTGGTGTTGGTCCAGCTCGGGATCTTCGTGTGGCCTATCCGTGACATCCAGTCGGAGCACGTCGTGCAGGACTTTGTGCTCAGGCCGTGTGCGTATGGGAAGCAGGCCTCGTCTGGCACCCCGTTGGCCTTGAGGTAGTTGCAGGCGTGGTTCATGTGCCATCCGTTGCAGCTCCCGCCGCCACAGAACTGGAGGTGGGCCTCGGAGAGGTCGATGTTCTTGTTCGGGTCGTTGTAGCATCTCCTCCGAAGGAGGGTATCCAGGGCTGCGATGGTTCCGAAGGCCACGCATGAGCCACAGCTACCTTGGTCCTTGATGGAGGTCGTCCAGTTTACGCCGCTCACGTTCCTCCAGTCGATCTTCGAGGGGAGCCCCGCGGAGCCGGGGTTGGAGGTTTTACTAGTCTTCTTGGAGCTGCTTTTATTGGTTAGAGGTTTGTCGAGGCCTAGTTCCGTTGCGAGGCTCGTCTCCATCTCCGTGGGGAGCAGCCCGAGCCTCTGGGCCTTCTCCTCTGTGGAGAGCAGCGTGAGGGTGGTCTCCTCTGGAGTCCATTTTGCGCCTTTGTCTTTTACTGCTGATTTCAGTGTCTCTAGGGAAATTTCCTCTTGGTCCATGTAGTTTTAGAATAAATCAAATGTTCAGATAGCTTCGTTGTAACCGTTACAGGCCTCCGTATTCTACATGGACGTTATATAATGTGCCCACAGGAGAGGGATGGTTTAAGAAATATCTGGAGGGAGGTCTTGGGACCTCACTTAAGGAAGTAGTCGTCCAGTACGTCCTTGGCCTTCTCCCTCTTCTCCTGGAAGTCGACCAGGAAGCGGCCTATGACCTTCGCCAGCCTCGCCTTGCAGTCTCCGCAGATGAGGGCCCCGGACCTGCAATCGTTCTCCAGTTCCACCAGTCTGCCGTCGTCCTCCTCGAACAGGAAGTAGTAGTAGGCGTAGATGCTGCAGATGGTGGGGTCTCCCCCCTTCTCCCTCTGCTCCCTCACGGTGGGCTGACCGCCCGTGAACGCGCCCATGATCTTATTCTCAGCCACCTCCGGGGGATCTTTCGTGAAGATTGCCGTCTCAGGCTGACTCGCCGACATCTTTCCACCCTGGCCTAGACCCGGGAGGAACTTGGCGTGGATCTGGGCTGGCTTTGAGTAGCCCAGCTTCTCGGCGATGTCTCTGGTCATCCTCCAGTAGGGGTCCTGGTCGATGGCGGCGGGGATGAGGCAGGGGATGTTGGCGCCCTCCCTCTCCGACTGGAGGAAGCAGGTCATGGCCTGCATCGCCGGGTACCAGATCATGCCGATGTTGTCGCTGTCCTTGAAGCCGAATACGGCCTTCGCTGTGCTGTACGTGACCCTCTTCGCCACATTGAGGGCGATCTTGTACAGATGGCTGATGTCCTCGGTGTCGCTGAATATGTGTGTCTTCTCGGCGTCGAAGCCGCAGGCGATGACGTCCAGGGCGTTGTCGTAGCCGTTAGCCACGGTCTGCTCCAGCGTCAGGTTGTAGGGGAACACGAACTTTTCGTCGTCCGTCATCTGGAAGTAGAGGTCTGCGTCGAATGCGTCCTGCAGGTACTTGGTGAAGAACCATGGCAGCATGTGGCCCAGGTGGACGTTGCCCGACGGGCCTCGGCCTGTGTAGAGCCCCACCTTCTTCCCTTTTTCATATTCATCGAGCCACCAGTCGACATCCCTGTGGCTCAGGTAGATCCCGCGCCTCAGCTGCAGGTGCTTGAAGCCGGCCTGTTTAGCTATTCTCTCAGGGATGTCGGGCGTCATTCGCTGGACCCCGAACTGCTCTATCAGCCTGTCGTAGTCCATGTCCCCGGAGACATCCCAGGGGGTGACGACCATCTCTTCCTTTTTTTCTTTGCTCATTTTATATCTCCTCGTTCGGCCTCGGGATCTGGGATTATGGCATCAAGTAGGGTAATGACCGTATAAATTGGGTGCCATCTCTCCCGGTGGAGGCCCTTTGATTTCTTCTTATAACTAGGATTGATCTCTACCCCTGTCACGGGGGGGCTAATATCCAGTCCGAGTGATACACACTCATGCCTCCTTGGCACATCTGATATCCATGTGCTTGTTTTAAAGTATTACCTATCCGGGCTCCATGGGTTTCTGGTCTTACTCTGAGAGCTCCTTGGACATCATGACCGCGTCGATGTAGGCTCCATCTCTTTTTACTGCCTTGGGCCAGGTTCCTACCTCTCGGTATCCCACTTTCTCGTTGACGTGTCTGGCTCTCTTGTTTGTACCGAATACCTCAAGGTTCAGTATCTCCAGTCCTAGTCGTCTAGATTGGTTCTCCGCCTCTTTCATGAGCTCTGTGCCGATCCCGATCTCTCGGAAACCGTCCTTCAGGGCGATGCCGAGGACTCCTACGTGCTTTGAGTTCATGTTCCTTTTGGTGACCTCGACCTGGCCCACGAATCTTCCGCCCACCTCCGCGACGACGACCGACATCTCGTCTTTCTCGAGCCTGGTGAGGAGACGTGCGAGCCAGTCGACCTCTTGCTCTCTTGTCTGCCTTGTATCCATCATTATGTCAGCTCCTTCGTCCACTAGGGCGTTGATGAATTCGAGCATGTCATCAAGATCGTCCCATTTCGGCGCCCTGAGGGTTACCTCCCTGCCGTCCTTAGCCTTAAATTCTCTGATCATGGTGCCTGCTTTCATTTTCTCACCCTTTTTCCATCTAGTGATAATTATCGGATATATCAGGAATTAAAGTCCTGCAGGTTGGGTCTAACTCTTCTTAAGGATGTCCAGGAGGGCTTTTTCCAAGGTAATGCCCTCCGGAGGGTTCTCAATTATCTCCCCTAGCTTCTCTCCATCCTTATTGAGGACTATGATGAGGGGAATCTTGATGACATTGAATGTCTTGACCTCGGGCGGAGAGGGAGGTATAGCCCACTTCTCGTCAGGGTCCTTGACGTTCCTCATAAGGTGTCCGAACACCCTCACCTCAAGGCCGGCCTCCTCGCTTATGAGGCCCAGCAAGGGGACATTCCTGAAGCAATCGGGACACCATTCCGCTGAAAATACCACCACAACGGTGCTGCCTATGTAAGACTTGATCTTCGTTATAGTTTCCCTATTCAGCTTGTACGCGGCTTTCCGCTCTGCGAATCTCGGTGTCTTCTCTTCAGAGGATTTGAGGTATTCGGCGACCGATTCGGAGTTTCTCATAATGGCTTCGAGATCGTATCTCATGGGCTTCAGAGAGTCTACCGAACCGGCGCTTATATTCTATTCTGCTTTTTTAGAGGGTTGACCCAGGATTTAGTAATAATTAGATACGGAAAAAGGGAGGTTCGTGGGTGTTTTACTCATTCAGGAATTGAGCGCGCGTATCGTTCAGTCTTTCCTCTGAGAGGTAGTATTTTCCGTCGACCTCGCTGAATATCCCGGACTGGCCCATAGGGCTCCGCATCATCATCCTGAACCTGGGGGGCAACCCGAGCTCCTCCAATGATAGGGCTCCCTCCGGTGACGTGGCGCCCTTCTCCCTGAAGGCCTTCACTATCTCCATCATCCTCCCCATCATGTCGGGCATGCCAGGCCCACCTCGCATGCTTCCATGACCACTGAGCTCAGCTGTGTTGCCTCTGTCTCCTGGGTTATCCGTTGAGCCCATGCTGCGCATGCCGCCCATTCCACCAATACCACTCATTCCACCCATACCGGGCATGCCCCTCTGGGAGAACTGGGGGGCGGTCTGCTCTGCGGGTATCAGCCTTATGGGCTCGACGTCGCTGCCGTTGGTTCCCTTGAACTGGCTCATGTAGACCCTGTAGTAGAAGCCCTTCTTCTCAATGAGCTCCTCGTGGGTTCCACGTTCGATGATCTCGCCGTTGTTTATGACGAGGACCATGTCTGCTCTTCGGATGGTGCTGAGCCTGTGGGCTATGACGAAGCTCGTCCTCCCACTCATGAGCCTCCGGAAGGCCTCCTGTATCTGTATCTCGGTGCGCGTGTCGACGCTGCTCGTGGCCTCGTCCAGGACAAGTATAGCCGGGTCGGCGACCAGGGCCCTTGCGATGCTTATGAGTTGCCTCTGCCCCTGGCTGATGTTCCCGGCCCTCTCGCTGAGCTCCGTGTCGTATCCCTTGGGGAGCCGCCGTATGAAGCCGTCCGCGTTCGCCAGCTCCGCCGCGTGTACGCACTCCTCGTCCGTTGCGTCCAGCTTACCGTACCTGATGTTGTCCATCACCGTGCCGCTGAATAGGAACACGTCCTGGAGGACTATGCCCAGCTGCCGTCGGAGGTCGTCCATCTTTATCTTCCTGATGTCTGTCTCGTCTATCTTGATGCTGCCGTCGTTGATGTCGTAGAACCTCGTGAGCAGGTTAACGATGGTCGTCTTACCAGCTCCCGTGGGGCCCACGAGGGCGATGGTCTGACCTGGCTCGGCCTTCAGGCTGATATTCTTGAGCACAGGGACGCCGGGGACGTACTCGAAGTCCACGTTCTCGAACTCGACGTACCCATCGAAGTCGTTTACACCTATCGCGTTGGAGGCGTCCTTGAGTTCTGGCTCAGTGTCGATCACCTCGAATATGCGCTCGGCCCCCGCTAGGGCTGACTGGATGCTGTTGTAGATGTTGCCAAACTGCCGAAGGGGGTCCGCGAACCGCCTGCTGTACATTATGAAGGTGGCTATGAGTCCCACTGTCGCCATTCCCTGGAGAGTCATCCAGGCCCCCAGGCCGGCAACGATGGCTATGTTGGCGTTGGTTAGTATCCCCATCAGGGGCATCATCATCATCGAGTAGGTGTTCGTCTTGATGCTGATGGCCTTGACCTCGTCGTTAGTCGCCGTGAACTTTCGGTTAACTGACTCCTGCTGTTCGAAAGCTATCACAACGCGTTGCCCTGTGATTGTCTCCTGCATGACGCCGTTCAGGGAGCCCATTTTTGTCATGAGGGCCATGAACCCCGCTCGCGTCTTCCCTCCGATGAAGGCCGTGATGTAAACCATGATCGGGAACACGAGTAGACTGGCTGAGGCCAGCCAGACGTTGAGGCTGAACATCATCACGAGGATACCGACCAGCGAGATGGAGCTGCTCATGAGCGTCGTGACGTTCGAGGAAATTGCCATACCGATGGAGTCCACGTCGTTGGTGAGTCGGCTCATCAGGTCGCCCGCCAACCGCTTATCGAAGAAGCTGAGGCTCAGGGTCTGGATGTGCTCGAAGAGTTCCTTCCTTAGCTTCTTCAGGCTTCTTTGGCTGATTATCGCCATGACCCAACCCGATGCCATGGAGACCAGGGCACTGAAGAGGTACACACCAGCGAGGAGTAGAGAAATCCTCACGAGCCCCGGAATATCACCAGCAAGAATCATGTTGTCAATCGCCACTCCCATGAGGTAAGGCCCAGCCAGCGCCATTAGTGAGCTCACCACCGTGAGTAGGGCGATGATCAAAAGCTGGACCTTGTAGTCGCCTAGATATCTGATGAGCCTGTTCAGGGCTCCGCGGGCATCCTTGGGCTTCTCGATGTTACCCATAGCATGGGGTCCACGACCCATCATACGCCGAGGCTGGGGCTGCTGCGGTTCGCTGCCTCCTCGGTCTCCCTGTCGTCCCGTTCCGCTCATGCCTCAGCACCTCCGTCGCCGAGCTGGCTGTCATATATTTCCTGGTAGAGGGGACTGGTCTCCATGAGCTCCTCATGATTGCCCTGAGCAGCGATCCTTCCGTTGTCCAGCACAAGTATCTTGTCCGCCTTGAGGACGGTGCTGATCCTCTGGGCAACGATGAAGCTCGTCGTGTCGCTCATTAGTTCTTCGAGGGCGTTCTCGATCTCTGCCTCTGTCTCAACGTCCACGGCGCTGGTGCTGTCGTCTAATATGAGTATCTTGGGCTTTACTAGAAGTGCACGGGCGATTGCTAGGCGCTGCTTCTGACCACCACTCAGGTTCACTCCCCGCTGTCCCACCATTGTGTCGTAACCTTCGGGGAAGGTCATGATGAACTCGTGGGCTTGGGCGATCTTGGCCGCCTCAACGACCTTCTCGTCGGAGGCATCGGGTCGCCCGTAGCGTATGTTGTCCCTGATGGTACCGCTGAATAGAATCGCCTCCTGGAGGCTGAAGCCGATGTGCCTCCTTAGGTTACTCATCTCTATTTCCTTAACATCGTAACCATCGATGGTTACACGCCCCAAGTTAGCATCATAGAACCTAGGGATCAGGTTGATGAGGCTGGACTTGCCCGACCCGGTCTGCCCGAGAAGGGCGACCTTCTCACCAGGCTCTGCGGTGAAGCTGATATCTGTGAGGACGGGGTCGCCACCGTCGTCCCTATAGCTGAAGGTCACGCTCTCAAATACCACTTTCCCCTGGATCTCGTCCAATCTGATTGCTTCCGGGCTGTCCTGGATCTCAGGCACCGCGTCGAGAACCTCCATTATACGTGAGGCCGACGCGCTCGCTGCCGAGATCTGCCCTGCCATCATGGAGAGCATTAGCACGGGGAACATTGTGCTGAACAGGTAGTTGGTGAAGGCCATTATCTGGCCCACGGAGGTCTTGCCCACGAAGACCTGGAGCCCACCATAGTAGATGATGGCGACGGTGCCCAGGTTCATCAGCATCATGACGATGGGGAAGAAGATGCTGGTGTACTGTCTCATCTTGAGGGATGTCTCGTAGAGCTCCATGTTGGCTTTCTCGAACCTCTTGTTCTCGTAGTCGCTCCTCACGAAGGCTTTTACCACCCGGATGCCTGAGAGGTTCTCCTGGAGGACTTGGTTCAGGTAGTCGAGGCGCTCTTGGACCTGGGTGAAGAGAGGCCTCACGAACCGTATGAAGAATGTCACCAAAAGGAACGTGACCGGAAGGAGGGAGAGTATCACGGTCACAAGGTCTGGATTGATGGCGAACATGATGCCGAAACTGCCAATGAACATAAGCGGGGCCCTGATAAACATTCGAAGCCCCATGGATATGATCATCTGGACCTGGGTTAGGTCGCTCGTCAGCCTAGTCAAGAGCTGCCCAGTGTTGAGGTCATCCAGGTTCCCGAAGCTGAAGGTCTGTATCTTCTTGAAGATGGCCTCCCTGAGATCAGCTTCGAAGCCCCGTGAAACCTTCACTGAGTAGAGCGTATTTGCTATTGAGAGCACTGCCTCTAGTATACTCACACCAATCATGAGCAAGCTGGTCGTGAGAACGACGTTCATGTCCCTCTGTGCGACACCATCGTCTATGATTACTTGAATGAGCCTAGGAATATAGAGATCCGCTAACACCACCAAGCCCAGGAACACTGTGGCGATGGCCACCTCTCTCTTATAGGGTGAGAGGAAGCGTGTGACTCTTCGTAGATCGCTCATGGCGCTATGAATCAATCTCCTTTATCTTGGATGCTGCCACGTCCAGGGCGGCCTTTAGTTTCTTGGAGACCTCTACGTCTTCCTTGTGCCCCGTGTAGACGTCCTCGAGGGCGTCCAGCAGGTCCCTTAGGCTGTCGTAGAGCTCCTCCGTCATCCCAGCATGGAGCTTCCAGTACAGCTTCCGGATACTGCGGTTACGCTCCCTCATTTGATCACTATGAGCCAACATCTCCTCCGTGTGGGCTCTCCCCTTCTCGGTCAACTCAAAACGCTTGAGTGTGGGGTCCGCGTCCATGTGAGGCCTAATGAGCCCAACCTCCTGCATGTGGGAGAGCAGGGGGTAGATGCTGCCGGGGCTGGGCCTCCAGTCCGTGTACTCCTCGATCTTGTCCACTATCTCGCTGCCCGACATGGTTTCCTCCTTGAGGAACTGGAAGGTGAGATGTCTAAGCAGCCCCCTTGGCACCCCTATCCTTCGACGTCTATTTAGATTTCTTTCACCCATTGAATATCACTTCCGATATCGAATGTGCTATCATATCCGATATCAAGTCCGATACTCTCTTATAAAGGTTCCCAGAATGCAATTAGACACTTGATCGTTACCTATCTCCTCAGCTGTACCACGAGGGCACCAACGAAGACCAGCGCCATCGGGACGAGCTTCGCCACGGTGAGCTGCTCCCCGAGGAACATCCAGGAGAGGACCGCAATCTGCACCAGCATAGTGTTCTGGAGCACCGAGATCTCGAAGGCCTCCAACCTCTGGAGGGCGTGGTTCCAAAGGAAGAAGGCGAGAGCAGTGTTGACGACCCCCAACCAGATGATGATGCCCCACCCAGTCAGCGAGACCGATGGGAGCCCCTCCACGGAGAAGGCCACCAAAGCCAGAAGCAGCGTCCCAAAGCCCATGGAGAACGCCGTCAGCCCCAAGGGGTCCAACTCGTCCCTGACGAAGAGGAGCCTACCCAGCACCAGATAGGACCCCCAGCCTATCCCCGAGACGAGGGTGATCCCCACGCCGAGGAGGCTGTTGCCCCCAAGGGGAGCGTTGAAGTACATGTAGGCACCGACAAGCACGAGGCCCATCCCGGCAAGCTGATGGAGACGGGGGTACTCCTTCAGGGCGACGACCCCGAGGACTGCCACGATCAACGGGGTGAAGTTGAGGATGAAGGTCACCGAGACGGCGGGGAGGTAGGACAGCCCCAGGCACTGCAGCCCCTGGGCCACGGTGTACCCGGAGAGTCCGAGGGCCGCCATCTTCACGACGTTCCTCGAGTCCCTCAGTAACTCTCCCTCCCCCTTCCTGAGGGCGAGGGGAAGAAGGATGAGGGAGGCAACCACGTAGCGGAGGGCGACGAGGGACAGGGGCGACATCTCCGTGAGCCCCACCTTCACGAGGACGTACGACGAGGACCACAGGAATGTCACGAAGAGCGCCTCGAGGAGGGCGACGAGATGGTCCCTGGACATAGCCTGCTCACGAGAGTGATACCGCTATCTCAACTTGGGTAATTAAAATGATCTAAAAGGAGGAAAAGGTGTATGCAGGCGTTGGTTATCCAGAGGACTTTCTCAGGGCGTTTATCACGATGAGGGCGCCGAAGGCCACGGCGAAGATAGCGGCGACATTGAAGTCTATACCCACGAGCTCGGAGAGCCCCCATAGGACTATCACGGCCCCGATGAGGAGGCCCCACAAGCTGCCGGACATGGGGACGCCGAAGCACATCTCACGATCATATCGGCTACGCCTGTGGACCGTTGATCTGCCCGTCAGTGAAGCACCGCATTTGACGCAGTACTCTGTCCCTTCCTCGTTGCTCTCACCGCATTTGGTACAGTAGACCATATGGAATCCACGGATGTCTAGGGTTAATCTGTTTTTAATAGTTTCCGAAAAACGCATTAGAACCGAGGGGGAGGTTCGCCGGGACGGGAGGCGGTGCTATTACAGGGTTCGACCGCTACTATGGCACAACGTTGCGGTGGTGCCCTGGTTAACCTCCCGAGCCCGGCATCCGTAGGTCTTTGGGATTTGTTGAGGCAGGTTTTCCCTTTTCCCTTCGGTGCTTCCCTCGCAGCCCGAACAGTATCAGTGATAAATAAGGTCTTTATGTATCTTTGATCCATCGTGCCCAGTCCATTTTAAATAAGGTCAGAGCTTGGTCCTTCAGGTTATGAAGGTGAAGTACCTTCGTTTCACGGAGCGACGCGATCTTGAGTGTCCTTTATCCCCTCATTCGAGCCGCTTAAATGGGTCGAACATCAAGTTCCCTTCTTGAGGAAGACATGGAAGGAGACCACTTCGTCAGGGCCAAGATAGTCTGCACAATCGGGCCAGCCTCCGACGCCCCGGAGACCCTCTGGGCCATGGCGGAGGCAGGGATGGACGTCGCCAGGATAAACTTCTCCCACGGCGACCCCATGAGCCACAAGAGCATATTCGACGCCCTCGAGGGCATAGACAGCGTCTCGACCCTCCTCGACCTGCCCGGCCCCAAGATCAGGCTGGGCGATGTGGACGGAAGCGTGAACCTGAAGGAGGGCCAGGACATCCACTTCACGACACACTCCGTATTAGGCAACGTTGATGAGCTACCCGTAAGCTATGGACGGCTCCCCCGGGAGGTGAGGGTCGGAGGCAGCCTCTTCATCAACGACGGCCTCATCGAGGTGAAGGTAACCTCCGTCGACGGTGATCACAAGGGATTCCAGGGAACGGTAGTATCAGGCGGGGAGGTGGTCAGCCAAAAAGGCGTGAACGTCCCAGGCGCCGAGCTCTCCATCAGGCCCCCCACAGACGCCGATCTGAGGGGCATCCAGTTCGGGGCGGGAATCTGCGACTGGTTCGCCATCTCCTTCGTAAGGGACAGGCGGGACGTTGAGAACGTCAGGAGCGCCATCCAAGAGGCCGGGGGAGACCAGCCCGTCATCTCCAAGATAGAGCACAGGGAGGCGATAGAGAACATCGACGAGATCGTCGAGGCCAGCGACGGCATCATGGTCGCCCGCGGCGACCTTGGCATAGAAGTGCTCCCCTGGGAGGTTCCCCTCCTCCAGAAGCGGATCATAAACAAGTGCAACGAGGCGGGAAAGCCAGTTATCGTCGCCACCCAGATGCTGGAGTCCATGGTAACCCACCCCAGACCAACACGGGCGGAGGCCAGCGACGTCGCCAACGCCATCATCGACGGGGCGGACGCCGTCATGCTCTCAGAGGAGACCGCCATCGGCCTCTTCCCCGTCCACGCGGTGAGGGCCATGAACAGCATCAGCCGGACCGTGGAGATGAAGGCTCAGGATGAGCGGCCGATGCCTCAGGCCGTCGAGGGCTCCATAGCCGAGGTAATTGGGAGCCTCGCCTCGAGGGCAGCTAGGACGGTGGACCCCGCGGCCATCATCGTCGTGACCAGGAGCGGCTTCAGCGTCCGGATGGTCTCAAAGTACCGGCCCAGGGCCAGAATATTGGCGGTCACCCAGAACACCAAGATAGGAAAGAGGAGCCGGCTCTATTGGGGCGTCGAGCCCTTGGACGTCCCCTGGAGGGATGACCGGGAGGAGCTCCTGATCAGCGCCGTGGAGAGGAGCCTTGAACTGGGATATATAGGTAGAGAAGACAGGGTGATGATCGTCTCAGGCTCGAATCTGGAAGCCCCAGGGAGGACGAGCACCCTTGAGATCCTCAACGTGAATGACGTGATCCACCACGCTTCACAAAGAGAAAGAACCTCAACCGTAAGGGCACAATAACCTTTTAAACAAAAAGGCGGATGTAGAGGGCACCCAAATAGTTCGGAGGTATGTGTGTGTATCACTCGGACTGGACAGGAAGATCCTCCTGACGGAGGATCAGATAACCAAGAATTGGAACTGCGTTTTACCGGACCTCTCTCGATCCCTGCAACCCTTCCTTAACCCAGAGACACTCGAGCCAGTAGATCCTAAGATGCTCGAGGCCATCTTCCCAAGGGAGCTTCTTAAGCAGGTTATGAGCGCGTTTAGAGGTCCTCTCCGCGCGAAAAATAAGGGAGGAGTGTAAGACGCAGGACCTGAAGATAGTCGTGAAGGAGATAAAGGGCTTCTGTGACACCATCGAGATCGGAGACTACTTCATCGTCAGGGGAGGGAGGATAAGCATCCCCGAGGGCCACTTCTGCTACTGGGCACTCAACAGCATCATCCCCCTCCTGCCGGCGAAACAGAGGAAGCTCGACGAGCCGGACGACTGGATGCCCCGGACATGGCTCGTGGAGTGCCCCGACCCCAACGGACAGGTGATCATGGAGATAGTCCCCATAGACCCCGAATGAAGACGGGATCTAATCCTATTTTTATAAACCCTTTTTTTGATTGAGAACTTCGCTAGAGTCCGTTCACCCAGTCGTAGAACTCCTGAGTGCTCCCGAACTCCACGCAGGTGTCCCTGTCGAACACGCTGGTGACCCTCATGTTAGCCTCCCCCCAGTCGTTGAACCAGTTCGGGATTGTGTACTCCGCAGGGTGTTCGAGGAGGCTCCCTATCTCCTTCCCCGTGTAGTAACCGCTCTCCGGGTCCAGGATCGTCGTCCTACCACCTCCAACCATCATTGCAGCTGAGCGCATCGACGTGTCAGAACTGGCGCGGATAACCCAGTAGCCAGTGTCCCCATCATATGCCTGCAGCATGCTTGCGAGTAGGACGGCCTGGTCCTCGTCGTCCCCACGTCCCTCGGCCAGCGTCTCGTTGGGGTATCTGTATGTCTCGCTTTCCCACTGAGGGCTCACCGAGGCATCCTCCGAGAGCACGGGATGGGGGGAGTCATAGGTGTAATCGATGTTTGCTTCAACCCAGTCGTAGAGGTCTCTGATGTCGTTCCACTTTACCATCTCGGATTTCCCATCGCCCGTGGTGATCGTGACATCCAATGTGGCGCTCACAACCGTCGCGTCCTCGGGGGTAATCATGCGCCCCTTGAGGGCTCCCAACCCCGCCCGCGCGTTGATCTCACCCACGATGCCCAGGTAGTTGTCGCGATGCTCCTGGTACTCCGCCTCGAGGCTCGACTTGTCCGCCTCGAGCGAGTCGTAGGCAGCCTGAGTGTCCCTGTAGTTGTCCCAGAGGCTGTTATAGTCACCTTGGAGCTCTTGTAGCTCTTCCGAGGTCTCCCCGTGCTCGCTCTCGAGGGCCGTGAAGTCGTTCAGGACCACTGCGTAGCTCTCATCCGTCTCGTTCTTCTCCACCATGAAGTCTTCGTAGGTCTGCTGGAGCCTGTCGTGTTCGTTGGTCAGTGCGGTGTGCTCCATCTTCAGCTCGTTCAGGTCCTCGATGAGCTCGATGTTAGCGTTCAGCTGCTCGGTGTACTCTGAGTAGATGACATCGATGGATCCGGGGAACCTTCCCGTCAGTCCCTGCATCGTCAGTGCTATGTAGACTCCCTCGACTGCGGCTATGGAGGCTAGAACGATGATAGCCGCAAGTATCTTACGGTCCATTAGTGAGACCCGCCCTGTAAACGATAAATTGGTTATGAAGGGTTAAACAAGACTGAGAATGTAGTTTACTAAGAGGAATTTCAGGGTAATAATCATGCTTTAAATGGTCAATCGGGTTTATTCGCGTTATTAAAACAGTAAATCCATTTATTTGAGGATTTATTAGATAAAAATAGCCATCTCAGGACGTGATACGTTTCCCCTTTCCTCCCGCGCGATTCTCCTCTGGATTACCCCTTTAACGTGGCTTTCACAATTTCGACAGCCTCCTCAACCCTATGGTGATCCACGAGGAGGCTGAACCAGGAGTGGCCGACCTGCACCCAGGGCACTTTCACGCCTATGCCTGTAAGCGCCTTCTTCGCCTTGCTCACCTCCTCTGTCGCGTCAAGTCCCCGCCCTTTGACGGAAAGATAGGCGAGGTCCTCGGTGCAAGATACCGCTTTTACTTCTCTGGATTCCACGAGCTTGTGGGCTCCATTGAGGGTTTCCAAGGGGTCGCCGTCGACCACCAACAGGGTCGACTCCCCGTTTCCTTTGAGCCCCAGGCTTCGCCCTCCGGCGGCCTCCACCGCCTCGGTGACACGAGTTAGGCTACTGGGCTTGGAGACGATGTCTCCGACCAGGTTGAGCATGAAGACTGGGCTCTCATATGTTTCAACCGAATGTTTAGGTAGTGTTCCATCTATCATAGTACCATCCCCATCCAGGGGTCCATGCTTCGAGACTATTCGAATTGGGAGGTCTCCGGGCTTGTACTTGAAGACCTTGTCGTGGAGGACCTCGGCCCCCGCCGACGCCATCAGGTTTGCCTCCCATGCGCTGAGCCGCCCGATGGGCCTAGCGGACTCAACCTTCTTGGGGTCAGCGGAGTAGACTCCGGCCACGTCCTTGACCAGGACGACCTCATCGGCGCCGAGGCAGCGGCCCAGGATCACGGCGGTTGTGTCGCTTCCGCCGCGGCCCAGGGTGGTGATGTTCCCCGCGGGGCTCCTGCCCGTGAATCCGCAGACTACTGGTATTCTTCCTCTCTCGACCAGGGGTTTGAGCCCTAGCTCCACGTTGCTCAGGCACTCCTCGACGATGGGCTCCGCGTCGCCGTAGGTCTCGTCGGTGACGATGGGCCAGCTGGGGGAGTCGGGCGTGATCTCCACGGCGTCCACCCCCATGCCCTTCAGGGCCGAGGCCATGAGCCGGGCGCTCTGCTCCTCCCCGAGGCCGATGATGTGGTCGATGACGTCCCTGGGCGTGTCCGGGGAGATGTCCTCTGCGACGCCCAGGAGCTGGTCGGTCACCCCCTTCAGTGCTGAGACTACGACCACGACCCCCACCCCTCGCTCGCACTCGGCCTTGACCGCCTCTGCGGCATTCCTGAAGGCCAGCCCGTCCTCAAGCACCGAGCCGCCGTACTTCACGACGATGATCTTCTTCGAGGCCATCTAGCGTGCCTCCCTGGAGACGGGCTCCTCATCGGGATTCACGCCTATTATGGTCGGGACCTCCCCTCCGAGGCCGACGTGTCCCCTGTAGAGGATGAAGACTCCCCGGACGCCTTCGATGGTGAGCCCGAGCTCGACGGCCTCCTCGACGATCCTCTCCTCGTCGTCGCCTTTCACTGTGTTCGCGACGGCGGTCGCAGCGGCGTCGGCGATGCCGGCGTTCTCCGCGAAGATGGTTACTGCCTCGGCCTCCCCGAAGCTGAGGGCGTGGCTGAAGAGGCCGGAGCTGGTGGCCACGCCGATGGGGAACTCCTCGAGCCTGAAGCCCACCCTCTTTGACAGGGGCGTCTCTCCGGCCTTGATGGCTATGTCCATTGGCCTATCCGAGATGAAGTAGGCCTCGCCCCCGTTCTCTACCACAGCGACCTTTGCCCCGGCTCTAATCATCTCCTCTACGGCGAGGTCTGCCAGTACCCCTGCCACCGCCGCCATGGGACCCACGCCGGCTCTCCTGGAGGCTTTGGCCATGAGCTCCACCGCCTCTGGTCCCTCATCCACGTCGATGGGGTCCAGAGCCATCTGGAAGACGGGTGTCCCCTTGATGTACTCCTCCAGCTCGGTGCGGTGGCTCTTTATGGCCGAAACTGCGGCCTTTAGGGCTTCGAGACTGTCCGTTATGATGGTGCACTGGGACTCCCTGAGCTGGTACCTCAGCCTGTGCAGCCCTTCAGTCTCGGACGAGATCATTTCCTCGAAGCCTCCTTTAATGTAGAAAAAAATGGATTTCTCTTATCCGAGGAGCCTTATGGCCCTCGTGGTGCAGGCGTCGACGCAGAGGCCGCATGTTATGCCGTTGCACTTCTCCTCGTCTAGGACGACCGTGTGGGCCTCATCGAAGGTGAGGGCGTCCATGGGGCAGATGGAGACGCATGCCCCGCAGTCGATGCACTTGTCGTCGTCCTTCTCGACTAGCTTCCTGACGTCGACGGTGACGCCCTTGTCTCTGAAGGCCTTGATCACCTTGTCAGCGTGAGCCGACTCGATGTCCACCAGGATCTCGCCGCCCTGCTGGTTCATGTGGGCGCTCAGTATGTTCACGGGCGTCCCCTGCTCCAGGATGACCTGGGATGTGATGGGCCTGTCGACGATCTCCTTGGAGAACCTCAGCATCACCCTAACCAGATCTGGCACCTCCTAGCAGTCTGGATATGTCCTCGGACGTCACTATCCCTAGGACCCTTCTCTCGCCGTCTACCACCGGCAGGGCTGAGATGTTGTGCTGAGCCAGGGTCCGAGACGCCGTCTCCAGGGGGTCGTTGAGGGAGGTCGTGTGGACGTTCCTGACGATGATGTCCTTCAACGTCTTCTTCCCGTTCGCGATGGACTTGGTGATGTCCCAGGAGGTGACGATCCCCGACAGCTTTCCCTGTCCGTCGACGACCACGACGTGGTTGACTGACCGGTTCACAAGCCGCTGAGCGACCTCCTCGATCCTCTCGTCCTCACGGCAGGTGACTGCCTCGTGCACGATGCTCTCCACGAAGGCCGTCTCACCTGTCTGCTTCATGGGTTTGAAGACCGTGTCTGTAGGGAGCTTCTCCACGTGCTGGGACAGGTAGAAAGAGGCTCCTTCTATCCAGGTCTTCAGGGTCTCCGTGATCTTGTGGGCTGTCTTGAGGCTAGAGAGGCTGGTGACCTTGACGTCCCTGCCGTTGATGTCTATCCTCCCCGACTTCAGCTCCTTGTAGTTGGTATCCCTAATGGCCCCCTTGTCCCTGCGGGGTATACCGTAGTCCACAATATCCGTGACGATCTCCTCGTCCCTGATGGAGGCCTTCTTGGCTATACCCTCGTTGAGCAGCGGGATCGGGATGCCTATGCCGACGTAGAGGCTGGTGCCGTAGTTGGTGAAGCTGGCTCCCCTGATGAACTCGGGGCTCATCTTCTTGGCGTCCCCCCTCACCGAGATGGTGCCCAGTCTGCTCTTGGGGTTGTGCTGTGTCCCCTCTCCTATGACGTATCCCTGGCCCCCTCCCAGGAATATCCTGGTGCCGAGGCCGATGGTCTCATAGTCCGGGTCGTTGGTGAGGGGGTTGAGCTCCCCTGCTCCTGAGTAGGTGGCGTTCCTGTATCGGGGCAGAAGCTTCCCCATATAGGTGTAGATGGTCTCGTCCCTGCCGTTTGTGGCGCAGGAGTACCTCTGGTAGCCGTTCCTGAAGTTGAGCAGGTAGAACTGGTTGAGGTCCTCCTTGGTCAGCGTCGTCTCGATGCGGGTCCTCGGGTAACAGTCCGTACCGTACGCCGTCGCCCTGAGCTCCACCTCCTTGCCCCTTATCAGGTCCTCGATGACGTGGGCTCCCCCGTACTCAGATGGCTTGGTCTCAGAACCAATCGTGGCCCCGATGTAGAGGTCCACGGCCGCCCCCGGGTGGGGGATGGGCACGTCGTTCAACCAAGCGTTCTGGATCTTTATTGGCGGGTCGGCATGGCCGAGATTTATGATCGCCCCTGAGGAGCACATGGCTCCGAAGGTGCCGGTGGTGACGACGTCAACCTCCTTGTAGGCTACCTGGACGCCGCTGCTCTCCACCAGGTCTTTGAACTTAGAAGCTGTTAGAACCTGAACGTCTCCGTTCCGGATCTTCTCGTTAATCTCGGATATCGACCGCCCGTTCTTCCCCTTAGAAGATATATTTGTGAGGTCTTTTCCCTCCTAATCGTGAAACTAGAGTCCCTTATTCTTGTATAAATAAATATTTGTCAGGAATATTCCCTGGGGAATATGAGCTTGGGGCCTCCCTGAGAACATGGATCGCTTGAAGGGTGTAGATCAAAGAAGAGGTACCAAGACGCTCCTTCTCTACGTAAGCTGCGCGCGCGGACATTAGGGGGCACATCAGAGGTTGGAGAGGGAACCATCTCCACGATGACCCTTCCCATCAGAAAGACGGCAGAAAACGGAAAAGAGGAGGGTTAGATTATCCCCTCACCCATCCCCCGAAGACAGGGTACATGCAGCAGATCACCTCGATGAACGCCGGCCTACCCGACTCGTTCTCCTTCAACGCCCTCTTCAGTGCGGGTGCCACCTCGTCAGGGTCATCGACCCTCTCAGAGTGGATGCCTAAGCCCTCCACGGACTTGGCCGTGCTCTGCCTCTCCGAGGTTGTCACCTTGTACGTGTGCGGGGAGTGGCCGGGCCCCCAGAAGCCGGGGCCGTATCCGCTGAACCCTGAGTTGTTGATGTGGACGGTCGTGACCCCCATCCCGTTCCTCATGAGGGCCTCGTAGTTGCCCAGCTGGTAGCCGACGCCGGCGTCGCCCGTTACGCTCACCACCTGCCTCTCGGGGAAGGCCAGCTTCGCGCCCATGGCGGCCCCGAGGCCGAAGCCCAGGGTGGTGACGTTTCCCCAGCCCATGAAGCCATGGGGGATGAGTGCCTCGTAGACGGTGCTCAGCTGGTCCCGGGTGCCCCCTGACTCATGGGTTACGAAGGAGTTCCCCCTGTCCAGGACCTCCATCAGTTCCCCGTAGACCCTGTAGGGGTTGATAGGGGACTCGTCCGAGGAGAGGAGCGGTCCATACTTCTCCGCCTTCGCCCTTTTAGCCTCCTCCAGCTCCTCCATGAGCCCCTCCCTGTCACCGGGCAGTCCCCGACTCATCACCCCGTCTATCATCTGCTTGAGCACCAGCTTGGCGTCCCCGAGGATGGCGTGGTCCGTCCAGTAGCTCCTGTTGATATCCGCCTCGTCCACGGTGCAGTGGATTATGGTCTTACCCCCTGGATCCGGGATCACGTGGCCGAAGTGCCCGGGAGAGAAGCCGCAGCCGATCGCGAATATGAGGTCGGCCTTGTGGAGGAACCTCTCGGCTGGGGCGCCCCTGACGCCCAGTGAGAGGGGGTGGTTCTCGGGGAAGCAGCTCTTCCCCTTGAGGGTCGTGAGCACCGGGGCTTGGACCGAACCGGCGAACTTCAGAAGCTCGTCGCATGCGTCCGCGTAGAAGACGCCCTGGCCAGCGTAGATGATGGGCCTCCTCGCCGAGAGGATAGCCCTGACCGCGACCTCCACATCCCTGGCGTCGCCCTGGGACCTCCAGCCCTTCACCGGAGTGTACGGGTGCTCCTCTTCGTTATACTCCCCGAGTCCCCGTGGTAGCTGGAGGAGCACGGGGGCGGGCCTCCCCGAGCGGAGGTGGGTGAAGGCTCGCCTCATGTACTCAGGGACCCTGTCCGCCCTGTTGATGTACCCGCTCCACTTGGTGACGCTCTGGAAGGCGTCGTCGATGTTGAACCTCTCCACGCCGCTTGACCCTGTCGGCACACCGTCGGTCAGGCAGAGGAGGGGCGTCCCGTCCTCATAGGCCTGGGCGAGGGCGCCGTAGGCCATCTGGATGCCAGCGGCGTTGAGGCCTCCCATGACGGAGCAGACGCCAAAGCTCTTCCCATTGGAGACACGGGAGTAGCCGTCCGCGACGGCCACGGCGTAGCGCTCGTCACGTACCATGACATTCGGTACGCCCTCCTCCCCGCAGGCGTTGTTGAATATATTTGTGGGGAATGTACTGACGCCCTCAACGCCCTCGGCTTTCAGTATCCTGACGAGGCCGTTGGCTGCTTTAACCTTCAAAACTAGAACCTCGAATAATATTGACCGTACGCCCGGAAAAAACCTTCTATACGTAAACTAGCGGGATCTAGGGAACGGTTTATAACAGAGTTGAGATACCTAAGCAGAGCTTCAACCGTAGACTGAAGAAGGTATCGAGTTGCAGGTGGTGCAGAGGTCCCGTGAGTTCCTGAGGAGGCAGAACCACAACTACAGGATGCTCCTCGTCCGGGCCTCCGGGGCCACATTCCTGATGAACCTCACGAACAGCTACCAGTCCATCTACACGACGGCGCTCGGTGCCGACCCTGTGACCCTGGGCACTATGAGCAGCATAGGCAGCGCCATCAACATGGTCATCTCCCTGCCCTCGGGCTGGATCTCCGACAGGTACGACCTCAAGAAGGTGATGGGCATCGGGATGGCGTTCCAGGTGCTCATGATCGCCCTCTACGCCCTCGCCCAGGACTGGACCTGGATACTGGTGGCGATGATGGTGAACCCCTTCACGATGGCGCTGATGATGCGGAGCCAGAGCGTCATGTTCTCCAGGGCTCTGAAGGACGAGGAGCGGGCTCAGGGATTCGCGCTACGCCAGGTCATCGCCTCTACCATCGGCATAGTGGCCCCCATCCCTGCCGCCCTCCTCATCGACTACTTCGGTGGTCTGAATGTCCAGGGCATCAGGCCCATGTACTACATCCGGTTCATCGGACTGGTGATCGTCTACGGCTACGTCTACATGAAGCTTGATAGCGTTCCGCCCATGCCAAGGCCGAAAGAGGAAAAGACGAACTTCCTCCGTGACATCCGGGAGGTCTTCAGCGAGGGGGAGGGCCTCAAGGCCTTCCTTGTGGTGAGCGGTCTGGGATCCTTCATAATGGGGATGACGATGTCCTTCATATTTCTCTACGCCGCAGAAATCAAGGGGGCGGACACCCTAACCCTGGGCCTCCTAAGCACTGCCTCGACCCTCTCATCGATAGTCTTCGCCCTCCCAATGAGCAGGCTGGCAGACACCAGGGGCAGGAAGCTGGCGTTCCTATTGACCAGGCCCGCCCGGTTCCTGTTCTTCCTGATCTTGGTGTATGCGCCCCATCCCTCCTGGCTCATCCTCGCCTGGGCCTGCCGGGGGATAAGCATGGCCGGGAGCTCCTACCAGACGTGGATGCTTGAGCTTGTTCCCGCGGAGAAGAGGGGTAGATGGCTCGGTGTCACCAACACCATCAACTCGTTGGTCAGGATTCCCGCCCCCATCATAGGCGGGATGCTTTACGAGAGCGTGAACCCCGGCCTCCTCTTCCTATTACCCGTGATCCTTGAGGCCGTAATCAGGCTCCCAATCATCTACTTCAAAATTCCTGAGACACTGAAGAAGAGATCCGTTGCACTCAACGACTGATAAAAAAGGGTGTAAAGGGAGGCTACCCTTTCTTCTCTGGCCTGAGACCTAGGCGGTAGGCGATGTTCGCCTTATCGTCCTCGACTGGCACAAGTTTTCCGGGGTAGCCTGACATGATAGGCGACACTCCCGGTCCGTGACCCGTTGAGAAGCTGGCGCCGTGTGAGACGACGCCGATGGTCACCGCCCCGGGGTGGATGCCCCTGGCGTAGTGGGAGAGCATGTCCTTGATCCCGACGATGTCACCTATCCGGACTTCTGACAGACCGTAGCTCTCGGTGAGTTCGGGGCTTGTGCTCTGGATATCGAAGTCGCCCAGGTCGGGTATGCCCCCGCTTCCCCCGCCTATTCCGGAGCCCATCATCCTGCCCTCGACGATCTTCGCCACAGGCACCACCAGCCCATCCCCTTCCTCGCGGATCTCCATGGCCTCGAGGAGCTTCGGGGAGAGGGACATCATCCGGACGTCCTCGCGGCCCTCGATCTCCAGACCCACGCCCCAGCCGGTGACCTGTATCTTGTCCCCAATTGTCAAATTCTCCAAGGTCTCGAGGGGGAAGTCCACGAATGTCTTGGAATAGCCGTGCTTCCCCGTGACGGTGCCCTTCTCCCCCTTCGCCTCGCCCGTCACGACCCTCCCCTCGTTCCCGATGCAGGCGAGGGCGTTGAGGGCCGTGAACTGCCTCACGGAGCCCCGGTTCTGGAGGCAGACGCCTGGCTCGAAGTGGTCAGCGACCCAGCCGTAGGCACAGTCGCCGACCCTGAAGTTGAGCTTGATCCCCGATCCCCCGGGGCTGAGCCGAGGGACACCGTCGAAACCGGTCCTGTAGCTCCCCGTCGTGGAGGGGTGGGAGATCTCCCCCATGACCGAGACCTGGACCAGCCTGTCCTTGTTCGTCTTCAGCATCTTCACCACTCCAGGTCTCCTCTCAGGTCGAGGTAGTAGGCGACGTTCGCCTTCGGATCGATGACCGGCTTGAGCCTCTCCTTGCTTCCCGAGAAGATGGTGGCTAAGCCGGGTCCGTGTCCGCCGATCTCGCTTTCTCCGTGTGAGACGACTCCCACGACTATCCCCCCCTCGAAGACGCCGTTGCCGTACTCGGAGGTGACGTCGGTGACCGCGACGAGGTCCCCAAACCTGAGACTATCCAGCCCCAGTTCATCGTTGAGCTCCGGGCTGCAGGACTGGATGTCCCAGGCCCCCGCGTGGGATCCCCCTCGCCCCACCCCTGTCCCCATGATGCTGCCGGGGACGATCTTCACAACGGGAACCGTCAGCTTCCCGTCCTCGATGCCCACATCGATCTTCTCCAGCAGGTCGGGCGCGAGGGAGGGTATCCTCACGTCCTCGAAGCCCTCTATGACGAGGCCGGTCCCCCAGGCCTCAATCTCGATCTTATCGCCTATCGTAAGCTTCGCCCTGTCCTCTGGCTTGAAGTCGACGACGAGCCTGTACGAGCGCCCCGCGAAGAAGTAGGTCTTGCCGACCACGACGCCCTTGGCTCCCTTCGCCTCCCCTGACAGGACCTTAGCGGGGTTCCCGATGCAGGAGAAGACGTTCACGCCCTGTGCCTTTGAGGAGTCGGGGTCCGAGACGGCCACGCCGGCGTTGAGGTGGTCGGCGTACCAGCCGAAGACGGGGTCCCCCACTCTCACGTTGTGGACTATGCCTCCGATGCCCACGGTGAGCTTTGGTCTCCCGTCCCATGTGGTCACGAAGCCCCTCTCTACCCAGAGCTCGGGGTGGATGATCTCCCCCTTCACCTTCATCTTGACGAGTGAGTCAACGTTGGTCTTCAACTCATGTTCACCAGTTGCACCATAATTCACCCTAACCATGTAAAAATGGAGGGGTTCGATCCCACGGTTTAATCAGAACCTTTAATTCGACCCATCCTAGTGTGATAAAAAGGTAGTAAAATTGCCTTACTGTCCAAAATGTGGAGCCCAGGTCGAGGAGGAATACGCGGTCTGCCCGATCTGCCGTGAACATCTTAAGGGTCCGAAGCGCCAAGCCCGACCTACGGGGGCGAGGGCCTCAGATCATCTTTCGCTGGGCTACAGGATAGCCTCCTCGAAGCCCATGGTCTTCGCGCCGGTCCTGTTAGGTTCTCTGATCTCGACGCTGATTAACCCCGAGGGGTGGTCCCCCCTGGACCCCAGTTCCTACTCTCCTGTGTTCTTCGTTGCTGCGCTCCTCTCCCTCGCTGGCTCTATTCTGGTCTACCTGCTGAACTTCGCCTCCATCGATATGGCTCGGGACGCCTACGTCGGTGAGAGGCTGGACCTCGGCGCCAGCATGAACTACGTGATCGGGAGGATAGGGACATTCATCGTCGCCTCCATCGTCGGCGTCCTGTTGTCCATAACCATCCTCCTGATCCCCGTCTCCATCTTCATGTTCGTGATAATCGTCATGGACGAGACCAGCGTCGGGACCGCCATCTCCAGGGCCTGGAGCGTCATCACGAGGGACATCGGTGACGTCACCGTCATCATCCTCGCCTCGATAGTCGGGACCATATTACTGAGCTTCGTGCCCTGGATCGGGGGGCTCCTCACCGTCTGTCTCGACGTGGTGATCCAACTTGCCTTCATCAGCGTCTACGAGAAATACAGAAGCGAGGCGTACTAGTTTAAAATAAAAAGAGGAATCGATTTTCCTTTCTTTACATGGCCTTAAGCCGCTTAATCCGCTCATCGATGGGTGGGTGGGTGGCGTAGAGGCTGTCCAGGGCGCTCCTGTTGGGATCCGCTATGAAGAGGTGGCTCACCGCCTCGCTGACGTCCATGTCGCCCCTGTTGTTCTCCCTGATCTTCTCAAGGGCCGAGGCCAGCCCGTCAGGGTAGCGGGTGAGCTCTGCACCTGACGCGTCCGCGAGGTACTCCCGCTTCCTGGAGACGGTGAACTGGACTATCCGCGTGAGAAGGGGGGCGAAGATGGCGAGGATGAACCCGAATGCAAGTATAGCCACACCGAGGCCCCCGCGATCCCTGTCCCTGCCCCCCCTTCGGCTACGACCCCCAGTGTAAGATCTGAACCTGTATGTCCTGAGGATGATGTGACTGAGGATGGCTGCGAGGCCGACGAGGACGGCGACGAGGGTCATGAAGGTGACATCCCTGTTCCTGACGTGTGAGATCTCGTGGGCGATGACCCCCTCCAGCTCCTGCCTGTCAAGGGCCGCCATGAGCCCCGTCGTGACGGTGACGCTTGCGTGCTCCGGGTCACGGCCCGTCGCGAAGGCGTTTATCTCGTCGCTCTCGATGACGTAGACCTTGGGCTTAGGTGTGCCGGCAGCTATGCTGAGGCCCTCAACCGTATCGTTGAGGTAGACATAGTCCCGCCCCTCGGCTGGGATGGCTCCCGTGGCTGAGAGGACGACCCGGTCGCCGTACATGTAGGAGCTGTAGGAGTAGATCACCATGAAGATGAGGGTCAAGGGGAGGACGTAGAAGACCACCTCAGGGGCGAAGAGGTAGGATAGGGTGACGGCCAGAACCAGGATTATGACTGTGAGGGTCGACGCGAGGAGGATGGAGCTCCGCCTGTTCCTCGCTATCTCCTCGTGGAAGCTGCGTCGTTCCATCAGAACTCCACTTTGGGCGTCTCACGGCTCTCCTCGGGGATCTCCAGGTAATCGTGGGGCTTCCTGCCGCCGGCGAACCATACGCCGGGTATCGTGGTTATCAGGTTGTTGAAGTTGAGCACCGAGCTGTTGTAGTACTGCCTGGAGTAGGCGATCTTGTTCTCGATCCCCTCCAGCTGCTCCTGGAAGAGCTTGAAGTTCTCGGCCGCCTTCAGGTCGGGATATGCCTCGGCCACCGCGAAGAGGCGACCCAGGGCTCCAGTCAGCATGTCCGATGAGGCCATCCGCTCCTGGGGACTCCCTGCGACCATCCCGGCCCTCGCCGCGGCGATGCTCTCGAAGATCTCCCGTTCGTGGGAGGCATAGCCTTTAACCGTCTCCACGAGGTTCGGCACCAGGTCAAATCTCTTCTTCAGCTGGACGTCGATCTGGGACCAGGCCTCGTCGATACGGTTGGATAGGACCTTTATCTTGTTGTAGTAGGAGATGGCTGTTAGGATACCGGCTCCAATGACTACTGCGATTAATAAAATCCATTGCCACACTTTGTGTGCACCAATGTATATTGTTCCAAGTTTTCTTATTAAGTTATTGAATTTTAGGGGGTGGTTCCCGTTCATTTGAGATGGAACTCGACCGTTCTCCTCCCCTTCTTCCCCGCGGAGAACCTCAGCTCAGATAGATGGCCTATGTCACCCGTGCTCCTGATGTGGGTGCCGAAGCAGAACGTCAGGGCGTAGGGTGGGATCTCCACCATCCTCAACGTGTCCACAGCCTTGGGTATTTTCTCAAGGAAGCTTTTCTTCCTCTCATCCTCCTCGCCCGCCAGCTCCTCCCGGGATGTGTAGTAGATGTGGAGGGGGATATCCGCGTCGATGATCTCGTCGAACTCCTTTCCGACCCGCTCAACAGTCTCCTCCGTCAGCTCGGAGGGCTTGAACTCGAGTTTCGTGAGGTCCGAGTAGACCTTGGGCCCCGACCCCTCTCTCTCGAAGAGGCCGGTTAGGAGGTGCTCGCCGCTGTGGCGCCTCATGTTGTAGAACCTGGCCTCCCAGTCGATGGAGCCGTGGACCTTCGTGCCGACGGGTATGTCCGCTCTCAGGTAGTGGAAGATGTCCCTCCCCCTCTTCATCACCTTGTGGACCTCGGTCTCCCCCCCGTCCCATCGGATCACCCCGGTGTCTGATGGTTGCCCCCCCGACTCCGGATAGAATGCGGTCTTGTCGAGGACAACGAACTTTGGCCCTGCCTTTACGACCTCGGCGTCGAAATCCCTCAAATAACAGTCTCTCACGTATAGTGGAGTCGATGAAAAGTAATCGTGTACGTCCGACATGTTAATTCCCCTGCTACTCCGTGTTTAGTGAATTGGCTAAAAATAAGTCTAGTTGTGAGCGCACTACTACCTGCTTGTATTTAATAGAAAAGTGTTTAAAAAATACTTGTTTCATCTTATATACGTGTTAGCTAAGAAGCAATATCTATCATTTCTGTTTGTCATTTCATTTTGTCTGTCTATTTACATATCTCCGGTCCAAGCCCAATCGGCAGTTGAGAGGGTGATCATTATCTCCGTGGACTCGATGAACAACGACTTCATCTTCAACGAGAATGAGAACCCCGACTTCAGTATCACCCCGAACATCGGCTCGCTGGTGAAGAATGGGGCGTCATTCACCATGGCTGAGGCGGTGATGCCGACAAAGACACAGGTCAACCACGTGACCATAGTATCGGGTTCATATGCCGACAACATCGGGATAGTGGGCAACTACGTCTTCGATCCCTCAAAGAATAGCAAGGCTTACATGGGGAACATCGACTTCCCATGGAAGAATCCCTCGCTGATCAAGGCTGACACCATTTTCAAGGCGATGGAGAGGGAGGACTCAGACTACACGTCTCTGATAGTGGCGGGGAAGAACTACGTTGGTCGCCCCATCTGGGCTGACTATCAGTCTTGCCCGGCATATACTTCCGATAACGCCGAGAAGCTTGGCGTGATGAAGTTCCCCGAGATCATGCTCTGGGACTCTCCGGACGAATGGGTCATGGACAACGCCCTTCTGCTGCTGGACGAGGTGGACCCCGACATCACCCTCATCAACCTGCCCTTCCTGGATCCCGTGCAGCACTCCTTCGGCCACGGCTCCATGGAGTCATGGGCGGCGTTGGCCTGGGCTGATTACCAGATCGGTAGGCTGCTCCAGTATCTCATCGAATCTGGGAAGCTGGAGAGCACGCTGCTCGTCGTCACAGCCGACCACGGGCAGACCAACACCTGGGAGAGGGTTAACCTACAGAAGATCCTAAGATCGGAGGGATTGGATGCGAACGTGATCTCCGACGGCGCGTTCGCCAGCGTGTTCCTCACGAACGAGGCGGATTTAGATGAGGCGGTGGATCTCCTCAGCGGTTTAGAGTACATCGATGGCATCTGGTACGGCGACGGCTTCGACGACATCCACATCAGGACACCGTACACGGGGGACATCGCCGTCTCCATGGCCCCACCTTACGAAGCGTTCTCAAGGATCAGACCTCCGTTCATGGGGATCCATGGAGGGCTACAGCAGAGGTTCGTTCCTCTGATTTTTTTTGGTCCCAACGTGGAGAGAGGTCTTCTTCTGGAGAAAGCGTCCCTGACTGATATAGTCCCCACGATCTGTGAGATCACAGGGTACCCCCTCCCCCTAGACTCTCAGGGTAACGTGCTTCCGGTGATAGACCGAACCCAGGGAGAGGCACCACCAATAACACCAAAGTTCGTTGAGTACCCGAGGTATACACTGGCATATATTCCAGTGATATTTCTGTTCCTCTCGGTGTTGACCCTCATCCCCGCCCTGGTTCTCCAGAAGAACTACGGCTACTTCATGGTGGAGATCTCCCCCGGGAATCTCTCCAACATCATCCCATCCCTCCTCATGAACACAGGCGTAATCTTCGCCATAGCCGCCTCATTTTACTCATACATCGTCAACCTCTACGCCGTCCCTGGGATCCAGCCCGACTCGTTCCTGACAGCCATGGACTTCGGAATCCTCGGCTCCTTCCTCATCTCCATCTCCCTATCATTGATAATTCTCTGGTACGCACCCCTGGCACTACGCTTCGGCGTACAGAAGATCAGTCGGAGGCCCCTCAGCATCAAGACCATACCCTTCGCCACCGTCTTCCTCTTCATCTCCCAGATCATCTTCACCACCTTTAACCTCCTCGTCCGGATACCTTTCAGCATCGCCTTCCACGTCTTCATGACCTTCTTCTTCGGCGGCTTAGGGCTATCCTATGTCTACAGGATCTACATGGTGAATAAATACGTGGAGAGGAGGAAGCGCATAGCACTGATCGCCACCATCGCTTCAGGGGTGCTGGTGGCGGTCATCTGGTTCTACGTGATGATGTTTCTCTTGTTCCCGAGCTATCTCTACGAAATGGGGATAACGGGTATAATATGAGAGCCATTTTTCTATTTCAACAATAGGACTAGCAGGACGGAGACTAGACCTGTCAGATATACGCCGTCGAAGGTTCCCGCACCCCCGATGCTGACCGATGGAGCCTGGAGCTGGCCGAGCTTGGGGAGGTTGAGGATGTCCGCTCCGATGAGGGCTCCCAGGGTCCCGCCTACGTAGGCTATTTGCGTGGGACATGTCACGGGGCTGATCCAGTTGATGAGGAACGTGATAAACGCCGTCATCGAGGGAGGCCCAAAAGCCGGGGTCGCGATGCCCATCCCTTTGACGATCACAGAGCTGTTGTATGTGGAGATGGTTACCACGATGAGTATCACCAGCGCCTTGATGTATGTGGCGAGGAGGTCGGGGGAGTTACTGGGGATGGAGTAGAGCAGCAAGTAGAGGGAGATAAGGATGGGCACTACGCCTCCTCCAACGTTGATTGTAAGCAGCGTCCTCATCTTTCCCACATGGACCTGGGGTATCACCTAGTCGACCCCGAACTTGTTCACCTGGTCCAGATAGACTATGGGGTTATCAACCTCCAAGGTCTTGAGGGGGATGTTGATGAAACTCCCGACGAGGCTCAGGAAGAGTATGGCGCTGAAAAACTCCGGGGGTACACCGACACCCTGTATGAGGAGATCCCGGAAGTAGACATATGCTGATGAAGCCACGGTTAAGAGGAGGAAGAGCAGAAATCCCCAGTAGAGCAGGGAGAATGGTCTGAGGATGACGGTTCTGACGTTCTTAATCATCTGACTAACCTACAGATATCTGTTAGACTATTACAAATATTTCTATTGACGAATTCTTGGGAAAATGATAAAACGACCGTAGAGGCTCTAAATAGTGACTATTCTTGACGACCCTTGAGAGTCTTTCAACCCTCTTCCCGTGGCTGTACGCCAACGTCGACAACTTCGTTATCTCCATCATCTTCCTGATTCTGGCATATGGATTCTACCGTTTCTCGTCTGGTCAGATAGGCCGCCTCTCAAGAGAGGGCAAGCTCGACGAGACGGGGGCCTCCCTCCTCCGGAGGCTGTTCCGCTGGGGGGTCATCCTCGCCATCCTGGCCTTCACCTTCTCCCAGCTAGGGATACAGATAGATCTCTTGGCGGGGCTCCTTGTGCTTGCGGGGGGTACCGTGCTAGGCTTCGCGGCGATGAATACCTTGGGGAACGCCATAGCGGGCTTCATCCTCATGGTCAGTAGGCCCTTCAGGATTGGGGACAGGCTCTACATTGAGGGGCAGTTCATGGATGTCGAGGACATAGACCTCATCTTCACACGTATGAGGACCCCGGATAACGTCAACATAGCCATCCCAAACCAGAAGCTCCTCCAGACCGATGTGATGGACTTCGGAAAGGAGAGGGTCATCAGGCGGCGCCACGCCATAACCGCGGGATACGGCGACCCACGCGAGAAGGTCGAGGCAGCCCTTCTCGAGGCAGCCGGGAGGGTCGAGGGGCTTCTTGATGATCCGGGGCCATACGTCTGGATAACCGAATTCCAGAACTACGCAGTCGAGTACACTCTCTTCGTCTTCATCAACGAGCCTAGGAGGGTTCAGGAGATAGACGCCCTAGTCAGGAGAGAGATAATGATCGCCTGCGACAAGTATCAGATCGATCTCAGCACGCCGACTCTGATTAAGACGATACGTTGACTTGGCGGGGATTTCCCCTTATGGCTGTTGAGGATTTGACGTCGAAGTGGCTTTAGCAGGATAAATTAAAAACGTCACTCTGTAAATGTCTCGACCTTATCTATGGTGACCTCCTTTCCGCTGTTCTTCTTCGCCAGGACATCTATCCTATTCTTGAGTTCCATCTGTTCTTAACTTTTAAAAAGGGGGAAAAGGTTCGCTTGGATGAGCTTACTCTATTTTATTGGAGCCTTCTTCAGTTGCTTCATGAGGACGAAGACGACCACAGCGATTATTATGAAATCGAGCAGAGCCCCTGCGAAGTGTCCCACAAGCAGCTGGATGGGCCCCAGCCTTAGAATGGCGCTCTGCCACTCACCTTCAGGGATGAAGAAGGTGATCATGGGCATGATGATGTCCTTCACCAGGGCCGAGACGAGGCTGCTCACAGCCCCGCCCATGATGAAGGCGATGGCCAGGCCCACGACCCCGTACTTGTTCAGGAACTGGACGAACTCGTCAACCAAGCCCCTTGGAGGCGGCGAGGGAGCTGGCTTCACCGTCAGTGCCTCCCTGATCCCCTTTAGCTCCTGAAGAATCAGCGTTTGGGTTTCATCCTCGGACGTATCAAACCACCAACTTCAATTGACAAATAGTGGTAAATGAAGTATGTGTTTTCAGCCGACCGTCTAGTCGATGTGGCAGCGGAGCATCTCCTTCCCGAAGACATCTCGACCGCTGCAGGCCCCGCAGGAGGTACAGGTAGCCTCGGCTTGACCTCCCTCCAGCTTCCTGACTATGTCGGGCTCCCTGACAAAGGGCCTGCTCATGGAGATCAGGTCCGCCAGGCCCTTATCCACGATGGTCTGCATGCAGCCCAGGCTCCTGATGCCGTTGACGAGGGCCATCGTCGTGGGCTTCGTAGCCTCCCTGATCTTCACGGCGTGCCCGGCGAAGATGGCCTCCGCGACCTCGGGGTCGTCAGACCTCGCCCTCTCGTAGAGATCGTCCCTCCTGCCGAAGCCCCCGCCGCTTATCTCCACCGCTTCGAGCCCCCTCTTGCAGATGGCTTGGGCGACCTCGGCGCTCTCCTCCACGGTGAAGCCGTCGAGGGAGAAGTCGTCGCTGTTCATCTTCAGGAGGACGGGTACGTCTCTCCCTATCCTGGAGCGTATCTCGTCGTAGACCTCCATTAGGAGGCGCATCCTGTTCTCCAGGCTTCCCCCGTAGTCGTCCTCCCTCTTGTTAGCCTCTTTCGAGAGGAACTGGGAGATGAGGTAGCCGTGGGCGCCGTGGATCTGGATCCCGTCGAAGCCTGCCTCCAGGGACCTCTCAGCCGCGTCGCCGAAGGCCTCGACGACCTCGTGGAGCTCCTCCACGGAGAGGGCCCTCGCGTTCCAGCTCTCCCCCCTGTAGTATGAGGGCCCGGCCTTCTCGGATATGCTGTTGTACCCCCCGTGGTTGAGCTGTGTGACGATCTTTCCCCCGTGCTCGTGGACGGCATCCGTGAGCTCCTTGAGCCTGGGGACATGGTAGTCGTGGCTGATCCCCGCCATGCCCTCGTGGGCTTTTCCCGAGTCCATGACGTATAGGTGGCCCTTGACTATGAGGCCGACGCCCCCCTCCGCCAGCCTCCTGTAGAGCCTGATGTTCTCGTCCCTGACGAAACCCCTCTCGTCGGACCAGTAGGAGGTGGTCGCGGACCTCATGAAGCGGTTCCTTATCTCCAGGGGACCGAGACTATAGGGCTTGAAGAGTACAGACATGGCACAGGTAAAAAGAAGTAGATCCATCATTTAAGACGTTGCGGAAGGTTAATTTTTTGAACCCATCGGGCAATGTATCTAGATTCCATTGGCCAAGAACAGGATCGTCATAATCGGGGGCGTCGCCACGGGTCCCAAGACCGCAGCGCGATGCCGGAGGCTCGACCAGGAGGCCGAGATCACCATGGTGGAGAGAGGGGACCTCCTCAGCTACGCAGGGTGCGGCATGCCCTTCTACATCGAGGGAGTTGTCGAGTTCGAGACCCTCCTGAAGACCTCCGTGGGAGTCACCCGGGACGCCGACTACTTCGAGAACGGCATGGGCATCCGGGTCATGGATAGAACCGAGGCCGTCAAGATCAACAGGAACTCCAAGACGATCACCGTCAAGGACCTCAAAACCGGGGAGACCGCCGATCTACCCTACGACAAGCTCGTGCTGGCGACTGGGGCGGGTCCCTTCGTGCCAAGGATGGAGGGCGTCGACTTGGAGGGAGTGCACAGGCTCTACAACCCCCATCAGGCGAAGGCCATCCGTGATGCCCTGGACATGGGGGCCAAGAAGGTCGCCATCGTGGGAGGCGGGCTCATCGGGATGGAGATCTGCGGGGCCTTCCTGGAGAGGGGCTGCGAGGTCACCATCCTGGAGATGATGCCCCGCCTTGTGCCCGCCCTCATGGACGAGGAGATGGCCCTCTTACTGGAGAGCTACCTAAAGAAGAACGGCGTCCAGGTCGTGACCGGGAGCCCCGTCAGCAGGATAGTGGACGATGGCTCAGGCAAGGTCGCCGGCGTCGAGACCGCCGACGGGAGGAGGTTCGAGGCCGAGTTGGTGATAGTGGCGATAGGCGTCCGCCCGAACGTGGGGCTCGCCGTGGAGGCCGGCTTGGAGATCGGGCCGACGAGGGCCATAGCGGTGAACGAGCATCTCCAGACAAGCGACCCTGACATATACGCTGGGGGGGACTGCGTCGAGTGCACCCATCTGGTGACGGGTGAGAAGGTCTACGCGCCCATGGGGAGCACCGCCAACAAGCACGGCAGGATCATCGCCAACAACATCAACGGGATGGAGACAGACTTCCCTGGGGTGACCACCTCGGCTGTCTTCAAGATACTGGACTACAACTGCGGTTGCACCGGAATCACCGAGCGAAGGGCCAAGGAGCTGGGATATGAAGTGGAGACCTCGCTGTGCCCCCAGAGGGACTACAGCTTCTTCATGCCCGGGGCCGGAATGTTCGTCGCCAAGCTGGTGGCGGAGAAGGCGTCCGGGAAGATCCTAGGCTGCCAGGTAATGGGCACGGGAGACGGGGTGAAGCGCATCGACGTCGTGGCCACGGCGCTGAAGTACGGCGGCAGCGTGAAGGACCTCGCCGACCTGGACCTTGCCTACGCCCCCCCCTTCAGTCAGGCTATCGACGCGATAGCCCACGCCGCCAACGTCGTCAGGAACAAGATGGACGGTCTGGCCCACGGCGTCTCTCCCATAGAGATAAAGGGGAGGCTGGAGAGCGACGACGACTTCCTGTTCGTGGACTGCCGGGGGAGGGCTGCCTTCGAGGCGGAGACCATCACTGACCGGCGCACCGTCAACATCTCCATGGAAGAGCTGCTGGAGAGGCTGGACGGGGAGCCCAGGGACAGGGAGATCATCCTCTTCTGCAACACGAGCATAACGGCCTACAGGGCAGAGAGGATCCTGAAGGCCCGGGGATACAAGGACATCAAGTTCCTGGACGGCAGCCTCAGGGCCTGGCCCTACCCCCTGAAGGCCCCCTTCTAGCCTACTCTCTCCCTTATTCTCTCGGCGATGTCCAGCATCGCTTCACCGCTCGGACGCCCTGTTGTGCGCACCAAGCCCTGCATGATCCCGCCTCTGTCCCCCCTGGTTCTCGGGATGATGTGGATGTGGACGTGGGGGACCTCCTGCCCCGACTCGGGGCCGTTGTTTATCCCGATGGTGCTCGAGGGGACCTCCATGGCGTCCTGTATACCGCCCACCAGCCTGTGGAGGGTCCTGAAGAGGGCCTCGGCGTCCTCCTCGGACAGGTCCTCTACACGGGTGACGTGCGCCTTGGGGATGATGAGTGTATGGCCGGGGGCGGAGGGGTTGATGTCAAGGAAGGCGAGGGTCCTCTCGTCCTCGTAGATCTTGTAGGATGGGATCTCGCCCCTGATTATCCTGCAGAAGATGCAGCTCTCCGACATTGCTCCCGAGTCTCTAGGGGTCCACTGTCCTTATAGCCGTGAGGGCGCCGTTGGGGCAGAGCTCGATGCAGCAGAAGCATTGGATGCAGAGCTCGTCATTGACCTCAGCGGTTCCATCTACGGCGATGGCGTTCGCCGGGCAGACAGTAGAACAGATACCGCAGCCGGTGCACCTCTCCCCGTCACACTCGATGGGCATCCTGATGTCGATGAAGGGCTGTCCGTCCTGGTGGGTCTTCGGCTTCTCGAATGTTCTGGCCACCTCCTCGATGGGGGCTCCGAGCACCTCGATCTCGTCCAGTGAGGCGGGCTTCAGCCCCCTCTCAACGGCGATGAAGTTCGTCCCCACCTCCATGGGGTCCCATCCGATGATCTGGGAGACGACCAGATCGACAGCCAGGGGGGTGTCTCCCGCGATTATCAGCCCCAGGTCCACGGGGTTGCCCGTCGTGGGGCCCTCCCCCTCCATTCCCACCACGGCGTCAACGACTGTGAGGATGATCTGTTCCCGTATGGTCTGGTAGAGGTCGATGAGGAGTCGGCTGAACCTCTCGGGGTCGTTCTCGGTCACGACGTGGTAGTGGGCCTTCTGCCCGCCCTGCTGGAGGCCGTAGAGGTTCTTGACGGCGCAGGTGAGGGTGGTGAGGACGTGGGTTTTGAGCTTGGGTAGATTGATGACGCCGTCGCAGTCGAGGGCGAACTCGGGGAACCAGAACTCGCCGACCACCTCAGCCTCCGGGTTCTCCACCTTCACCGGGGGCTCCCTGTCCAAGACGTTCAGCTCCACGCCAATCTCCTCGCAGAGATCTCTCACCCCCAGGCCGTCGAAGACGATGTCAGGCCTTGCGTAGGAGGCCATGGCGGGGCACTCACCGACGACGGGCGTGGCGTTGGCCTCCTTCAGCATCTCGGCGACGGCCTTGATCACCCGGAGGTCGGTGGTGGCCCCTTCCTCAGCAGTCTTGGTCGTGAAGAGGTTCGGCTTGACGAGGTATGTGCCTCCGGGCTTCGCGAACGCCTCGATCCCACCCAGAAGGTTGATGGCCTCCCTGACTGCTGCCTCCACGTCTTCCTCGACGCTGACGATGGCTACCCGTGGCTTCATTGCCTTGGGTGATGCGATGGGCGTATTAAAGATGAGTGGCGGCGTACCCAGAAGATGGTTGTATTAAAAAAGGGAGAAGGGAGGGAGATCTAGTCCAGGAATGCGGGGGGAATAGGGATGGTCTTCCAGACCCTGATGAACTCCACCATGAAGTCCACCCGCTCCTTTAGGCGCTTGGCGTACTCCCCGGCGTCGGCGAGGTTCGGGTCTCCTGTGCCGTAGATGCCGTCCTTGGTAAAGTCGATGTTCACCGGAGGCGTGCAGGCACCCCTTACCTGGCTCACGATCTCGTAGTCGTCCCTGTCGACGTCGAAGAACTTGTTGAGTTCGGTTCCCAGGTCTAGTGTGGGCTTCCATCCCTCAAGCCTGTACATCTCCACGAGCTCGGGGAACATGACAAGGGCGGCGGCTGTCTCGTTAATTCCCGAGTGTACGTCCCAGTGGCGCTTGGAGATATCGGCCTGCTTCTTCGCCAGCTCTGTACCGCTGGGCCCCGTCGGGGACGAGACCATGACGTTGTAGTACCTCTTGGCCATCCGCATGGCCAGCTTGTATATCTCGGCGTTCCCGCCGTGGTGGTTCGTAAGCATGAACCTCTTGATCCCGTGGTCGGCGAGGCTGCTGATAGTGTCAAGGATGACGTTGAGGAGGGTGTCCTCGCTGAACGTGATGGTTCCCCTGAACTTCATGTGATGGGGCGAGTAGCCGGGCCAGCAGGGATGCACGCAGACGCTGTTGCTCTTGCTGGCGATCTCGTGGATGAAGTACCGGGCGGCGAGGGAGTCCATCCCCAGTGGCAGATGGGGCCCGTGCTGCTCGATGGAACCTATGCCGATGATTACCACCGGGGCTTGCTCGTTATCCACCCAGTCCTCAAAGGCGGGGCGCGTCAGCTCCTGAATCCAGAACTTGCTAAGCTTTCCGTTCTCGGACAGTTTATTTCACCGTAGATAATTGGGCGCGGTCCAGATTTAACAGGTTCCACGCAACTTGGGGCATGAGGAAAAGGGTTATACTCGTTTCGACAGAAGGACCCATCGGAGAGCGGATTGAAGAAGTCTAAGGTTCACCCATACATCCCCAACTCCGTGCCCGAGGTCAAGGAGGAGATGCTCAGGGAGGTCGGAGCCCGGGACGCCGAGGAGCTCTACTCCCGGATGATCCCCGAGAGGCTCCTCATGAAGAGGCCCATGGACCTCCCGGAGCCCCTGCTCTCAGAGCTGGATCTGAGGAGGCACGTCGAAGGAATACTGGAGGGAGACTGGGACTGCTCCGAATACCTGAGTTTCCTCGGCGGAGGGTGCTGGAACCACTACGTTCCTGAGGTCTGCGACGTCATCGCCTCGAGATCAGAGTTCCTGACTGCCTACGCGGGCGGGGTCTACTCCGACCTGGGTAGGTTCCAGGCTATTTACGAGTTCCAGAGTCTTATCGGGGAGCTCGTCGACATGGACGTCTCCTGCATCCCCACGTACGACTGGGGTGCCGCAGCCGGGAACGCCGTCCGAATGGCCTCTCGGGTGACAGGCAGGAAGGAGATACTGGTACCCAAGACCATTAGCCCTGCTAGGCTGTCCATAATCAGCAACTTCTGTGACTCGGTTCACAAGCCCGATAGCATCAACGTCAAGACAGTTGACTACGACCGGGAGACGGGGGCCCTCGACATCGGGGACCTTGAGGGTAAGATCTCGGAGAGCACTGCAGGCGTCTATTTCGAGAATCCCACCTACCTTGGGGTCATCGAGCCCCAATGCGCGGAGATTACGAGCATCGCCCATGAACACGGCGCGTTTGCGGTGGCGGGCGTCGACCCCATCTCCCTGGGGGTGCTTTCTCCTCCTGGCGAGTACGGTGCTGATATCTGCTGCGGCGAGGCCCAGCCCCTCGGCATCCACATGCTGGCCGGTGGGGGCTCCTGCGGCTTCCTGGCGTCGAAGGACGAGGAGAGGCTCGTGGGGGAGTACCCGGCCCGCATGCTGAGCATCACCGACACGGAGGTCGAGGGGGAGTACGGCTTCGGGCAGGCCAAATACGAGAGGACGAGCTACATAGCCCGGGAGAGCGCCAAGGACTGGGTGGGGACGACCACGGGCCTGTGGGCCATCGTCTCAGCGGTCTACATGAGCCTCATGGGGCCCCAGGGTATGAGGGAGCTGGGCGAGGGGATCCTCCAGAGGTCCCACTACGCGGCCAGGCTCCTCGAGGAGGTCGAAGGCGTGTCGGTGCCCTTCAGGGGCTTCTTCAAGGAGTTCCCGGTCAACTTCGACGCAACAGGCAAGAAGGTCTCCGAGATCAACAGATTGCTCCTGGACAAAAAAATCTTCGGGGGCACGGACGTGTCCGGAGAGTTCCCTGAGCTGGGCCAGAGTGGCCTCTACTGCGTCACGGAGAGACACACCAAGTCGGACCTGGATAGGCTGGTGGAAGCCTTGAGGGAGGTACTATAGATGGGTGGAGAAGCGCCTCGGAGATATCATGCGCCCGTCTGGAGCGAGCCATTGATAATGGAGATGACCAACCCCGGCGAGCGGGGGATCGTGACCCCTGCGGTTGACGAGGAGATCAAGAATGCCGTCGGGGACGCCTCTTCCCTCGTGCCGGCCTCCGCCATGCGTAAGAGGGCGCCGGGGCTCCCCGAGCTCTCCCAGGCCCAGGTGCTCAGGCACTACCTTAGGCTCTCCCAGATGACCCTCGGCATGGAGCTCGACATCGACTTGGGCGTCGGCACCTGCACCATGAAGTACAGCCCCAAGGTGAACGAGAGGCTGGTCGCAGGCATGGCAGACGTCCACCCGCTGCAGGACGAGGAGACGATGCAGGGGCTCTTGGAGATCGTCTACAAGTTCGGCCACGTCTTCCTCAGGGAGATCTCTGGCATGGACGCGTTCTCCTTCCAGCCCCCCGGGGGCTCAGCGGCGGTCTACAACAACGCCGTGATCATGAGGAAGTACCACGAGGTCAACGGGGAGCTGGAGCAGAGGAACGAGATCATCACCACCATCTTCAGCCACCCATGCGACGCCGCCTGCCCAGCTACGGCCGGATTCAACCTGGTCACCATCTACCCAGACCCGGAGACCGGACTCCCGGACACGGAGGCGCTGAAGGCAGCGGTGTCGGAGCGCACGGCGGGGATGTTCATCACGAACCCCGAGGACACCGGGATCTTCAACCCCGAGATAGACGAGTGGACGAAGATGGTCCACGAGGTCGGCGGCCTCTGCAGCTACGACCAGGCGAACGCCAACGCCATCATGGGGGTGACCCGTGCCCGGGAGGCGGGTTTCGACATGTGCTTCTTTAACCTCCATAAGACCTTCAGCAGCCCCCACGGCTCATCGGGCCCCGGTTGCGGGGGCGTGGGCGTCGTCGAGGAGCTGGAGGAGTTCCTCCCGGTCCCCGTCGTAGTGCACAGGGACGGGAAGTATCATCTGGACTACGACAGGCCCAATAGCATCGGCAGGGTCAGGGACTTCATGGGGAACGTACAGGTCGTGCTTCGGTCATACGCGTGGTGCATGGCCATGGGCGCCAGGGGCCTCAGGGAGGCGGCGGAGGTCTCCATGATCAACAACCAGTACCTCGAGAAGAAGCTCCTGGAGGTCCGGGGCGTGACGAAGCCATATAGCACCGAGGGGAGGATAGACCAGATCCGGTGGAGCCTGGAGAAGATGAAGGAGGAGACGGGAGTCGGGGTAGGCGACCTCAACAGGCGGGTCATAGACTACGGGGTCCAGAGCTTCTTCACGAGCCACCACCCGTGGATCGTGCCTGAGCCCTTCACCCCGGAGCCCTGCGAGACCTACTCGAAGGCGGACATCGACTACTGGGTCTCCGTGGTGCAGCGGGTCTCGGACGAGGCGTACAGCGACCCCGAGCTGGTCAGGAGCGCCCCCCACAACGCGGCCATCCATAAGATAAGGTCGACACCGTTCGATGATCCGGACAGGTGGGCCATGACCTGGAGGGCCTACCTCAAGAAGAGGGGAAAGATATGAACAGGCTCAAAGACAGGGTCGCCTTGGTCACGGGGGCGGCGCAGGGCATCGGCGCCGGGGTCTCCCGGGTCCTCGCGGAGCACGGGGCCACGGTAATCCTCACGGACATATCCGAGGCGGTGAAGGCGACCGCCAAGGAGATCACCGACAGGGGCGGGAAAGCTGAGTCCTACAAGATGGACATCACCGACACCGGGGAGGTGAATCGCGTCGTGGAGGAGGTCCTGGGCAGCCACGGGAAGGTCGATATCCTCGTCAACAACGCGGGGATCTACCCCCGGAGGAAGCTCGTGGAGATGCCCGAGGAGTTCCTCATGAAGATGTTCGACATCAACGTCTTCGGCATCTTCCGGTGCACCAAGGCCGTCCTCCCTTCGATGATGGAGAGGCGCTACGGGAAGATCATAAACATGTCCAGCGTCACCGGCCCCATGGTGGGCAGCCCCGCAGGGGGTCAGACGGCCTACGCGTCATCCAAGTCGGCGGTCCACGGCTTCACCGTGGGCCTGGCCTTGGAGGTCGCCCAGTACGGGATCAATGTCAACAGCATCATGCCCGGGTACGTCCACTCCCCAAGCGCGTTCGGCACGAGGGGGGCGGCCGAGGGCAGGGACGCCGAGGAGGCGATGAGGGAGTTCGGCCTCAGGATCCCGATGTTGAGGCAGGGGACGCCGGAGGACGTGGGCAACGCGGTGCTGTTCCTCGCCTCGGATGAGTCCAGCTACCTGACCGGGATCTACATAGTGGTGGACGGCGGGAACATCCTCCAGGAGGAGTTCCTGGGGCCCTACGAGCCTAAGTAGAGCCCCCTGCCTTCACCCTGTAGACGACCCTCCTCCCGTACTCGGTCACGACCTTGGCGTAGCCGACGAGCATCTCGTCCACCTCGGGGTCACCCGTGTCGACGAGGAGCGGCCTGCCCTGGAGCGCCGCCAGCTTTCCAGGGGTGGCTATGATGGTTATGTTCTCGACACCCACGGACCGTATCACCTGGGGGCTGATCTGCTGGTTACCCCTCCCAAGGACGAAGCCCTGGCCCCCGATGACCGTCACTATTATCCTCGCCTCTTTCCCGTCAATGAGCTCCAGAAGCTTCTCCTCGTTCGCGTCAGCTGCGATGAGCTCTCCGTTGAGCACCACGTCGACGCCCAGGAGGGTCTTCGACAGGCCCAGCCTCTCCGCAATTTGCCTCACGGTGGTCCCCGGTCCCAGGACGTAGAGGACGTCCCTCTCCATCTCCTCCACGATATCCGCTGCGATGCCCTCGAGGCTGAACTCGTCGGTGGTCGCGCTCCCCGACTTGGTGTTCTGGATCATTGCCTCCTCGTAGGGCACCTTCAGGTAGCCGTAGAGCCGGGCCGAGAGCCTGTCGTCCCTGAACGCCTCCTCGTCGATGTCCATGACCTCGAGCTCACGGAGCTTCACGGGGCCCCCCTCCAGGTACAGCGCTGCCAGCTCCCCCGCGTCCGCCGGGTTTATCGCGAAGACGCCCGAGTGTATCTTCACCCCCGCTGGGATCCCGAGCACGGGGACTTCTCCGTCCACCGCCTCGACCAGGTCCCTGGCCGTCCCGTCGCCCCCCGCGAACATGATGAGATCTACCCCCATCTCAGCCATCGTCCTCGCGGCCTCGACGGTATCCTCCCTTGTGGTGCTATTGTGAGCGATGGAGCCTATAACCGTGGGCTGGAACCCCGCCTCCCTCACCTCGTCCTCCCCCATCTCGCCAGGATACGTGATGACCTCGACCTGTTCTCTGATTCTGGCGATCCTCCGGAGCGCATCGACCGCCCTCCCCGGGGAGAGCTTGACTGCTCCGAGTTCAACGGCTCGTTTTATTATGGCCTCCCCGTCGCTTCCCTTCAGCCCGACCCGTCCTCCCATCCCTGCAACGGGGTTCACGATGAGACCGAGGCGCTTCATGGTGTCGTCTCCAGAATACTCTCCTAATTACATGTAAGTGTTCCACGGAAAAGAGTTAAGATGCCCTGGAGACTGAAGAGGTCAGAGGGGTGCCATTGAAGGCTGTCGTTAAGAGCAGGCCGGAGCCGGGTGTCGAGGTCGTCGATCTGCCCGTCCCAGAGGTTGGCGTAGGTGAGGTGTTGATCAAGGTCAGGGCTGCAGCCATCTGCGGGAGCGACCTCGGGATCTACTACTACACGCCGGCCTACTCGGAGATGAAGCTGCCCGTCGTCATGGGCCACGAGTTCGCGGGGGAGGTCGCTGAGGTGGGTTCAGGGGTAGAGGGGTTCTCCGTCGGCGACCGTGTCCTCAGCGAGTCCGTGAAGGCGTGCGGCTCATGTCGTTACTGTCTTGAGGGTATGAGTAACCTCTGCGAGGGCTCCACACTGTTCGGCATCCACGCGGACGGCGGGTTCGCCGAGTACGTGGCCGTCCCCCACGAGCTCCTGCACCGGGTGCCCGAGGGCATGTCCTTCGAGGAGGCCGCCGTCGTGGAGCCCCTCAGCAACGCCCTCCACTTCGTGAGGGATATCACCCCCGTCAGCCCGGGGGACCTCGCAGTGGTCCATGGGATAGGGCCCATCGGCCTCTTCTCGGCCCAGCTCTTCAGGCTGGCGGGGGCCCGGGTGCTCCTGACGGGGATCGGCGTCGACACCGAGAGGTTCAGGATCGCAGCGGGTCTGGGGTTCGAGGCGGTGAACGTCGAGGAGGAGGACCTGGTGGAGAAGGTCATGGATATAACCGGGGGGTCCGGGGCCGACATCGCCTTCGTCGCCGTCGGAGCGGCGTCCGCCTTGCACCAGGCCGTCCAGCTCGTGAGGAAGAGGGGTCACGTGACGGTTGTGGGGATCTTCCCCGGCGACGTCGAGCTGCCCATGACCCGCATCGTCAGGAGGGAGATCACGCTCGCCGGCGCCTACGATGCGAGGCCCGTGAACTTCCCTGAGGCCATCAAGCTTCTGGAGAGCGGCGCCGTGAACGCAAGGGACATCATCACCCACAGGTTTTCACTGGACGAGGCCGAGGAGGCCTTCGGGGTCGCCATCTCCAAGAAGGGGGGCAAGGTCCTCTTCGTGAACAACTGAGCACGGTCTGATCAAGAATTAAAAAAGGGGGGTTTTTAGTTCTCGAATGCCGGTGGTAGCGGTATCGTCTTCCAGAGCTCTATGAAGTCAACGTAGAACTGCACCCGCTCCTCGAAGCGCGCCCTGTATAGCTCCGGGTCGGCCTCCCTGGGGTCGTTGATGCCGGCTATGCCGTCGGACGTGTAGTCGTCTAGGTCGGGCTCCCCGCAGGCCGCCCTCACCTGGCGGACCAGCTCGTAGTCCTCCCTGTCCGGGTCCATGAACTCCATGAGCTTGGGGTCCAGCTTCAGCTTCGGCGTCCAGTCGTCGAGGCGCCACATCTCCGCCAGCTCCGGGTTGTGGAGGAGGATCATCGCCGTCTCCGTGGGCCCGGAGTGGATGTCGTTGTACCGGGCGGAGAGCTCCGCTAGCTTCCTGGCCGTCTCCGAGCTGCTCGGTCCCCTTGGGTAGAATGTCATCACGTTGTGGTAGCGCTTCGCCATCTGCATCGCCAGGTTCAGGATCTGGCTGTTCCCGCCGTGGCCGCTGTAGAAGACGAACCTCTTCACACCGTGGTCTGCGAGGCTCCCCACGGTGTCCATGAGGATCCCCAGGAGGGTGTCCTCGCTGAAGGCGATGGTGCCCCTGAAGCCCATGTGGTGGGGCGAGTAGCCGGGCCAGCATGGGACCACGGCGAGGCTGTTGCTCCTCTTCGCCACCTCGTGGACCAGTGCCATGGCGTCGTAGGTGTCTGTCCCCAGGGGGAGGTGGGGGCCGTGCTGCTCCACGGCGCCGATACCGATGACCACCACCGGGGTCGGGTCGTTATCCACCCAGTCCTCAAAGGCGGGGCGAGTGAGCTCGTGGATCCAGAACCTGCTCAGCTTTCCGTTCTCTGACAAATTAGCACCGACCCTACTCCGTGCTCTAATGATTTAACGGATGCCACAAAGGTGAGCCGCAAGGCTAAAGTTACCCCGTTACAAGTACGGTGCGGTGGCGTCCTTGTCCGACAGCAACATGAAGGGAATGGCCGAGCTCCTAAGGTCCGGCGCGACGATGCTCAGCAGAAGCTGCCCCGAGTGCAGCTCCCCCCTGTTCCAGCTAAAGTCGGGGGAGATCTGGTGCGCCAACTGCCAGAGGAGGGTGGTCATCGTCCCCGAGGGGGAGGAGGCCACGGCGGAGGCGGGCCTGGAGCTGGAGTCCCTTGAGCGCGCCCTGGTGAAGAAGATCTCCGCAATGGAGGGGACCCTCGCGACGGAGGACACACCCGCGAAGTTGAAGGAGGTCGCCGAGGTGCTGGACGCCCTGCTGGCTTCACTTGAACGGCTGAGGCGCGTCAGGAAGGGCTGACCCTAGAAGATCGTTATCACCGTCGCCCCTGCCACGATTGAGAGGCATCCCAGGGCGATTCTCATGTTTAGCCTCTCGGTGTCTCTCAGGAAGAGTAGGCTTAGGACGAGCGTGAAGAGGGGGCTTGTCCCGATCAGGGCCGAGACCACGGAGACCTTCCCCAGGGCGAAGGCGCTGTACATGCTCAGCCATGCGACCGTCACGACGAGGCCCGACAATACGAAGAATTTCCGACTTCCCTGGGTCAGCTTGAAGAGGCCGAGCTGCCCAGTCGCCACAAGGTAGATGGAGAACGAGGCGAGGCTCGTGGCGGCCCCGATCATGGCTCCGAAGGGGGCGTGGGGTATCAGGTCGACCCCGAGCTTCCTGAACACCGAGGATGCCCCGTAGGCAGCTGCCGCAATTATCGGCGTCAGAATCGCCGTGCTCAGGAGCTCCCTGACGTTTCCGTCCTTCAAACTGGTGATGGCCACCCCCCCGACGACCAGGACAGTCCCTACGAAAATAGAGAGAGTCACCTCCTCTGCGAGGAAGATCGCTGCGAATATGGTGGAGAAGAGGGGGCTGGAGCCTATTATCGTGGAGCTCATGGAGACGCCGAGCCTCTGGATTGAGGTGTAGTTGAGGAGGCGCCCCAAGGCCGAGGCTAAGAGCCCAGACGCAGCGAAGTAGGCGACCCCCATGAGGCTGATCTCCGCCGGGGGGTAGGCGGCGATGATCACGGATAGGGCGAGGACCTGGACGAGGGAGCCGACCATGGCCCCGGTCATGGGATTGGAGTCCCTCATACCCCATCGAGTCAATATCGAGCTGAAGCCGAAGCCGATAGCCGTCAGCAGTGAGAGTAGTTCCACGTACATAGCACTTCTTCCGCGGGTCCCTGATGTATCTCGGAGGGGTAATAAAAACGTATCACGGCCCGGGCTTGGCATTTCGGCGCTCGACGAGGTCCTGGATCATGGAGAGGAGCTCCCCCTGGACGACCCTCTTCGGCCTGTCCGCGTCGACCTTCACGAGCTCCCCCTCGTTCACAAGCCTGATGTAGATGTCCCTCACCTTGCGCAGGTAGTCCGAGTCCTCGTAGATGCTCCGCCGCCTCTTCAGCCTGTGGAGGCTGTACTCCGGCAGGATGTCGAGGAGGACCGCCAGGTCAGGCCTCAGGGCGAATCGGTTCATCTCCCTTATCCAGTCGAGGTCGACGCCCACCGCCCCCTGATACGCCATGCTCGAGTAGTAGTAGCGCACGGAGATGACTATCTGATCCCTGAGGAGGGCCGGCGTAATCACGTTCTTCACATGGTCGAAGCGGTCAGAGGCGTAGAGGAGGGCCTCCGACTCGGCCGGGAGCCGCTCCTCGTTCATCTTCGCGTACCTCTTGAGAAATGTGCCCACCCTGTCCCTGCTGGGCTCGGCGGTCTCAACGACCGTGTAGCCGAGCTCCCGCAGCTCCTTCGCAAGGAACTTGAGGTGGGTGTCCTTGCCGCTGCCGTCTATGCCCTCGAGGACGATGAAGAGCCCCTTCCCAGCCATCCCAGAAGAGAGTAGCGGGCCGGCGTTAAATGGCTTTTGAGAAGAAAATTGGGGGTTAGAGCTGGAACTGCTCCCGGTCGTAGTTGGTCAGGAACTCGGCCTTGTCCCCCTTGACGAGGACCATGTCCTCCACCCGGAGGTAGTACTCGCCGTGGTTCAGGAGCTTCGGCTCGAGGCACATCACCATCCCCGCCTCCAGCAGGTGCTCATTCTCGGGCCTCAGCCACG
>JADHWN010000033.1 GCA_016783455.1 Candidatus Bathyarchaeota archaeon
GTAGTTCTCTACGAAGCTTAGTTCTAGTATGAGTTCTCCTCTTCTGATGAGGCGTTCGTCTGTTTTTCTCCAGTCTGTGGGCATGTAGGTGCTATTAACGTAAACGCGAAATAAACCTTATGGATAATCCACAAAGCACACTTTTTCACTATTTATTCTTTAGAAAAGGGAGTTATAATGTTTCTATCCCTTTTTTTTCAGTGAAAAGTAACGTGTTTCTTGGGAGAGTGATGTAAAAACGTTATATATTGAAAGTGGATAACCTGAGTGGGGGTAAACATATGGGACTCATTCAACCAGATAGAGTAGTGGAGTTCTTATGGCTAGTACTGATGTTCTCATCAGTCTACTACTATATACAGAAAGCAATAAAGGATGAACCTTTGCCTAAGCTGCGGACGATACCCGCCACCCTCGCTATTGAGGAGGGAATTGGTAGATCCCTGGAGATGGGAAAGCCAGTTCACTATTCAATGGGGAGTGACGGGGCACCGCTTACGGGCTCAGGCATGAGTACGACCATTGCCACCCTAGGATTACTTAGGTACGTAGTCAGGAACACTGCACAGTTGGGAGTTAGAACGATCGTTCACCTACCAAGTCAAGGCTACGCAATCCCCTTAGTTGAAGGAGCGGTTCGTGAGGGGTACCTGGAGGCAGGGAAGCCCGAAGCGTACCGCAAGGGAGATTTGCACTACTATGGATGGCTGACCGCCGCATTCGCTCCGGGAGTGTACGAGAGCTTCGTCCGAGAGGGCGTCGGGCTCTTCATCCACGCTGGTAGCGTCATCACTTACAGCTTCCCTGTTCTGGAGGCTGCGAAGATACACGGCGCTATTAGTATCGGAGGCACACCAAGATGGACAGCTACTTACATCTTCGCCATCGCTTGTGACCACCTCTTCATAGGTGAGGAGCTGCTGGCTGCAAGCGCCCAGATCAGCGGGAACAAGATGCTGACCAGTGGCCTAGCTAGTGAGGAGATATGGAAGTTCCTCACAATAGGCTTACTGATAATCGGCGTCGTCCTGAAAGCGTTTGGGCTACCCTTCGACGTATGGATGATGAAGTGATGTAAAATGGCGTCATCAACATTTTGGAGAAGAGATCTTCCTCTTCTGATAATTGTCGGATCTGCTATCCCAACGCTCCTGTGGAGATACATAAGTCACCCTATCATCGACGCAATATTCGCGGAAGTAGGTAACTGGTCAAGCATAATCAGCATGCTTGGCTGGGGGATCGCCGTGATCTACCTTTTCCAAGGCGAATATGCCAACATGAAGCAAAAACCTGACGATGTGCCTACAAGAGCTGGCTTCTACGCACTGTGCGCGTTCTCTGTCTTGCTGGCCTTCAACTCGGTGACGACGGGACCGGACAAGATGTACAGCGATGCCTATCAGTGGTGGTACGTAGCATTCTATAGATCTGAGTCTACCGCGTTCTACGGGCTGATGTTCCTATACCTATGTTCAGCTTCGTACAGAATGTTGCGGGCTAGGTCACTAGAATCCTTCGTACTGATGGCCGCTGGCCTGCTGTACATCATGCGAAGCTCTTCGATGTTTGCACTGTGGTTCCCATGGTGTGTTCCTGTCGGGGAGTGGATCATGAACTACCCGAACAAGGCAGCGACAACTGCAGCCATTATCAGCGCAACCTTTGGACAGGTGCTCATCGCTGTACGTCAGATGCTGGGCAGGGAGAGAACCGCAATCGAGGTGGGCTAGAATGGGAGAACAAAGATCAATCTGGTACAAGCTCGGTAACATAGACTACAGGATAATCTACCTGCTTGTAGCATTGATGACCGCGTGGCCCCTTTGGAGCCCAGTAGGGACTCCGATGACAGTGGGTGAAAACGTCAAACAATACGCAGAGCACATCCGTGACATGGAGCCCGGCACCGTCGTCCTGTGTGGCTTCTCAGGCTACATGACGATGCTTCCTGACATCGAGCCCATCTACCTGGCAACATGGAAGATGCTGTTCGAGAAGGATGTCAAGATCATGGTGCGGGTAACGGACGTGGACGGTCCAGTCGTAATCAGACAAGAGTTCGAGAAGATCAAGCCGGAGGAGAATTTCGGTAAGGTCTACGGCGTAGACTATATGATATTCCCCTACGTGCTTATGCCCACAGCAACCGAGATCGCCTTCACGGATAACATACGGACCGTGTATCCGGTGGACTACTACGGTACGCCCTTGGATGACCTACCTATTATGGAGGGAATCGAGAGCATGCACGACGTCGACTGGTACTTCACGAGCGGAGCTGACTGGGGCAACCAGAGGTATACCATCCCGTACGGCGTTAAGCTGCTGTGCTGGGGTACTGGAACCGGGTTGCTGCCATTCGTGCCTCCGTTCTACGACCCCGTTAGCGGACCCTGCTATGGATACGTCGGAGGAGCCTCCCAGGGAGGCGAGCTGGAGCTAGAATCCGGCTTCTTCGGCGCCGGAGTCAAGTACAACGACTGCAAAAACCTAGCGATATTAGGCCTATTCGCCTTCGTATTGCTTGGCAACGTATCCTACTTCGGAGAAAAGTACCTAGGAGGTAGCTGAGATGGCGGACGCAATATTCGCTGGAATCCAAGTCGCAATGGTCCTGGCAGTCTGGTCGTACCTGTACAAGGAGAACATATTCTCCAAGGTGGCCAGCTCCATCGTCATCTCCATATCCACCGTGCACTTCTTCCTAGTATACGTACAGCGGACAATCGACAGCGCAGTCATACCTCTGCTAAACGGACGAATCAGCTACATCATACCGCTAACTTTGGGCCTCCTGATGTACACACGGCTGACGAAGAAATGGGCCTGGCTCTCGTCATACGCCTACAGCCTGCAGATTGGGTTGGGGACTGGTTCAACCTTGACGACTGTAGTCGCAAGCTCGATCACAGGGCGGATCGCCATGCTGATCAACGAGCCCTTCAAGGGTGCGACGATGTTCGACAAGCTCAGCGGAACGTTTCTGTTCATAGGCGCGATACTGTCAATGACCTACTGGCTCTTCACTAGGGAAGCCACGGGGATATACGGTTACGGCGTGAAGATAGGTCGACTCTTTCTTATGGCGTCCATCGGGATGCTGTACGCTGAGGACGTGCTCTGGTCTCAGAGCCTGTTCGTCGGCGCTTGGGAGATGATCATCGACAACTTCATCAAGGCGGTTATACTGGGTATCCCGGTCGGTTAGAGAACTCCACGAAACCATTTTTCCCTTTTTTATTTTACTTCTCTGGGAGGGTAGCGGAGCCTGTTCTTAGAAGGGCCAGTACCAGGGTTTCTTCTTGGGTGTGCCTTCTTTGGGTGCTTCCTTGGGTTTGGGGTCTGGGAGTAGTTTGCGGCGTCTTCTCTTTCTGTCCTTGTTCTGTTTTTTCTGTTCTTCTCGGGCTGTGTGTTTCGCCTCTGAGGCACTTTCGATGAGCTGGAGGACCTTCTCGACGTTCTTGCCTTCCCTGAAGACGACGAATCGGTCGTCTACGCCCCATCCGATGAGGGGTATGAGGCCGGCGAACATGGCGCCTCCCATCCTGGCTCCGATGCCGGCGACGGGTTTTATGCTCTCGAAGAAGAGGGTTGCGGGGTCCTCCATGTCGTTCCTTATGACCCAGTCGGCGATCTTCTCGATGGTCTCGTCGATCTCGTCTTGGGTTCTGTTCTTCCAGACCATGGGGTATTCCTTCGGTGGGGGTATAGTGTGCGGGGCTGGGGTTTATATTCTTTGATTTGGGGGGTTTCGGATTGATTTATTTAGGGTTCGGGTGTTGTTATTCGGGGTTTGGCGTTGCTGGGGGGCTGGGGTTGAGCGGAGGTTTCTTCCCGAGGGAGCACCTGAGGGACTTCATCTCGGGGGCGCTGGTGGGGAGCGCTGGGATGTGGGTGCTGAGCTATTTGATAATGGCGATGGGGGCGAGGGAGACGGGGAGCCTCTCCTCGGTGTTGCTGTTCGTGGGGACGCTGGTCCTCGGGGGGCTGGCGGGTTACCTAGTTGCGAGTAATACGGGGCTTGACTATCAGAGCGTGGGGCCTGCGACGGGGATCCTGAGCTACATCTTCGCTTCTCTGATCCTCACGTTGGTGGGGTTCCGGGGGGATCTGTCCGAGGAGATCTCTGCGCTGGGGGGTTATCTCATCGGGAGCGGTGTGGGGGCTAAGTTATGGGACTGGAGATTTCCCTACGTGGATGACGACGAGGAGCTCCCGGTTCCTGAGGATGAGTAGGGTCGTGCGTGCGGCTGGCAGGGGATAAGCGTCCGGCGTGGGCGTTTCTTGGTGTGCATTCGTACCCATTTTGACCTGATTGAGATCCTGATGGAGCGTTTTTCAGGGTCCTTTCCGCGGTTGGAGGGCCCTTCAGAGGCGAATGGATGCCCCCCCCTTTTTCATGGGCGGCGTTTTCGGAGTCCTTCCGGTGGAAGGGGTCGTGGGTTCGCTTGACCGGCGTATTTTTACTTGGGATTTCCTATTTTCCTGTATCGAGTTGGGTCTCTGCCCGCTCGTTGGTAGTGTGACCGCCTTTATTGGTTGAGTGGCCCCGCGAGCAGCTTCCTAGTTACAGCATACTACGCATTGACTTTGAAGGTATGATCCCGAATAGCAACCTGCGTGAGCAATGAAAAGAATGTAAAAAAGGGGAATCCTGTTTCTGACCCTGGCCCTCTACCCTTGAAGGGGTATGACTATCTCGGGTCGGAGGATCCTCTGGCGGATCTGGGTGGTGCCGTCTATGCTCGCCGGCTCTCCCTCGTGGGATTTCAGGAGGCGGAAGGTCTCGTCCCTCATGGGGTGGACGCCGAAGCCCTCCGTGATGATAAGGGTCAGTCCAACTTTCTCCTCGCCCGTCAGCCCCAGGCCGATCTCGTGCCCCAGGAAGTCCGTGAGGTCCCTCTGATCCACGCCGCCGGTCACGATGCCGTTGAGGTCCATCTCGGCCGCCTTGCGCAGGGCCTCCAGGGTGACCACGGAGCCCCCGACGAGGATCTTGCCCTTGTGGCCTGCCCCCATCACCTCGGTGGTGAGTGCCTCTCCTGGTTGGTCGACGGCGAAGGCCAGCTCGCCGCGCGCCTCCCCGCCGACGCCGAAGACGCCGTTGACGAGTGCCCCACGTGTCTCGACCACGGCCCCCTCCTCGGGGATCACCTCCGCTATCTTTCCGGGTATGTGGGCCTTCACCTCGACGGGGATGGGGTTGCCTCTCACGATGACACGGCCGGCACTCTTCGCGAAGACCTCGATGAACCCGTCTATGGGGGACCTGCAGGTCTTGGTGAACCGGCCGAAGAAGGCCCGGGAGATGGCGATGACCTCGTCCTTCGCCACCTGGTCTCCCTCCTTCTTCAGCATGTACCGTTCCGTCTGGTCCGGTTCGACTCCCAGCTTTGTGAAGACCTTCACCTCCTCCGCCTCGGGGTTCCTGACGGTGCTGCTGGCTATGACGGTCTCGGCGTCCACCGCGTCTCCGACGGTGACGAAGACCTCCCCCTGGGTGGGTATCCTCCTGACCTTCCTGATCAGGGTCTCGTCCTCCAGTTTCACTCCAAAGCGCGACACGTTCATCACCTATGTTTTCGTTGCGGGAGCCACCGGCCTCGGCTTCAAGGACTCAGCCCACACGGAGAGAGCCTCCTTCTTTATAGGTGTGCCAAATGGCCTTCCTCGTGCATCAATGATGACTCCGTGCTCGCCGCCCGTCACTTTGGCGTCTAGGCTTCTGCCTCTGCCCACGCCGACGTCGAACCTTTTGGTGGGGTTCACCACGATTTTCGCAGACTCGCCTGCTCCGAGGGGGAGGGTCTTTAGCTCTCCGTATGCCACTGTCTCTTCCACTGAGACGCCTCCTGATGTGCTCATGCTAACCGTCAACGCCTCGACCCCCTCCTCAGCCTTGCCCTTGACTGCCACGCAGGTTCCCAGCTTGCGGAGGCAGGCCTTGGACAGTATCTGTAGCGCCGCCTCCCTGTTGGAGTCAAGGAGCATGCCAGTGTGGGGCATTATGCTGGAGATGTCGACGTAGATCTCCGTGAGGCCCCAGGGCTGGAGGGCGTCGAGGAGGAGAAGCGATGCGATCTTCAGGTTCTCCGGGTCGTTGAAGATACTCCCCCTGCCGATGACGACCTGGGTCTTCATGAGATTAAGGATCGAGGGCTCCAGGGCCTGCTCAAACATCATCCCCAGATCCCGCAACAGCCGGACTCCCTTGAGCCTCGTGGCGTAGTTCTTGTGCTGCTCCAGCCCGAGCCTGATGGCCTCCCTGACGGCCGACTGCTGAACCATCCTCTCCTCATCTGAGAGGGACTCAGGCTGCAGAGCCATGATGTTGCCCACGATGTTGCGGACCTTCCTCTCGCTGATGTCGCCGGGCATCCAGCGCATGATGTTCTCGATCCCGGCCTCCTTCATGATGTTGCTTATCCCGTAGGTCAGCCCTATGTCGGCGTTGAGAGATCTGTTGAAGACGCCGTCGTAGACCGAGTAGACGTCGGTGGTCGCCCCTCCAACGTCGACCGCGAGCAAGTTCACCCCTCTTTCCTGGGCGTAGGCGTAGAGGATCTTCCCTATCGCCGCCTGGGTGGGGATTATCTTACCCTCGACCCACTCGACCAGCTTGTCGTAACCCGGGGAATGGACGATCACGTGCTCCATGTACGAGTCATAGATCCCCTCCCTGGCAGGCCCGAGGTTCTCAGTCTCGATGAGGGGGCGGACGTTGTCCACGGCCCTCGTGGCGTACCTGTCTTCGGTCAGCACCTTCGAGACCTCCTCCCTGATATCTACGTTCCCAGCGTAGACAACGGGCAACTTGTAGCCATCTCCGAACCTCGGCTTCACGTCAGCCTCCTCTATCAGGCCAGCCATATTCAAGACCTGGGCCTCCGCTCCGCCGTCCGTCCCACCGGCGAGGAGGAAGATCTCGGGTCTCAAGCTCCTCATCCTCTCGATCATCCTGAAGCGTGGTTGGGGGTCATTGTAAGAGAAGACGTCCTGGAGGAGGGCTCCGGCCCCCAGGGCTGCCCTCTGGGCTGACTCCGTGGAGATGTTCCTAATGAGTCCGGCCACGTTCATGTAGATGCCCCCGCTTGTGCTGCTCGAGCAGAGGAGCCTGTGAGCACCCGAGGGCTTTCCGCTGACCCAGAGTTCCCTTCCGAGCTTCTGGCCGAGGCCCCTGACGGCTTTTTCCACGCCGATGGTTACGTCAAGCTCGGGCGGATCCACGGTGGTTGGTGTCTCGCTCGTCCCCTCGACTCCATATCCGTCTCCGGTCCTCTCTATGAAGACTGCTTTCGTCTGGTGGCTGTTGATGTCCACTATCAGATAGGACTCTTTCTCTGAGCCCATTTCTTTCACTATTTATTGAAATCTCTGGTCTATGGTATAACAATTATGTTTTAATAACCAAATGACGTTTGAATAGTTGAAGGATAATTATCCAGCAGAAATTGGTGGGCGAGATGACTGATACACCCGATCCGAACAAGATGCTGAGACAGATCACGGAGGGGGCCTTCGCGCTCCTGGGAGACGAGACCAGAAGGAGGATCATCTTCCTGCTGAGGGACAGCGAGCTCACCGTGAAGGAGATCGCCTCCAGGCTGGGTCTTACGACCCAGAACATCTACCACCACATTGGGAGGCTCCAGGAGGCCGGACTCGTCAGGGTGAACGAGGAGAGGCTGTCGGGGCACCTCATAGAGAGGTTCTACACGGTTACAGCGGACACCTTCATCTACAACGAGGACAGGATGGAGGAGAACGACTACCAGAGCTCCTTCGACATACTGAACGGGCTCAACGAGCTGGGCATCGGGGTCGAAGTCAACGAGGAGAACGCCGAGAGGCTCTCCAGGCTCAACGAGATGAGCACGAGGATGCCCGGCGCCCCATCGGTCGAGAACGGGATCTGCACCTACTGCAGCTTCTCCGGCTATTTCATGAAGTTCGGCCCTATGAACCCGATGCTCCTGAGCCGGATACTCCAGTATGCCAACCTGATCGGGATGAACGACGAGGAGTTCGAGGCCTCGCTCGGGCTCATCAGAGAGATGAGAGAGTTCCTAAATTCCATAAGGAGTCGAAGGTAGTCCGACGGATTTCCCTCGCGCGCGAACTTGGGCTGAATAGGTTTTCGGGTGGAGGAGTTTCATTTGTCTCTCGGACGGTTCCTCTTCACGGCCTCCGGGTTGGTGGAGTCGGCTCCCATGTAGACGCCCCGCTCCCAGACGCGCTTCAGGGGGTCCGAGACCTTGAGGGACATGCGGCCTATTTTCTCTATCTCAACCTCCACGACCTCGTCGTCCTGGAGGGCGCCCAGCCCCTCGTGGTTGGTGCCGCAGGCGATGACGTCCCCAGTGTTGAGGGTCATGAAGGTTGTCAGGAACTCGATGAGCTCGGGGACCCGGTGCTCCATGTCGTCGGTGTTGTAGTTGTGGCGGAGCTGACCATCGTTCCAGAACCTGACGTGGAGGTCGTTGGGATCAGGTATCTCGTCGGCCGTGGCGATGCAGGGGCCCAGGGGGGCGAAGGTGTCGAAGGACTTGCCCAGCCAGCTGCGGGCCTTCCAGGTCCTGCGCCCCTCCTCCCGGGCGGAGACGTCGATGAGGCACGTGTAGCCGAAGACGGCGCTACGCCAGTCCTCTCGGCTGACCTTCTTGGCGGGCCCCCTGATGACGATGGCGAGTTCGGCCTCGTGCATGAAGATCCAGGGCTCCGTGAACTCGGGGAGGGTGATTGTGTCCCCGGGGCCGATGACGGCGTCGGGGCTCTTCAGGAACATGTTCAGTTCCCGGGGCTCCCTCTGCTGGTGCTCCCAGTAGTTGCCGATGCATGCCAGGATCTTCCCCGGCCTCGGCAGGGGAGGCAGGAGCCCCACCTCGTCCAGAGGAATGGCGTCACCCGTCTCCGCCAGCCCCTCCAGCGTGGGGCGCAGCTCCTCGAAGACGTCGATGATTCCCTCCATTGTATGCTGCGGCGTGTAGCTAGGCTCCACCGCCTCGGATATGTCGACGACACCCCGGTCGGTGAGAATGCCCGGGAGAGCCACTCCTCCGTCTCCGGCCTTGAATAATACTAGTCTCATGATGTCCCCCGACGAATTATGCCTGAAGTTGTTAAAAACCTGATGCGCGCGCGGAATCTAAGCTGTCATCCTCTATTCTCCACAACTCTTACATTAAGAATAACTTAAGTGTAATATTCACATCTTTCATCCATGTCAGACTGGTTCTTCAACTCAGCAACCATCGAGGAGAGGGCCAAAGCCCACAACGACAGATGGCTCAGGGAGGAGGGGGATGTCATCCCCCTGACTGTGGCCGACCCCGACTTCCACGTCGCCCCCGAGATCAAACGAGCGATAATAAACGCGGTCCTGAACGACGACTTCGGCTACACGATGGCGGACACCTCCCTGGAGGAAAAGTGCGCCGAGAAGATCTCCCAAGTCAACGGGTTCCCGGCAAAGACGGAGGACATACACCTCACGAACGGGGTACTGCCAGGCGTGTCTATTGCTGTGAGGCACGCGTGTCAGGAGGGTGACGAGGTCATCGTCAACGACCCCATGTACTACCCCTTCACCATGCTCTCAGAGCTCCACAACACGAAGCCTGTGAAGTGGGACCTCCAATATGAGGAGGGCTACAGGTTCGACACAGAGAGGCTGAAGGAGATCGTCACCCCCAAGACCAAGCTCATCTACGTCTGCAACCCCCACAACCCCACCGGAAGGGTGACGACCAAGGAGGAGCTCAAGGGGGTAGCCGACGTGGCCGTTGACAACAACATCACCGTGATGTCCGACGAGCTCTGGGAAGACGTCGTCTTCGACGACAGGAAACACGTCTCCATCGCCTCCCTCAACCCCGAGATAGAGCGCCTAACCATGACCCAGTACGGCTTCTCCAAGGCATACAACGTCGCAGGGCTCAGGTTAGGCTACCTCTGCGTCACTGACGAGGAGACGATGAAGAGCGCCAAGAAGCAGGCCTTCGGTGGCATCATGATACCGACGAACCTCGCGAAGGCAGCCGGACACGTGATGATAGGCGATGAGATGGAGTGGTGGCACAGGGGGCTGAAGGCCCATCTCCACAAGATCCGGGGGATCTTCGAGGAATGGTTCGAGGGCATGCCCAGGATATCCTCCCCGAAGCTGGAGGGCACGTACCTCATGTTTCCCAAGTTCGACTACGACATGACCAGCGAGAAGATGGAGGAATACCTCGTGGAGAAGGCGAAGGTCCGGCTCGAGCACGGGACCATCTTCGGGGAGCTGGGGGAGGGCCACCAGAGGATCCTCATCGCCACGAGCGAGGAGATAGTCAACGAGGCCCTTGAGAGGATGGAGAAGGCGCTCAACGAACTGTAGAGCCACCCTCAACCACATTTTTAGGGGGCTTAACCCACCTCAATACCCATGAAGCTGAAGACAGGAGACCCGGCGCCACCCTTCTCCTTAGAGTCAGTAAATCAAGGTAAGGTATCCCTGGAAGACTACAGCGGTAAGAAGACGCTGCTCGTCTTCAGCAGATACTTCGGGTGCCCGGTGTGCCTACACGACTGGGACGCCCTGATCGCTCTGATGAAGGAGACAGGGATCGAGGTCATCTACTTCACTCAGTCCAGCCCCGAGACAACGAAGAAATACCTGGAAGAGAGACCGGTGGACTTCCCCGTCATCCCTGTCCCAGAGGAAAACGGCAGATACAGGGTATACGACGATTATGGGGTCGGGAACTTCGGCTTAGGTACCGGCGTGAAGCTGCTTATGCGTGCTCGGGAGGCAAAGAAGGCCGGGAAGGTCCACGGGGAGTATGAGGGGAAGGAGACGCAGTCTCCAGCTGACTTTATAGTTGACGAAGAGGGCAGGATCCTTCGAGCGAACGTAAGCCTATTTGAGGCAGATGAGATCATGGCTACGCTCAGTTCTCTGAGCAAATGAAACTCTCGGATGCTAGGAACCTAGAGGAACCCCCGGGAGTCAAGAACAAAACTACTCTTCAGTTATCCATAGTTTTATCCTCTCGTCCCCCAGTCTTCAAACCTGAAGGATGCCGATTCCCAAGTACATCGCCGTCATCAACAAGCACGTGACCAACAGGTTCATCCTCCTCTTCGCCCGATGGCTGCCCCCCTTCGCCATAGTGAACCACCGGGGGAGGAGATCGGGCCGGAGATACCGGACGCCCATCCTGGCCTTCCCGACGGAGACGGGGTTCGTCTTCGCCCTCACCTACGGGCGGGATGTGGACTGGGTTAGGAACCTGATGGCCTCGGACAGCGGGAGGCTGGAGTACAAGGGGGATGAGATCCCGATCCACATGATCCGATTCGAGAAATACGATGACGTCCGGGAGCTGTTCCCCTACTTGGTACAGCTGCCCCTGGGCCTCATCTCGGTAGAAGACAGCCTACTCGTGGAAGTGGACAACTAGGATAATCTCAGCCCCATACTCTTTTCTTCACGTATACCTGGCGCAAGACTTCGTAGTATATGGTTGATCTACGCCATACCTCGTGACTGTGACCTGAGAAACATTAAATACGGTATTCAGAGGGCTGTAAGCTGGTGTCACGGTGTCCATCTTCAAGAGACTGCTGAAGCGGAAGCGAAGGGTGGTCCTTGTGACCTCCCCGTCCTCGTTCCCCACGGCCTACGTCCGCTCAAACACGTACCCCTTCTCCATGGTCCCCGTCGTCATGGCCACACCCCTGATCCCCCTCGGCCCAGCCTACATCGCCGCCTCCCTGGAGCAGGCCGGCTACGACGTCAAGGTCGCGGACTGCACATTCATGGACCAGAACAAGTTCGACGTGGGGAGGGTGAAGGATGCCGTCCTGGGGCTCAACCCCGACGCCATCGGGCTCTCCGCCCTCACCTGGACCATCCCCAGCGCCTACGAGCTCGCAGAGGCCCTCAAGGATGACTCCCCCGACACGCCCGTAATCCTCGGCGGCCCCCACGTCTCAGCCCTCCCACGGAGGACCCTCAAAGAGTGCGGGGCCATAGACGCCGCGATACTGGGGGAGGGGGAGCGGACCTTCCCCGACTTCCTGGGCCACCTGTTCTCCAAGGGAGTGGGCCCGGAGATGGAGGGACTCAGCGGCGTCGCGTTCAGGCATGGAGGCGAGATTTTGGGCGACACCGAGCCCGTCTACGTTGAGGACCTCGACGCCCTGCCGGACCCGGCCCGCCACCTCTTCCCCCTCAGCGAGTACGTCAAGTGGTCCAAGAACTTCGAGGCCCGGCAGACCCCCGTAGCCTCCATGATCACCTCCCGGGGCTGCCCCCACCACTGCACATTCTGCACCAGGGTGAACAACGGGGTCCGCCACCGCACCAGGAGCCCGGGGAACGTGGTCCGGGAGATGGTGGAGCTCAAGGAGATGGGCTTCAACGAGGTCCAGATCGTAGACGACAACTTCACCCACGACCGGAAGCGGGTCCACGAGATCTGCACGCTCATCCGCAGAGAAGGGCTCGACCTCACATTCCAGCTCGCCAACGGGATGAGGGTGGACCACGTCACCCAGGGGCTCATGGAGGCCATGTACGATGCCGGTTTCTACTCCATCCACTTCGGCGTCGAGTCGGGTGACGACAGAGTACTCCGGGAAATCCGGAAGGGCATCACCGTCGACCAAGTCAGGGAGGCCGTCAGGATCACCCGGGATATCGGATACGAGCTCAACCTCTTCTTCGTCATCGGCCTCCCCGGGAGCACCGTGGAGTCCGAGGGGAGTACCCTGGCACTCATGGAGGAGCTGGGGCTCCCCGTCACCTACTCAGTCTGCACCCCCTACCCCGGCTCGCCCCTCTGGGACCAGATGGGGAACGAGATGGACGAGGTCACCTGGGACAGGTTCGACGAGGGGGATGTCGCCGACCCCCTCTACCTCCCTGACGGGATGACCCTGGACGAGCTCCAGGAGGTCGTTGACAGGGCGAGGGCCCTCCAGAGCTCCATGTCGGAGAAAACCTGACCTTCTCAAATCCGGAACAGGATGCCATCCAGGAACAGATGGAGCCCACCCACCCCCACAAAGTAGTACACCGCCAGCGCGAGGAGCAGGACCTGCCTAATCGGGATAATCAGATGCCTCCTGGACATGTAGCTGTAGAGGCTGAGGGCGACGTTGAACACCACGGCAAGGACGACAAGGCGGCTCAGGGCGAGGGAGATGAGGGCCTCGCTGACCCTGTCCACGGCGATGTCCACCACCCAGCCCTCCTCGGAGGCCTTCCCCTGGGCCCTCGCCACCACCCCGTCCAGGACGTCTAGGAACAGCGCGGCGAACAGGACCAGGATGGAGGCCCCTATCATCTCCCTGGAGAGGAAGTAGTAGACGGCGAGGCTGAGGAGGAGGCCGAGTCCGGAGAGCTGGTCCGGGTTCAGCTCAGCGAGGAACGGGAGCCTCCCCAGTAACCTGTCGAACCACCGCTTCACAGCTGCAGCAGGCCCAAGCCGTTCAGGCTCCAAAGCCATATCACCCCCATGGTCACCGTGAGCACCGTGTCGTACGCGAACAGCCCCCGAAGGCTCATGGGGGCCATCTCCAGGAACACCGTCGCATCGCTCAGAGGATACAGAGGCCTGGTCGGCCTCGTGGCCAGGTCCAGGAAGTAATGGCTCACCGCCCCCATGAGGAGGACACGCCCCAGCTCAGGCGAGTAGAGAGTGGCCAGCACCGAGACTATCATGGACACCAGGAGCCCCTGGAGCTCGTGCCAGCGGGTCCTTGACGACTGGCCGAACCTCAGGGTCCTCAGGGCCTTCCCCAGCTTGGGTATATGGTCAAGGTCCACGGCGACCCCGGCCAACGCGTTGATGATGAGGTTTGTGGGAGTAGCCATCTCGGGAGCCCCCAGCAGGAGGAGTATGTTGGCGAATAGCGCGTGGGCTATCGTGTTCACGTCTTGACCGTCCTTTTTCTCCTGTAACTGTGTGCCACGTGGCTTTTTACTGCTTGGATAAGGTGGCGCGTAGTGTTAGACTCACGATAAGAAAGGAAAATATTAGGGGTTTAACGGTGGTCGGTGGGGGTGTCATGGCTCTTGATGGGGTACACCTTCAGGTTCCCGTCAACGACGCCGTAGCCTCGGAGGCCGTCGTACTCGATGTCGTTGCCCTCCAGGACCTCCATTGCCTTTTCCTCGAGGCCGTGGGGCACGTAGATGAAGAGCTTCTTCACCCTCCGCCCGACGCTGGCCGAGTCGCTGAGGAACTGCCAGACCTTGGCCCGCTCCGGGGTGACGTTCTCGGCCGGCTCCACCATCCCCAGCTCCTGGACCCCGCCGTCCCCCCTGAGGATCACTATGCTGGGGTAGACGATGCCCACGTCGTCGGACCCTTTCAGGCCGAATCTGCTCTGCTCGTCGTTGACGATTGTCTGGTAGCTGGGGGGCCAGCTGCTCTCCTCCTGGTCCAGGAACGGGAACCGCGTCGCCGCGATGGTCCGGGTCACCCTGTGCCTCTGCCTCTCCGCTTCAACCATTTTTGCTCAATTCTCCCAATAATCCGGTTCAGGTCACCGTGTGGTCGTACTCGTCGTTCTGGGTCTTGAAGGGCAGGATCTTCAGGGACTGCTTCTCCACCCTGTAAGCCCTTATGCCATCGTAGTCGATCCCGTTCCCCTCCAGGAGGCTCAGGGTCTTCTCCTCGTACCCCTCCGGGACGTAGAGGAACAGCTTCTTGTGCTCCCTGCCATAGGGGGCGACGTCGGAGAGAGCCCTCCACCTCTCAAGGCTCCCCTCGGAGATGTCCTCGGCCCCCTCCACCAGTCCGAACTCCCTTATGGAGCCGTCCGGGTTGGCGACCACTATGCTGGGGTAGAGGATGCCCTTCTCCCATTTTATCCCGTAACGCCTGGTCTCGTCGTTGACCGTCGTCGTGTTGCCGTCCGACCAGTTATCCTGGTCCACGAAGGGGAATCTTGTCGCGGCGATTATCTTCGCGATCCTGTTCTTCAATTTAGTGGGGTCGACCATCGGTGATCCAAAGGAACAGGAGGCTCAATGTAAATAAAAATTCGGATGGAGGCGGATCCCCTAGTAGGCCCCGTGCTTCTCCACGGCCTTGAGCAGGGCTCTGACGTTCTCGGGTCTCGCGTTCCCCGGGATGGAGACGGCCGGGCTCAGTATGAAGCCTCCGCCCGGCTTAACGTCCTCCAGGAGGCCCTTGACGTACTCCTCCACCTTCGCTGGGGTCCCCCCGATGAACAGGGATGATGGGGGCCCGCCCACGATGCATGAATGGTCGCCTATGACCTCCTTCGCCTTCCTCAGGTCTGTCTTCTCGAACTTGGAGATCGTCTTCCCCTTGGGGAGCTCCAGGATCGTCTCCAGGTGCGCGTCGTGGTATCCCTCGTAGAAGATATAGGGGATGAGGCCCAGGTCGATGAGGTCCAAGACCACACGTTTAAGCGTCGGCCAGTAGAACTCCCCGTACTGCTTGGGGGAGAAGTACTCGTTGAGGTGGAGGGGGATGAAGGCCCGTGTTCCCTCGGGCGCTGACTTCGCGGCGACCCTGTTCATCTCCAGTATGAGGACGCCCACTGCGACAGCGGCATCCTTCACCTTGTCGGGCACCCTGAAGGTGTCGAGGAGGACGTTCTTCACGTCCCTCATGTAGTCCCCGATGAAGTCCAGCGGGGCGTAGGAGAACCCACCTGAGAAGTCGGGGAACCCGAGCCTCCTCAGCTCTGCGCTGAGTTTCTTGTTGGCCTCGGCGCTCCTCCTGCTCTCGTTCCCCCACTTGAAGAGGGCGACCATGGCCTTGACCGATCCCGGGTCCTCCAGGTTCCTGCATGAACGGGGGAGCAGCTTCTCCACCAGGAATCTCTGAGGGTCCTCGATGAGCTCGTCGTACTCCTCCACCTTCATGTACTCCTCCCCTATGAACTGGAAGGGGGAGTCCTCCGATAGCTCCCGCCCCGGGAACCGTGCGTACCTCACGCCGAGGATGTCGTGGACGGGGCCGTTCACCCAGACGGGCGCAAGCCCCTCGTACTCTCTCAGGAATGCCAGCGTGAAAGGCAGGGCACCCAATCGACTGATGCCACCGGCGGTGTCATATCCGAAGTCCACCGAGGTCTTGATCACGGCCTTGCTGGCCTTCTCGTAGTCGAACAGGAACTCATGGTGTGTGAGCCCGCAGTGCCTGGCTGAGAAGAATCCGAAGCCCCCCAGGACCGGCACCCTGTCGGGTTCTTTGAGGCTCGAGGCCCGGTCAACTCTCTCCTTCCTCTCCTCGTAGAGCTCTTCAGGGGAAGGGCTCATACCTCGACTCCCCCAAGGAGCTTCTTGCACAGTCGCACTCCCTGTGCCGCGTTGTCAGTGGAGGCATCCGGCTTGACGTACTCCGTTGTATACTCATCGACCCTGCCCCCTCCGATTATGACCCTGACCTTGTCTCTCAGCCCCGCCTCGGCGATAGCATCGACGGTTCTTTTCGTCGACTCTATGGCCACGGTCAGCAGGCTGCTCATCCCCACGATATCGGGAGCGTGCTTCCTTATGGCCTCGACGAACCTCTTGGGTGGCACGTCCACGCCGAGGTCGACGATGTCGAAGCCCTCCGCCTCGAGGAGCGCGATGACGATGTTCTTCCCGATATCGTGTACGTCGCCCTCGACCGTGCCGATGACGATCTTGCCTTTAGACTCGATGAACGACCTCTTGAGCTGGGGCCTGATCTTCTCCATGATCTGGTTGAATATCTCGGCCGCCATGATCATCTCGGATAGGAAGAAGTCCCCGCTCTCGAATCGCTCCCCGACGATGGACATCCCCTCCCTGCATCTCTCAAGTATCTCGACGGGGTCCACGCCCGACTTGATCATCTCGTCGGCCAGTCCCAGCGCCGTGGGCTCATCCAGGTCAACGATGGCGTCGACGATCTTACCCCTAGAAGTCATGGTGAAATGTTCTGGAATCCTGTTCATAAAGATTTTCTGGAGAGACGTTTAACGGGTTGGCCTTCCCCGCCATGAATTCTAAGCGTAGGCATGCATCGAGGGTAGCCTAAAATAGATAAAAACCGTCAGGGGACTTCCGGGAAGACCAGGCTTACCTGGAGTTCAGAGAAGGCAGGTATGCCCCACGGCTGGACCCTGTGGGTAATGGTACCGCTTCCGTTGACTCCCGTTTCATATTCGAGATGAGCCTCAGGTACCACCCCTTTCTCTGGTTTATCAGGATGACGGAGTCACGGTGTTCGAGCACGGTTATCGTGTTATGCCACCCCTTCTTACTGATGAGATCGTCCATACGATATCTTACTTCCGAGGGCCTCTCATCCCCGAGATCCATGGTGAGTGAGATATCATCCTCGGAGAGGAACGCCCGAAGAGTATTCTCGTCTCTACCTCTTCTAGCAAGATTTGATAGATTCTGGATTATTTTCTCACGTTTATTCATTGGGGAGCAGTTCTCTGGTGGCGTACAGATTATTTATAGGTAATAGACATCTTGTGCCCTATGTTGAACTCGTAACGATCTTTTGAATCACCAATACAGATCACGGACGCACTAACGCGCTGAAGAGGATGGTGCGGGGGGCGGGACTTGAACCCGCGAAGGCCTGAGCCACGAGATTTCTTACCCGAGCGGGATCTTAAGTCTCGCCCCTTTGACCAGTCTCGGGTACCCCCGCGCCTTCTTGATGTACGAGGATACCGCCTATTAT
>JADHWN010000013.1 GCA_016783455.1 Candidatus Bathyarchaeota archaeon
TGGCTGAACTATACAACATCCCGACACGCCCCGGAACACTCTACATTCTGTTCCGGTTAACAGCGACGGATAGACTAGACGCGTCAACAGCCGAGGACAAACTCGACCAGATGATCAACGCAGGCCTGTACCTCGACCCGAGGACACTCGTCGCGGCGAAACGCAAGCTGAGGGAACATCAGACCCCTCCCAAGAAAGAGGATGCCAGCAAAAACGTTCCATAAACGAACGCTCAAACTGGCGCGTTTTCTGCGCGCGCAATATCATCCACAGCCGAACAACAATAAGAAGTCCAGTCGTAATCAGTGGCCACTACGAGATAGGACCCAACGCCTTCATCGGCCCCTACACCAGATCGGAGACCACACCACCATCCGGAACACCGAGATAGAGAACACCCTCGTCATGCAGGGCAACCACATAGACTACGGGAGAAGGATCACGGACAGCCTCATATGCAGAAACGACACCATTCTCAACCACGAACAGAACCTACCCAGAGGCCACAAACTCATAGCAGGAGATCAAGCAACAATCACACTGCGCACGCACACGGCTAGAACACTACACTCTTACGAGACATCCAAATTGACGTCCAATACATCGCAGCACCAATGACAATCTACGAGGCCAAGTAGACCGGTGTACCCCAATACCCGCACTCTTCCCCAATTGATGAGAAAGGATCAAACTTAATAACGGTCGTATTCTACTAGAATACAGTGAACGCCTTGACGTTCAAGGTCACAACCGTCAGGCTGCCCGAAGAGACCCTAGAGGCCCTAGAAGACCTCACAAACAAGCTTCAGAGGGAGAGATCCGACGTCATGAGGGAGGCCATGAAGATCGGGATCGGGGAGATGACGCTACGCCTAGCCCTGGAGCTGTACACCAACGGCAAGATATCCTTCGGAAGAATGTCAGAGCTGACAGGCCTAGGCTACAGAGAGCTCTCCATCTCCCTCAAGCGGAGAAACATCACCCTCAGATACGGAGAAGAGAGGCTCGACGAAGAGGTCGACCAACCGGTGGGATAGTTGGCGGCATCCTCAGACGCCGGCCCCCTCATATGGCTGGCAAAATGCGACATACTACACCTATTAAGGAAACTATATCCCCAAGTACTGATTCCCGAGGCAGTCCACGAAGAGGCCGTATCACGCGGCCTCGAAAAGGGATTCGAGGACGCCAAAATAATTGAAAAGGCCCTAGAAGAGGAATGGATAAGAGTTCACACGACAAGCACACAGTTCACAGACAAGGTTGAAGCCGTGGAGAAAAGGCTCGACATCGAGTTGGGCTCAGGAGAACGAGAAGCGATAGCACTGGCCCTAGAGAAAAAAATCCCCACATTCCTGACAAACGACGAAGACGCATACCAGACTGGGAAGATCCTCGGCCTGGAACCAAAGGGAGTCCTCTTCCTGCTCCTGAAAGGCGTAAAAGAAGGACATCACAACAAGGAAAAGGCAAAAGAATCGCTGAGAGAGATGCTCGAAGAAGGCTTCTGGCTCTCACCCACCATCATCCACAAGTTCCACGAAGCACTAGCCAGACTATAAGAAACGGTAACTCCCTCGACCAGGTCTGCAGAACCATAGTCCTCAGAGACGAACGCCAGCTCGTCATGAAACGGGGTCCCGAGACCGGAGTCGTCCTCGAACCCATGAAGATCCTCGTCCCCACCGGAGACCCTGCAGCCACCAAGTGGTTCGAATCCATCGGCCTCGAAGTCGTCGAAGTCGAATGCAGCAGCCTCGTCGGACCCAGGAACAGCGGCTCAATCCACTGCGCGGCAGGCTCAATAATAAGAGACCCAGAACCCATAGGCTACTAAACTCCTATTTTTTTCTCGCGCGATCGACTGGAAAACACTATGAACGCTGGATACACCCACACGCGCATGAGCCGCACCAATCTGTAATACCTTTTTATATTACGATTTTGTAGTAACTATTTGGTGGTATACCTGACGAAGACCGTGACCGTATCCGCAAAGATCACCGTAGAGCTCAGAAGGAAGCTCGCCGAACTAGGCGTAAAGCCCTCTGAGGCCATAAGGAGAGCCCTCGAGAGGGAGGTCGAGGAGAGGACGCGCGAGAAGCTCCAGGAAACCATTGAGAACGCCAGCGCGATACTGTCCAAAGTCGACAGAGAGGACTGGGTGAAATCCGTCAGGGAGAGCCGGGATGAGAGATGAAACACCTCTTCGACTCCTCATCGATCATAAACCTATGCTCTGAGCGTAAAATCGAGAGGCTGCTGGAGGGCTGCACCCTGAACCTGGCCTTCTACGAACTGGGGAACGCCGTCTGGAAACAGGTCCACCTCCATAAAGCCCTGACACAAGAGGAGGGCGTCGTAGCCCTGGCAGCCCTCGCAGAGGTGTATGGGCAGATGAGAGAACTCCACGTCGAAGACACATCATCCATCCTAAACATAGCCGTCGAAGAGGGGCTAACCTACTACGATGCCTCGTACATCCACGCCGCCATAAAGAATGATGCAGTGCTAGTCACAGACGATAGAAGTCTTCACACCGCAGCCCGCAAATACGTGGAAACTGCGACCAGTGAAGAGCTCGACTGAACCCAATCCCCTCCAGCACCATAACACCGTGCATATCGAGGAAAAGACGGAGTCCAAGCACGAGCGCGCGAGTTGCTCATCACATTAACAATAAGACGATAATACTTACTACGCGTAAATACCCCAGCCTCATAGGCCCCAGGAAAAGCGGATCCATCCACTGCGCCGCAGGCTCCATAATCAGGGACCCGGAGCCCAAAAGCTACTAACCTTCTTTTTTTCGTTATCACGCGCGGTAGGGTTCGAATCCCGATGCTAAGCACCTTTAAATGAGCCCTCCCCATCTTGGACCTTTGTAGAGGGAAAACAATGAAGATTATCGGTGTCAGTGCAGGCGTAGTCGGACATGACTCGAACATCGACCGTATGGTCAAGGCAATAATGGAGAAAAGCAGCGATGACCACGAGTTCATAAAACTCAATGACCTCGACTATTCGGCATGTAAGGGCTGCTCATGGCTCTGTGCTAAGCCACAAATATGCACGCTAGAAGACGACCTTCAACCATACGTCCAGAAGGTAAGAGACGCCGACGCAGTCGTCCTGGGATCCCCCATCCACTTCAGGACAGTGAGCCCCACAATGTTAAGTTTCATATCACGCCTATGGGGTTTCAGACACGTGGACTACGTCTTAAAAGACAAACCATTCGCCCTCGCTCTCAGCGGGATCAATGCAGACAGAGGAACCCCTGAAGAGGATTTTAGGAGAGCGCTGAGTGTCTTCAAGGTGGATGTGCTGGATGTCATCAAGTACTCATCTAGGATACCTCCCTGCTATAGATGCGGCCGTCACCAGGAATGTGAGATCGGAGGAGCATACAGTCTATGGGGTGATAAAGCCCGTAGCTTAGTCATCAGACCTGAACTTTTCAATAGATGGGAAGACAACGAAGAGACCGTGAATAGAGTTGATGCTATAGTTGAGAAGCTCAAACAATCCGAAAACACAAGATGAAAAAAAGATGTGGTGATTTCACCACTGCCCGCGCGAAGCATTATAAATTTCAAAAATATACTTTCACCATCGAAAGGAAGTATAAATTTTGAACCCACCTCGTGATGATTTCTCCAAAGATGTGGACACGCGCGGCACCGCGGACAGCGAGATCCCAGAAAAGTTCACACCAAAGACAGACAGCTTCGACTATATCCGCCGCGAGGAGATGATCCCGATGCGCGACGGCGTGAAGCTCAAGACCATAATACTCGTACCGAAGGAAGCGCAGGACGCCCCAATCGTGATTACACGCACGCCCTACAACGCCTCGGTGACCACGCTCCGCTTCAACAGCCCAAACCTCTCCTCAGTCGTACCCCAGATAAACGACACCACATCTGCAGCGCGCTACATCATCGTGTACCAGGATATACGCGGGAAATACGGCTCAGAGGGCGACTACGTGATGAACAAGCCACCCACGGGGCCCCTGAACACGACCGGCACCGACCACTCAACAGATTGCTACGACACCATCGACTGGCTGGTGAAGAACGTGGCAGAGTCGAATGGCCGCGTAGCCGTGATAGGCGGATCCTACAAGGGCTTCACGACGCTGATGTCCACGATAAATCCGCACCCAGCGTTGAAGGCCGTGGTACCGTTCGCATCTATGGTAGACGGCTGGATCGGAGACGACTGGTTCCACTGGGGCGCGTTCCGCCAGGAGGTTGCGCTACCTTTCTTCTACAACCAGCAAGCGACACGCAAGAACGAGATCTTGTGGTGGTCCGACATGCCCGACACCTATGAAGCCTACCTACGTGCAGGCAACGCAGGTACGGTTGCATCCTCGCGCGGCATGGAGAGCATCGGGTTCTGGCAGAAGCTAGCGGCGCACACGGCCTATGACTCCTTCTGGCAACAGCAAGCCGTAGATAAACTGCTCGCCGAACGTCCACTCACTGTACCTATGCTGATCGTCGGCGGACTCTTTGACGAACAGGACCAATACGGTTCACCGGCGGTCTACAAGGCGCTTGCACCCAAGGACCCTAACGGCAGGTTCATCCACTTAGTGCTCGGACCCTGGAACCACGCACAGGGGCGGCGCGAAGCGCGTAGCCTCGGCCTGCTACAGTTCGAGGGTGACACGGGCGGCTGGTTCAGGCGCAAGGTGATGCAGCCGTTCCTGGACCACTACCTGAGGGACGCTCCGAAACCAGAGACACCGCGCGTGCTCGTGTACGAGACCGGCGCGAATGTCTGGCACCACTACGACGACTGGCCGCCTACGAATGCGCGTACGCGCAGTCTATATGTGCAGGAAGATGGGAAACTCGGCTTTGAAGCACCACCCGCCGCGAAGCAGGCATTCGACGAGTACGTGTCTGATCCTGCGAAGCCAGTGCCCTACAGGGAACGATCGTCGATACCGAAATACGCATCGGAGCCCACCCATGGCGAATGGCTTGTAGACGACCAACGCCACGCCGCCTCACGCACAGACGTGCTGGTCTGGACCACGGAGCCGCTAAAAAAGCCTGTGCGTGTCGCAGGCGAGCCCATAGCTAGGCTGTTCGCCTCGACAAGCGGCAGCGACTCTGACTGGGTCGTAAAGATCATCGACGTCTGGCCGGACGAGGTGCCCGAGAACCCCAAGCTAAGCGGCTGTCAGCAGATGCTTTCAGCCGACATCTTCCGTGGCCGGTATCGCGAGGATCTATCGGTTGCGAAACCGCTTGACCCCGGTAAGGTGCTGGAGTACCACATCCCCTTGCCACATGTGAGCCACACCTTCCTGCCGGGTCACCGAATCATGGTGCAGGTGCAGTCAAGCTGGTTCCCACTCTACGACCGAAACCCGCAGACCTTCGTGCCAAATATCATGTTTGCGCCGCCTGAGAGCTACCGGAAGGCGACGCAGCGCGTATGGCGGACGGCGGAGTTCCCGACAGCGATCGAGCTGCCCGTTATCTCGTAGCGCATGCATTAACATGATAACATAATCTTGTGAGACATCATTTGATGATCTCTCATGATGCTGAGTACGCGCGCGCGATGAAGAATTTCTTCTACATGTCTTGCGTGGAATACCTTTTGAGGAAGTTCATCTCTCATAAGCTGGAAAATAATGAGAGACCCATGGAAGTACGCCGGCCCCATCTTCGACGCCCACACACACATCGGATCAATCGAGAACACCTCCAAGATGATAGCCATCGAAGACGAATATAGCGTAACAAGACAGGTCGGAATCGTACACGACGAGGAAGGGTTCCAGCAGGCCAAGGAACAGTATCCGGGCAGGTTCGTCTACGCTAAGTACCTCTCCCTGAGGGACATAGCCCAGTACAACGTGGAACCCGTCCTCGACGAGATATCTAACCTGCTGGATCAGGGCTACTCAATCGCCAAGTCATGGTTCGGACCGCGTTGGCGCGACTTCATTGAGAACGTGCCAAGAGACTTCAGGATCAACCACTCCAAGCTGGACCCCATCTACGAGTCCCTCGAGGAGAATGACATCCCTCTCATTATCCACGTAAGCGACCCCGACACCTACTACGCGTCCCAGTACCGGGACTCCGAGAAATATGGACTCAAGGACGATCACCTCCAAGAGCTCGAGGACGTAATATCCCGACACAGCAAACTGCGGGTCCAGGTCCCCCACCTCGGGGCACAACCCGAGATACACCGGCTACCAGCCCTCTCCAGGTGGATGGACACATATCCGAACCTTGTGCTCGATACGGCATCGTCAAGGTGGATGGCCCGAGAGTTAAGCAAGGACCCAAAGAAGGCACGTGAGTTCATGCTTACGTACTCGAACAGAGTCCTCTTTGGGACTGATATCTTTAGTGGCAGAGGTGAACGTGACTATTTCTCAGGTCGGTATACTGCACAGAGAATCCTTTGGGAGACAGCTGAGCGAGATACGCCTCTCCCCATCCCTGATGCTGACACCGTGAACACTGGAGGAACTTTCATCAATGGCCAGGATCTGCCTCTTGACGTTCTCAGAAAGCTGTACTGGGAGAATTCAAATCGAATCTATCCCGCTAATAGTTAAGGCAAGAATAGACTGTCGCGTGCGCGCACCTGGATGAATGAGAAATGGAAATACTCCACGACATGGTGGCTTTCTGGAAAAGGCAGAAAGAAAATTTCAAAGTCTTGATAACCCGGGATTCCCTCAGGATGCTTTCTGGGAGAAAAATAGTTGGGCGTACCAGGGCAGTAGTAGGATATGAATCAATATTTCTCAGTCGATTGGGCGCAAACTCGATTCAAATAGGCATAGTAAGCGGAGCCATGTCCCTGTTGAACGTCCTATTCGCAGTGCCTGCTGGAACGATAATAGACCGAGTGAAAAATGTCAGGAATTTATACTTGATGAGTTTTGCGTTTGGACTCCCCAACCTACTCCTATTAGCTCTTGCCCCCAATTGGCTTTCTTTTCTCCTAATAATGTTAGGGCAGACTCTCGTCCTAACCATTCAGATGCCCACAAAGACGATTATAGACATCGACGCGATCAATGACGAAGATCGTGTCGTAGGTTTATCCATTCACAGAATGATCACCGCAATAGCGGGTGTTGGCTCCCCGCTACTCCTAGCATACATAATAAATTATTATGGAGGATTGGGCTCCGCGAATGCCATCAGGCCTATCTTCCTTCTACAGTTCGTTAGTGAAATAATAATATTCATAGTCCTTTACACTAAATTAGAGAATGTCTTCATAGAGAAAAAAGTTGGAAGAGAGAGCCTCGTGGAAGGTTTGAAGTTAATCTTGGCCGGGCCAGTCCCACTAAAGCTAATTCTGGTAAGGGATGTCGCGACCATGTTCGTAATGGGAATGTCCAATCCATTTCGAGGAATCTATCAGGTTGACGTTAAAATGGCCACCGTTTTCATTTTTGGCTGGATCGGAGTAGCTGAACCGGCTATAGATATCCTTCTTTCCATTCCGGCAGGTAAACTCATCGAGAAATATGGGAGAAGAAAAGTGGGATATGCCGGCCATATTGTAGGAATCATAGCCCGATTACTCCTCGTGCTGACCCCCAGATCATTTCCCGAATTACTCATACTAATGACAGCTCTTGGCTCCTTGGAGGGCTGCCTCTACCTTGGCTTTGACGCTTATGGCCAGGAAATTATCCCACAAGATATAAGAGGTAAGTGGATGGGAGTCCTCGCAGTCATCACAGGTGTAATTGGTGTAGTCGCTCCAGTTATTGGTGGATTCATCTGGAGGTTAAACCCGGACTATCTCTTCTGGCTTAACGTTATTCAGTGGACCTTCGTGGCCTTCCCCATCATGATAATCTTGATAGAAAAATATTCGATAGATGGAAGGAATAGGACGCCAGCGCTCGGAAATATTAAGCGGTGATGTACGCGCGCGCGTCTGAGTAAGGGCCAAGAAGTGGTCCGAATATTCTGTCCATCCTGTGGTCCACAGGAGCCATATACAGCTGAGGACTTCGACAAGCACGTGGTGTTCCTAGTGAAACCCGACAGGACAAAGGCACTTACATGCCCGAAATGCAAGACCAGATTCAACGTATTGGTGAGATAACTGAATTGCGGGCGATGAATACATAAAATAGCTTCTAAACGAAAATTCGTGTAAACCTAAATAATGAATCAAGTTCAGCTTCTTAATGTCAATTGAAAGGCTTGGATATAATACAAACGTACAAGAAAACCTGGACGAGCATAACTTAAGGAATTTAATCCATTTCTATGAAGCAGAGCTTCGAAGTATCATGAGCGGAGAATCCCCCTGTGAAGTTCTAAGCTACAACATACGTCGCAAGTTCAGACGATTACGTGTTTTTAGAGATAGAAGGGGTTCGAATCAACTTTCAGAAAAGACACTTCATATTCTTAAAAGCGGATCCTAAATAAATTAAATAGTGACCGCTGTCTTCTCTCGCAGCTGCTTCGACCTGTCGAACTCCTCGTAGAAGTTCCACTTCGACGTGAACTCGTCGTACTCCTCCACGAACCTGACTCCCCGGGGCGTCGTCACCAGCATCCTACCCTTATCCTCGATGAGCCCCATCCTGAACAGGACGTTGAGATACCTCCTCAACATCGAGAAATTAATGTTCGTAAGGTACACCAGACGCGTCCTCTTGACCCCCTCCTGAGCCAGGCTGAGGATCTCGAAGATGACGTCAAGCTTGTGGCGCCTACCCATCCCAGCAAAGTCTACGAAAATCGGCTAATAAATCATTAAGAAGGATAGTGCCGTACCCGCCCTTCGGAGCAGAATTACTGATCCCAAGCGTAAAATGGTACCATTCCACTCGCACACGATCAAAAGGGAGCCCCTGAGAGCCATCGCGGGATCCGCATGGCTACCGGTCCGAGATAAATCCACCACGACTCAGCTGGACTAACCATTCCACATGGGAAATATTATAGACGCAAACCATCATTCATCTGTCAACGCCATGTACCTAGACATCCTGGTGATCGGAGCTGGGGCCATAGGCCTCAGCTCAGCCCTCCACCTGAAGAGGCTCAACCCCGAGAAGAGCGTAATGGTCGTCGACATGCTCGGCGGACCCGGCCAGGGAAACACCGCCAAGTGCGCGGGCATCTTCCTTAACCTCGCCACCACCGAGCTCAACTTCGGCCTCTCCGACTCCACCATCGACTGGTTCCACCACCTCCAGGGGGACCTGGGCCACAACCTGGGCCTCACACCGTATGGCTACCTCTACCTCTTGGACAAAGACCGCTACGAGAAGGTGAAGAAACCAATCGAGGAGGCCCGCAGCGTCGGCGTCGACATCAAGACCTATGAGAAGAATGAAGTGGAGCGCCTGCTACCAGACCTAGCCACCAGGTTCGGCGAGGAGGAGACTGAGCTCATGGGCCTCAAGCCCGTGGAGGTCGGTGTCCTCACGGAAAAGTGCGGGAGCATAGACGCAGACGGCCTCACCCGAAGCCTGGAAGTAGAGTTCCTGAAGCTTGGCGGCGAGGTGAGCTACAACACGACAGCCGAGAGCCTAATCGTTAAGCCCAGGAACGAGATTGGCATAGAAGGGGAGCCCTTCGTCTGGCAGGACATACACATCACAGGCGCCGAGACCAGTAAAGGCGAGATCCAGGCGGGGACGACCGTGGTGGCCGCCGGCACCTGGTCAGAGAGGCTGCTGGACCCCATCGGCTTCGACACACTGATGAGGCCCAAGAGCCGGTCCATCTTCGTCTTCAAGGACCCCAAGCTCGACAGGCTCCGGGACACCCGAGGATTCAGCAAGGTGGATCTCCTCCCCTTCACCCACATCCCGGAGATCAGCGTCTACCTCAAGGTGGAGCCCTCCGAGGGCAGCATCTGGCTGGGCTGCGCAGACGACTTCGGCAGGCGCTACGGCCTCGAGGACGACCCCCAACCCGAGCGGGGGCTGTACGAGGACGACATCTACCACGCCCTGATGAAGTACCTCCCCTGTTTCAAGGACCTGAGGCCGCTGAACTCGTGGACCGGCCAGAGGGCCATGAACAGACTGGACAAGACGCCAGTGATCGCCCCGGCCCCCGGGATGATCTACGTCGGCTCCGCCACCGGCTACGGGGTGACGAAATGCGACGCCCTGGGGAGGACTGTGGCCGCGGCATACGCCGGGGAAGAGGAGGCGGAGCTCTACGGGGGCCGACGAATCAGGGTCGCGGACATTGGCATAGAGAACCGCAAGAAGGTGAAAGAAACCTTCAAAGTCTAGGATGCAACGCGCGCGGGCTGACTAAATTATCTCCTTAAACGGAGCGCGCGCCCCTCAAAGGTCATCAAGCCTTCCGGCGAGAGCCAGCATCCGCATCGCCCTGAAGGTGACCCACTTGCTCTCATCACCCGGCACGCCCCACGTCGTGTACATGTTGTTGGGCGTCGCCTCCAAGAGCCAGCGGCCTCTCTCGTTTCTCTTGCTCAGAATGTATTCGATGGTCTCATCGATCGCGGGGTCGTGTACACCGAGTCTCAGGAGCATCGTGGCTAACTCGATGGCATCGTCGTGGTATGTGAGGGGGGCTTTGAGGGTCCTCGGGTCGTTTCTGCCTGTGATCATGGGTCTCGAAGGTTTGCGGCTGCTCCACATGAGCCTGTGGAGGAGCACGAACTCGACGCTTTTTCTCTTCGCTTCCATTGCGTCCTTAGTCCAGTAGCAGTCGGGGACGACCGTCATAGCCCTGAGGAGCTTCGTGACTCCCCAGTAGCAGGTGTGCCCTCCCCAGCACCTATCCTGCTTCCCGAAATGGGGCCACTCCTTCTTGGGCTTGTATCCGCCGTCGTCGAACCTCTGATGCCTAACGAGGAACTCGAAGCTGCTCCTGACCCGGGGGTCACCTCCAAATCCGAAGGAACAAAGGGCGTGCACCATGTTCCCGATGAAGCAGGGGATCCTCTCCAGCCTGGACCCGGTCTTGAGCTCCACACTCCATCCGAAGGCACCCATCTCTTCGCTGAAACTGTTCTCCAGGATGTACTCCCCCAGGGCGCGGATTCGAGGGTCACTCCCCGAGAGGCCTGCCTGGGCGAGGAACACAGCCTGCCACGTGGTGGCCCTGTGTTTGGGAGAATAACCAACCCGTGCGCTCTCAATGCCCCGCCTCTTCACGAAGGACTCCTGCAGGAAACCACCGTCCGGGTTCTGCTTCGCAAGAATCTTGGAGACGGGAGGAGACTCGATCATGCGCTCCCTGCTCTCGATTACCTCTGCGTCGTCAAGAGGGCGCCGGAAAATGTGTCTCAGCGTGTTGTACCTGACGTGAGGCGCGTTCTCCTCCAAGAGCCACTGGACGATGTCGTAGTCCTCCATCCCGCATCCTCCAGAAATAGGGACCCCTTCATCTCTATATCTTCTGCGCGCGCTGCCTATGCTCTACCCTTCTGATGCCAGCTTCTTCTTGAGAGCGATGAGAGAGACGAACTCGTAGACTATATTCGCCCCTAACAGAGCCGTGACCTGGGACGGATCGTACTGGGGCAGGACCTCAACCAGGTCAAAGCCTACCAGGTTCAAATCCTTAAGCCCCCTCACGGCCTGCAGCGCCTCCCGGCTCGAGAAGCCCCCCACCTCGGGCGTACCAGTCCCCGGTGCGAACGCGGGGTCCACGAAGTCGATGTCAAAGGTGACGAACACCTTCTCATCCCCCACGCGATTGACTATCCTCTGTACTAGCTCCCCGATGCCCTGCTCCTGAGCCTCTACAGAGGTGACGAGCTCGAACCCCAGCTTCCTCGAGTCGTCGAGGCTGTCACGGGAGTAGATGGAGCCCCGCATACCGACCTGGATGGAATGGTCCACAAGCAACAGCTCCTCCTCGACCGCCCTCCTGAAAGGCGTCCCATGAGTGTACTTACGACCGAACCTTTTATCCCCCGTGTCAGAGTGCGAGTCGAACTGAATGAGGGCCACCGGCCCATGCACCTTATTCATCGCTCTGAGCTCCGGGAGCGTAACTGAGTGGTCTCCCCCGAGGAGTATCGGGATCACCCCACCCTCCAGAATGGGGAGGAGACCATCCTCAATCATCTGATACGAGTCCTCGACATAGCCAGGGTTGACAGGCAGATCACCCCAATCCACGACCGAGCAATGTTCGAAAATGCTCACGTCCAAAACCTCATTGTGGTGACGAAGCAGAGCAGAGACATTCCGGATGGCCTCAGGCCCAAACCGTGCACCAACCCTGTATGATGCCCCAGTGTCAAAGGGGACACCAACGATAGCGATGTCAACTCCCTCAGTCGTCTTGATATGAGGAAGACGCATGAACGTCTTGATGCCGGAGAACCTCGGGGATTCTCGGGGGTCAACAGGTCTATACCCCTCCATTGAAGACCACTCACTCTTCAGAGGAGTGAAGATCTATAAAATTTAACAGCGATCTGCGCCTAAAACTTCCACGCGCGCGATAAAAGATTGGTGTATATTCACATTACCATTGGAGCCCGCAGTCCTCGAACTCCTTCTTGACCCTTGCGATTAGTTCTTGATACTCTGGGCTTGGCTTATGACGTTGCAGGTCATAGCACTCAGTGATCAACTTACCGGGCTCCGGAGTCGTGTTCGTCATGAGTTTTGTGATAACTGGCTTGAACATCCCATACACATCATCACGTTTGACCCCCGATCTAATGGCCGCGTCCGAAGCCTCGATCATCAACTCGGCGTCCGCCGGAGTCTGCCCACCGTTCATACGACTGCGACTGACACGGGGAACATACAGGTTGGCACCGTTAACAGTCGCCTCAATGCTCCGCAACACCAACTCCTCAAGATGGCTCTCCGTGCAGAGCTCCGAGACCGGGATGGGCCAATGCATCGGAATCCCATCCGAGTTCCTGATGGTAGCCTGGTAGACGACGGAACGAGCGAAATGAATGGGAAACATAATCCGCTTACCCCCGCTGACATGGGTGAAGTGCTCCACGCCGTTATAGTAGAGGTTATCCCGATAGACGATCCACGCAATGATCGTCTTCACCAAACTCTCAATGATAGCCCCCTCCGGGCCCCCCGCGAAACCTCCAGCGATGCCGAAGCTGCCGCTGATCCCGAAATAGCCATAGCTCTGATACACGAGTGCCGCCGTGATCAGGTCATACTGCACCTTGACATCGGGCAGCACGGAGAGGAGGAGCCCATCCGTCGGCCTCAGCCCCGCATCCGGGTCAATCGCAGCGAGAAACGATGAAGCAGCGGTACTGATAGGATAAAGCACTATGGCGGCGCCGGGCCTCCCCGCCTTCCTGACGCCCTCCCTCACCCAAGCCACCTGACGCTTAGACGCGTAGGCCTCAAGGGGAATCCCGTAGATGTCATACCCGTCGATCTTGGGGAAGTTGAATCCCTCAAGGAAGTCGAGCCGCGGGATCATAGCAAAGTTCTCAACGACACTGTTCGCTAGATCCTCCGTGAAAGGCGCGTGATGCCCCGGGGCAACGTTCATGGGCTCAGTGCCCTCGATCTCATGCTGCCTCCACACACGAGCATCCTCCCCCTCGCCCATCACGACCTCCTTCTGCATCGAATGAATGGCTTCCCTGACCTCCTCCTCGGAGAACCTTACCACCCGCTCCCTGTCCAGACAGAAGCACCCAACGTCGACGACGAAATCCACGGCCGCCTGCCAGGCAGCGTCAGCCAGTCTGTCGTCGGTGTTGATCCAGACCGAAGGATCATCGGGACACTTGATCTCGTACTCCTTCACCAGCTCAGACATCTTCTTGAAGAGAGCCATATCCCAGTCCTTCCCGGACATCATCGGACCCGTCCGCATCCGATCCGCGATCTCAACGAGGCTAATCATACTCCCCACACCAACACCCCGGCAAACCCCTCAGATAATTAAACTTACATGTAGACATCCACATATTTAGGCTTCAGTGGTAATAATTGACCAAAGAAGAGGAGATTCTCCAAAACCTCTCCGATGCCGTACAATCTTTCGACTCCGACGCCGCCATCGACGCCGCGAAAGCCTCGGTCGAGGCAAAGATTAGCCCCGTCAAGGCCATCGAAGAGGGCCTCGCAAAGGGCCTCAGAGTGGTCGGAGACAAATTCGAAGCCGGAGAGCTATGGCTCCCCCACCTGGTCCTAGGCGCGGAAGCCCTGGAGGCCGCCGTGAAGGTCCTGGAAGGGCATATGGCCATTGAGGACCTTGAGTCCACCAACCGCGGGACCATCGTCATAGGCACCGTCGAAGGTGACATACACGACCTGGGGCTACGTATCGTCGCATCGATGCTCAGGGCGAACGGCTTCAGAGTCTACGACATAGGCTGCGACGCCCGCACCCTGAACTTCATCGAGAAGGCGAAGGAGGTCAAGGCAGATATTATCGCAGCCTCCTCCCTCATGACCACGACGATGCCCTTCATGAAGGACCTGGTCGAAGCCCTGGAGACTGCCGGAATCAGGGACCAGTACAAGGTCATGGTGGGAGGTGGACCCGTCACCGAGGAATGGGCGAAGGCCATCGGCGTCGACGGTTACGGCAAAGACGCAGCCGAGGCCGTTCGAGTCGCAAAGGAACTCGTAAAGAAATAAGGAGTGAATGATATGGCCGCCCCGAGCCTCTGGGAAGTACTCGACAGAGCCTGCAACACCGGACCAGTCATGGCGACAAAGGACTTCGACATGAAGATATTCAGCGTCGCCACCCGCCTCACCAAGGAATACGACATAAAATATGACCCCAAGACCCCGGTCACGATAGACGACAGCCTCGCCGACGACGCCTGGAACGCCGGACTGCAACTATTCACGGAGGTCGGGGCATACTGCATGAACTCCAGCCGAGTCATAAAATTCGACGAGTCAGAGATCAAACAGGGCCTCAAGGAGCTGCGAGGCGAAGCGATAATCGGAGAGGGCTCCGAGAGAAGGATCCTGAAACTCAGGAAAGTGGAGGACAACAGCCCCCCCTCCATCGTCTGTGGCGGAGTCATCGAGAGCAACTTCCCGGAAGGCGAGAACTTCGTCAAACTCTACCAATCCATAGCCCAGGAACCCCTCATCGACGGCTTCTACGTGGGCCCCCCACTCCAATCCTCAGAGGGACGACTGGTACGCTCAGGGACACCCCTGGAGACCCACCTGGGCAGATCCATGGTCTCCTGGGTACGCGAAGCGATCAGGCGAGCAGGGAGACCCGGACTACACTTCATATCAGCATGCACATCTGCCATAGCAAACATAGCTGCAGCCGACCCCAACGAAGGCCTCCGGAGGTCAGACGGAATAGTCTCCACCATAATGCCTGAACTGAAGACAGACTACGAGAACCTCAACAAGATAGTCTACAGCCACGACTACGGCTGCATAAAACACGTCTACAACGGAGGGATGATCGGCGGCTGGGCAGGCGGACCAGAAGGCGCCCTGATAGTATCCATCGCCAACGCCATCATGGCCGTCATAGTCTACCAGATGAGCGTAGGCGCCTCATACCACGCACTAGGCTACCTCAGGGCCTCAACACCCAACTACAGCGCCTTCGTGACCCGCCCATGCCTCTGGGGTTCATCCATCGGCAGCCAGGCCCTCTCACGGAACACCAAGATAATCAACACGGCCGTCGCCATGACCAACGCCGGACCCGGCACGGAGATGCAGTTCCAGGAGATCGTAGCCGCCATATGCGCCTCAATCCCCTGCGGTAGAGAAGGACTCAGCCAAGGAGCCAGAAGATTCAAGGTGGTCCCCCTGCTCGGCAGCGGGCTCGAGAACAGGTTCTGGGGGGAGGTCGGCCACGCCATGTCCAAGGTGAAACGCGACTTCGCTAACTCCCTCGCAGAGGAGATGCTCCAGAAATTCGAACACAGAATCACCAGGGAGTCAGACGGCGGCCCATTGGGCCACACACTCGACGAGATATACGACCTGAAGACTCTACAGCCGAGGAAGAGATTCCTCGATGTCTATGAAGGGGTGAAGAAGGAACTCGAGGACCTGGGCTTGGAGTTCTAGCATCGGGAGATACAGACTGAATGACTGCTCCAGACTTCTGGGAGGTCCTGAACCGGGCGATCAACACAGGAGCGCAGACCCCCGTCAGAGACTTCGACATGAAGATATTCCACGAGGCGTCGAGGCTGGTCAAAGAACACGACATAAAATACGACCCTGAGGTCTACGTGCCCAACGACGACAGCCTCGCCGACGACGTCTGGAATGCGGGTATCGAGCTATTCCTTGAGCTAGGCATGTACTGCATGAGCTCAAAACGCGTCATAAAATTCGAAGAATCCGAAGTGAAAGATGCCCTCAAAGATGTAAGCGACAGCGTCGAGATCGGGGAGGGCAGCGAGAAACGAACGGTGACACGGAGAGGAATAGGCAGCACGAAGCCCCCAGTAATCGTCGGAGGCGTTATCGAGAGCGACTTCCCTGAGGGCGAGACCTTCATCAAGCTCTACCAGAGCATCGCGGAGGATCCTCTCATCGACGGGCTGTACGTTGGCCCACCACTCCACACGTCCGAGGGCCATACCGTACGGATGGGCACCCCCCTGGCGCTCCACCTGGGAAGACGCATGGCCTCATGGGCCCGTGAAGCCATACGGAGAGCGGGGAGACCTGGCCTCCACTTCGTCTCAGCCTGCCCCTCAGCCATCGCGGACATCGCCGCCTGTAACCCCGAAGACGGCGTTAGGAAGTCCGATGGGCTCTTCATCTCAGTCACGGCAGAGCTCAAGACCGACTACGAGGCCCTCGGGAAGACCGCATACGCCCTCGACTACGGCTGCATCAGGGCGACACACGGAGGCTCCATCATCGGCGGCTGGGCCGGAGGACCGGAGGGCGCCGTCGTAGTGTCGATATCCGACTTCATCGCCTCCGTGATGGTCTACCAGCACAACCTCGACCCCGTCTACGGCGACCACGGCCTCACGAGGTGCCCCGGGCCAGTACCCATCTCAAGCGTAAACCCGGGGATGTGGGGCACGGAGCTCACAGGACAGGCGATAGCACGGAACTACAAGGGCCCCAATGGAAGGTTCTTCCTTACCGCCGCGGGCCCGGGCACGGAGATGCAGTTCCGGGAGGTCGCAGCACTATGCATCGCCAGCTTGGCCTCAGGACGAGACCTATTCTGCGGCGGTGGAATACGCAGGTACAAGGTAAAACCCATGCTGGGCAGCGCACTGGAAAATAAATTCCACGCTGAACTGGGGCACGCAGCAACGGGGATAAAGAGAGACGACGCCAACGAACTAGTGAAAACTATCGTCCAGAAATACGAGAAGAAGGTAACAAAAGATGGAGGCCCTTGGGGATTCACATTCGATGAGATGTATGACCTCGAAACACTGACTCCCAGACAGAAATTCATAGAACTCTATGACAAGATGAAGAATGAGATGAAGGACCTGGGCCTAGAATTCAAGTATTAGAAATCGCGCGCGCACCTACGTGAGAAGCGTTTTCATTCACTGATGATCATCGTAACCGTGTTGCGAACCCTGTCTATCCGCCGGATCTTCGAGGAAATAACATCCTTGAGACCCGACAAGTCCTCAGCCTCAACCTTGACAATGATATCATAGACCCCGTACACCCCGTATGACTCCTTCACCTCAGGCATCCCACGGAGCTCCCTCAGAACCTCCTCAACTGCACCGATCTCAACGCTTATGAGGACATATGCGAGACCCAAAAAACCACCGTATAAGAGTTAAGAAGACTAGAATAATACAGTTGCGCGCGATCAGCGCCGTCCCTTACTCTGATTGTACAGGACCCCAGCGATGATGAGCACGCCAACAACTATGGCTGCAAAAGGCCCGAGATCGATGTTCCAGTCAAACAGCTCACGCGCGCCCACGAGGATGATGGCAAGCCCGAACAGTACGCCGATGATCGTGTTACCCTCGGGAAGCCCGAAACACTCACGCTCCATGCGCTTACCGAACTGCTCAGCCCGTTCGCCGAACTCCTCCGCCCGGACCTCCAGCTCCTCCTCCCAGCCCATTCTCCCCGCGCGAGAGGCCTGAAGAGACTCCCCACAGCTTACACAGGTCGATGCTCCTTCCTCGTTCTCGGCTCCACACTTGGTACAAAATACCATGACCTTAACGCCTACCTGAAAAACACTCACAGTCAAGTACTTAAATTATATTAACCCACGTGCGTCCACCAAAAAATGGGAAATTAGGAGATTACCTCTTTGCCCTTCTCGCTGATGACGTACTTCCCCTTCTCAGGGCTCTCCACGAGCCCCTTACCCTTGAGTCCACGCATCTTTCCCATGACGCTCCTCCAAGACAGGTCGGAGGCCCCGCCGATGGCCTTGCACCCGGAGGGTTCAGCTAGGTTGTAGAGGGCTTTGAGGATGCTTCTCTGTTCCTCATTCAACTCCGTTTTTGACATATCTAAGGTTCCAGACGGAATGCCTAAATTAAAACCTTGAGTTGAAACCACGTTCACCGTGCAGATGTTGAATGGGACTAGCCTATCACCTGCTTGATCAGCCTCAGATGGTTCCCGCCGAGTATCTTGCGAACATCCTCCTCCCCGTAGCCCCTCTTCACCAGCTCTGAGGTGATACTGGGCATCTTGGTCACATCCTCAAGGCCCACGGGCGTAGAGGGAATGCCGTCGAAATCAGATCCAAGCCCCACATGGTCTGGCCCAACCAGCTCGACGACGTGGTCTATATGATCAACGAGGGTCTCCACGGATGGGTTCGTGGCGTGGACGAAGGACGGGGCGAAGTTTATCCCCATCACCCCACCCCCCTCGGCCAGAGCACCTATCATCTCATCTGTCATATTCCTGGGATGGTCGCAGACCGCCCTGCAATTGGAGTGGGAGGCGATGACCGGGCCCCTGGCGACCTCCATGACGTCCCAGAACCCAGCGTCGTTGATGTGGGAGACATCCAAGATGACACCCAGACGATCCATCTCCTCGACCGCCTGCACCCCCAACTCGGATAAACCTCCCCCCGTCCGCCTGTCGGTGACGCCATCCGCGAGGAGGTTCCTGAGGCTGTGGACGAGGCCGACCATCCTCACCCCGAGGCGATGGAAGACCCTGAGCATGGACAGCTCCCCCTCGATGACGTCCGCGCCCTCTATCGAGAGCATCGCCGCCACCCTGCCCCCCTCAACCGCATCCACGATCTCCCGGTGGCAGGTCACGGGCGCAATGGTCTCCCCGTTCCTCTCGCACTCCCCGTAGAATACGTCGATCATCTCAAGAGCGGTCCTGAGAGCGTGGGGCGGCGTCCTCTCCCTCGAGGACGAGACGGCGAAGACCTGGCAATCGACTCCCCCCTTCATCAGCCGGGGGATGTCCACGTGGCCCAGGGGAGACCTCTCGCCGAGTCCGAAGGCCGATCTGTCGTCCCACATGGAGTCACGGGGACGGGTGAACTCAGGGGAGAGGCACTTCAGTGTATCACAGTGGGTGTCCACAACCAGGGCATCTGTATGGAGCCTAGAAATCTCATCGTCCAAGGCTGTTCAGTTTCCAAATCGGAACTGGAGGCTTAAAAGAACCATCATCGACCATGCTTCCCACCACTCATCATAGCGAGCCATAGTTCCCATTCAGCTTAAAACGGTGGTCAACTCAGAAACGTAAACGGGAAAACACCAGTATCAAGAAATTAAGATATTCCCCTAATCCGAGCTTGCTCTCGCCAGCCTCCCTGTCCCTGAAGCTGATAGGATGCTCCCTGACCTGGTAGCCCATCCTGACAGCGTTCATCAGGGCGTCGATCTGGAAGTCAAACCCCTCCCTGGTGACGCTCCCAATTAAGTCCTTAACCAGATCCGAGCTGTAGCACCTGAAACCTGACGTACAGTCCCTGACCGGGAGCCCTCCCAAGTATCGTGCCAGGAGGTTCGCTCCCCCAGAGACAGCCCTCCGCCACAGCGTCCACCCCTGGACCTCGCCACCTTTGACATATCTACTTCCTATAGTCAACGCACCACGATCGCAGGACCGCACCAGTCCAGGTATCTCGTAGGGGTCGTGGGAGAGGTCCCCGTCCATGGATACGATGTATCCTGGTACCGGCTTCAAACTCAGAGCCTCCTCGAATCCCTCGATAAGGGCGGAGCCCAGCCCCAGCTTTCCCCCCCTCTCAATTAGGCGGATGTTCCCGTACTCCCCCATCAGTCTCCTGACGATGTCAGAGGTGCCATCGCCGCTGTTATCATCGACCACGACGATCACCTTCCTCAATCCCTCAAGCCCCTCAATGCGAGAGATGACCTCGCCGATGGTACCCGCCTCATTGTACGTGGGGATGCAGACACAGACACTTGGCTCTGAGGAGTCCATCAGGAACTCTCTAGGAACCTGTGTAATTCAGCGAGATGTGACTAGGAGACCCTCAACTGATGAACATGAAGAGGATATGTTCGCCAAGCCCGCTCTATTCCTTGAGCTGTACATACCAGTAGTAAACCGTGAACGCTCCCATCGCCACGGTCTCAATAATCAGTAGCGGCAGATTCGACTCCTCTATCGTGATCCGACCATACAGGATCAACGTCAGCAACTGGAAGAATATCAAAAACAGGAAGACTCCTGCACCGAAATCGGTCCAGCTAACTCCTTGAAACATGGACGCCACCCACGATAAGAGTCAGCAGCGTCACCTTGAGCAGCCATAGCAGCGGATATCCCGCTGCATTCACGCATTCGACAGGTTCACTCGGCCCGGAAGAATCCATCAGAGACCTAGATGAAGCGTGTCTAATTCAACGAAATGTAACCCGGACAAGAAATGTAACCCGGACAAGAAAGAGTGATGAACAATAAAAAACGGAAAAAAGGGGTTGTGGGTGTTAACCCACGCAGGTGTTCGAGAGGCAGCTCAGGGCCTCGTCAAGGGTCACCTTGATCCTGTGAGCGATCTCCGGATTGATCGCCCCGGAGTAGGTGAGGTCCTCTAGGGAGTCAAGCCCCTCTCTACCGAGGTTCCTGAGCTCGGAGATCTCATCCTCAGAGATCACCATGTTCAGGTCCCCCAGGAACTTTATCTCAGCCCTGCTCTTCTCGACGTCGACCTGGTATTTCTGTATGTCCCACTCGAAGCCGGGGGCCTTGGCGTTATACTCCTCGTCAGACGCGTCTCTTATGGACATCCGGATCTTCAGCTCCTCGAGGCCAATCCTCGCCTCGTTGAGCCCCCTCTCCATGTTGTCCAGGTCGAATTTGACCCGCTCCAGCATCTCGTTTCTGCTGTTCATCAGGAGCTCCCCGCGGGCCGCGTAGCTCTCGAAGAGCCTGCTGAACGTCTCCAGCTTCACCTCGCCGTCCTTGAGCAGCTTCACGAGCCTTATCTTCATGGCGATGTTCTTGGCGAAGGTCTCCATGACCTCCCTGATGACGGGGTCGGGCTCGAAGCTGGGCTCAGCTTCCGCAACGACCTCGACGAAGGGCTCCTCGACGACCTCCTCAATCTCCGGCTCAGGCTCATCGACCACAGGAACCTCCTCGACCTCTACGACCTCAGCAGCCTCTTCAACGACCTCGACGACCTCCTCTACTGGCTCGGGCTCCAACTGGAACGCCTTGACCGCGTGCTCAACGACGTCCTCAACAGTGACATCCTCTTTGGCCACGTGCTCGATATCAGTGACCTCATCGATCACCAATGCTAGATCAGTAGGAATTACCTCAGCTTGAATCTCGGTCATCTCAACCGGTGCATCCTCGACGACTTCAGGCTCCTCTAACTCGACCTCGATGGGCGCAATCTCCGCAAGCTCCCTCAGAGGCTCCAGTGAGAAGGGCTCAGGGGCGACCTCGATGATGACCTCCTCGGGCTCCTCCTTAGGTTCCTCTTCCTTCGCCTTCTCCAGCACGTCCATCTTGTACAGTGGATATCCGCAGTTCAGGCAGTACAGCGTCTTGGGTACCTCTTCCTTGCAGTTGGGGCAGAGAACAACTTCTGGCTTCAATTCGGTTTGCATAATTCACCCTCCACTCGCTACTCTATCGATTGAGTAGTAGAACCACACGTTATCATTTATTTTTTTTAGACGATCTGTTAATACATCTGTGTTAAAACCACCATGCAATATGCACTAAGAATTTCATTATTCCTTTAAAAAAAGGGCGTTCCTCCGAAAACACGTGTTGAAAGAGTTAATTCACATCGAATACAACCACTGATTTTTAAATAATTAGGTAATACGTCATTCTTCGAGGTAATGTAAAAACCCCTAAAAAACGTCTCAGGAACACCATTCTGAATATAAAGTAGAATGAAATCGAAAGAGAATACGAAGGGAGATAAGGCCGGAAAAACACCCCTTTCTCGCTATTATAGACACGGAGAGACCATTTAAACTCGAAATCCCTATCTATATAAAGGAAAATTAGGCTTGTTCCTCGCCGCTAAAATATCACTCTCTCATTGTGAGAGTACACGTTCATCCTCCGCCCCCTCACGAAGCATACAAGGGTTATCCCCGTAACCCTCGCCACCTGTATCCCCGAGGTCAGCGGCGCGGCCACCGAGGCCACGACGGGCACGCCGCTCCTTGCAGCCTTCAGGACCATCTCGCTCGACTGCCGCCCCGAGGACACGAGGGCGCACTCCCCAAAGTCGACGCCCTCAAGGAGGGCTGCCCCGACCACCTTGTCAACGGCGTTATGCCTCCCCACGTCCTCAGCGAAGGAGGTGACCTCCCCGTCCACCTTACATAGCATGGCGGAGTGGGTGCCCCCCGTTTCCTTGTACTTCTCACCTCGGAGGTTTAGCTCGCGGACCATGCGCCAGATGACCTCTGCCTCAATCTGGACATCGGATGAGACCCCGAGGGCCTCCAGCTGTCCAGGGTTCACGGGGGTTGAGAGGCTCCCGCACGCCGTGGTGATCAGGTCCACCTTGCTCATGTTGAGACCTTCGAAGTCCACCTCCCCCCGCAGCTCCACGCGGACCTTGAGGGGCTGTACCTCCAGCTCCGCAACGTCCTCCATCGAGCCTATGACCCCCTCGGTGAAGAGATGCCCCAAGACTAGCTCCCTGGCCATCCCCGGGGTGGCTATCATCGTCCTGTAGAACTCGTCGTTTATGAAGACGCAGATGGCCTCGTCCGAGGCGACCACGTCCTCAATCTCCTGCTTCGACCTCTTCTCCAGGTCAACCCGGTGCAGTCTCACATGTTCGCTGGCCAACGGTGTCACCTGTACCTTAGCACTAGATCTGCAATGAGATAACTGTTTACGCCGCACGCCGCGGTCAGGTCGTGTACTTCTTCACCGTGAAGTAGCGGTCTCCGCTGTCGTGGAGGATCGTGGCCACCCTCTTCCCAGGCCCCAGCTCATCTGCGACCTGGAGCGCCAGATGAACGTTGGCCCCTGATGAGACCCCGCAGAAGATCCCCTCCTCCCTGACCAACCTCTCATGCATCGCGGCTGCGTCATCGTTGTCGACGGCGACCACCTCGTCAATGAGCCCGCTCTCCATCATCTCCTCGATGATGCCCCCGGTTACCTCGTCGCCGAACCCGGGCACCCTCCAGTGCCCCTCGCTGAGGGGGAACCTCCCTCCGGCTGGCTCGGCGCCCACTATTCGGACATCGGGGAGTTCCTCCTTGAGGACCTTAGCGATACCGTAGAGCGTCCCCCCGGTCCCTATGGAGGCCACGAAGGCGTCCACCCTCCCATCCATCTGCTCAAGTACCTCCCTCCCAGTCGTCAGATGAGCCCTCGTATTGGCGGGGTTGCTGAACTGTCGGGCCCACCACGTCTTGGGCTGACTCCGCTCTATCTCGTAGCAAGCCATGCGGGTCCCGATCTCCACCTCCGCACCGGCCACGCCGCCGCTCCCCGAAGCTCCCTCCCCCTTCAGTTCGTGGACCTCGGCCCCGTAGCTCTCCATGAGCCTTATCCTCTCAGGCGTCATCCCCTCGGGCATGTAGATGACAACCCTGTAACCCAGAAGGGTACCCACGAAGCTCAGGGAGGTGCCCGTGTTCCCTGTGCTCGCCTCGATGATAGTGTATCCGGGCCCCAGCTTGCCCTCCGTCTCCGCCTCCCTGATCATCTCCAGGGCGATGCGGTCCTTGAGGCTGCCGCTCGGGTTGAAGTACTCACACTTCACGAAGATGTCCGCAGCTCCGTCACCTGATAACTTATCCAGCTTGACCAGCGGGGTGTTCCCAATTAGATCCAAAACACTGTCGACAGCCTTCATCTGCTCTCAGTTAACAGCTAACATATCTCTGCATAACTATTTTGCGCGCGCGAACAATCTCTTGAGTGTGCGACTGAGTCTATCAGACTCAGATCCTATTCCTTAAACCTGACTCTCTTGGTCTTCTGCTTAGGAATATCAGAAAGATTCCTACGCCTATCATGGTAAACCCGAGACCCAGCAGAGACATTGATGTCACCATTTACGCGAACCTTCGCCACTTAGTAAAGCTCTCATTCTTAAACCTTTCTGACAAGGATTCTACTTCGCATAGAACAAAGGATGAGTTACAGCTGCATGACCCGGAGGGTCCTCTCCATCAGCCTCATCTTGGTGTCCATCTCGCAGAGGACGAACTTCATCACCATCTCCTCCGTCAGCCACCCCCGCTTGGTGACGAAGTCGATCATCTTCTCGTTCTTGAAGACGACGTCGCTCATCCTCCTCATCCTGAGAGAGTTCTCCAGCGTCTTCCCCATCTGAGCCCTCCAGGCACCCTCGAAGCGGGTCAACGGCTTCCCCTCCTCGAAGTACTCCACTAGGACCTGTCCGGCGATCCTCCCACAGATCAACGCCGGAGGTACACCGCCTCCGACGGTCGGGATCGTGTGGCCCCCCGCATCGCCGACAGCCAGAACCCTCTCGGTGCAGGTCCTCTCCATAGCGCCTCCCACGGGTATGAAGCCGGCCTTAATGGCCGTACGCTTCGCATTCCTGAGCTTCTCCGAGGAGATCGGGTGCTTCTCGACGAAGTTCCTCTGGTAGTCCCGGATGTTGAGCCCCTTCTTCATGTACGGCGTCCTCACCCCCGTCCCAACGTTGGCGACGTCGTCGCCCTTGGAGATGATCCAGGCGTAGGTCCCCGGGGCGATGTCCTCCCCGAGGTACATGTCGACGTAGTCGGGGTCGTGGTCTACATTGACCATCTCGTACTGGTACCCGACGCCGTAGTCGAGGGGGTCCCGGGAGACTGGCAGGCCCGCCCTACGGGCGACTAGTGAATATGCTCCGTCGGAGGCGACGATGGTCTTCGCCTCGATGTCTCTGACTCCATCGATGTCCTTGACCCTCACCCCCTTTCCATCCTTCAGGAGGTCTATCGCCTTCGTGAGGATCGCAATATCCGCTCCCGCCCTCGCCGCCTCATTGGTCAGATGCTTGTCGTAGAGCTTCCTCTCCAAGGTCAACCCCCTGAATGGGACGGCTACCTCATGGTTGTTGGGAAACACGAACTTCACGTACTTCGACCGGTTGACGATGCAGCTGCTGGGGGGATCAAAGAGCTCCTCCGCGTTGGGGACACTCGGGGCCAGGCGCTTCATCTCCTCCAGGCTGGGGATGTACTCGCCGCACTTGTCCGGTACGCCCACCTCCAGCTCCCTCTCGAGAAGGAGGACGCTGAGCCCCCTCTCCGCGGCGGTCTTAGCAGTCATGGAGCCCGCGGGGCCGGCGCCGACTATTACGACATCGTACAGAGATACTCCTCCTGATGGTTCAATGGTAATGCAGACTCCCTCTTTTAAAGATGCGGCATGGCCTAGATGATGACTTTCAACCTGTCAGCGGGGCTGAATTCCTTGTAGTACTGGTTGATGAGCTGCTCAAGGAAGTCCCTCGCCTCGCTGTCACCGAATTTCAGCAGGTATCCCCTCGCCTCCTCAGCGAAGCCCTTCATCTTCTCAATGGACCTCTCCAGCGCCCCGGTCTCCTCGTAGACCTCCTGGACGTACTCAAGGTCAATACTCTCCCTCTCGCCTGAGTAGACTGACAGCAGGGTCAGCCTGTCCTCATCTGACAGCCCGTCGGAGTCGAGAGCGTAGATCATGGGCAGGGAGATGTCGCCGTTGAGGAGATCGTTCCTCGAAAGCTCGTCTTCCCTGTTCTCGGCGTAGACCCCGCAGATATCGTCGCGTATCTGATATGCGTTCCCGAAGTGCTTCCCGAAGCCGGCCAAGTCCTTAGCGACCGTCTCATCATCCTTGATCATGAGGCCTCCGAGGACCGCCGCCGTCTCGAAGAGGCTTCCGCTCTTGAGGTAGTTGATGTAGAGGTACTCCTCCTCGGCGACGAGCTGCCTCCTGTAGAGGGTCTGCAGGGCCACCCCCTGGACCATCTTGAGGGCGGCCTCCGAGAGCCAGTCGACTATGCTCGTCCTACCGGTCTTGGCGGCGTACTTGAGCCCAAGGCTCAGGAGTGCGTCACCCGTGAGGACCGCCCGCTTCCCCCCGAACTTGACGGGGACCGAGGACGTCCCCCTCCTGAACAGGTCCTCGTCTATGATGTCATCGTGGACGAGGGTGCCATTATGAATCAGCTCCAAGGCCAGGAAGGCGTCCTTCGCATCCCTGTAGTCGCCGCCCACGACCTCAGCGCAGTAGACACACATGATGGGCCTGAGGCGCTTCCCCCCGCTCGCGACGGCGAACTTTGTAGGAACCTGGAGGATGGGGTTGACGTGGGAGAGGTCGAGCTCCTTGAGGGCACTGTTGATGTAACCCAGCTTCTCCCCCAGTCTCTCCGCGAGGTTGATCAGGTGACAGCACCTTTCCTAGTGAACTCGTATCTAACCCCCTGTAATCCTATTTTAACTTAAGGGTTCTTTCCGCTGCCTTTTGGGAAGAATTATTAGTGTGTTAATGCGAGGAAGTCAAGACATTCAGATGAGCCTGAAGACCTGGTTCAACGAGACGAGACCCCCGTTCCTACTCCTCACACCCATCACATACTCGGTGGGAATAGCATCCGCGTACATAGTGGGAAGCTTCGACGTCTTCCGAGCCCTGCTGGGCCTCGTCGGGGTACTCCTCGCCCATATCAGTATAAACGTCATCAACGACTACTTCGACTACAAGAGCGGCCTCGACTTCACCACGAAGCCGACGCCCTTCAGCGGAGGCAGCGGGATGCTCATCTCTGGAACCCTTCAAGCGAAGGACGTCTACAAATTCGCCGTGGGAAGCCTCATCATCGGGAGCGCCATCGGCCTCTACTTCGCCTACACGATGGGCTGGATGCTCCTGCCCCTCGTCGCCGCCGCAGCCATCTCCATCTACTTCTACACCCCCGCCTTCTCCCACTGGTACATCGGGGAGATAATAACGGGCACCAACTTCGGGCCGCTAATGGTCCTCGGGGGATACTTCATCATGGCCGGGCAGTACAGCTACAATGCCCTAGCAGCGGGGGTCATCCCCGGCATACTCGTTGGAACACTCCTCTTCCTCAACGAGTTCCCCGACATGGAGGCGGATGAAGGAGTGGGACGTAAGAACGTCGTGATCAGCCTAGGCCTCGAGAAGGCCTCAAGAATCTATGTGGCCCTCATCGCCGCCACCTACGCCTGGGTTCTGATCTGTATAGCGACAAGTCTGCTCCCCATCACGACCCTCGTCACGTTCATAACGTTGCCCACAGCGCTGAAGGCAACGAGGGGCGTGCTCCGAGACCACGGTGACATCGGGAAGCTCATCCCAGCCATGGGGGCAAACGTCACACTGACGTTGAACATGACCGCCTGGACAACAGTGGGCCTTCTGCTGTCTCTCCTAGTCTAGTCACGCGCCCGAGGAGCATGAGTGGGCCAAGGTGCTCAAGGACGACACAGTCCTTTCTGGCCCTACGTGGGTTCAGATCCCATCAACCACATCAATCTAATTCTATGAAGTACCAAGTCCGAAATCTCAACCAAATTTTGAGTTCACCTCCTACGCAGCCTAGCATAATGGTTGAATTCGTCCAGCCGAGAGCCCTATTCTCAACTTGGGATGGCTTACCGGGAAATAACTTATGGGGCTCCACTGCCGTTTCATGATCTAATGGACATCAAAGGCGGGGAGACGGGGTACGAGGCCCTGACGTATCAACGCCGGCTTGAGATGCTCAGAGCCAGGAAGCTGGAGCACGCCAAGAAAAAGGTGAAGCTCACGGGGCCCAGGGACGGCGACGAGCAGGGGAATATACCCCTGCCCTCGGAGCTCACGGAGGTAGTCGAAGCGGTGAACGGCTCCGGCGTCCTCGTCAAGACGGCGGTCCTCAAGGGCTTCAAGCCCGTAAGCAACCACCCCAGCGGCGGATTCTTCGGCCCCAGGGCCGTCGGCGAGAACTTCAGGCGGCTTCTGGGGGTCCACCCCACGTACAACGACCCCCTGAGCTCGATTGCCGGGGTCTACATGGTCAGCTTCACCTCCTACAGGGACCCGAGCTGGAACCCGGACTTCGACTTCTCCCACCTCTACCGGGAGCAGGAGATGTACGGGATAGACCACGGCATCGGGGGGCTCCAGCACTTCTGCCCCGACCTCAAGATCGGGCTGGACCTGGGCTGGGGGGGACTCCTCGAGAAAGTCAGACGCTTCCGGGAGGTGAACCTCGGGGCTGCAGAGTTCTACGCCGGCCTCGAGGAGGTGGTGTTGGGCATGCAAGACTGGATAAGGAGGCACGGAGAGGCTGCCCGGGAGATGGCCGAGGAAGAGGCCACCCCCCAGCTGAGGGAGAACCTATCAGCCATCGCGGAGACCTGCAGCCACCTCGCCTCCGAGCCCCCCCGTACATTCCGGGAGGCCTGCCAGTGGCTCACATTCTTCCAAGCGGCGGCGAAGATGTACAACGGCAGCGGCGAGTGGGGGCAGCTGGACGAGCTCCTGAGGCCATTCTACGAGAGGGACGTCGAGGCGGGGAGGCTCACCGATGAGGAGGCGGTCTTCCACACCGCCTGCCTCCTCCTCAGCGAGACCGCCTACATCCAGCTCGGAGGGCCTGACCCTCAGGGCCGCGACCTCACCAGCCCCGTCTCGTTCCTGGTCCTGGAGGCGGTCCACCGGCTGAAGACCCCTGCCAACATCGGCGTCAGGGTCGGGAGGAGCTTGGACCCCGGGCTCTTCCGGAGGGGAGTCGAGATACTACTGGAGGACAGGATGGGGTTCCCCAAGTTCATCGGCGACGACGCCGTCACCCTTGGCTTCACGAGGAACGGCTACCCCGTCGAGGACGCCAGGGCCCGCATCTACGCGGGGTGCCACTGGCTGGCCATCCCAGGCCGCGAGTATAACATGATGGACCTTATCAAGATCGACCTCGCCAAGGTGTTCGACATTGCTTTCAGGGGGATGATGGCGGACCCAGACGCGACCCCCAGCATCGCCGAGCTCTGGACCAGATTCGAGGGGCACCTGCGCCGGGCCGTCGAGGTGGTCGCCGAGGGCATCGACCTCCACCTGGAGCACATGCACGAGGTCTTCCCCGAGCTCTTTCTCGACCTCTTCTGCTACGGCCCCCTGGAGAAGGGGATGGACGTGAGCCAGGTGGGGGCGGTCGACTACACCGACATCGGCGTCGACGGGGCCTCCCTTGCCACCGCTGCTGACTCCTTCGCCGCCCTGGAGCAGAGGGTCGAGGCGGAGGGGCAGATGACCTGGTGGGAGGCGATGGAGCTCATCGAGGGGGACTGGGCCGGGCTCGAAGGTGAACGTGCGAGGCTGATGATGCGGAATATACCTCGCTTCGGGAGCGGGGGCTCATCCGCCGACGGGTGGGCTGAACGGATCTCCAGCACACTCACGAGACTGGTCACCGGGGCGCCCACGCCAGGAGGCATCCGCATGGTGCCCGGCCTCTTCTCATGGGCGAAGGTGGTGACCTACGGCAGGAGGCTGGGGGCGACCCCTGACGGGAGGCGGGCGGGTGCACCCCTCTCCCATGGCCCCAACCCCTCCCCGGGGTTCAACCGGGGGAAGGGGGGGACGCCGACCCAGATGGTGGCGGCGGTGGCGGCGGTCCAGCCGGGGTACGGGAACACCGCCCCCCTCCAGCTAGACTTGGACCCGTCGACGGGGGCGGACGGGGAGCTCGTCGACAACGTCATGGCGCTGATCTGGAGCCACTTCGATCTGGGGGGGACCCTGGTGAACATCAACGTGCTGGACAGGGAGACCCTCATCGACGCGCAGAGGGACCCCTCCAGGTTCCCCGACCTCATGGTGAGGGTGACGGGGTTCAGCGCTTACTTCGCCAGCCTCTCGGAGGAGATGCGCCAGTACGTGGTGGACCGACTCGTCGAGGGGGGCGGCTGATGGTTTCAACGGGCATGATCTTCGACGTCAAGCACTACGCCATCCACGACGGCCCTGGAATCAGGACCACCGTCTTCCTCAAGGGGTGCCCCCTGAGGTGCCTCTGGTGCCACAACCCGGAGTCGATCTCTACGCAAACCCAGCTCATCTACACCCCACAGAAGTGCATAGGCTGCGGCCACTGCATCGAGGCCTGCCCGGAGGGTGCGCACATGCTGGTCGAGGGGCGTCACGTCGTGGAAAGGGGGAGGTGCCTCTCCTGCGGGGCGTGCGCGGAGGGTTGCTACTCCGGAGCCCTGGAGATGGCGGGGCAGCGGGCCACCGTCGGCGAAGTGATGGAAGAGGTGCTCAGGGATCGGATCTTCTACGCCAACTCCGGCGGCGGTGTCACCCTCTCCGGGGGAGAGCCCCTCGCCCAGCCAGAGTTCACCCGAGCCCTGCTCGAGGCGGCGAGAGATGAAGGAGTCCACACTGCCCTGGACACATCGGGCTATTCGCCCTGGCGTGTGCTGGAGGGGGTCCTCGAGTTCACGGATCTCGTGCTCTACGACCTGAAGCAGATGGATTCCGAGGTGCACAAGGCCCTAACTGGGGTAACCAACGAGCTCATCATCGAGAACCTCCGCCGGCTCGACGGGCATGGCCTCCCCATCTGGATCCGGATACCGCTGATCCCGGGGCGCAACGATGGGGACCTAAACCTCCAAGCCATAGGTGAGCTTCTGTCGGAGCTGGCGAACGTCGAGCGCGTCGAGATCCTCGGCTATCACCGCCTGGCGGAGTCGAAGTACGAGAGGGCGGGAATGGAGTACACATTGAAGGGGCTGAAGCCGCCCACAGAGGAGGAGGTCGAGTCGAGGAGGCAGATCCTGCTTGTCCACGGCCTGTCGGAGCGGGTCGTGAGGTGACAGGACCTCGTCCGGGTTCATGGAGTGGCTTTAAGATAAGGAGAAGATGAACGGCGGATGCCGATGGGGCTGCATGGGCAAAGCCAATATCATAGTGGGAGAGCGAGATGTCGGTGTGAATTTTTGACCAAGTGGGAGGGCGCATACACGATCCTTCTGACCGCCTACACGAAGGACGGGGGCATCGACCGGGACGCGATGAGAAGCTCCGTCGACTTCGTCCGCGAAGGCGGGGTGCAGGGCGTGGTCGCTCTGGTGAGCTAAGCGCGCGAGAGAAAGGAAATAAACAGAGACGCAGGTTGAAAATACGCCGCGACTACAAAATTCGTTCGGGCATAAAGGAGTGGCACACACGACATGGGTTAACTGAGACTTTCACCGTCTCCCTCGTGTGCCGCGCTTATGTTTCTTCTCTTTGATGTATCCATTTTGGAGCATCCATTCAATGTTCTCGTCGGATTTCTCCTCGGGAGTGTAGCCGTACAACTCCTGGGATCGCTTGATGACGAGATCTGTGGACTTCTTCCCTTTTTAAGAAATCAGGCTATTCACTCACGTGGATATATGGAGGCTAGTACTAATTAACATGATGCGAGCACAGCGGGGCACTGACATACTGGAATCCAAGACTTCGATTAATGTACTCACATTCAGGGCTCCCAAAGAGCCCTGTTGACCTAGCCGTCGCACAATGCATAAGCCCTTCGTCTCTCCAGTCCTAATCAGTCTGTGGGGGTCAAATTCGCGTGCTGTGAAGACGAGATCCTATGACGGGCGAAATAACTCATCGGATATCAGTTACTAAAACCTTCATATCGGTGTGGTTGATGTGTTAGGAGACTTCGAACGCAGACCCCTTTTCAGCTTACATCATTTTCTCTTTGAAGCATTGACTCAGGGTCGGCTCAGGATTATAATCTAAGCTGAACGAAAGGGTGGCTCTCTTTGTATTGATTGTAAGCGTCCAACTCCTTTCAACTTCTTCCTGATTTATCTTAGCGTTGTGTCTCAATATGTTCGGCATTTCCACAACGACATCATCCTCGCCGTCGACCATATAATTCTTCAGGGCATCGGATGGGTCGTACATGAGGGTGAAGGGGATGTCCTCAATCACCTCGATAAAGGAGACTTCGTCGATGAGGATGTCGTAGTTGATTACAGACTCTCTGAGGATCTCATCGGGGCTCATGTAGAGAAACCTCTGAGGGTCTTTGATCACATTTAAGCGGCGACTCCAAATGTTGAGGAACCCCTTGGATCCCTGGAGGGCGAAGATCAGCCTCTTGTTTGTTATCACGAGAGCGTACTCCTGTTCCCTCCCCAAGGGTCTCGCCTTCTTCAAACCAGGGATCACGCTACATATCGTCTCAGTCGTTGTCCCCATATTTAGGAGGCTCAGGACATGAGCGGTGGAATACCTCAATGACTGTCCATATACGAATCATGAAATGATGGATGAACATTATTTTACGTGGTTACTTAAAGAAATCATCTGGACCCCCTCTGCTCTTAACGCATCGATGTAAATAAGTTAAACTCTCATTATCTGTTAAAAAATCATTAATTTTCTACATTAATAATGCAATAGTCGAGGCCATTTAATCCTTAATGAAACTCTATCATGCAATGAAATAGCTATCATTCTGAGATTGAAGCGTTGCCTTTTTTGATGCGCGCATGCACTTTTCTTGACTTCCACCTAATTCAATCATGATCTATGATGATTGATCTAGCTACATTCCAATTAGTAGGATGTACACCGGCAATCGTGGGGGTCCAAACTGCTTGTGCGCGCCAAAAGCCTCGTCGATAACCTTTTTTGTGTTATGATATTTACACGAGTAATTTTATGGCGTAGAGTTGTTCCTGTCCCAACATCTGTTTATAAAGGGGAAGTTTGAGAGCCCATAATTATCTTCGTTCTAACAAAGTTAAAATAACCCAGGATTATCGACATAAGGAATACAGATGAAAACCGCTACAGTTGTAGAGGTCCTCGACGGCAAGTCCTTCAGGCTTCGAACTGACGCCATTCTAGTCATCGAAGGCCTACAAATACCGGAGATGGGAACCGAGGGCGCCAAGAAGTCCAAGCAGAAGCTGGAGGAGCTCGTTCTCAAGAAGAAGGTCTCGTATGAGGCTACGACCTGGGACGCTATGGGGAGGACTAACGCCAAGATCTATCTGGATGATCTGGATATCAAGGAAGCCATGGAGGCTTTCCTGAAGATCCTCCAGACATCTAGAAAGGCTGCAATGATGTAATAGACTTTTTTTTCCTACGTGCGCAACCCAAATTATTATATTAAAAAGTATTGTCACATTGATTTATATGTATTATTTGATTAGTAGCTACTTTTCCGTTTTCTCTTCCTTTTTTCAGGTGCAGGGATATTCTTTATTGATGATTTGATGTCCTCTGGCGTAACCTTCTTTGAGATAGCTGTGATGTATTGAGTCTTTGTAGGTGCTTTGGTAGTGGTTCCGTACCAATCCTGCTCCTTCTTGCCTCTGACAGTTACCTTGTGCATCTTCGCAAGTTCCTTTAACTGTGCGACAGTGAGAGTCTTCAAGACATCTTTAGCTTCATTTACAGGACTAGATTTACCTAGCTTCTTCAAGAATTTTGAAAATGAATCGGTTCCTTGAAGTTTATTGCATGTATAACATAAGCATACACTGTTACGTAGTGTGGTACTTCCACCTCTAGAGTAAGCTGTTTTATGACCAACTTGCATGTCGAGATATGTGATTGATTTACCGCATGCCTGACATTTGCCATCTGCTTTTTTCCACAAGATTTGACGTTCACGAGTTCCAAGAGTCCTCTTTCTTGGCTCATCCCCCATAATAAACACCTACATTGATACAGTTATAAGGAATAAAAAAAATTATTATTAATTGTATTTTATTCACTGTATCTTTGTTCCTCTGAAACACCATGCCTGAACCACTATCTACTGATAAATGGGACTAAACCTGAAAATGGGTTGATTCTGGGGTTCTAAAAAATGATACAGTGCCTATTTCCAGTGTCTCCAGTTACCATATTTATCGTGGAACTGGAAGCTGACCGTGCTCTTTTATTCATATTATAAATCCTCATTTTTTTGTGTGATATACGTGATACGTGGTGATGGAAAGAGAGAAGAAATAAGAGAACATAGAAAAAAATTGAAAGAAAATTTGGGTTTGGGTTAAGGGTTAAATTTTACCTTCCGCTCACGCGACATTAGATAAATTAATGAGAACGTTCGCGATATCCATACTTCGGAGAAGCCATGTCCGCTAGGGTAGCTGGTTTCACAGAGAATGAGGTCGAGTACTACTCGCGACAGATGGTCATGAAGGACTTTGGCGTCGAAGGGCAGAGAAGGCTTAAACGGGCCAAGGTCTGCATCGTCGGACTCGGAGGTCTGGGCAGCCCGGTATCCATCCAGCTCGCCACGATGGGCGTCGGACTCCTAAGGCTCGTCGACAGGGACGTGGTCGACGTCTCCAACCTCCACAGGCAGCATCTCTACGGCGTCGACGTGATAGGCTATCCGAAGGTCGAGGCCGCCGCCGAGCGGCTGAACAAGCTGAACCCACACATAACCGTTGAGCCCATGCCCCTCTCCGTGACGCCGAGCAACGCGGAGGATCTCATCAAAGGCATGGACCTCGTCGTGGACTGCCTTGACAGCATGGCGCCCAGGTACTCGCTGAACCGGGCCTGCGTCAAGCTCGGAATCCCCCTGATCCACGGGGCCGTCATCACCCAGATAGGAAACGCCACCACTATAATCCCCGGGGAGACGGTGTGCCTCGAATGCTTCCAGGGAGGCCTGGACGACGACTCCCTCCCCTCATGCGCCATCGTCGGCGTCCACCCCTCAATAATCAGCATCGTGGCAAGCATCCAGGTCTCCGAGGCTGTCAAGCTCCTCCTGGGGAAGACCCCGAGCCTCAGGAACACACTGCTGTTCTGCGATCTAAGCGACCTCTCATTCGAGAGGATCAACCTAGCCCGGATGGAGAACTGCCCCGTCTGCGGCAGCCAACCCCGCTCCAATTCTTCCCCGATAGCACACGAGCCGTTCCAGGAGATCTGTGGCAGGGAGGGGCGGAGGGTGTTCGTCTTCGAGCCTGACGGAGGCGTCAACATCGATCTCAAGGCCTTGTACAGGATCCTCGAAGGACAGGGATTCAACGTCGACGTCAGGGCGAAGCTTGGCACCTCCTTCTCAAGGGGTCCTGTGAAGGGGAGCATCCTCGTGAGCGGGGTAATGATTCTCGAGGGCTTCAACAGCAGCGATGACGCCGTCAGACTCTACGATACCTTGATAAAATCCTAACTCGCGTCACTTGCCCTTCACGGCGGTGGCTACTATCAGCCCTCCGAGGGCAAGCTCATCCAGATCCGCTCTCCCTACGATCTCGGTCATCATCCCCTCGTAGACCCTGTTGACGGGGAGGGAGAGATACGTCTTGTACAGGAGGCTCCAAGGGTTCCTGTAGCCATACCCCGCCATGATACCCGCGATGGCAGGAACTATGAATCGAATGTAGAGTGACAACCCATTCCTGACTAGCCAGTTGTTCGGCCTCCCGATGTCGACTACCAAGAGGTTTCCCCCCTCCCTCAGGGCAAACGAGATCTCCTCAAGAGCCCTCTCCTTCTCGGGTGTGTCCCTCAGGGCGTACGCTCCGGCCGCGAAGGATACAATTCCCTTCCTGAAGGGGAGAGCCTCGAAGATCGCCCGAACGAACCCGACGCATTGCTCCCTGTTCCGTGCCCAGCCGACCCTCAGCATCCTGTCGGAGTAGTCGAGGCAGACAAGGGACCCGTCTAAAGCCTCGTGTAGCATCGGAGTGAAGTTCCCGGGTCCCGAGCCCAGCTCAAGACCCACGCCTGTCTGAGGCCCCGCCATCTTGAGCCCCTTCCTCCGGGCCTTCTCGTCCTGGAAGAAGGAGATGACGTGGTTCACCCTCTCGTAGTCCTCGATGATGGACTCGAGGGCGTCCTCAACCTCCCACCAGACCGACATGAAGCCTCAGCCGCTCCCTTCCATACCCCGTTTGCGCCTCATAAATGCGTCGCATAACGGAGCCGTGATGAACGTTTAATTAGAACCGGAATCGAGAATAGTTGAACCATGTCTACCGACAGTCTCCGCTTCCTCGAGGAGGTTAAGCCCCGTATAGTCATGTTCTGCGGCAAGGGAGGCGTCGGCAAGACGACATGCGCCTCCACAACAGCCGTACACTTCGCCTTGAAGGGATACAGGACCCTCCTGATATCCACCGACCCAGCCCCATCCCTCTCCGACATGCTGGAGCTGGACGTACGCGGCGAGGTCACCCAGGTTCCCTCAGTGGAGAACCTGGAGGCCGTCGAGCTCGACTACGACAGGGTCGTGGAGCTGTGGAAGGAACGCTTCGGCGACGAGGTCTACGAACTCATATCCTCTTTCCTCCCCGTCGAGGAGGACATCATCGAGTACGTGGCAGGGGCACCAGGGATAGACGAGGAGTTCGCCCTCAGCTACGTCTACGACCTATACATCAGCGAGAAGTACGACATCATCATCTGGGACACGGCCCCCGCCGGTGGAACCCTCTCGCTCCTCAAGCTACAGGACACCTTCTACACGCACCTGGGGGAGGCGGCGAAGCTCTACGTGAAGGTGAGGAGCGCCCTAAGTGCCCTCACTGAGGGCAGAACCCAACGGGATCCCCTGAAGATAATCAAAGAGTGGGAGCACCTAGCCCAGGTGGTGCTCGAGATGCTGAAGGACGAGAGCACCCAGGCCTGCCTCGTCACGATACCCGAGGCACTCGGCGTCAACCAGACCCAGAGGGTGGCCAACGACCTCGAGAAGTTCGGTCTCCACGTAGGCGGCGTCATCATAAACCACGTGCTCACAGAGGAGGCGGCAAACACCGGTTTCTACATGAGCCGCAGGGAGATGCAGCTGAAGTACATCGAAGAGATCGAGAGGACCTACAGCGACGCAATGCCCGTCGTGAAGCTGCCACTTCAGTCATTCGAGGTCAAAGGTGTTGAGGCATTGAGGAAGGTGGAGGAACTCCTCTTCAGGTAGCCCCTTACTTACCCTTCGCCAACTTCAGTAGGTATCTCAGGGCGCCCTTCAATCTAAGTCCCGCCATGCCGGGCATCCTGAGCTCCCTCTTGGCGTAGTCAGTGTTCCTCATGGCCTCCTCTATCTCCACCTTCAGCCTCCTGTACTCCTGGGCCCTCTTGGCCTCGGAGTCCGTGGAGGCTATGATGCCGTCGATCTGCCTCATTATGTCCCGGGCGAGGTTCAAGCCGAACGTGATCTGCTCTCCCTTGTCGGCGTCAGTGATCCCTACATCGACCTTGAGGGCGTTCATCCGGATCATCGCCTCGTAGGTGGACTCGGCTATCTCATCGCGGCTCATCCAGTCCGTGTAGTAGCTCAGGTAGAGCTTCCAGCTGGGCTGGTAGAGGGCCTCCTTGTGCTCCCTGAGGGTCTTGTAGAGCTGGGTGAACCCGTATTTGCGGGGGTCCTCGAAGATCATGCTCCCGGGGTCGAGGAAGGGAGCCATGGGGGTGATGAACGTGTATATCCTCCTGTCGTTGTCCATCTTCCGGTAAAGGTGGCGGCAGTACTCCACCGAGTCGAGCACCGACTGGCTGCTCTGCCCTGAGAGGCCCGCCATGAAGTAGACGTCCAGCTTGGCGCAGTCATTCTCAAGGGCGTTCTCCAGGGTCTTCTCCATCTGGGCGACGGTGTAGGGCTTCCCCATTATCTTCCTGATGCCGTCGTCGTGGGACTCAGGGGAGATCTCCAGGGTCCACGACTCCGTGCTCCCAGCGATCTTCTTCATGTAGTCCTCCGGGACGGCGTCGAATAGCTCGTACGTGATGGTGTTGTCGAACCCCTCCCTCTTGATCCCGTCGAGGACCTCCTCGGCCCAGCCCATCCCCGCCTGCCTCAGGTCCCCGATGAGGAAGAGGGGGGCCTTGAAGTACTCGGATATGATGGTCATCTCCTCGACGAGTTTCTTGGGCGTCTTGAAGACGGGCCTGTCCCGGCCGAAGAACTTGCTGAAGGCGCTGCAGGAGCCGCCGCATGTTATGCAGTTATGGGTGCAGCCCTTGCAGGTGAGGAGGGCGGTGAATGGGTACTTCATGAAGTTCTCATATGGAAGGGTGCTCTCAAGGTCCCGGTGCCTGACCACGAGCTTCACGACCTCGCCGTAGTCTATCCAGAGGTCGTCGATGTCCTCGGGGACGAAGCTGAGGGGGTTAACGCGCTTTCGACCATCGTTTGTCCTCCACGTGAGGTTGGCCACGTTCCCGGGTTCCCTATCATCCTCAATACACCCCATGAGCTCCTTGAGGGGCTTCTCAGTCGTGTCCCCCCTGAGGACGTAGTCGATCTGGGGGAAGTGTTCGATCACCTCCTCGTGATAGTACGAGGCGGAGAGGCCGCCGAGGAGGATCGGCGTATCCGGGTGATGCTTCTTGACTATCTCCGCGAGGTCGAGGCTCCCGGCGGCGTGGGCCAGCCAGTGAAGGTCGAACCCGAACGCCTTCGCGTCCAGACCGGCGATGAGCCTCTCGACATCCAGCCTCGGATTTTTCAGCATCTTCACGGCTAGGTTGATAATCCTCGCATGGTAGCCGTGCTGCTCCAGGTACCCGACCATGCTCACGAATCCCAGCGGGTACATCTCGAACACCGGCGTAGAGGGGATGACATCGCTTATCGGACCGTACATCGCAGGGCGTTCCCTGAAGTCGTAGACGCTCGGCGCGTGGAGCAGGATCAGGTCGAGGTCTGGCATGACGGCAGTCTAATCTCAACCCCAATCGGGGTATTTAATGTTGGCTGATCCGTGACCTATTCCCCTATCTTGGCGCGGAACAGGAACTCGTCGCTCTTCTTCTTTGACCCCTTCTTGCTGGGGAGGCTGTCCAGTATCTCATCCACCCTCATGGGCTGGGTGATCATGGCGTCAACTATCAGGTTTAGCAGGTTGAAGAGGACCTGAGCGGTCTCATCGTCGTCCCTCGGGTCGATCTGACCGGGATTGATTGCCTCCTCCCCCGTGACCTTCACCGAGTCCAGGGCCGTCTGTATCTTGACGTCAAGCCCCTTGTTCCTCAGGTCCAGTATCACGTCGTTGATGTTCTCTCCTTCCTCCCCCAGATTGTACATCAGCATCTGGATGGCGTACCTCAGCAACGCGGCGGCTGACCGTGGGGAGGCATTCATGATGTTACGGGCCTCGTTGTAGACCTCCTTGACATCGTCGGGCATCTCCTCCAGAGGGAGGGGTACGACGGAGGGCAGCGGGAAGATCATCTCATCCTTTATCCACACCGCATAGCTCCCGCACTTGTCGCAGTAACTGAGGGCGAGGTCATCAGAGGCCTCCTTCTCCTCGTCCACGGGCGCGTTCTCTAGGGAAACGTCATACCAGTCCTGATGGGCGAAGACCCCGCAGTGGGGGCAGTTGAACCCGTCTCCCCTAAAAGTCGGCGGGGTGTACTCCCCTTTCATGTCTCCACCTCTCTTTATCTAGTCTAATAAAATGTACGTTTAATAAAACAGGTCTAATCGCGAAATGAAGGTTACGCAGGGATATAACTTCGTAGTGCTGACACAACGCCTCTTCTACTCCTGTACGTCTGGCGTAACGTTCTCAACATGCTCATCGGCGTCAGGGAGATCCGTGGAGACGACACCTGCCTGGGATTCCCTGTCCCCGAAGCCGAGGATCTCCTGAACTTCTGTCACTATCCTCCCCTTCATATCCTCCCTCTGGCTCTTCTCGACCAATGAGACAATGGCTATTATGGCGTTCTTCAGGTATGTCCGGCAGACCTCAAGCTCCTTCTCCCTCAGACTCTCATTGAGATCCCGGAGGACGCCTACGACCTTGAACACCCCCGCCTCGAAGTTCTCGTTCAGCGATTTGAGCCCCAGATCCCTCATAACAGATAGGTGATGTCTGTACGACTCCACGTCGGATTTCCCGCCGAGATACTCCCCGTAGTTCTCTAGGACGGCTCTGAAGGGGTGGTAGTTGTGATGGTGGGCGGACATCAGCCCGAAATGAGTTACCTCCCTGAAAATCTGCTCCTCCTCGACGTCTTCCGGCGAGGCCTCTATGATCTCGAACAGCAGCTCCACGAAGTACTCGAAGGCCTCCAGGTCGCCTGACACGTAGGCCATGTTTCCCTGGGAGACGAGCATCCATAGGACCTCCTCGCTCGTCTCTACCCCGTACTTCTTCAGCAGCTTACCGTGCTTGTGAGGTTCGTCGAGGATGGCCTGCTTCAAGCCGCTCAGCAGCTCCAGCCTCCCCTCGCGCTCCTGCAAGTAATCTCTAAACGACACGTCCATTCTCCTCCTTCAAGCTCTCATATATCAACGGCGAGTCTCCGACGTTGGAGTACTCATCGATCGCTCTCTCCCCGCTCTCAATCATCTCAGCCGCCTTGTCCCATCTGCCCTTCGACGCCAGCTGATGTCCCTCCCTGATGATGATCCAGCCCTTCAGGGCGACCATCTCGCTCTCTATGACCATCTCCTTCGTGAGCTGTATCAGATCCTCAAGGGGCTCGTTGGACTTTATCCTGTGACAGGCCAGGCTGTCGATTATCCTTGCAGCGGTATCCTTTGGAGTATCAAGAGACTTATCCTTGGGGTCCTTCAGAACCGTAACAGCATCATCGAAGTACGACTTCGCCTCCGCGGCATCACCCACCACATTTGAGACTGTCCCGAGGTTACACAACGTCTCCACGACTGCAAGGCCATCCTCAATCTTTCGCTGAATAGTGAGCGCCTTCTTGAGTCTTTCAAGGGCCTTTTCCGGGTCTCCTTGTCTCCCCAGAACAACGCCTATGTTATTGAGGATCCTGGCCTCACTTTTCTTATCGCTGCCCATCTTACAAAGCTTCAGAGCCTCGGAGAGCGATTTCTTTGCCTCACCGTAGTCCCCTTTCTGGCTCATCCTCAGACCTATGTCGTTGAGGACGGCGACGGAGGACTCTGAGGCGCCGAGTTCACTGTAGATATCGAGGGCCTCTTTCAAGTGCATGATTGAGCTCTCGATCTCATATGGTTCCTCCTGGAGGAGTCCGAGGCCATGCAGGTTCCTCGCAGTCGCCTCCTGGTCCCCTAGACTCTTGAAGATCTCACGGGCCTCCCCGAACTTCGCCAAGGCCTCCTCACGTTCGCCGAGATGAACCAGAACCGATCCGAGCCTCTCCAGGGTCCGTCCCCGCTCCCTCTCGCCCGCTGAGTATGTCAGTGCCTCCTCGAGATGCTGCCTTGCCTCCTCGTGCTTCTCGAGCTTGATGAGGGTCTCGCCTAGCGTGACGAGGGTCCTGCTTATCTGGTCTTTGCCTTCCATATCCCTCTGGATGGTCAGAGCATCACGCAGATGCCTCTCAGCCTCCTCAAGCTCACCCATCTCGAAGAGGCATATACCCATGTACCCTAGAACGAGGCATGCACGCTCGATATCACCCCGTTCCTCGTGTGTTTGGAAGGCTCTCTCCAGGTGAGGTCTACCCTTCTTGTGCTCTCCTGTCTCGACCAGTGAGATCCCCAGATAGTGTGTCAGCTCCGTCCTGGCCCCTTCATCGTCTGACCCTGTGTACTCCTCGAGGGCCTCTTCCAGGTACTTTGAGCTCTCCCCGTAGCTCCGAGTGTGATATGCCAACACCCCTATCTTGCCCAATGTCTCGGCGAGGACACTTCTATCCTCTGCTTCCCTCAGTTTTATCAGAGCCTCTTCGAGTAATGGTTTCGCCTCCGCGTACTCGCCGAGGTCCATCATGGTGTCCCCGAGCTTGAGCTGGGTCTCGAGGCTGCCCCCCTCCTCTATCTCGCCCTGGACCTCAAGGGCCTCTTTGAGGGTTGCCTTCGCCTTATACGGCTTCTCTCCCTGGGTGTATGAGGTTCCGAGCAGGAGCAGCGTCTCGATGAGGGCCTCCCTCTCCCCCGTCTCTCTGTACAGGTTTGAGGCTTCCTCCAGCAGGTGGCTGGCTCTTCTGTGCCTCCCGATCTCAAGCATCACCTTTCCGAGGCCTGATGAGGTTCTGGCGATCCCTTGGCCGTCCTCCTGCTCCCTGAAACCCTTGAGCGCCTTCTCCAGGTTGTTCTCGGCTTCATCGAACTTGGATGCTCGGAGGTGTATCTCACCAATCTTGAGATAGAATCCCGCTTTGTCGCCCTCACGATCAGTCTCCTCGTAGAACTCCAATGCCTCTTGGTAGCTGGTGATGGCCCCCTCGTAGTCCTCGAGCTCCTCATTCAGTCTACCAAGGTTTCCGAGGGAGTTCGCCACCCCCTCCATGTTCCCGAGCTTCTTGAACTCCTCTAGGCTCTTCTCCAGGCTCGACTTCGCTGCTTTATGGAATCCCAGGCGGCTGTCGGTGACGCCGAGGTTGTATAGTGACCAGGCCATGCCCTCGGTATCCTTGAGGGATTCCTGGATCTCAGACGCCTCTTTGAGGTGTTTCTTCGCCGTTTTGTACTTCTCTAGCTCGCACAGGGTGACGCCGAGGTTGTAGAGTGTCCCAGCCATGGCGGGCTGATCCTCGTACTTTCTCTGGATCTTCAGCGCCTGATCCAGGAGCGTCTTGGCCTTCTTGTAGTTCTCAAGCTCGCTGTGGATGACGCCGAGGTTGTACTTCGCCTTCGCTACTTTCTCCTCATCACCGAGCTCTTCGTATATCTTGATGGCCGCTTTGAAGTGCTTCTCCGCCTTCTTGTAATCGCCATGTTCGCTGAGGATGGCCCCGATGTCATTACACGTGTTGGCTAGTTCCTTCCGCTTGTAGTACTCCTCGTAGATCTTAGCCGCTTCTTCCAAGCATTGCAGAGCCGCCTGGTAGTCCCCAAGCCTATCATTAACATCGCCGAGAGCCGCTGTGCAATCTGCGATAGCCTCTTTGTCGTTGAACTCCCTCTGTAGCGCGAGGGCCTCGTCGAGATGCGTCTTACCCTTCTTGAGGTCGCCCTGCCCGACATAGATTCTACCAAGATAGTATAGGGCCTTGGAGACCTCCTTCTTTTCACCGAGATCTCTGTACAGCGTCAGAGCCTTGCTGAGGTACTTCTCAGCCTCGGAGACCTTGTCGAGTCTCGTCAGGACTGCTCCCAGGTAGAGCTGTGTCCTAGCCAGGCCATCCTTCTCTCCTGAAGCCTTGTAGCTATCGTAGGCCTGCAACAGGTGTCGTCTAGCCTTCTCATAGTCGTTTGACTGATACAGGACGACTCCGAGGTAGCTGTGGCTCCCGACGATGCCTGTTTCGTCCTCCATCTCGGTGTACTTCTTGAGAACCTCATCGAACCTTGGTTTCGCGTCCTTGAACCGCCCCATCTTGGTAAGCAGTGTGCCGAGGAGGAACTTTGAGTCGACTATGCCCTTCTCGTCCTCTAACCTCTCGAAGATCTGGAGTACGAGGCGATAGAAGATCCGGGCCTCGTTATACTCCCCGATTAGCTCGAAGATCCTACCTAGGTTGCGTATCGTCCTCGTCATCTCTCTCTTATCGTCGAGCTCCCGTCTGATCTTGAGGGCCTCTTTCAGGTGGGCCTCAGCCTGTTTGTAATCTTTCCTCTCGATATGTATCTCGCCGAGGTTGTTGAGTATCTCAGCGATCCGGACTCGCTCCTTGAGGTCCCTGAAGACCTGCAGCGCCTCCTTGAGGTGAGAGACCGCCTTCTCTAACTCCCCCAGACTCTCGTTTACATTTCCGAGGCTGTGCTGTGCGTCCCCAATTCCTTCTTGATTGTTTATCTTGCTGTAGATGGCGAGTGCATTTTCGTAGAGTTCTCTGGCTTTAACGAGGTTGCCTTCCTCGAGAACCGCTATCCTGGCCTGAGCAGTGGCTAGGAGGGCTTTGGCTTCATCAAGTTCAGTGTTACCTACCTCGAGTGAACTATCTTGCTGCCTAGCCTCTGTTTGCACTGCTTTTTCCCCCGAAGCCAACGAAACGTAGCCCCTAGTCTCTATTTTTTCCGTATTCCATCGAATACAAATATAGAAAAAGAAAATGGACGAATGATATTGACCATTAATTCATGTAGTTAAACGATCTCGCAGAGCTTGGTATTCCATATTGGTTCGCGGTGATTTATTCAGGTAAAAACAGCTAATACTCGTCTACTGGGTCGCTACGACCACGAACTCCCCTTTCTCCGCGATAACCGTTGTGATCATCAAGGCCTCTTCCCACAGCTTTGAGAAGATCTCCGAATGACGCTCTATGATATCTGAGAGGGAGAGCAACCCCACCAGCCTATCCTCATAGGCATGGCTCGTGACCAATGGGATCTTCTTGATCTTATGCTGGAGCATTATCTTGATCGCCTCCTCGAGGGGGGCGTCCGGCCTCATCATGATCACGGGCTTCGACATGACGTCCACCACGCGCGTGCTCTCGGGGTCCAGGCCCTTGGCGACCACTCGCGAGACAACGTCACAGGTCGTCAGGATCCCTGATATCTCCCCCCCCGTGAGCACTATCAGGCAGCTCGTTGAGCGGCTGATCATATGTTCAGTGGCCTCTCTAACCGAGGTCTCGGAGTCGATAGTCTCCACCTTCCTAATAGTGACATCCTCGATCAAGAGTTTCATTGAACCACCAGATTTTCCCATGTGGATGGTCGGGACCTAAAATATCGATTATGGACTTATAATACAAATTGCTTATATCGGTTTCAAACCGTGGACTTCCGATACTATGTCAAGACACATTTCGTCAAATGATAAACAGAGCACGTTTTTCACAAAAAATTCGGGGTTCCGTGTTTGTAGTTTTGGAGACTTACACACGCCTAAATTAAACTGGATTTTCAATACTGATCAGCAATAAGGGGTGTAGTATAAATGCAGGTTGAAGCGGAAGTCGTTTCTCTTTCAATGGCAGAACGAAGCATCGAAGAGATAGCCAAGGAATCCATCCCCAAGATAAGCGTCATCGGCGTCGGAGGCGGTGGATCTAACATCGTCTCCTGGATGAAGCGGGGGATCACCGGAGTCAGAACGTACGCCATGAACAGCGACGCACAGCACCTTAGCATATCGAAGGCGGACGAGAGGATCCTTCTAGGCTACAATACCACAGGCGGACTCGGATGCGGGGGCTTCCCCGAGCAGGGGCAGAGGGCCGCTGAGGAGAGCGCACTAGACATCGAGAAGGCGATAGGAGACGCGAACCTCGTCTTCGTGACGACGACCCTCGGTGGAGGAACTGGGACAGGGGCCTCCCCGGTGGTAGCTAGGATCTCAAAGGAGCTTGGTAACCTGACCCTTGGTGTCGTGACCATTCCCTTCGAGGTCGAGGGGACTAGGCTTGACAAGGCCAAGGACGGCTTGAAGGACCTGGTTGAGATCTGTGACTCTGTCATCGTAGTCGACAACAACAGCCTACGTAGGGTGGCAGGCAACCTCCCGCTGAAAGAGGCCTTTGGCGTAGCCAACGAGAGGATCTCCACATTCATCAAGAACATGTCCGAGGCCCTCTCACTGCCCGGACTGATGAACTTGGACTTCGCAGACATGAACGCCATCATGAGGCAAGGCGGCATCTGTGCCATCGGCTACGGCGAGGGCGCCGGAGACTCCAAGGTCGAAGAGGCCGTCGAGAGGGCGCTCGACTCCCAGCTCCTGGACATAGGGGACATAAGGGAGGCCAAGGGGGCCCTTGTCTATATCGAGGGCGGAGAGGACATGACCTTAGAGGACGTCAACAGGGCGGGGGAACTCGTCCTGGACAGGGTCTCACCCGACGCCCGTGTCACATGGGGCGCCCGGGTTACCAGCGACCTCGATGACAGGATGAAGGCGACAGTCGTGCTCGCGGGAGTGGACAGTCCCTTCCTCTCAGATTTTCCCAAGCCGTCCTACGAGATGGCGAAGGAGAAGCCTAAGAAAGTGCTAGTTGCCAAGAAGAGCGAAGCAAAGCCCACGGCGAAACCGACGACAGAGAAAGCCAAGAAATCAGTGAAGCTCGCGAGAAGCAAGTAATAACCCTTTTTTCCCAGACCCTTTTTTAATTTTTTATAGACCCCAGTCGAGACCATGGTTAGTCCTGCAGCTCTGGGGAAGAATAGATATCAGGTGTCAGGGTCCTGTTGTCTACTCAGCATCTCCCTAGAGGCCTGTATTCCAATGTCAATTGCTGGGTCCTTCTTCTCCTTCTTCACCCTGGAGAGGACCTGTATCGTGATCTCGTACAGTATGTAGAACGGGATCGACATGAGGAGCATCGAGAAGGGCGTAGGGTCGGGCGTGAAGACAGCGGTTATAATGAGAAGTGCCAGGAAGAGCTGCTTCCTGTTCTCCTTTAGGGTCTGGACCATTATGAGGTCCGCGGCCACCAGGAAGTAGATTATCACGGGGAACGTGTAGAAGAGCCCTGAGCCCAATAGGCCGAATGACACCATATCGTAGAAATCCTTGATCGAGAAGAACGGGAGCACCCTGCTCTGATAGACGAAGTTGTATAGAACCCTGAACGTCGTGGGGAGCAGGATGAACCAGGCGTAGAGGGCGCCGACGGTGAACAGCCCTGTGACCACGACGATGAAAGCGTACATCCTGCTCCTCTCGCTAGGGTAAAGGGCCGGCGCGATGAACTGGTAAAGCTCGAACGCCATATAGGGCATCGTCACCAGCATACCAAGCACGAAAGCCACCATGAAGTAGATGTAGAACGTGTCAAGCCAGTTGAACGCGATAAGGTTGACGCCATCTGGGAGAAGGGAATCTTGGATATACTCCAGGATCAAAGAGATCAGGGGCCTGTACCCGCTGAGGTTTAATTTAAGGATCTCCGCTGGATTGCTTGGCATCGATATGATGGCAACGGTCGCTATTACGATGACGATAATGACCCTTCGGAGCCGTGTAGCTAGCTCCTCAAGGTGATCCCAGATTGACTGCTCTTCATCAACCGTCATATAAGAGCTCCAGAGGTTCGGAGTATGGTTGCTTACTCCCTGTCTGAGACTTTGACAAGCTCCTCTGCGATCTCCTTGATGCTCCTGCCCTCGGTCTCAATGCCGAGTTTCCTGGCTGCTTCAAGGATCGCGTCTCGCTCTTCCTCTTCCTTCGTCTTGGTCTTAGAATCCACGTACTTCAAGGGCTCCTTCGAGGCATCCGTGTACTCTCTAACTGCGGAGCCCATGGAACGCGCAAGCTCGGGTAGCTTCCTGCCACCGAAGAGTAACAGTATGATGAAAAGGATCACGACCAGCTCGGGAGTCTGGAGTCCTAACATTTGTGGTTCAATACTCCTCTAAGGGGTATGTTAAAAACATTGCCGATAAAAGCGTTGCCTGAATAGTTTAGAAAAAAAGGAGTTTAATCTGAAATATCGCCTGGTTCACACTCGAAGGTTTCTGAATGAAAGAAAAAAGGAATAGAAATTTGGATTAGTGGATTAGCTGGCCGCCGACGAGGACCACATACCGCAGTATGAAGCCGCCCAAGAGGACCATGACCTGACCGATCATTGCGGAAAGCACTATCATCATGTCCTTCCCCTGGTGCTCCAACCTCGAGTTAAAGTAGCCGATACCCAACGGCAACAGCAATCCTATCGCGATGTAGGCGTAGAACAGCAGCGAGACCGAAGATCCCGCGAGCAGTATTCCCGTAGTAGGAGTCGTACCAATGTACAGAGCAAGGAGAACTATCTCCACGACGGTCAGTATCTGACAGTACTTCTCGGTCTGTCCGATCATGCCAACGTAGGAAGCCTTCCTCTCGTAGAGCTCCCAGAAGCTGTTCAGCGCCTTGGGCATAATGTAGGCTGCAACCGGTATCATCAGCATGGCCATCGTGAGGCCTGTAAGTATCCCGGAGACTGTGAATAGCGCCGGTAGGAACGGTGAACCCCAGAAGGGTATCCCCCTGCAGTATGACAATACGAGTCCTGTGTAAGCGACTGTCCCAAGGCTCAGGACTATGCCGACGACATCGACAATCTTCCTTATCAGCCAGTTGCCGCCGAAGAACGCCAGTATTACGGTCACCACTGATATGATCAGCAGGCTGGTGAGTATCCAGGTGCCGACCGAGATCATTGAACCCGGGAACTGCCTGAATGCGTTCAGGAAGCTCAGAGGTTCTACCATAAAGCGTTTGATCTCAGCCAGCAGCACCACGACGCTCGCTATCACTGCGACTGTACTTACAAGGGCGCCGGACTTTGAGAGGACCTCGTAGTCTTCTCCCTTGAAGAGGTCGACTAAGGCGCTGATCAGGTAGGCTCCTCCGGCTATACCTCCTAGGAAGAGGTATGTCGCCATCAATGGTCCCCAGACTAGTTCGGACATCTTAGTTGCCTCCCTCGCTGTCATTCTTCATTATCGCTTCTCTCCTCTCTGCATACAGCTTTACAGCTGCCAGAATTGCGCCTCCAACGAAGAGGCCTGCGCCGGCGAACTTCATCAGTATATCCGACTCGTAGCCCTTCTGGGTCACAGTGGAGTACTCAGGCAGGCCGAACTCTGAGAACGGTACGTCTGAGATGTAGATCCAGCTCGTGCCCCCGACCTCGTCCACGCCGTACGTGTACAGGCCGTTGGCTTCAGCGTCCGCAGCCACCCTTCTGGCTTCCTCTAGGTTCATGTACTGCAGTGCGTCCGTTGGGCAGACCGAGACGCACGAGGGCTCCAGGCCTTGGTCGATGCGGTCGAAGCACATTGTGCACTTGCGTATTGCGTGCAGTTCATCATCGAAACGCGGTACTCCCCATGGGCAAGCCATTGTGCAGTAACCGCAGCCTACGCATCTGTCGAGGTCGTATAGGACTGGTCCATCGCTCCTCTTCCAGAGGGCAGCGGCCGGGCAGACTGAGACGCAGCTGGGCTCTAGGCAGTGCTTGCAGTTGTCTGAGAGCATCCTCCACTTGAGGCCGCCTGTCCCTGCTGTATCTTCGTCGTAGTCGCCGATCTCCTTGAAGCGGACGATCTTCCATGTTATCGGTGAGAAGAACTTCGGGTTGGTGAACTCACCATCCCTGGATATCTCCGTCTTCTCCGCCGGGAGCTTGTTCCATCCCTTGCACGCTATCTGGCAGGCCTTGCAGCCTATGCATCGAGTTACGTCGACGACTACGGCTTTCTGCTCGCCTAGGTGCTGCACGGGGGCTCTCTGACCTCTGTCCAGACCTTCCAGTGCCATCGGGGCGACCACTAGGGATGCGCCAGCGGCCATGAGGAAGTCCTTCCTGGAAATCTTCTCGGTCATCTAGTACACCCCCTGATGGTAGCCCTTCTCCTGGATGGCCGCTATCTCGGCGTCAGTCGCCTTCAGTATCTTGCACATGCAGGCCTTGGTCTCGGGTATGAACGCGTGGGGGTCCACGGCTCCGATGGATACAAAGTTGGCTATGGAACCCTTCGCCATGCCCTTGGGCCCGAAGTGGAAGGGCGTCATTATCTCCCAGTAGTCGACGTTGTTGATCTTCAACTTGCCGACCCTCTTGGTGGCCATGATCTTGCAGATGACCCAGCCCCTCTTGGACTCGACACGGACGTAGTCACCGGAGTCGACCCCGACCTCAGCTGCGTGACCGGGGTGCATCTCGATGAAGTACTCGGGCTGCGTCTCGTTGAGCAGTGGCATGTTCCTCGTGAAGGTGTGGAAGTGCTCCGTGAGCCTGAAGCTGCCCCAGATGACGTTGTAGCCATCCTCGGGCAGGCCGACCAGGCCATCATCCCAGAGCTTGTCGTTCGCCTCGTACTCGGATGCCCTGTTGGTGTAAAGCCAGCCGTAGCACGGATAGTCCTCCGCAAGAGCTGTGTTGGGGTACTCCATGGGCTCGAAGTGCTCGGGGAGGCCGATCAT
>JADHWN010000034.1 GCA_016783455.1 Candidatus Bathyarchaeota archaeon
CCTCCTCCCCGGAGTCAACGGGGATCAGCCCAGAGTTCTGGCAGTAGGGGCACAGAAAGTTGCATCCAGAGAAGAAGACGATGAGGGAGACGTTCCCGTACCAGTCGACCGTCGATTTGTCGACGACGCCTCCTATGCGCAAACCCGGGCCTCCGAGCTCATGTAATCCTTTCAATGTTATGGGGCCTAAATTTAAATCGCTTGATTCTGACCCCGGGGGTTCAGGTACTGAATCGCCCTGCCCCTCCTCCCGGCCTCACGGAGGACCCCCATCTTCCGCAGACAGTAGGTCATCTTCTGGGCGGCTGCGGGGCGCAGGCTCAGTGCCTCCGCCATCTCCCTGGACGTGAACTTCCCGGGGAGGCCCCCTGGTATTAGGTCGAGGAGGTCCTCAGGTCCGTTGAACGTGACCTGATCCACGACGTCCAGCAGCCGTCTGTCGTGGATGCTCCACCGCCTCCGCCTCCAGCTCCCCCGGCCGTCGTCGATGAACACGTCCTCCGAGTGGACGAGAAGCACCTCCAGGGACATGTTCTCCTCGGCGAGGAGGTCCGGCACGTAGACAAGCTCATAGAAGATGTCCTCGATCCTACCCCTCTTGGGCGACCTCCGCCGGGAGAGGACCGTCTCCCCGTCCCCGTCGACACGTACGATCCACTTCCTCTCCGAGATGGGATGCACCAGCCTGACAGGGTGAGCCCTTACGAGCCTCCTCAGCTTGTCCCTGATGGCCGAGAAGTTGGCGGTCTGGACCTCGATGAGGAGATCGCCCCTGACCACGTCCACTACGTAGCCGTCGACCTCCTTCTCGATCTCGTCGCCTTCCCGGGAGTACCAGAGCTTCACCGAGTCGTGGAGAGACTTCTCGCCCATCGTCATTATAATGCATCAGGAGGCTTATCATGATTTCCGGTTCACCTCCGTCTCCCACTCATGCTCCGCCGTCAAGGCAAGTTTAATCTGAGCGGCGCACCTCTTGACCACGCGGTGTTCCCTCCTTGAGTGTCCGATGCTTCATCGCAGTGGAAGTCGACGATCCATCCACCCTCGACGGGATTGCGAGGGCGCAGTCGAGCCTCAATACTACAGGGGCGAACCTGAAACTCGTGGAGAGGGAGAACCTCCACCTGACCCTCAAGTTCCTCGGGGACGTGAGGGAGGGGCTCCTCCCGGAGGTCGCCCAAGTCGTCTCCGGGACGAGCTTCGAGCCCTTCAGGATGGCCCTCAGGGGGGTGGGCGTCTTCCCCAGCTTCCGGAGGCCCAGGGTCGTCTGGGCGGGCATCACCGAGGGCGTGGAGGCGCTTACAGCGATCTTCAGGGACATGGAGCCGAGGCTTGTGGAGTTGGACTTCAAACCCGAGAGCAGGCCCTTCAGCCCCCACATCACCATCGCCAGGGTCCGCTCCGAGAGGAACCGGGACAGGCTCATCGAGGAGGTGATGGCACTGGAGGACACGGACTTCGGAGGCTTCGAGGCGAGGCACGTGAAGCTGAAGAAGAGCGTCCTGACACCGAGGGGGCCCATCTACACTGATCTGGCCCTTTCCCGGGATGCAGGGGCGTTTTAGGACCCCTCGGATAGATTACGAGGCTCTGTTTCATAGGTCTGGATCTCTCATCCTGTTCGTTTTTCTTGCCCTCAGAGCGGTTATAGCCTTCAATAATCCCTTTATTAAAGCTGCATTAGATTCAGGTGCAATCTGGAAGGATGTGCGATACCGTGAAGGGAGTATACGAGACCACGTCGCTCTGCCCCTACACGGGCAACTGCGAGAGCTACAGAACCATCGTGAACGGTGAGCGCTGGATGGAGAAGGCTCTCTCAGACCTTAGGAGATCCGGGAATGACAAGCTCCCCAGGTCCGAGGGAGGCTACACCGACCACATCCTTATGAACAAGCTGAGTCAGCTGCGGCGGGTGAAGGACCGGTGCTACAACCACAATGGGCGCTGCCTCCGATTCTGGCAGTTCGACAAGAAGAACAAGGAGGAGCAGTCCATGAAGGTCATGAGGGAACGCCTGCGACCCACATACGTGGAACCCCCCCAGGAGCCCATCCTGGCGGAAGACGTATAGTAGCCTCTTTTACAGGTCTTGAATTCACCAAAAAAGACGATTTTCCTTATTTTATGGTCTAATATGTAGTATAGATCTATTTTAACGAAAATTTTATCGATCTATATGAAATCTGCACAATTTTCTTTATATTAAGGCTCACAAGACGAACTGAGATTGCCCCCAAACAATCGTAGAAGTCTCCATTTCGGACTATTAGTGATAATGATAGCTGTGAATGCAGCTGTAGCCAGCGCCGAGGAGGGCTACACCCCGACCCAGCTCAAGGTAAACCTCTACACTGACGGGGCAGCGGATGTCGAGTACTCCCTTGATATGGACCCGACCCTGATGCGGGTGAACGTGACCCTCTTCGGGAGCGCCTATGAGAGCCTGATGATCACCGATGGCGAGGGTGTCTTCCTCGACTTCAACCTGCATGGTGACTCCGTGAACATAGATACGGTTGGCTCCGACTCCGTGAAGATATTCTACTCGACCTCCGACCTCACTGACAAGACGGGTTCCATGTGGGCCATCAGGATGACCACCTCCATGGAAGCAGAGATACGGCTGCCCACGGCGGCCACCATCATGAACCTGAACCCCGTGCCCAGGAGCATAGTCATCGTCGACGGCAGGACACAGCTCACGTTTCCGGCCGGTGCAATACTTGTCTCCTATGTGCAGGGCTCCGTGGATATGAGCTGGGGGGCCCGGGAGGCGAGGATAAACGCTAGGGACGCCATCAAGGAGGTCAAGATTGAGGGTATTGTGGTCGACGACGCCGAGGAGACGTTTCAGGCTGCCGAGGAGGCCTTCTCAGAGGAAGATTTCTATGAGGCTCAGAAGCTCTTTGAAGAGGCTATGGACCTGGCCCTTGCAGCTAAAACTAACTCAGAGAAGGCAACCATCGCCCTGGCCCTCGCCGAACGGGCGATAAACGCTGCGATTTACGAGAACAGGAAATCCCTTCTGAACCAGGCGGAGACTGACCTAGATGACGCCTATCAGGCCTACTCCTCAGGGGACTACCTCCTCGCATTGTCGATGGCTGAGGAGATATCGGTGTTGGCAGGGCGGTCAATAATGCCTTTCTTGGACAGCAGCAATCCCATCCTCCTCCTGGGAGGGAGTGTGGTCTTGGCCTACACAACCTACGTATTATTGAGTAGGCGCAGAATTGAGCCCCTGGCGGAGGTCGAGGAGATCCAGGAGCCTGAGACGGTGGATGTGGACATAGAGCTCATCTTCAAGCAGCATCCCTACCTGCGACTGGACGATAAGGAGGTAATCCGATACCTCGTCGAGGTGGGTGGAGGGGCCTTCGCGGCAGAGCTCAGGCAGCGGTTCGATCTGCCTAAATCCAGCGCGTGGAGGATGATCCGCCGCTTGGAGAGGGATGGAATAGTCGAGACGAGGGCCGTGGGACGGGAGACCTTCGTGGAGATCAACCCCGTATACGGTAGGCTGCCCCCCCAGGACATCGATATGGATACATCGTTCCAGATGGTTCCAGAGGGTTCTTATTAACGAAGTTTAGGCTCCCATAGTATCGGTGAAACGGTTGGCACTGGATAGTATGACCATTCCAGGGGTCTCAAGTGCGGGGTCCGTCGGTGGGGCGTTCAACACCAACCTCCTGAAGTTCCTCTATGGAAACCCCAGTGAGGGGGAGAAGGCCCTCGACAAGATCAGAGAGATAATGGACTTCTTCTCCAACTACGAGTTCCTCGCTGAATAAGGTCATCTGTCACCCTCAGGGTGAAAAAAATGAGATATCCCTCGGTAAAGATGAAGGCACGTTTCGTGCTTCTGACGATGCTCCTAGGCTCGACCCTAGGGGTATTCAGTACCTCTTACCGAGGGGGCTTTTTCGCGTACGGCGATCCATCGAGCTATGAATATTCTGATGGCGGGGCGACCCAGGAGCTGGCTGGGGGAATGCTCGTCCTATGTCGGGACAGCCTCGAGTACACCAGGTCTCTTCTCAAGGACCTCGAAGACGAGGGTTCACCGTATATGACCGCAGCCTGGGAGAAGCTCGCGAAGGCGGAAGAGCAGTACGACGTCGCCCAGATCCAGATGTTCGAGTATAAGGACTATCATGCCTCGGTCCAGCACTCCAGGAGGGTCCTGGAGCTCTGTGAGGAGGCAGTAGATCTGGCTTCGAAAGGCCGGGATGACGGTGACGTTCTGGGGGGTGGGGCTTCGGACTACGAATTGGCCTGGGGGGCAATCGAGAGAGCCCGCACCCTCCTCAACAATTTGGAGGATGCCACATCCAAACTTAGCGGCACCGATGTTTCTGTAGTAAATTCCGTTCTCGATGATGCCAAAAGGCATATCGAGCTGGCGGAGACACAGCTGACCTACGGCGAACTTGAAGCGGCTGAGGCCTCCGTCAGCGAGGCGATGAGTCTCCTCGGGCAGGCTAAGGACCTTCTCCAGTATTTGAGTCGGGACAAGAAAATCGTCAAAGTCCTCACGCTGATCGAGAGCTATGAGGAGCGGCTCAGGGAGCTCGAGGGGAAGGTTGTCGATGCACTTACGGCAACGGAAGACTCTGAGGCGTCATTGAATTATACTATCAACATATTTGAAGACGCCAGGGATAAGGTACAGCAGATCAGGAACAAGTTGGATGAAGTGGACCTCAACTTGGTTATTGACGAGCTAGACGCGATCTTATACGATGTGTTGGATTCTCTGAGCTCAATCGGTTGGCTGAACGATTCAGACATGCAGCCTCTGCTGTTCCAATACAGTCCTGAGGAGAAGTCGAACAACGGGAATCCTCAGAACGAGAAGGAGCCCGAGCCTGAGCCCGAGCCCGAGGAGGAGCCTGAGGAGAAGTCGAACAACGGGAATCCTCAGAACGAGAAGGAGCCCGAGCCTGAGCCCGAGGAGAAGTCGAACAACGGGAATCCTCAGAACGAGAAGGAGCCCGAGCCCGAAGATGATGACGATGAAGATGACGACGACGAAGACAGCAGTGTAATAGACAAGCTCGTCGAGAAGATTAAGAAATGGTATGACCGGAAGAAAGACAAGATGGACAAGGACGACTAGTGGGATCGCCCCTAGACGAGCTTTTCTAGAATTTTCAATCCGGTTCGAATGGATTTCTGGTTAATTTTTCGTCGAATTTCTGCGTGTAGCATATTAACCGGATCGAAAGGTCTTAGTATTGTGTAGATATGACCGTCGACGCTTCCTGGACCGGCCTCCGGGGTGAGGTGCTTCAGACCCTCATGCCCAGCGAGGCCGAGGAGAGAGCCCTTGGGGAGCTGCGTGGGAGGCTGGAGGGGGAGCTGACCCGTCGCCTCGATGAGGCTGGCCTGAGGGCGGTGGCCGAGGTCCACGGCTCCGCCGCCCGGGGCACCTGGATAGCCGGGGACAGGGACATCGACCTCTTCATCGTCCTCGACGGGAGCTACGGCAGGGACGTCCTCCCAGGGGTCCTAGACGTGGTCAAGGCCTACGTGGGGGAGGGCTGGGTCGAAGCCTACGCCGAGCACCCCTACATCAAGGCCAAGGTTGACGGCTACGACGTGGACTTCGTACCCTGCTTCAGAGTGGACCCTGGGCAGGGGCTGACCTCGGCGACAGACAGGACCCCACTCCACACTGCCTACGTCATGGAGAACCTGGAGGAGGGGGCGCGCGACGAGGTCCGGCTGCTGAAGCGCTTCATGAAGGGCGTGGGGGTCTACGGGGCGGACCTGAAGGTCGGGGGCTTCTCAGGCTACCTCTGCGAGCTCCTTGTCATCCGCTTTGGCTCCTTCGAGGGCGTGCTGGGGGGTGCCGCGGACTGGGGGCATGGCGCGGTGTTTATGCTTGAGGGTGCCCCAGATATCGGTGCTCTGAGGAAGCGCTTCCCGGAGCCCCTGGTGGTGGTGGACCCCGTCGACGCCAAGAGGAACGTGGCCTCCGCCGTCTCCGAGACCTCCTTCTGGACTTTCGTCGCGGCCTCAAGGGACTTCCTCAGGCAGCCCACCATTAGGTTCTTCTATCCTCCCGAGGTCCACGTGGATGCGGGGGGGCTCCTTGAGATGATCGGAGGTAGGGGTTCTGATCTGCTCTTCGTAGTCGTTGATGACGATGAAGTGGAGGTCCCCGACGTTCTCTGGGGGCAGCTCAACCGGACGGAGAGGGCCGTTACCGGCTTTCTTGAGAAGGCGGGGTTCGATGTCTTCAGGTCGGCCTCCTGGAGCGACGAGTCCACGAGGCACGTCCTCGTCATCGAGCTGGCGTCCGCGGTGATCCCAGGGGTCATGGGGAGGAGGGGGCCCCCCGTGGCTCTAGCTGAGGATGGCGTGAGGTTCGTCAATGTCCACCTGGAGGCGGAGGACACAGTCTCAGGTCCCTGGATCGCGGGGGACCACTGGTGGGTGGCGAAGCGCCGGGCCGAACCGGATGCGAGGCGTCTCCTGGCGGCCATGTTGGAGGAAGGAGGGCTGGGCGTCGGGGTCTCCAAGGGGCTCAAGGAGAAGATGAGGCACAGCGGTAGGGTGCTTCTCAACGAGGAGGTCGGGGGCTTCCTCGAGAGGGGCTTCGAGGGGTTCTTGGCGGGGTTCCTGAGGGGTAGGCCTGTCTGGATTGAGTGAGGTCGTGGCGTTGGGCGACCTGCCGGGGAGCCCGGCTGGGCTGCTCTTCTCCTTCCCCAGATACGATGAGGGGGTAGTGGAGGAGAGGCTCACGGAGCTCCGGGGGCTCGGGGTGGAGGCTGTCGAGTTGGGTGGACGCCACCTGGTGGGCACAGTCCCGGTCCTGGGGAAGGGGCACGTGGGCATCGTGGTGGCGGCCCGTATGGGCGGAGAACGGGTGGCGCTCAAGGTCCGGCGATTGGACGCGAGCAGGCCGTCCCTGGAGGGGGAGGCCTCCTATCTGGGGGTGGCGAATGATGCGGGTGTGGGGCCCAGGCTCCTGGCCTCGTCGGTGAACTTTCTGGTGATGGAGCTGGTGGAGGGGGATTATCTGGTGGACTGGGTGGCTGGGCTCGAGGTGTCCGACGCCCCCAGGCTGCGGGCCGTCCTGAGGGAGGCCTTGGAGGCTGCGCGGCGGCTGGACGTGGCGGGGCTTGACCACGGGGAGCTATCAAGGGCGGACAGGCACCTCATCATGTCGGGGGGCGTCCCCAGGATGCTCGACTTCGAGTCGTCGAGCGTCAATCGAAGATGCAGGAACGTCACGTCCCTCGCCCAGTTCCTCTTCTTCAACAGGGGGATGGCGGGGCGCATTGGGATGGTTATCTCGATTCCGGGGAGGGACGAGCTGTTGGAGGCGCTGAGGGGCTACCGTCGGGAGCCGAGCGATGAGGGTTTCCATAGTCTCCTTGGGGTCTGCGGGTTGACGGAGTAAGACTTTTGTTCGGGTGGGTTGTGTTGTTTAGGGGCTGGGGGGTCGTGGTCCAGCTTGGTCAAGATTCGCGCTTGGGGTGTGCGAGATCGTGGGTTCAAATCCCACCGACCCCACCACTCTACCTCTCATGACTTCTTTTCGAAGTGATAATCTCCACATTAGGAACCGCGTAGGGGCGAAATTCTCACCCCACTTCTGGGAAAAACGCCTTTAATTATGTGGGATATGTGAAAAGCGGGGTGTGGATGGTTTGGCGTCGGGTCCTCCGTTGGAGATGCTGATCAGGAGCGAGATAGCCCAGAGGAAGGAGGAGGGCTGCGACGTGAGAGGTGTAGAGGAGCGCTTCTCTGAACTCGTCGAGGGGGGACCCTCAAGCATGACCCCGCAGCTGATGCCTCTCTGGGACGAGCTCGCATCACTGCCCGTAGATCTAGGTTTCCCCTACTCGGAGCCTTCAGATCTCGAGTCGATTAGGAAGGCCAGGCCGAAGGGATCCAGGGCACTCTATGTCGGGCTCTCGGATGAGGCGTACTTCGACAAGGTCCACGGAGCCTGGCTTGGACGATGCGTGGGATGCCTGCTGGGGAAGCCCGTGGAAGGCTGGCCCAGGGACAGGATCGAGGGATACCTCAGGCTGGGCGTCGCATACCCCTTGGACGGCTACATCCCGGAGGTCACCCCCCACCCGGAGGGCTACAGGCTCCACCCCACCTACAAGGAAGCCATGCGGGGAGCCATCGACGGCATGCCCAGGGACGACGACATCGACTACACAATCCTGGGCCTCCACATCCTGGAGGAGCATGGCATCGGCTTCACATCCGCCGACGTGGGCGCGGAGTGGCTGACCCACCTCCCCTACAGGCTTGTGTACACAGCGGAGCGCGTCGCGTACAGGAACCTAGTGAACGGACTGGCACCCCCCGAGACGGCGTCCCACCGGAACCCGTACAGGGAGTACATCGGAGCCCAGATCAGGGGGGACGTCTGGGGATACGTCGCCCCGGGGCTACCGGAGGTCGCCGCGGAGCTCGCCTTCAGGGACGCCTCCCTGTCCCATGTCAAGAACGGTATCTACGGTGAGATGTTCGTAGCGGCGATGATCAGTGCGGCCTTCTCCACGCAAGACATCCGGGAGGTAATCGAGGTAGGCCTGTCCGAGATCCCCGAGAAGTCGAGGCTGGCCGAGGCCATGAGGGACGTCCTAGACTGGAGCGAGGAATACACCGACTGGCATCAAGCCTGGGAGAAGGTGATGGAGGCCTACGGCGGCTACCACTGGGTCCACACGATCAACAACGCCGCATTCGTGCTGCTGGGACTCCTCTACGGCGGCTGCGACCTCGGCAGGTCCGTCTCGATAAGCGTCATGGCGGGATTCGACACCGACTGCAACGGGGCGACAGCAGGGTCAGTCGTCGGGGCGGTGCTGGGGGCCAACGCTCTCCCGGGGGACTGGGTGACGCCTCTCGGAGGTCGGGTGCGTAGCATCCTGGCTGGGTTCTCGGAGTCCAGTATCTCGGATCTTGCCAGGAGGACATGTGTTGTAGGAGAGAGTCTTCTTTCCACTCACGCACAATAATTTCTTTAACCGCCCACCCTTTCTGCTCGCGCGAAGATGCTCCGTACCTTCCATATTGTTATTAATCCTGAGAAATGGGGTTAGTCTGTGAGATCCATGAAAAAACAGTTTGTACTGACGGTAGCCGAGTCGAAGCGGCTGATAGCGAAAGGCGTCGCGGCCCTGCCCCAGGTCCAGAGGGCCATGAAGGAGGGCATAGTGGCCGTCGCGCCCGGGACCACCAACGGCTACGTCCTCCAGGAGCTCTGGGGGGAGAAGTTCGAGCTGGCGAGGTACCGGAGCGGAGTCACGACGCCGGAGGCCTCAGGGTACGTGAAGCTCCACCCCGACCTGATCCCTGACGTCGTCTTCGTCAAGGGGAAGGTCGACAAGGAGCTCGACAGGGCCACCTGCATCCAGAAGATGGGCCACGGGGACATCTACATCAAGGGGGCCAACGCCCTAGACTACATCGGCGACGTCGCAGGCATCCTCATCGGCCACCCCGTGGGGGGCACCGTCGGCGGCTCCCTCCCCGGCATCATCGGGAAGAAGATAGAGCTTGTCATCCCCGTGGGCCTCGAGAAGCGGGTCGACGAGGACATCAACGACCTCCACCACCTCGCGAGCACAGGGGAGTTCGAGGGATCCGTCCCAAACCTCTGGCCTGTCACCGGGACCATCGTCACCGAGATCGAGGCCCTCAGGGTCCTGACGGGCGTCGACGCCTACCTCTACGCCGCCGGTGGTGTAGACGGCGCCGAGGGTTCCGTGAGGCTCCTCGTCGAGGGCACAGAGGACGAGGTCAAGGAGGCAACCGAGCTCGTCGACTCCGTCAAGGGAGAACCACCGTACCCCCTCTGACACAAACATTTTCCTCCCTTTTTTCCCAACATAATTCTGCGTCAAACATCTGCTACCCTAGAATAGTCAACTTAATCCGGATTCGTCAGATCCATCCCCATCACCACGAAGATCAGGGCGCTGGCGAGGATAGAGAGCACCGCGATGGTCGAGAGGGCTGTCCTGTACCCGTAGCCGTCGATGAGGACCCCGATGATGAACGTGGAGAGGGCTCCGACGATGTTCCCCACCATGGTCACCGCCCCCAACCCCATCGACTTCAGCTCCGGGGGCAGGGAGGAGGTCACAGAGGCGTAGATGACAGGCGAGTAGGCGTAGAGGACCAGCCCCAGCGCCACCAGGTTCACCGTCAGATACGGACCGGAAGGCAGCCAGACCAATGAGAGGATGAACACCCCGCTCAAGGCGATGGCGGACACGATGGACGCCCGCCTACCCGCCCTCTCCGCCAGGAAGCCGCTGGAGACCTTCGCCACGATCCCCGCCGCCGGCATCGCCGAGGCCACGAACCCCGCAGCGGCGAAAGACATCCCCCTGAAGTCTACGAGGTACGAGGGGATGAATATCAGCAGCGTCCTGAGGCAGAGGTTATACGTGGCGTGGGCCAGCGCCATGGGGACGAGGACCCGGGTGAAGCCACGCAGGCTCCCTCCCCCACCGGGTTGAGGCCGGTCTCCATTCTCAACCTTCTTATCATCCCTTAGAACGAGTGTCGCCACCCCCGCCAGGAGGAAAGCGGGCAGGCCCAGGATCAGGAACGCCCACCTCCAGCCCAGCGCAGACGTGATGGTGACCGCCAGCGGGAAGGCGATGGTGTTCCCCACGTTGGGCCCCGACTCGTGGAATCCTATGGCCCTCCCCTGCCTCTCCCCGAACCTCTCCGACAGCAGCGTGTTCGCCAGCGGCAGGTGGACCCCCTGGAACAATCCCAGGAGGAACCTGAAGACCATCAGGTGGGCGAAGCCCGCCGCCCCGAAGTTGAGGACTGTGGAGACCCCGTAGCCCACCATGCTCAGCACCAGGGTCCTCTTGATCCCGATCCTGTTGGCCACAAGCCCCGCCGGGACCTTGACCACGATGTACCCCACCAGGTAGGCGGACTCGATGAGCCCCACCTGCGCATAGGTCAGGCCCAGCTCAGACGAGAGCAGGGGCAGTACCGGCGCGAGGATCGACCTGCCCAGGTAGATAGCGATCCAGCCCAGCCAGCAGACCACCAGCACGGTGTAGTTGTACCTCGACGAGGCCGCGTTCTCCTTCATTTAGATTCCCTGTGCGATGACGATCACTGTGGGCTAGGTCCTATATTATTCCCGCCATGGGCGCCCCCCAGCACTCATGTTATAAGGAAAATCCGTGCGATCTCGAAGCGTATTGAAGCGAACCAAGGCCTCTACGCTCCCCTTCTACGCCGTCATCCTCCTCTGGGGCTTCGGCTCCGGCATCCTCACACCGGTCCTCCCCCTCTACGCCCGCAGCCTCGGCTTCTCCATCGAGGGCTGGGGGCTCCTCGTCACCGTCTACGCCGCGAGCACATTCGTCTTCGAGTGGATGTGGGGGGCCCTCTCCGACAGGGTCGACAGGAGGGCCTTCATCGCCGCCGGCCTCCTCTCAGGGGCCGCGCTCACCTACCTCTACACCCTGGAGGCGTTCATCCCCCTCCTCTACGCCCTCCAGTTCGTCAGGGGCGCCACCTTCATAATGGTGGGGCCCGCCGTCAAGGCCCTGGTCTCCGACCTCAACTCCGGAGGCATCGGCCTCTCCATGGGGCTCTACTCCTCCGTGAGGAGGCTGGGAAGCGTCGTCGGCCCCATCGTCGGGACGCTCATCGCCGAGGCCTGGTCTTACGAGTCGGCCCTCCACGTCTACACGGCGGTCTACCTCGTCGGGGCGCTGATGACGGCGGCGATCCCCAAGGCTGAGACTCCTGGCGTCGAGGGGGAGGCCTCGAGCATCCTGGAGGACACCAAGGCCCTGCTCAGAATCCGCCCAATCCTCGTCCTCTTCGCGATCCCCGTCATAGTCTACATGGGGGGGACCGTCATCGGCTCCTACCTCCCCATCTACGCCCAGGAGATCGTGGGCATGTCCACCGTGGGGGTGGGGGCCCTGTTCTCCGTCGGGAACGTCGCGGGCCTCCTCACGACCCCCCTCTTCGGCTGGCTCTCCGACAGGCACGGCAGGACATCCGTGGCGCTCACGTGCTTCCTCCTCTCGACGGCAGCGATGTACGGCATCTCCCTCGCCGGCTCACCGCTACAGCTCACCCTGAGCCTGGTCTTCTTCACGATGTGCTTCTCGCCCCTCACCCCCCTCCTGCTGGCGATGCTGACTGACACCACCCCCAGCGGCCTCCTCGGGACCTCCATGGGGATCTACAGCACCTTCGAGAACCTAGGCATCGTCCTCACCCCGCCCATCTACAGCCTCATCTGGACCATCTACGCGCCCAACGCCATCTTCGTCTTCGGGGCCCTCACCCAGATCCTTGGGATCCTCCTGCTCCTTACCACACGCAGGAAGTCAAGTGACTGAACCCGCTATACGCATAGTTTTCTCCGGAGGATACACGATCCAAAGAGATCGGGATGAAGGCTGTAGTGCTCCACGGCGTCCCCTGGAGAGATGGCGAGTCTGGTATCCTCAGCCCCGTTGGAGGCGACTGTGCTTGTATTGAAATCGTTGAAGACTGGGCCACTTCCTGTTTTTAAGCTGCCAGCTAAGCCTAGCTTGGGAGATGCAGCGGGTGAGTATCAAGAAGTATTCCTCATCTGTCCATGGTTTCCGTTCTATTTGCGCCCAACTTGACGGAGTCAATCCATCTTGTAGGGATAGTATTGTCCTAATGTCTGCATCCGTCTCACGAAGGTGTATCGCAGGATCAGAGTCGCTCCCACTGAGATGAGTGTTAACCCAATAGCGATCTTTTGGAAATCCCTGACGCTGAATTGATAATAGTGTTTCGTACTTACAGCGTCTGGCGGTGGGGGGTATGCATAGGTTATACACTCTATGAGGCCGTGCATATTTACCCAGCCGGAGTAGAATATCAATATACCAGCTATCAGCGTCGCCGCCCCTGTCTTTCTCTCGGTTAGAATCATCAAGTAATTCCGAAGCATATCATGTTTAAAAATCCCGTGAAAAATGTTCTCCTTGATCCTTCTAGATTATTGAAACGGTGCTGTCCCAGTCCCCATCTTTTATGGCTTTTCTCATGTGTCTAAAACAGGAAAACTAGGAGATATTATACAAATGGTAGCGGGGGGTAGATTTGAACTACCGACCTCTGGGTTTAAGCCCATCCGGGGCATCTACGTGAAGAAGGTGATGATATCCTCATCCATGGGGCAGTGAGTCAGCCCCACCTTCTGGCCGCCGTGCTTGACGCTCTTACCCCAGACCCTCGTGTACCTCAGCTCGTCTTTGAGCTTACGGTGAACCCTGTCGGAGACGTCCTCGATGGTCGATCCATTCCTGATGATCAGGGGCTCGTCGAAGTCTGGCTCCTCGCCCCTGGGCTTCATGTACAGCTTTATGAGGTCAAGCTCCTCGAAGATCAGTTCCTTGAGCCTGTCGAGGTTGACGTCGTTGTCCGCGCTGATGGGCAGGAAGTCGAAGCCGCACGCCTCCCCGACCTCGGAGATCCGCCGTCCGTCGACCATATCGATCTTGTTTAGAACGGTCAGGGTCGGGACGTAGACCCTGTTCTTCATCATGACGTCGATGAACTGGTCGTACGTGACGTCCTCCCTGACGATCACACGGGCGTTGTGGTGCTTGTACTCCCGGAGGATGTCCTTGATGCCGTCCGGGTGCATCTTGGTCATGCCCACCATGTCGGTGATGCTGATCCCCCCAGACCCCCTCTTCCTGATCACCACATCCGGGACGCGTTCGTCGGGCCTCAGCCCGATGGCCCTTATCTCGTCCAGCAGGACCTCCCGGATGTTCGGGTTGAAGACCTCTAAGACGACGATGATGAGGTCCGCCGATCTCGTGGTCGAGAGGATCCTCTTTCCCAGCCCCCGCCCCCTGCTGGCCCCCTTGATGATGCCGGGGATGTCGAGGATCTGAATCCTCGCGCCGTTGTAGTCGAGCATCCCGGGCACGACGGTGAGGGTGGTGAAGTCGTAAGCCCCCACCTTGGAGTTGCTGTTCGTCAAGTGGTTCAGGAGGGTGGATTTCCCCACGCTGGGGAAGCCCAGGAGGACAACTGTGGCGTCTCCGCCTTTCTTGACGCTGTACCCGTCTCCGCCCCCCGACTTCCTGGCGGCCTGCTCCTCCAGCTCATCCCTGAGCCTGGCCATCCTAGCCTTAAGTACCCCGAGATGCCGCTCAGTCGCCTTGTTGATCTGGGTACGGCGCATTTCCTCCTCTATCTGCTTAATCTTCTCAGGGATACCCATAACTGGAATCTCACAGCGCGACCGCTCAAAAACATTGCCCTCTTCCGCCTAATACCTCAAACGTGTATAATTGCTCATTGAACCGCTCTAAACGAAGGGTGTCCATCAAGAAACGATGCCGATTTCATCGGATCGGTCATTACGAGGTTTTATCATCAAGCGAAGGCACCCTGAGATCCAACATGAACGTGGTGGTGCTTCACGGCAGCCCGAGGAAGGGCATGAACTCCGACACCCTCGCGGACCAGTTTCTATCAGGCCTTCATGAACAGGGCGAACACAAGGTCACTCACTTCTACACGAACGAGATGGAGATCAGGCCCTGCCAGGGATGCCTCCACTGCGCCACCTCCCCTGGCCACGCATGCGCCATCGATGACGACATGACGGAGGTCTACGCCGCCTACAGGGACTCCGACCTCATAGTCTGGGCGACCCCCATGTACTGGGGCTACATCACCGCCCAGCTTAAGGCTGTCCTCGACAGGATGGAGGCCCTCGCCTGGGAGGGCTTCGAGGACAAGACCTTCGCCGTATTCATCACGTACCGCCACCACTACGAGTCGACCCAGGGCTTCTTCGAGCGGATTGCCCCCCACTTCGGAATCAAGCTCCACGTGATACCCTGTCAAACGTACGACCCGGAGACCAGAGAGGATCTCCCGATCTCCAGCTGCGTGGACGAGTTGGCGGAGGCGTACGAGCTCGGCAGACAGCTGAGTGCCTGAGACTCCAGCCTTTTACGAATAGAAAAAGAGGAAAAAAGGGAGAGCTACTTCTTCCAGTCCGCCAGGTCCTTGTCCAGGTCGGGCTGGTAGGCGATGACGCCTCCCTTGACGAGGGCGGTGAACTCGTCCTCGCTGTAGCCCAGGAGGTCGATGATGATCTCCTTCTGGTGCTGGCCAAGCAATGGCGCCGCCGAGGTCACCCTCCCCGGGGACTCGCTCATCTTCACCGAGAAGTTGATGCCCCTCGTCTTCCCCATGAGGGGGTGGTCGTACTCGACGATCATCTCCCTGTCTATGATGTGGGGGTCCTCCGTGGCCTCGCTGCCGTAGTAGACGGGGGCGCAGGGCATGCCGCACTTGGCGAAGAAGTTGAAGGCGTCCACCTTGGTCATCTCCTTGATGAACTCCTCCACCAGCTCTTTGGTGAGCCCCTCCTCGTCGACTCCCAGGGTCTCCTTCAGGGCCTCGATGGCCTTGGGCCTCATCCCGCCGATCATCACGTAGCCGTCCTTGACCTTGATGTAGCCCCGGATGCTCTGCAGGGGGTTCGGGGGCTGATCCTTCTGGCGCTCCTCCCGCTGCTTCTGCCTCTCCTCCCGCTCCTTGCGGCGCTCAGCCTCGTTCTTCCCGCTGACGAAGTAGTTGGTGATTCCCGTGTTGTAGGCGAACATTGTGTCGAACTGGGCGCAGTCGATCTTCTGCCCCTTCCCCGTCTTGTCCCTGTACCTGATGGCACCGATGATGCACATGGCGGCCATGGTCCCGGGAGCGAGGTCGCCGAAGAAGCCCACCATCCCCTTGGGCGGCCCCTCGGGGTCGATGGTGTCCCCAAGCTGGCGGGCGTACCCCGCGGCTGCCTCTGCTATCGGGGCGTAGCTGCTATACCTACTGTAGGGTCCGGTATCCCCGAAACCGCTGAGGACGGCGTAGATGATGTCGGGGCGTATCTCCTTGCACTCCTCGTAGCTGAGCCCCAGCTTCTCCATGGTGCCCGGAGCGAAGTTGTTGATTATGACGTCGCTCTTCAAGATCAGGGCCTTGATTAGCTTGAGGCCCTCGGCCTCCTTCAGGTTGATGACCATCCCCTTCTTGTTCAGGTTGAGGTGGTGGAAGCTGGAGGAAGCCTTCCCGTACATTGGACCGTACTCTTCGATGCGTCCCAGGGCCCCCCACGGTGGCTCCACCTTGACGACCTCGGCCCCCATCTCTGCCAGCATCATGGTGGTCCACGGGCCGTACCAAACGTGGGAAAGGTCACAGACTCTGATATCTTCTAGGATCGATTCCATCTTATTACCTCGGTTTCAAGGTATCAGAATGCTAATCACATAAAATCTTTGAGATGATCGCCCTGGTACAATCATTCTTCTAAGGTAAAAAAATGGGAGACGGGTGTCCGAGGACTACCCCCAGATGTACTTTCCGTCCCTGCTCAGGACGTTCTCCCATTCCTCATCCTGGAGCTTCTGTATCTCCTCGACGCTATCGTCGTCCAGGTGGCTGTACCTACGCTGCGGGCCAAGGTACTCGGAGACCGGCTTGAACTCCCTCGGCTTGTAGGTGATCTTGAAGTTGCCATCATCGATCTCGTACAGGGGCCAGATCTTCGTCTGGACAGCCAGCCTTGACAGCTCAACCGCCTTGGCGGGGTCATGGCGCCAACCCGTCGGGCAAGGCTGCAGGACGTGGAAGTACTTGAATCCCTCGATCTCCTTCGCCTTCTTCAGCTTCCTCACGAAGTCCATGTGGTAGTACGGGGTTACCGTTGCGACATAGGGTACATAGTGGTAGGCCATTATCATGGGGAGATCCATCTTCCTCGTCTTCTTCCCCAGGGGCGTCGTCCGAGTCCACGCGTTGTAGGGCGTCAAGTCGCTCTTCTGCACACCGGTGTTCATGTAGGCCTCGTTGTCGCAGGTGA
>JADHWN010000014.1 GCA_016783455.1 Candidatus Bathyarchaeota archaeon
GGGGGAAGTGGGAGAGGGAGTCGAAGGCGTACAAGGCCTCCAACCGCCCCTTCTCCATGATCTCTACTAGGGCCTCCGTCTGTCCGTGGATGCTCTCCTCGTCCAGTGTATTCCTCAGCATCCAGGTGTGGACGTGGCAGTCTATGACACGCGAATCCGCCAACTCCGAGAGCCCCAACATGATCACTGTCTGTTTATCATGACTTCTGAGCGTAAATAGTTAGCCACTTACCGAGCGTGCGAACTTATATCGAGTGGGTAACTATGTCGGTTGAGGGATGGATAGTTTGAACGTCATACTTCTGGTCATAGACACCCTCCGGCCCGATCACCTGGGCTGCTACGGGTACCACCGCGAGACCTCCCCCAACATCGACAGGCTCGCGGGGGAGGGCGTCGTCTTCGAGAGCGCATACGCCAGCGACGTCCCCACCCAGCCCTCGTTCACCTCCATGTTCACTGGGCTCAGGGGGATCCACAACGGCATCGTCTCCCACAGCATCACCGAGAGCCTCTCCGAGGAGATCCCCGTCTTCCCCGAGGTCCTGGCCCGTAACGGGGTCACCACGGCTGCTGTGAGCACCCTCTACACGATGAGGAGGTGGTTCGCCCGGGGCTTCAAGGAGTACTACAACCCGGCGGCGGGGGACCGTCGTAAGCTGCAGCAGGTGGACGCCGAGGAGGTGAACGCCGTCGCCATCCCCTGGATAGAGCGTCACAGGGGCGAGGACTTCTTCCTTTTCCTCCACTACTGGGACCCCCATGGCCTCTACATGCCCCCGGACGAGTATAAGCGCCTTTTCTACGACGGGGACGAGTGTGACCCCGAGAACCACAGCCTCGACGCCCTGAAGGCCAGCCCCATCTGGTCGTTCACCAAGAAGCAGGTGGACGCCATAGGGCCGGACATCACCGACATCGAGTACGTCATCGCCCAGTACGACGGCGAGATAAGGTACGCCGACGACCAGGTCCAGCTGCTCCTCGACGCCCTGGACGACAACGGCATAGCGGAAGAGACCGCCGTCATCCTGACCTCGGACCACGGCGAGAGCCTCGGGGAGCACGACTTCTACTTCGACCACTTCGAGGTCTACGACACCACCATCCACGTCCCCCTGATCGTGAAGTACCCCCAGGGGGCACCCAGCGGAGCAAGGGTGGGGGGCACAGTCCAGTCAACGACGAGCATAGCCCCCACAGTCCTCAACCTCTTCGGCCTTGACGCCCCGGAGAGCATGAATGGCGGGGACCTCGTCGGGATGGCCAACGGGGATGAGAGCACCCCCGGGGAGGTCTACTCGAACCAGGGGCTCTGGACGGCGAAGAGGGCGGTCATCTCCGACGGATGGAAGCTCATCAGGACCCTCCACAAGGCGTTCTGGGACACCCCGGAGACGGAGCTGTTCAACCTGGCTGTGGACCCCATGGAGACCCGGAACCTGGCCGTGGAGGAGCCCGAGGCCGTCGACAGGCTTGAGCTCAGGATGGCGAGGTGGCTCAGGGAGGAGCTGGGGGGCGGGGCAGACCCCTTGGAGTTGATGGTGAGCCGCGGCCTCCCCGTCTACGCGTGGGTGGAGATAGTCTCCAAGCAGACGGGCCTCTACGAGTCCTACGAGGACTGGAGGACGCGGGTCGACAGGGGTGAGGTCCCGGAGAGCCGGCGCCGGGAGACGAGCGCGCCGCGCTGGTAGTCACCCTGTGACTGACTACGAATGTGACTGGAGGCCTGACTCTGTCGATGCGCGCGCCTACGCGTAATAGCTTATATCCTGCTGTGGTGTATGGTTATTTGGACGGTGGGGTGTCGATAGAGAAAGTAATCTCTTCTGAATCCGCGCTCCCCCCCGATCGGGAGTGCGCATAGCTCCCCATTTTTCTTAAAAAAAGGTTTAGGGGCGGGTGTGCTCCTTGACGTCCCAGATCCGCTTGTGTGGGTCCACGACGTTGAACGACAGCCGCCCAATCCTCTCTATCTCCATCTCACAGACGTCCCCGTCCTGGAGGGGGCCCAGACCGTGGTGGTTGGTCCCGCAGGCCATGACGTCCCCTGGGCTCAGGGTGCAGATCTCGGAGAGGAACTTTATCTTCGCCGGCAGGTCGTGGCTCATGTCGTCTGTGTTGTAGTCCTGGCGGAGCTCCCCGTTCACCCAGAGCTTGATGGCCAGGTCGTAGGGGTCCGGTATCTCGTCCTTGGTGACCAGGCAGGGCCCCACGGGGCCGAAGCCGTCGAAGCTCTTCTGGGGCCAGAAGCCGCTGACGTCGGGGACAGCCCTGGCGGAGACGTCGCACATGGTGGTGTACCCGAAGACGCCGTCCATGGCCTCGTCCCCGGAGACGTCCTTCAGTGTCTTGCCGAAGACGACGGCCAGCTCGGCCTCGTGGTTGAAGATGCGGGCCAGGTGGTGGGGCAGGGTGACGGTGTCCCCGTCTCCGCAGATGGAGGTCCAGCCCTTCAGGAAGAAGTCGAGGGGGCGCTTCCGTCCCTCGCCCTCGCCGTAGCCGCCGACTCCGCAGAGGAATAGCCCTGGCTTGGGCACCGGCTGGCGGAGGCGTACGTCGCCCACTGGGATTCCCTTCCTCTCCAGGGCCTTCTCCAGGCTGGGCTTGAGCCCCTCGTAGCCCTTTATGAAGCCCTCTAGGAGGAGCTGGGGTGTCTGGGCCTCGATGCCCTTGAGCTCTTCGCTTATGTCGATGACCCGGTCGCCCTTGAGGAGGCCGGGCTTGAAATCGTCGTAGAATACGAACTTCATCTATCGTACCTCAGGGATGAATGCCCCTTATCCATATATTACCTTGCATCCGCCGGGCCCGCGTGACCGTAGTGGACTCGACCGTGAGTAGTCAAGGTATTCCTCCCTGGAGCGGACTGGTTTTCAGTAGATTTTGGGCTTTCTCGTGTCCTGGACACGGTTTTTCGGGGTGCTTCGCCGGGGTCTAGATGAGCCTCATCAGCCCGAGGCAGACCAGGAGGAACGTGGCCTGTATGAGGATGACAAGCCGGGACTCTTTGAGGTCTCGCGCGTGTGGTCTCCTTTTCTGGGTCATGTTTCACTCGCTTACGCCTGCTCCCCTTATAAGTGGATGGGGAATGAGGTTATGAACCCAGGATACTGCCCCAGATCACTGTATATGCGGGTTGTGGGGGCCTTCTGCGCTCTCTGGGGGCGTGCGCGCGACCCTTTATATGCGACGCTCTTTTACTTTTAAGTTAGGTGAAACGGTTTGGCGACTATTAGCTATGTGAGGATCTACGGGCCTCCGATTATGAAGGCGATCAGGGAGCTGGAGAAGCTGGCTGTGGACATGCCTGAGACGTGCATCATGGATACGATACTGGCCAACGCCCCCGATCTGGACTCCTACCGGTCGGATCCCGGGGCCACCGCGGACTACTTCCACTCGATTCCCATCAACGTCAAGATTGAGCGGTGCGGTAACATCATCAGCAGGTCGGGTGAGAAGCTGGGGGAGCACGACTTCTTTTTCGAGTGGTTCACGGAGCCGACGCAGAGCCAGTTAAACGATCTGATAGAGGCCATAGACGAGAAGCTGGCGCCGCTGGGATGCAGGTACACGCTGACGACGAAGAGCTAACCTATTTTTACCCTTTTTTTTATCAGGCCGCCTGTGGAGCACTGTCTTCCTGACGTGAACAAGTTTTTCCCTAGGGGGTGGCGTGTCTGCTGTGAAGAGCCATGATCGCTTATGGCTCCCTCGCGCGGGGTCTGTGCGTCCCTCTTCGTTTAGGGGATGTCTGGAAGGATGACGTCCTTTACGGGCTTGACGTACCTTTCGAGGCCGTGGAGGACCTCGCGGAGGCTGATCCAGATGGTGGCGATGTACCCGGAATTTGCATGGTCTGGCTTGTGAAGAGTGGATTGGTAGACCGGAATTTATTTGGCCTCACATCGGAAGGCTTGGGTCAGATCCTCCGTATAATGAGGGGGTTGTAGGGTTTGAGGGCCTGGGATGGCACGGTATCAGTTAATAGAATCGTGGGTTCCATGTCCATTCATGGTTCGGGGCAGGGGGCTGAGACTGGTGGTCTTCGACATGGCCGGGACCACAGTAGACGACAGGGTAGACGGCGTCCCCCTTGTCCTGAGGAGCTACGACGACGCCTTTTGGAGTTGTGGCGTGGAGGTCCCGATGGAAGTGCTCAACGAGCAGAGGGGGAGGGACAAGTGGACGGTGATAAGGGAGCTTGGGGGCGGGGACGCCGAGGAGATCTACTCACGCTTCAACGCCGTGCTCCTCGCCAACGCTGACCGGGTCCGGGAGGTCCGGGGCGCAAGCGGGGCCTTCCGCTTCCTGAGGCGCCACGGGGTCAAGGTGGCCCTGAACACCGGGTTCCCCCGGGAGGTGGCGGAGGCGATCATCGGCCATCTCGCTTGGGAGGGGGCGGGGCTCATTGACTCTTGGACGTGCTCCGAGGCCGTGGGGAGGAGCAGGCCCGACCCGGCGATGATCGACGCCCTGATGAGGGATCTGGGCGTGGGTGACCCTTCCGCCGTGATGAAGGTGGACGACACCGCGACGGGCATAGAGGAGGGGCTGAACGCTGGCGCCGTCACCCTTGGCGTCCTGACGGGGACCCAGACGAGGGAGAGGCTCCTCAGGGCTCGGCCTCACGGCATACTTGAGAGCGTGAGGGACCTCCCGTCCTACCTTAGGGCCGGGGATATGTCTGATCTGTTCTCTCCCGTGTGGGGCGGGAATCTGGCTCACGGTGCTCTATACCGGTTATCCGTGGTAGCCCGGGCGAGATTCGGACTCGCGTCGGAGGGTCCAGGGGCGTCTCCTTCTGTGGGGTCTATCCTGTTTCGCGTGGTGGTCCTGAACCCCGTGTTTATGATGTTGGTGTTTCTCGAGGAGGGGGGGCCGTTCGGTGGGGTGGCCAAGGGCGGACGTCCGTGGTGCGTACGCTGTTTAGAGGAGCCTCCGGATTGCCTCGGCTGTGCTCCAGACCTCGATGATCCCCTCGTCCCTTATGGTGTCGAAGTGGCGGTCGTTGGTGATGAGGGTGGCGCCCGTCTGGAGGCAGGTGGTGGCGTGGAGGACGTCGGCGGGGTCCTCCGTGCCCATAATGTTCCTGCAGGCGGCGATGTACCTCTCCTGGACGTCCACGATGTCCATCTTGGAGATGAGGGCGTGGAGGAGGAGGGAGGCGGTCTCGGACCTGAAGGCCTCGGCGTATCGGGCCATCTCCTCAGCCAGGAACTCGTTGCCCACCAGGCCTATGTCCTTGTCCCGGATCATCTCCAGGATGAGCCTGAGGGTGGCCGTCTCCTTTGTGGGGTCCTTGATTGCGGAGACGAAGACGTTGTTATCGAGGAGGAAGGTCCCCGCGTCTGGATCTGATCTTGTCATTTATCTCCTTCCTGATGGACTTGGCCAGCTCCTCCACGGGGACGTCCGTGAGCTCCTCCTGGAGCCGTTGGGCCATCTCCTCGACGTCTATCTTCTGGAGTGTGATCTGGCCCTTCCCGTTGCTGGAGAGGAGGAACTGGGTCCTGCCCGTGATTCCGTGCTCGTCCCGTATCCTCTTGGGTATCACTATCCTGCCTGACCCGTCCGACTCCACCAATGATACCATAATACCACTGGTTTTGGTTATGGTAAAATGGTAGATAAACTTTCCTGTGCGGGAGGACGTTCTTCACGGGCGATGCGTATATTTAGAGGCCGCGTAGGACCTAGCGCGCGATTGGGTGAAGACCAGGGATATCACGGCGAACGAACATTGTTGGCCTGGGCGAGATTCGACTCGCGTCGGAGGGTTATGGGCCTCCGTCGGTGTTATGTGGCTGAGAAGAGCTTGAGGCCCATCTTCTCCAGGGGCTTTAAGTGCCTTACGTTGAATGTGAAGAGGGACGCACCGTGGTTGACGGCGATGGCGGCGATCATGGCGTCTGTTCTGCGGGTGGGCCTTCCGTCGGCTTCTGCGTCCGTCTCCATCCTTGCTGAGGTCTGGGCGTCCCTCTTCGTGTAGGGGAGGGCCGGGAGGAGGAGGACGTCCTTGATGGGCTTGGCGTACTTTTCGAGGCCGTACAGTATCTCGTGGAGGCTGATGGCGGTGGTGGCGACGTCTTCACTGCTGGACGTGATGGCTTCAAGGGCTTCGTCGCCCCTCTCCGAGTCCCTATCAAAGATCTCGATGAGGATGTCCGTGTCCAGGATGATCATTGCCTGCGCTCAGCCCTCGCCACGGACATCTCATTTAGCATCTGCTCCTTGTCGGTGAACTTGACGCAGCCCCTCAGGGTCTTAAGGGTCTCCTGGGGGTTGGGGCCGTCAGCGAGTCTGTTGAAGAGCTCGCTGAAGCTCTCGTCCTCGCGTTTGATGGTGAGGAGCTTCTCGTAGACCTCATTCCTGATGGTCAGCGTCTTAGTCATGGCGCACCGGGATGGGTGTGTTTAAACATGTATATAAACATAGTCGTGTCCCCAGCCCCATGCCAGTCCTGCGAAGATTGGTAGCCCGGGCGAGATTCGGCTCCTGTCGGGGTATCCTGTTTATCCTGCGAGGGTGTTACAGGTTCACCTTCATGTCTCTGGGTGCGAGGGTGTTGTAGGCCTCGGCGTAGCTGCGGGGGCCCTCGTGGATGAGGGCGATGAGGGTCTCCCTGCCTCTCTCCCGGTCTATGGTCCGGGCCATGTGGGCGCCGACGACGTAGAAGGCCCTCTCTCTGACGCCTTTCGTCCAGAGGGTCTCCCTGAGGGCGTCCCGGGGCTGGGTGGAGACGGCGGCGAGGACCTCGTTGACGTTCCCTGTGAGGCGGCGGATGTCGGCGGGGTTTTCGAGCATCGTGTAGTCGGGGGCGGCGTCGTGGGCTGGGTATATGTCGGTGAGGTTGTAGGAGGCGTATGTGGCCATCCCCTCGTTCTGGAGCCACCAGAGTACGTGGTCGGCAAGCTGCCGGGGGGTTGCGTCGGGGGGTGTCCCGGAGCCGGTGTCCTGGTGGCTGTGGAAGCCGAAGTGGTAGAGCTCGTGGGCGACTATGTTGAGTATGAGGTCCTCGCCGGCCTCCAAGAACTGGGGGTGGCTGAGGTTGACGACGATCCTGCCGGCGGCGCAGAAGGCTCCGGGGACGATGAGGGCGACTAGGGTTGCCGTGGCTTCGATGGGGGTCTCCGGGGGGAGGAGGGGCGCGATGCGGGGGAAGACTTCTACTTGGAATGTGGGGGCTCGGGCCATGATCCTGTCCCGGAGCCTGACGACGGGGTGTGTGTTCCTCTCCTCTTCGCCTTGGTCCGTGAGGGCCGTGAGGTGGGCCTTGATGGCGGCGTGGTCGAGGGGGGTGCCGCTGTACCTGTGCCAGTCGCTGACGAGGGTGAAGACCTCCTCTTTCCAGAGGGAATCGTAGGAGGCGAGGGTGGGGGCGGGGTCGGTGTAGACTCTGGTGATGAAGGAGTCATCGAAGGACACGGAGCTCAAGATGATCTTAGCATGCGTGTTCTAGGATATTTAAAATGGCAATTGTTCGACGTGGAGGGGAGTAACGACCTCAGAGACTGGGACAGGGTAAGGGAGTACGCATAGGGTTCGCGGAGTCACTGCGAGAATAGCCCGGGCGAGACTCGAACTCGCGTCGGAGGGTCCAAAGCCCTCTATCCTTGATGAAATTAATTATCGCAGTATTTAATTAATAGTAAAAATGGGGGGGATATGAACTAGGATGGCAAGGCGATGTCCAAGATGTAGGAAGTACTCCATGTATCCCGCTGGGAAAATAAAAGCTGGACCACGTGGTGGTCTAAGAACTGTGTACTATTGTAGAAATTGTGGATATAGATCTATCGGATAGCGGGGGTTAGGATAATAATTCAATTAATAACGAATTATTATGCTGGTAAAAATATGAAAATTAAATATTCCAGTACAAAAAAAATAATAAAAAAATATGAAAAAAATCTAATATCAAATTATGCTTTTAATGATTTTCTTTCTAAACCTTATTTAAGAACATTTATGCAATTATTTATGAAGAGTTTTCAGGAAAAAGATTATTCACAAACAATAGAAGAATTTTCTAATTTTATAAAAGATAAATTGGAAATAAGCCTTGGTAAACCTCTATTTATAGATATAATATGTAAAAACTGTAAAAGTGTAATAGATTTATATAATCCGTATAATCAGAAAAAACCTATTGGTATGAAATTATGCTCAAATTGTAGAAATAATATTGAATTATCTGAATGTGAAGAAAAATATAATTGGGTTTGTTCAGAAAGTTTCTTGTATCAATTATTAGAAGATTTGTATAACCTTGATATTATTAAAAAAGAATGGTATGGCATATGTCAAGATTGTTCTGAGTCTAATACTATAAATTGCACTACTAATCCAATTAGTGATGATGTCGATTTACAGACTATAAAAAATTATATTAGCGATTTTTATTGTCCTAAATGTAAGAATCTATTTGAAATTAGACCTTTTTATGGATTTAGTAGTACTGATGGAGTCTCTTTCTGGAAAGATGGATATTGGTTAGAGTGGTATGTTAAAAAATTGTGTATGAAGACGTACTCAAGATCTATTGTAGATCAAGGAGTATTATTAAGTAAAAATGGAGATCAAATAGAAGTTGATGTAATAGTAATAAAGAATAATGAATCATATGGTATTGAATGTAAGGGCGCTTCTCCTTATAAAACAATGGACCTTGGTGAAGTCGCTAATGTTTTAAAATATTCGGATTATGTAGATAAATCCTATCTGGTGACTACCGGAAAAATAAAACCTCAAGATAGAAAATTTCTTGATGATAATAAAATCTGTGTTATTTCTGGATTAGATATAGAAAATCTCACTAGCTATTTACATTGAGATTTCTTTATTGGTAGCCTGGGCGAGATTCGAACTCGCGTCGGAGGGTCCAAAGCCCTATTCCTAACTCGTTTTGTAGCTTATCCTTAACATTTCAAAGGTCTTTATTTTCTAAAATAACATAAATAATTATTGAATAGCGTGTGTTATGTGAAAAACGATTTAATATATTGGATCATCATCTAAATGAGATTTCTTAACTGCTTTATTTATGTTGTATTTACTTACAATGGATTCAGTTATTTCATGAAACCATGCAGGGGAAGTAGGAGATACATATATTTTTTCTATCAGTATATCTAAGTTGACAGGTATATACCGTCCTTTTTCATGAGGTTCTAACATGTGCCAATATTTTCGTTCTGGCTCATCGTGCATTTTGAGGATAAGTGCCCTTAACTCCTTTTCATGTTCATAACTTTTTCTTTTATGCATAAATGGGTAGAACATATTTTGAAGAGGTATTCGATCTTTATTATAATCAATATATTTGATTTTACCAATATGTACATCATTATCCTTATATTCATCAAAACATTTCGTGAATCGCTTGAAAGTTGATTGAATTGCTACTCCTTCATCACTTTTCAGATAGAGGTTCCACAAAGCGGCTGATTCGTAATCGCTGATATTCCAGCTATTGACTATTATCATTTGTCTGTTTTCTTTAAGATTTTTAAAAAGGGTCATTAGCCTTTCTTTTTCCGTATTATCTTTAGCCAATTTTTGAAGAAGTGTTACATAGGCATTAGGATACAAACCTTCGAATTTATCATATTTTTGAGATAGCACTTCAGCTTTAGTGAACCATAGTGCTTTCTTATCTATTAATGAGACAAATTTAGTAAAATCCATATATCTCCAAATTTTTATATTTTCGTTTTCTGGCTTTATGAAAGCCTTATGTTCTTTATACATTACTGACCTACCTTCACTTACGTACGCGAGTTTATGATTGCATAGAAATATCCTCAATCTTGTCAGCTATCATCTTAATTGCACACATACCATTATTTTCCTCATACCAAGCACAATTACTGTTCTCACAGGGCATTAAAGAATTAAGTGCCATTGTTAGAAGAGGACAGACATTTCTAACTTGTACCATTTTTATCGATCGAAAGTAAAACTAATTTTCGTTGTATAAAAAACCTGCGCGCGTAGGAAACTGGTAGCTCGGACGAGATTCGCCTCCATTCGAAGGGTAAATGCCAACTCCCTCTTCCAGTATTATGCATGGAATATAATTAGTAAATAACTTTATTCTGGATTATTTTCTTCAAATAGTAGAAAATACTGTTTAATTTAATCAGAGAAGCCTAATATCTCGGTTATTTACTGTTCACTATAAGTATTACGTGATAAAAAATTGGTTGAAGTCCCTGAAGCTGATCATTGTTTAAGACTTGTGGGGATATCCGCTTCTTTATTACCTTTCATTTTAACTATTTTCTTGTTTTTATTACAAAATGAGATAAAAGTATACAATACCGTATTCTATTTCCTTTTTATCGGCTTAATACTTTCAATATCATTATCGATTTTTGCTTATATATTTAAGACTATTAGGAAACTATTTTTTTACATATCATTGGTTACCGTATTTGTTATTTGGATAATCTGTTTACTCCTTTGGCTAAAAATATCGATATAGTTATTGACCTATTTGGTGGATCTGGCAGATTAGGGTTCGCGGTAATAATATGTGGTTGCCCTCCTTGTCAACCTTTCTAAATCCTGCATGCTATGACGGAATAAAGAAAATCGCATATAGAATAATGGCCTGGGCGAGATTCGAACTCGCGTCCGAGGGTCTAAATCCCCTTTTCAGGAATTATCTGTTTTTCTCAATAAGCGATATTTCCTTTGTCTATATGGTGGATTTCTTGGCCTAGGTACATTTCGGTCCATAGAATAGAAAAGGGCCGTTGTTTCACAATCAGGATTCTGCAGGCAATGTTTCCACGGAAAAACATGATAAGTCTGGTTTGCCCACCCGGGTACAGCCCTTTTAATATCATCAGGATAGAATGGTTCTGTCAGCTTGCCTTTTTCTACTGCATCGAGAATTTCTGTTATCAAATCTTTTCCATTTAATACATTACGATGAAACTCACGCCCTGACATAATGAATTACTATTTCTAAGTTATTAATAAAAATAATAGTAAGTAATTAGAGTATGATTCGAACATGTCGAGAGAATATTATTTCGTAAAATCGTCTTTAAAACCCATTGTGTGATAATAATGCTTCAGTATTTCTTCGGCTTGACCTTTTGATAAGAGTTGGAGAGCTTTATCCACAGATCTGTTTTTCTTTAATTCAAAAATTAGCTCTTTCTTATTGGTAACAATATTGCTCCAAGACCATTCTGGGGCTTTTAATTTTCCTGTTTTATTTGCTAGCCTCAAGAACTTCACTCTGATCATATTAGAACTTAGGGTAGTGCTAAACAGCTTTGAGATGCTTGATGTACTGGGGGGTCTACCTTCGATATGGCTGTGATATATGTATTCTATAATGGCCAGCATAGCTAACGGTTTCTCTCCATATATTCCATGATGAGCTCGTTGAGACAACCTGTCTATGAATAAAGTTATCCTATTTACTTCGATGGGTTCCATTTTATTATTATTTTAAATTTATAATATATTATAATTACGATATTGATAAAGAAATTAGTAGCCCGGGCGAGATTCGAACTCGCGTCGGAGGGTCCAAAGCCCTCTATCCTTGTCCACTAGACGACCGGGCTCCAAAACCATACACACCCCAAACCGATATAAATCCACACGATACGCCAGTCAACCCTAAGAGCCCCGCCTATCCGATAGGGGCATAAGCGGTCGAGCCGACCCGGACAATCCTACTCGGGTAGTCGACGTTGAGGTCCCGGAATAATATGTCAACCCGGTACCCCGCGATGTCCCCTCCTGTGTTCCACCTGTAAGTCTGGTCGAAGGCACCCGTCCATCCAGTGCTATCCGTAGAGAGTCGAATCGGCTCCGCCCTACTGGGAACGGTGCCGCTCCCATCGTAGGACAGCTTGATGACCTCGTATCCGTACAGCTCATACCTCTCCGGGTCGAATTGAGGCACGTTCCACTCAAGGTCCACCTGCCCCGTGCGCCAAGCAGACCGAACATCGAGACGTTCAGGCAGAGCGCGACGCTCTACCTCCAGGCCAACGGGGGGGATCCTGCGGGGGCGGGGGCACGCCTATGAAAGGTGCGGGGGTCTCGTGGGTCCCCGAGGATCCTCCGGGTTGTGAGGCTTCGTACTCTCTCTGCTGCCTGTACTCGAAACTGACCTTGGATCTGGGTCTCTCTCCCCGATCGGACTTGACGGCGCTTCTACCCCGCCTAGATCCAACCGTCGAAACGATTGAGACCGCCATCACGAAGGCGAATATCACGGCAGCGGTCCCCACCGCCGCGGCCGTCGTCCCTGATAGCCCAATCGCCTCCCCGATGAAAGAGAGGGAGGACATGAGGCTCAGCATGGCGTCCACGATCCCCATGATGCCGGACCCCCCGGAGCCCGAGACCCTCGCCACGCTCCACCTACCGCCGAGCCCCTGAGCATCCCTATATGTGCCCTCCCCATTGCCATCAGAATAGATCACCCCGGTGAAGGACGCCGAACCACCACCATAGGGAGAAGGCCCCGTGAAAACCACGTTCCCACTCGAATCCACCGTCCCACTCAAAGCCGACGGGTTGCTAGAGATCCGGCCGCTCCTGACGATGAAACCCGAGTCCACCTGACGGGTCTCCCACCCGCTGGGCCCGTTCAGGTTGTAGGCGTAATTATACGTGCCATCGAACGAAGCAGCCCCGACAGGAACAAACGTCAGAGCCAGCACAAAGCCGACGGCCAGCAGGAACGTAGACAGAAACGCTCGCGTCGCCTTCCCTGATATTTTACTTACCCACAACTACAATTCACGATATTTTATATATAATTTATTTTCAGAGTGGAGAAACCCCACATCCTTGTCCACTAGACGACCGTGCTCCCCAAAAACCCATAATAAACCCTACACCCACACCAACACCATGACCACCATCCGCCCCGCCACCCCAGCCGACAGACCCCACCTCATCTGCATGAGAAACGCCCTCCAACGCCACCTAGAGGCAGCCAACCCCCGCATCTGGCACATCACCCCCCAAGCCCAGCCCCACCTGGAGAAGGAGGTAGACAACTTCCTAAAAGACGAATATACCTACATAGCAGAAGACGCCACCCCCTTCGCCTACATCCACGGCAACGTCACCCACCGCACCCACCTCACCCCCACCACCGTCGGACACCTCAACGGCATCTACGTCGACCCACCCCACCGCAGACACGGCACAGCCACCGCCCTCATCCGCACCCTCCTCCACACATTCCAGGAACAAGGCGCCACAGAGGTCAACCTCAGATACATCATCGGCAACCCAGAAGCCGAAAACCTCTGGAAAAAACTCGGCCTCACCCCCATCATCATCACCGCCAACACCCCACTCCACGAAATGAAACAAAAACTAAACACGTGAACCCCACACCACCCAACCACCCCCCCTTCACACGGAACACACAACCCCCGGAACCCTTATCCCCCCCCAGCCACACGCCGAAACCCATAAAGCCCAGCACCCCCAAACCCACCCCACCATGCTCGACAAGGAAACCAAGCGCACACTCAAAGCCCAGGCCCACCCCCTCAAACCCCTAGTCCAGATAGGCAGAAACGGCCTCACACCCGCCGCCCTAGCCAACATAGACAAGGCCCTCACAGACCACACGCTCATCAAGGTCAAGTTCAACGACCACAAAGGACACAAGAAAGAACTATCCAACGAGATCTCCGACAAGACCAAGGCCGACATCGTCGACCTCATCGGCAACACTCTCATACTCCACAGAGAAACCTAACCAAAACGATCAGCAGAATACCGCTCCTCCGTAAACGGATCAGCCGAATCACTGTAACCACGCGCCTCCCAGAAACCCCGCAGCCCCCTATCACTGAAAACGATCTCCCGCACCCACTTCGCCGACTTGTACCCATACTTATGGGGCACCACAAGCCTCAGCGGCCCCCCGTTCGCCGCAGGCAGCTCCCCACCATCCAGCATATACGCCAGCAGCACATCCCCCCGATCCACATCCTCCAACGGCAGCCCCGTCGTGTACTCCTCGCTCACCCGCCCCAGTAGGTCCTCTTTCCTCTCCTCAGGATACGTCTCCTCGCAGATCACGTGCACATAAGCCGCCCCCGGCTGCACCCCAACAAGCTTCATGATCTCCCTGAACGCCACCCCCTCCCACCGGTTACCGAACCTCGTCCAACCAGTCACGCAGTGGAAGTCCGAGACGCTCAGCACCCCCGGCAGCCCCCTCACCTCCCTGTAGCTCAGGGTCACCGGATTGCTAACCATACCACTGATCTTCAGCGTCCAGGACCCCTCATCGAAGCCAGGCACCAGCCCATACGTCAACGCCCTCAGCCTCCCCACCTCGTACTGCCCCGGAGGAAGAACCCGCATCACCCCATCCACCACCTCCGCCACCTTCGGGATCCTATCAAGGTACAACGCAGCCACCAGCGAGAGAAACGCACCCCCCAGCACCGCAATGGCCTCACGCCTCGCCACCGAGACACCCACCTCACGCCTCCCAGCCCCCCTCCTCATCAACGCGAAGCCCAGCCCCACCGCCCCATGGAGCACCACCCCCAGGCTCAGAAGCACATCCACCCGAACATGGACCGAGAAGGACAGAAACACCCCCGTCCCCACCTTAAACCAGTCAAGACCAGACAGCAGCACCAGGAACGCCGAGAACGCCACAAACCAGCCCGACAGCCTCTGAACCAACCTCAGCAGCGTCAACGGCCCAAGCCTCCCCGCGCCACACTCCCAAGCACCCGCCGCCACCCGAAACGGACCACCACAACCGAGATGAACATATGGGAGACGAAAACCAAACCAAAGATCCCACCCAGCACCCGGTGCCCCCAGAACGCAGCCGCCCCCCCCCCCCACATCCAGAATGGTGAGCCCATAACCCGTCAGAAGCACCACCACCGACAGCAACGCCAGCAGCCAGGACAGCCGCCTGTTCAGCCTGATCAGACGGGGGAGACCACGAACCGCCATCAAGCCCTACGCGGAACCGCACCCTTTAAAACTAATCAACAGACCCGCGCTTCACCGACCTCAGCACCCTGAAGCCGCTCCCCCGCCCCAGCACCTCGACCCCACCGAACCGCCCCTCCATCAACCCCGAGAGGGCCCGCCCACCGACGTTAGTCCGAACAACCGCCTGGAGGCTCCCTCCCTCCACCAGGCGATCCCACGCCCCATCCACCAGGGGCTCCACAACCCGCCTCATCCCCGCCGAGAACGGCGGATTCGACAGTATCACGTCGAAGAGGGTATCCCCCACGGGCACGTAGAGGTCCCCCTCTCTCACCACGCAGGCGACACCGTTCCTCTCGCAGTTCCGCTCAGCCAGCCTCACCGCCCGCTCGTTCACGTCCGTCATCCAGACCTCGAGCCCGGGCACCAGCCGAGCGGCAGCGATCCCCACCGGACCATACCCGCATCCCACGTCTAGAACACGCCCCGCCTCCGGGAGCACCATCGACTCCACCAGAAGACGGGTCCCGAGGTCAAGCTTCCTGTACGAGAAGATCCCCGGCGAGGTCAGGAACTCGAACCCAAGCCCCCTCAGCCGGCACCTGACGAGCCCCAGGCTCTCCCTCGACGAGGGACGCCTGGAGAAGTAGTGATCAGACAAGCCTCACCACATTTTAGGATAGCTACCCCGGGGCATCAGCACCCGCACCGGCTTCGCCGCCAGCCCATGCTCTGCCTCCATTATCTGCTCCCCCGAAGCCAGGGCGGACATCAGCGCCACCCCCTCCCCCTTCTGCGTCAGCACAGCGACCATGGCGCCCTTCTCGATCCCCGACTCGAGGCGCAGGATCCCGGGCATCGCCAGGTTCGCCCCGGTACAGACGGCGTCCACCGCCGAGTCCCGTATCCAGATCTTGGGCAGCAGCCCCAGGGCTTCCTCCACGGGGCGTATCACTTCCCTCAGCCTGGACTCGTCCCCCTCCTGCTTCCACCGGTCGATGGCGTCCACGAGCTCCAGCATCGTCACCAGGTCAGACTCCACGAAGGGCCCGCTTCGGCTCCTCCTCAGCTCATGCATGTGAGCCCCACCGCCCAGCACCTCCCCCACATCATAGCAGAGCTTCCGGATGTAGGTCCCGCTCTGGCAGGCCACCCTGAACAGCCAGTTCCTGCCGTCCCCCTCCATGTAATCGATGCCGTAGATATACCGCGTCCTCAGACGCCTCTTCACCGAGGCCCTGAGAGGCGGCCTCTGCCAGATCTCCCCCTCGAAGAGCCTCAGCGTGGACACCACCCGCCCTTCCTCCTCGTCCACGTGAGTCCGCATAAGGCAGATGTACTCCTTCCCCGCCTCCAGGAGGGCCTGCACCACCTTCGTCGAGTTCTGGAGCCCCACGGGGAGCACCCCCGTCACCTTCGGGTCCAGGGTGCCCCCGTGCCCCGCCCTGTCCAACTCCAGGAGCTTCTTGATCCACGCCACCACCTCGTGGCTCGTGGGCCCCGGGGGCTTGTCGATGACTATCATGCCGTACCTGATACGGTCCTGGATGGACCTCTCCTCGGGCAGGGATCCGAGGCTGGGATCCGCCTCCTCCTCCGCCCTGACCTGGACCGTGCGGCTGATCTCCCACGAGGGCTTGACGCTCATGCCTATTCCTGAGTCAGTTGGACACCCACTCTTTAAAGGATAATGCCGGGTAATGGACTGTGGACGCTGCCCAATGGAGACAACTAAGGAGATCACCCGGAGGCTGACGGTGGAGAGGCAGGGGCTAACCTCCACGCCGGGGACCGTCATGAAGAACGACATCTATCAGATCATAGACAGGCTTGGCTGCCTCCAGATAGACACCATCAACGTCGTGGAGCGAGCCCACCACCTCACCCTATGGTCCAGACTCGGCCTCCACGAGAAAGGTCTCCTCAACGAACTGGCCTACGACGATCGGAAGCTATTCGAGTACTGGGCCCACGCCGCCTGCTACGTCCCCATGGAGGACCACCGCTTCTTCATCAGCCCCATGAGGATGCGCGAGGGGGAGATGCTGGAGAGGCTTGAGCGCTGGGGAGGCCGAGCCGGAGGCGTGACACCCGACATCCTGGATGAGGTCCTAGGGAGGGTGAGTGCGGAGGGCCCCCTCGCCACCAGCGACTTCGAGCAGAGGAGGACGGGCCCGTCCAAGGGATGGTGGGACTGGAAGCCCGCCAAGGTGGCCCTTGAGGTCCTCTACGGCGCAGGCCTCCTCATGGTCTCCCACAGGGAGAACTTCCAGCGCCAGTACGACATAGCGGAGAGGGTGCTCCCCCCGGGGGTGGACGCCGCCGAACCCACCGAGGAGGAGCGAGTCAAGTTCTACATCACCCGGACGATGGCCAGCCTCGGCCTAGTGAAGCCAGCAGACGTCCGAGGGTACTTCACCCCCTCGTACGCCCGCTACAAGGCGTTCAGCAAGCAGATACCCTCCCTCATGGAGGAGATGGGAGGAAACGGAGAGGCTGTAAGGTACGAAGTGGAAGAAGAGAGACAGCCATACTACTGCCTCCCTGAAGACGCCAGCAGGCTAGACGAACTCGCTGACGGCCTGCCCCACGAGGGCGTCCACCTCCTCAACCCCTTCGATAACGCCCTCTGGGACAAGAAACGGGTGGAGACCCTCTTCGGGTTCACTGCGAAGCTCGAGGCCTACACCCCAGCCACTCAGAGGAAATACGGCTACTACTACCTCGCCATCCTATCCGGAGACCGCCTCGTCGGCAGGATCATCCCCAAAATGGACCGAAAAAACCGAAAACTCATAATAAACTCAACCTGGCACGAAACCTGGTTCAAACCAGACGATTCCTTCGAAAACAGCTTCTCTGAGACCCTCGAGAGCTTCTCCGAGTTCAATGGAGCAGACGAGGTCGAATATAAAGAGGAGAGGCCCAGGATCGGCTAGGCGCTCTCGTTGTAGAGGCACTTCGCGTCGCAGATCTTGCAGCTCTGGACCTTCGTCTCCAGGGGCGGCTCTCCCTTGACCGAGCAGACGAGGTCGTACGCTGCCTTCACGTTCTCCTCCTCCCCCTCGACTAGGAACGTCTTGGAGCCCTCACCTCCCGAGATACCGCCTCCAGCTATCGGGTATGCCTCGACGCTGACCAGGAGCTTGAGGGCCTCCATCTCGGTTATGATGTTGCCCCCCACAACCATCATGCCGACAGCCATCCCCAAACTGGTGTCCACCGATTGAATGCCAGTCTTGGGGGCAATATCGGCCAGGGATATAGGGACGAGCTTCTCAAGCCCAACCGCGAATATCGCCGTGACCCCGTTGGCGGTAATGTGCCCCCAAACTTTACCTATCGTCCCCCCTCCAGCGCCTCCTAGGAGGATCGCAGCCTGCCCAAAGGGATCGATTGCGTTGGCTCCCTTGATGAAGACGTCCGCCGGCCCCATCTTCGCGAGGACCTTCGGCAGGTCCTTCGCGGCCATCTCCTCGACCTTTCCCTTGGTGATGACTTTGTTCTGATATCTCTCCTTGGGGTTGGTGATGCAGCACGACTTCGCCGTGATCACGCCCGCTGTGAACATCCCCTTGTCGGCTATCTCCTCGCCGAGCAGCTCCTCAGAGACATACGCGGTCGTGGTGCTCGTGGCTATCACTATCTTGCCCTCCTTGAGGGCGTTCTGGACCACGTCCATGTTCGCGACGGCCATGCCTATCAGCCTCTTCCCCTCCGAGGGGGTGAGGGTCACCTGAAGATTCAACATACAACCTCCCTGGTGTTATGATGTAGAAGGGCGATGGGGATAAAAACCTCCCGAATCCCTATCGCGTTATCCCCACAGAAATTTATCTCTCTATAATACCGGGTATTATGACCCTGAAATCGCCTGCAGGATGTTTAGCGTTTAGGTAAATCCATGAGTCTAGACGCGCATAACTTACGGTTCTACTGGCAACTTCATTAATCTTTAATACAGATGAGTTATACGTCGGCGAGGTCCGAAAGTGCTTCGGCGTAGATCGTCCCGAAGTCTGTGAGCTTGATGACCTTCATCTTTGAGCCCTTGTCCGCCTCGACGAGGCCCTTAAGCTCAAGCCTGTTCACGATGCGGCTGTACCTGTTCCTCAGTGTTGAGCTGGCGGCCTTGTGACCCGACCACCTGATGACGTCGCTGATGGACTCAGCCACGCCACCATGCTCGCTGAGGAGCTTGAGCACCGACCTCTCGACAACCTCCTCCTTCTCCTCGTGTTTCGTGTGGGGCTCGAGACGGTAGCCTGGAAGGTTTATCTCAATGGGTTCCATACTGGGCTGATTCCGGGCGTTCTGGAACCATTTCTCAAATCTTTCGTCCCCGATCCGTCCGTTAACGTACCATGCGGGTTGTTTTGAAGGAACTGTGTAAACCCGGGCGTTTCTGAACATAAGTGCGATGGTGAGCGCGACCCCCTGGGTGAGGTTGGTAGTGGAGGTGATGTCGATGAGGACCTCCTCACCGTCCCCCCTAGCCTGCGCGAGGATACCGTAGATGGTCCTGAAGGCCTCCCGGTGATCCATGGGGTCGTATCCAACCATGATCGGGTCCATGATCTCAAGCCTCTCCCTCAGTTCATCGGCGTTCTTCCTCGACATATACGAGAAGATGGACGTCTCACTCTCAGACTCCGCGTTGCTGAATAGAAAGTAGAGCCTCGTTATCCCCTGGCGTTTGCTCCAGTGCCTTATTCCGTCGAAGGGACGCTGGAAATGAGTCCCCACCAGGCAGACAATTACAGTCAAGCGCATCAATCCGGAAAGGCCGTCTGGGAAGATCTGCACTCCGGAATATTTAACGCTATTGAAAATAACCGTAATAATGAATATTATTACAAATAAATGAGACATAGATGACAAATCATGACTATAATAAATGATTAAAAAAATAAGACTCGAAGTATTAGAGAGGAAATAATTACACTTTTAAACGATGGTTGTTAAAGTAGCACTATCTCGGTTAATCTTTTCCATCGGAGGATTTAGACACAACATGAGTACAGCAAGCATGCTCCCGCGGGTTTACACCCTTCCCGACTGCCCAAAGTGCGAAGTGCTGAAGGGGTGGCTCAGCGAGAAGCAGATCGACTTCGACGTGAAGCCCTTCGACACAGAGGCTCAGACGGACTTCATCATGCGCAACATGTTCGGTAACCCACCTATACTGGAGCTGGGCGAATCATTCGCGCCTTCCGAGGAGCTGTTCCTCAACGAGAAGCTGGACGAGACGAAAGTATTAGAGGTGCTGGGTATTGCCAAGGCGTAAAAAGAAATCAGATCAGCAGAGTGTGCTTGAAAAGTTCTACAAATTTGAGAAGAGGTACCGGGGGATGCCGATGGTGCACACCACCGACGGCTACCTTGTGCCCTGGAACAAGAACATGATCTCAGATCAGCTTCACAGGGAGACCCAGCTAGCTGACACAATATTTGGCCTCGAGCCTATCAACGGAGGGTATGCTGAGAAGATCTCAGACGAGGTGGAGAGGCGCGTTAAGCTCTCCAAGCCAAAGTTCGTCAGTGGCCCCATGATCAGGGAGATGACGAACAACGTCCTCCTCGAGTGGGCGGAGGAGAAGCCCGAGTTCGCAATCTACAGGAACCTCTGCACCAGGGTCGGGGCCCCCGTCTACGACGCCTACCAGATCGACACTGGGAAGGGTTTCGAGGCGAAGGAGAACGCTAATCTCCAGCCCAACCCGGAGACCGTCCACAAGAAGAAGGCCGACATGCTGAGCAAGGAGGAGTACCTGCTCCTGATGCAGCCGAACATCGCGACGGCCCATCACCAGGGGGACATCCACATCCACACCCTGGAGTACTTCGGGAGCCGCCCCTTCTGCCAGGACTGGGACCTCCGGTACTTCCTCTACTACGGCCTCCTCCCCGACGGGAAGGGCTACCAGAGCAGCGTGGCTGGCCCGGCTAAGCAGCCAGAAGTGGCCATCCTCCACAGCGTCAAGATCCTCGCTGCTGGTCAGACCAACTTCAGTGGTGGCCAGGGATTCATGTACTACTCGATGTTCCTGGCCCCCTTCATGAGGGGGCTGAACTACAAGCAGGTGAAGCAGCTGGCCCAGATGATGTACTACGAGCTCACCCAGACCTACGTCACCAGAGGTGGGCAGCTGGTCTTCAGCAACATCCAGCTCCCCATGGGGGTCCCCAAGATCTGGGAGGACGTCCCAGTAGTGATGAAGGGCAGGGTGGGACCCGACACCTACGGCAACTACGAGGACGAGGTGCAGACCTTCTTCAGAGCCCTCAACGAGGTCTCCCTGGAGGGAGACTACTGGGGCAAACCCTTCAACTTCCCGAAGAACGAGTACTACGTTAGCCCAGAGTTCTTCAAGCCCGAGTACGACGACCTCTGGCTCGACGTCCACAAGTCGGTCGCCAAGTTCGGGGCGCCCTACTTCGACAACATGCTCCCCGCCTACAGGGGCTACGGGAACGGCATCAGCTGCTACCAGTGCTGCGCCTACCAGTTCTCGAACACCCCGGAGACGGATGAGCACTTCGAGGAGAAGCTCTACTTCCAGGACGGTCAGCACTTCAGCATGGGCGGCTGGCAGGTTGTGAGCCTCAACATGCCCAGGCTTGCCTACAGGGCAAACGGCGACTACGACAAGCTGCTAGAGGCTGCTAAGGCGAACATGCGCCTAGCGGTGGAGGTCTTCAAGGCGAAGAGGATGTGGATGGACCAAGTGCTTGGCAACAACATGGTCCCCTTCGCAACACAACGCCCCAGGGACCCAAGAAATGGGCAGCGGGGACCGCCGGCGGTGGACTTCGACGAGCTCGTCTTCGTCATCGGCGTGATCGGCATAAACGAGATGGTCCAGTACTTCACGGGCAGCCAGCTCCATGAGAGCGCTGACGCAGTCAGGCTGGCCCTTCGTCTCCTCCTCGACATGGAGAGGTACAGGAAGGGGCTGGAGATGAAGACCGGGTGGAAGATAATGCTCGCCCGGACGCCGGCAGAGAGCTCGGCCCAGACCTTCGCCATCAAGGACCTCGTCTCCCCCACTTACAACAAGTACGCCAAGACCGTGGTGAAGGGAGACATCGGGGAGGCCGCGGCCATCGTCAAGGGGAAGCGTGACCTGCCCCTCTACTACAGCAATGGCACCCACACATACGTCGGGGCCAACATCCCCTTCGGGAAGAAGCTTGACATAGAGCACAAGTTCTTCCCAATCCTCAGCGGCGGGAATATATTCCACGCCTGGCTTGGGGAGTCGGCGGCTGACCCTGAGGCGCTGTACAAGCTGACACAGCGCATCGCCAGGCACAGCCAGATAGGCTACTTCAGCTACACGAAGGACCTGACGGTCTGCGGGAACTGCCGGTCGACCACGGGAGGGCTCAATGAGCACTGCCCGAGCTGCGGCAGCGACAACGTGCGGTGGTGGAGCAGGATCACGGGATACTACTCGGACGTCACAGCCTGGAACGAGGGGAAGAGGCAGGAGCTCAAGGACCGATACCGCTTCTCCGTCTAACCTCTTCTCTTCCTCACCAATCTACACTCACTTTATAGCCCGATTATGCTACCCAAGGTTAGGTGTATGTATGGACGTTTCAGACATAGAGGGTCAGATAACCTTCACATACTATAACGACTTGGAGGCCGCGGCTAAGTTCTACGGGGACCTCATGGGCTTCGAGCTCGTAATCGACGTGGAATTCGCCAAGGTCTACAAGGTATACGATAGCACCCACGTCGGCATCGTCGACGGGAACCTGGGCTCCATCAAGGCCACAGACGACAAGCCCGTCATGATCTCCTTCATAGTGGACGACATCGAGTCCTGGCACGAGTACCTCAAGGATAAGGGCGTCGACGTGTTCCAGCCCCCCAAGGAAGCCTCCTACCTCAAGATGAAGACCATGCTCTTCAGGGACACCGAGGGCTACGTCCTGGAGATACTGGAGTTCCTCAAGAAGCCCTACGGGCTGTGAGTCCTTCACTCACCGGGAGGGGCGACCACCCGGCTGTGCTCCTTCTTTATCACCGGCTTCTTCTTCAGTTTCCTCTTCTTGAATGAGGGGAAGAGGGACTCCTTCTTCTCATCGCTCACAGGTCTCCACCTCCCTCGACCTTTTCCTTCTCGTGGTCGTCCGTCGGGACCTGCACCACAAGGTCGTCCTCCCTGTCAAGCTGCCTCACGGCCCTCATGAACGAGGCCAGGGTCTCCGTCGACCCCTCGAGGACGTCCCCGCACATCTCCCTGTTGAACTTGAAGGGCTCCTCCAGGGTTATCCTGAAGTTGGGGAAGCTGATCCTCTCCCACTCGATGGACTCCACGAAGTTGGGGAACTCCCTGGCCACGAGGCACCGGATGTAGTCCCGTGTCCCGCTCGGACCCGATGTTAGAGCACCCTTGATGAGGGAACCCAGGGCGTCCCAGTCCTCCAGTGGGATGGCGTCGCGGGCGAATTGGAGGCTCCCATCGTAGTCGAAGGTCGTGTGGACGAAGTCGCCCGGTTCTTCCCCGATGTATCCAAGGACTGAGTCGTCGATGAGGAAGTACTGGTTGCAGATCCCCATCGCCTCCTCGACGTCGCCGGGGGCGTACTCGTCGATGAGGGCTTTCTTGGTGACCCAGTCGAGGCCGTCGACGAAGTACTCGAGGCGGCGTTCACCCAGCCCTCCCAGGGTGGCCTTGATGAGGTTGAACCCCATGCGGTCGACGTCGGTTGAGCTCCCGTCGTCCATCATCTCCTCGACGGCGGCCAGGTAGTAGCCCTCCATGATATCGAAAATTGCGTCGACCTTCCCGCCTTCCTCCAGTGAGACCTTCCAGTTGCAGGAGTCCACGTCCGCGGAGACCTCCTTGATGGCGTTCACCGGGTCAGCGAGCCTCGGTGGGTTTTTAAGATATCCTCCATCGTAGGCCGTCATGACTAGGGCTTCCAGGCAGTCCCTGAGGTAGATCTGGTACGGGCTGCGGAGACCCTCGAAGTTGATATCGTGGAGCCTCCAGTACTTAGCAGGGTCTGCGTGGGGGTCGTCCCTCTGGTTGAGGAGCCCCCGGGCGTCGACAGTGTCATTGGTTGAGAGCCTCCTGATGAAGAGGGCCCTAGGGGAGATCGCGTACCTGAGTTCGTCACCGGACATGTACTTCCCGGGCCTGCTGAAGCCTCCCCCGGTTGTCCTCGGGGTGAAGTCGCCGCCGCCGATGAGGGGCACCCTCGCGACGACGAAGGGGATGAGGGCCTCCTCCACCTTGTCCCAGACGTCGAGGTTGCATGTAGCCCGGTTCATGAGGATGCTGTGGTGTGTCGAGTAGCAGACAGCCGTCCAGCCCCCGTCCTCCTTGACGTTGGAGACGTTGTTCTTGTAGGCGTTAATCTCCCTGAAGTAGCCCTTCAGGTTCCTCACGGCGTAGTAGGAGAAAAGTTCAGCAACCTTGTCGTATACCACGGCCTCCATGGGGGAGTTGTAGGAGGGCGAGGAGAGCTCCAGGTGGCCCATGTCGTTGTAGACCCTGAAGCCGTTGAGGGCCATGTAGTCGAAGGGCTCCTCCTCGACCTTGATCCCGGTGACCAGGCCCTCCCGCTTCAGCTCCTCGACGGCCATCCCGACGAGGTGGACCAGGGACCTCGGGGGGAGGGAGGGCTGACAGTTCATGGCGAGCTCCTGTTCGACTCCGCGTATCTTCTTCTCCATCATCTCGCGTCTTCACCGTGCTGTGGATAAATCAGATAACGTGTTGACTGACTTCGGTTCGTTTAATACTTTCGAGTCCTACCCGTCCAGATCATATGTAGGAAGGGAATGGCTCAGTATTTTTCCAGCAGGTCTTGGGCCTCTTTGATTCTGGCCTCGATCTCTTCGGGGTTCCAGCCGTCCAGCTGGGGGAAGTCATATTGGAGGGTCCTGTACCCCTTCTTGAGCTTGAGGTTGGACCAGCTGATGGAGCTCAGGCTACCCTCAAGTCTCTGAGCCGCGACGACCCTGAACTGTCCCCTGCTGTTAGCGGGAGGCTCCAAGAAGGCACGTTCGACATCAACCTCCGAGACCACCGTCTTGATGCCATGCTCCTCAACGAGGACATCGAACAAGGGGTCCGTTACGGCGGTGTACTGGTTGACAGCTGCCTCCTTGGCGGTCTTCTCGTCTAAACCCTCCTCGATCTGAAAATGCTGGTGGAAGCCCCTGTCGATGAGGCCTAGTTTAATCAGCCATTCAAGGGAGGTACTCAGGGCCTCAAGGAGTCCCTGATCAAGCTTCTCAAGGGACCACTTCAACTCCTTCAAGACTTTAACATCTTGATCGGAAGGCTGCCTGTCTGCGAAGAGCTTCTCGACCCCATCCATGTAATGGGCGTTCAGGTAATCTGTCACACCGATTCGCCCACCGTCAGTCAGCTTGATGCTCCAGTCTCCATCCAGGTTCTTCGCTATCTCCTGACCCTGGGCGATTGGATCCGCGATCTCGGGGATATCTCTGATGTGTCCATCTTGGATGGCTAGAAGGACGTACGTGGTGAGGCTGTGCTTGAGGAGAGTGGTGTACTCGCTCCTGGTGCCCTCCCCGTTGACTATGTGGACCCGGAAGAAAACATCGTCTGCGTGGGGCTCATCCCTGGTGCTGACGATGGGGTAGTCAGTGCTCGTCTCAGAGTACAGTGTCTTCGGGAAGAACGTCCTCGGTGAGACCCAGTACTCCCCCCTCACGTAGCCCCCTGCCCCGAAGAGCACCTGCCGAAGGACGAGGTAGGGCAGTAGGAGATGCATTCTGCTCTCGAAGCCCGCCCTCTTCACGAGGTAATTCTCATGGGCCCCGACTGTCGTGTACTCCGATTCACCCTTGGGGTCGGAGGCGATGTTGGTCTTGTAGAGATGGACCTGCTCTCCTGTCCTCTCTTCGTAGGCCCAGGAAGCCAGCCTTGCGTATGCCTCGTTGGCCTTATCGTAGGCGAGAAGCTCCAAGGGGTTCCTACACTCTGGGGATGACACCTCGAAGAGATTCGAGTGGATGTAGCAGACGCCGCTGTTCCTGAGAAGTGCCCTGGGTATGTTATCTTCAGGCCTGGCGAGGAAGACCCCTTTTCCTCCGAGGGCCTCGAAAAGGCCTATCGGCTCAGCTCCAGCAGCAAACTCCTGCTCTACGCCCTGCCACGCGTCCAGGGACATGGGGTCATCAAACTGCGTCTATACACACCTTATTTAAGACTTGACGGAGGGGAGCCACTGCAATATATTATATAAATATGGCCTATATTGTCACGGTGAAATTCTTGAGTAGTAAACAGGCTTTCCCCAAGGAGGGAATGGCTGATTTCGCACTTATCAACGGAAAGATAATCACAATCGACAACAACGACTCAATCGTCGAGGCCGTTGCCTGCAAGGACAAGAAGGTAATCGCGGTCGGTGATTACGATAAGATCAAGGCCTACATCGGCGAGGGAACGGAAGTACTCGACCTAGAGGGCAAGACCGTTACTCCTGGCTTCGTGGATACCCACGTCCACTTCTCCTCAGGCGCAAGGAGGGCGAGGAGCGTGGACCTCCGCTACGTGAGGACCATGGACGACTTGGTTGCAGAGCTGAAGGCGAAGGCTGAGACCCTCCCACCCGGACGCTGGTTAAGGGGCTGGGGATACAACGAGTCGAAGCTGAAGGAGAAGAGGTTCCCCAACCGCTACGACTTGGACAAGGCCTCCACTGAGCACCCCATCACCGTGACGCGGCAGGGCGGGCACGACGGGATCAGGGTTAATAGCCTTGCGCTGGAGCTCGGGGGTATCACAAAGGACACCCCTGACCCTCCGGAGCCGTCGTTCATTGAAAGGGACCCGGAGACAGGTGAGCCCCTCGGAAACCTGAGGGAGCTGGCGACTAATTCCATCAACGAGCTGATCGCTAAGGAGCCCCCAATGACCAAAGAGGAGAAGAAGGAGGGTCTTAGAAACACCGTCGAGCTGATGCTCGCATGGGGCATCACCAGCATCCAAGAGCCAGGCGCCCCCATGGACATGATCCCCCTCTACATGGAGCTCTACGAGGAAGGGGAGTACCACATAAGGAACAGCTACCTTGCCAGCGCCCCCAGCACCCGTCTATACGAAGGCCGAAATTCAAGATACGCGGCGGCAGTTGACATAGCCATAGATGCTGGCCTCTACAGCGGCTTCGGGAACGATCATGTAAAGTTCGCCGGCATCAAGCTTGGCCACGACGGGAGCATGAGCGCAGGGAACTGCGCGGTGTACGAGCCCTACCTCAACTACCCCACGCCGGACAACTACGGGGTCGTCCACGGCTTCAGCAACGAGGAGCTGAGCGACGGAAGCGCCCTAAAGGAGTTCGCGCCCATCGTCGTAAAACTACACAACGCCGGGATGAGATGTGGCATCGGTGCCATCGGTGACAGGGGCATCGACTTCTACCTCGACGCAATCGAGGTTGCCTACAATCAGAACCCCCGACCGGATGTGAGGCACAGCCTGGAACACTGCAGTCTGCCTACGAAGGAGGCATTGGAAAGGATGAAGCGCATAGACGTCACATCCTCCACCTCCGTCGGCTTCGGCTGGGAACTCGGAGACCAGCACAGGGGCTTCATGGGGATGGAGCGGATGAAGCGGTACATGCCGATGAAGAGCTTCAAGGAGATGGGCATCGTCGCCAGCGGCAACGCCGACTGGTCCGTCTGCTCGGCCAACCCCATGGAGGGGATCCACGTCTGCGTCAACAGGACCACCGAGACGGGGCAGGACCTCAGCCAGAACCAGGCCATCAGCGTCATGGACGCCATCAGGGTCTACACGTGGAACGGGGCGTACATCACCCACGAGGAGGGCATCAAGGGCAGCATCGAGCCGGGAAAGTACGCCGACTTCGCAGTGCTGGACAGGGACATCCTCACCTGCGACCCCGACGAGATCCACAAGATAAAGGTCCTCACGACCATCGTCGACGGGAAGGTCGTCTACCAGAGAGACTAGTAAAACGCAACCATTCATCCACCTTTTTTTCTCATTTTACGCAAGCGGGATTCAGCTAGCCTATATCGAAAGACTTCTCAACGAGCATCAGGAGTCAACTTCTAGTAAGAAATCAACTATCTCCTGTATTGCGGTATCAGTGATCTCATATAGGAACATATGAGCAGTGTTCTCGAAGATCTTCAGCCTAGCATGGGGGATACGTTCCGCAAGCACTCTGGAGTTTTCAGGAGGAGCAATAATGTCCAACTCTCCCACTAGAACTAGGCAGGGGGCCTTGATGTCTGGAAGCCGATCATATGAATCGTAATTCAATGTTGCTTGGGCTTGTCTGATTAAGCCCACAGGCGGAGTAGGATGCTTGCTCGCAGCCATATTCCTTAATATTCGTTCCCTGTTCGCCTGAAGATAATCTGGAGAGTAAGCCGATAAAATTAGTTCAGGAGACATCTTCGAGAGGTCTCCTCTAGCATTAGATTCAATAACATCCCAGAATTCTTCGGATGCTCCAATCATGTTTTTCACGCTGCAACTCGTACTGCATAGAACCAGACTTCGGACTCTATCAGGGTAACTGATAGCCATCTCCTGAGCGATCACCCCACCCATGGAGAGACCTAATACATGGGCTCTCTGGATGCCAATGGATTCCATCAGGCAAGTTACATCATCAGCCATCATCTTGATCGAATATTCAACATCTGGCTTGTCGCTTTGACCTGTCCCCCTGTTGTCAAATATTATTACCTTGAACTCGTCTTCAAAGCCCTGAATAATTTCTGGTATCCAATCTGTTGAAGAGCCACCATAGCCTTGGATCAATACGAGGGGAGTTCCTTCCCCGTGTACCTCATAGTACATCTCTATGTCGTTGACCTTGGGCATCTATTCAACACTCCTTGAAATATCAGAACTCATGATCCAAGATTGGACGAAGAGGATTTAACGGTTTAGAGGTAAGAGATTCTGTTTCTCTGAAGAATCCAGAGAAGTATACCTCCTGAAATTAATCCAAGCAATAAAGACTCCAATGGAAAACCGGGGATGATGGACTTTTTCTTTACAGTGTAACTCCCAATTAGACCATTCATATCAACCGTATGGGTTCCAGACTGAGAGGCAGAGAACCGCGGAAATACTCCGAAAACCGCATCCCAGAGAGAGGGGGGAGGGGGGGGTCTAGGGAACACACGTGAAAACGTCTCCAGCAGGTGAAAGGACTGTGAAAACGCCTCCGATAATAGACTATTCAAGGCAAAAAGCGGATCTATACCACTCACAAGAAGACCATATCAAAACGACAAGAATGCGAAAAACCCAGTTAAAAGCCGAATTACGCAACCCCAGTTGAAACCGTATGTCATATCTGAAAAATAACAATTATTATAAATTTCATATAATAAAGTGGTAAATGGGGAAAACCATGGTCTGGTACTACATCGCTGTGGCACTAACCCTCTCAGCCGTCATCTGTCTAGTAAGCATCGTAGCCCTAGACTACAGCACATACCTCGACCTCCAGAGACGCCTAAGGAAAGAAAGAAACAAAGCAGCCCAAACCCACTAGTAGCAGCGAAAAGCAAACCATTTCTGAAAGATCTACCCTAAAAACTAGCTCATGCTAGGAGGATTCGTTTACTCTCGATAATTAAGTCGGTTCAACTTAGGAAAGAAGTTATAAATCACCCTACTTCAAATCTCTGGAACATAGGCTAAGGACGCCCATGCGAAACCGGTGATACACGTGGATAACAAAGACTGGCACGCAGCTGAGATCGACGAAGTTCTCGCAGCCCTCGAGACAAGCCTATTCGGGATTACCGACGAGGAGGCAGTTAAGAGGCTCGAGGTATACGGGCCCAACGAGCTCAAGGAGGAGAAGAAGAAGCAGTGGTACCACCTCGTCATAGAGCAGTTCACCAGCGTCCTCGTCATCATACTCATCATCTCAGCGGTCGTCTCCGCCTACCTCTCCATCCAGGAGGGGGAGCCCATGACGGACACCTGGGTCATCCTCTTCATCGTCGTCATGAACGCAGTCCTCGGCTTCGTCCAGGAGTATCGCGCGGAGAAGGCCGTCGAGGCCCTCAAGGCCATGGTCTCCCCCCATGTCCTCGTGAGGAGAGGAGGCAGGGAGGAGTCCATCGACTCCAAGGACCTCGTGCCCGGGGACATCGTCCTCCTCGAGGCTGGAAGCCGGGTCCCAGCTGACAGCAGGCTCATCCAGGCAGCTAACCTCCAGGTCGACGAGGCCGCCCTCACCGGAGAGTCCCGACCAGTCACCAAGAACCTCAATCTGGTCAACGCTGAGGCCGGCGTCGGGGACCGGAAGAACTCCGTATTCATGGGGACCGTGGTCACCCTCGGCAGGGCAGTCGCAGTCGTCACCGAGACCGGGATGACAAGCGAGTTCGGAAAGATCGCAGGCATGGTCCAGTCCATCGACGTAGAGGACCCACCCCTACGCATCAAGATGGAGAAGATAGGCAGGCAGCTCGCCACCATATCAGTCATACTCACATTCTGGGTATTCATCATCCTCTGGTTCGTCCACGACAGGACCCTCAAAGAAGTATTCATGACCAGCATAAGCCTCGCCGTCTCCGCCATCCCCGAGGGCCTCCCAGCCGTCCTCACGATCACCCTCGCCCTGGGCACAGCCAGGATGGCCCGGCAGAAGGCCATCGTCCGCAAGCTGGCCTCCGTGGAGACCCTGGGAAGCACCACCGTGATCTGCAGCGACAAGACCGGCACCCTCACCAAGAACGAGATGACCGTACAGAGGCTCACATCCAACGGCAGGACGATCCACGTCACGGGAGCGGGGTACGCCCCTGAGGGGGAATTCGAGACAGGTGGAGCTAAATTCGATCCCCGAGGAGACACCGACTTGGAGCTGCTACTCCGAATAGGCGTCCTCAACAACGACGCCCGCGTTCAGGAGAACAACGGCTCATGGATCTGCTTAGGCGACCCAACGGAAGGAGCTCTGGTGGTTACTGCCAAGAAGGCTGGGATAATCCAGTCCGAACTCAACAATACATATCCACGGGTGGCAGAACTCCCGTTTGATTCAGCCAGAAAGCGCATGTCAACGATCCATCAGACCCCCGAGGGAAAACTCATCGCATACGTGAAAGGCGCCCCCGAGATGATCCTGGAGCGCAGCATAAGCGTATACGACGGACAGGTCAGACCTATCCAGCAGGACGACGTCGACGTCAACATGGAGAACATGACCAGTATGGCTGAGGACGCCCTCAGGGTCCTGGCCATGGCCTACAAGGAGCTCCCAGACGACTACGACATCCAGAACCTGGAGGTGGAGGCGGTCGAGTCCGACCTCACATTCGTCGGCATGATGGGCATGATCGACCCCGCCAGGGAGGAGGTCCCCCTCGCCATCAGGACCGCCCAGGGCGCAGGCATCCGCTCCGTCATGGTCACCGGCGACCACAAGATCACGGCCGTCGCCATCGCCAAGGAGATAGGCATAATCGAAGAGGAGACACCGACCTCAGTTTTGGAGGGGGCGGACGTCGAGGGATTCACGGACGACCAGCTCGACGACGTCATCGAGGACGTCCGAGTATTCGCAAGGGTCAGCCCAGAGCACAAGATGCGCATCGCCCAGAGCCTGAAGCGGCTGGGCCACATAGTCGCCATGACCGGAGACGGCGTCAACGACGCCCCAGCCCTCAAGGCCGCCGACATCGGCGTCGCCATGGGCATCAAGGGCACCGACGTCACCAAGGAGGCCTCCGACATGGTCCTCGAGGACGACAACTTCGCCACCATCGTCAAGGCCATCGAGGGGGGCAGGGAGATCTACGACAACGTCTCCAAGTACATCCGCCTCATGCTCGCCGCCAACTTCGACGAGTTCATCGAGATCACCGTCACCGCCGTCCTCGGCCTACCCATCCCATTCCTCCCCATCCACGTCCTCTGGATAAACCTCGTCACAGACGGCCTACCAGCCATCGCCCTCAGCGTCGACCCCCCCGACCCCGACATCATGAAGTACCCACCCAGGGACCCCAAGGAAGACATACTCAGACGCTTCTGGAGATTCATCCTATTCGCCGCCCTAGTCGACTTCATCAGCGACTTCGTCCCATTCGTCTACGTCTACGCCACCACACTAATCGGAACAGGAGACGGAGAACTCGCAGCCACCACCGCCAGAACCGTCGCATTCACGAGCATCGTATTCTTCGAGTTCATACTAGCCTACCAGTGTAGGAGCGAGACCAAGCACATATTCCAGCTGGGCTGGAGGGGATTCACCGCAAACAAGATGCTATTCGTCTCCGTCATGGTAGGCCTCACCCTCCAGTTCATGATACTATACATCCCATTCCTCAACGACGTATTCCACGTCGTACCTCTGACCCCATTCCAACTATTCCTCTGCTTCGCAGGATCACTCACCGCATTCCTAATAGTACCCCAGAGACTCATCCCCAGAAGACAGTACATGGAGCACAGAAAGGCCTAACCAACCTCCACGAATCTTTATATATAGTGTCGAAGGAAAGTTCTGGGTACGTTTAACTATACTTCAAGAGGTAGATCTGTAAATGGCTCTCGAACCCTGGCTGATTGCACCCGTTTCCGCAGTAGCATCACTCCTGATCGGACTATTCCTCTACAACTACGTGAGTAGCAAGGACGCCGGCACAGACAGGATGAAGCAGATAGCCGGATGGATCCAGGAAGGCTCAAGGGCCTTCCTAAAGACAGAGTACACCTACCTAGGAGCATTCGTCGCGGTCATGGCGATAATCCTCTCGGTGGCCCTAGGAGTGAAGATCGGCCTCACATTTGTATTCGGCACGGTATTCTCAGGCCTAGCAGGCATAATAGGGATGGAGATCGCCGTGAAAGCCAACGTCAGGACGGCCAACGCGGCCAAGAATGGGGGCCTCATCGCCGCATTCCCAATCGCCTTCAGAGGCGGAGCGGTCATGGGCCTCATGGTCGTCGGCCTAGCTCTCTTCGGAATCAGCATCATCTACTGGCTGACAGGAGACCCAGAGACGGTCCTAGGAATGAGCATCGGCGCCAGCACGCTTACCCTATTCATGAAGGCGGGAGGCGGAATCTACACCAAGACTGCCGATATCGCAGCCGACCTCGTCGGAAAGGTGGAGCTCGGCATCCCCGAGGACGACCCCCGCAATCCAGCCGTAATAGCAGACAACGTCGGGGACAACGTAGGAGACTGTGCAGGCTCAGGGGCAGACCTCTTCGACTCGTACGTGGCTGCGATAATGGCCGCCATGATCCTGGGTGGCACCATGCAGATCGCTTATCTCCAGACCCTACCCCTGGTCTTCGCAGGCTTAGGCATAATCGCCTCGATTATCGGCATAGCCTCCGTGAGAGTAAAGGAAGGCGGAGACCCGGGAACATCCCTCAACAACGGTACGTACATCACATGCATAATCTTCGGCGTCCTCACGTACGCTGTCACGTACCTCTACGGCTATGACATAAAGATCTGGTACGCAACCGTGGTCGGCCTGCTGGCTGGGATAGTCATCGGCATGACCTCAGACCACTACACCTCCATCAACAAAGGCCCAGCAAAGAAGACCGCGGAGGCAGCCCAGACTGGGGCGGCCATCAACATCCTCACGGGCTTCTCATACGGCCTAATCAGCTGCTTCCCCGCATTCCTCGGAATAGGCATCGGTTCAGCCATCGCATACTCCCTCTACGGCGTCTACGGCGTCGGCATGGCCGCAGTGGGAATGCTCGCAATCGCAGGAACTATCATCGCCGGGGACGCCTACGGCCCAATAGGGGACAATGCCAAGGGAATCGCCGAGATGTCCGAGCTCGGGGATGAGGTCGTCGACATCACAGACGAGATCGACGCCGCCGGCAACACCACGAAGGCCATAACGAAGGGCTTCGCCATAGGCGCAGCGGGGCTCACCGCCCTGGCGCTCCTCGCCTCCTTCCAGGAGATAGTCAAGGACCTCCTCCAGCAGAGCATAAGCTTCAACCTCATGGACCCCATAGTCATGATGGGCATATTCATCGGGATGAGCGTCCCCGTCATTTTCTCCGCCATGATCATCCTCGGCGTCTCGAAGAACGCACACAGGATGATCGAGGAGATAAGGAGACAGTTCCGGGAGATACCTGGCCTAATGGAGGGAACCGGACAGCCCGACTACAACGCATGCATCTCCATAGCCACTAAAGGAGCCCTCAAAGAGCTGCTGCCATTAATAGTATTCACCATCAGCACAACCCTCATAGTCGGCTTCGTAGCCGGAATCCGGGCCCTGGCGGGCTACCTCAGCGGCGCAATATTCAGCGGCTTCTTCCTAGCGATCCTCATGGCCAACGCCGGAGGCCTCTGGGACAACGCCAAAAAGTACGTCGAGTCCGGCCACTTCGGAGGAAAGGGATCTGACACTCACAAGGCCGCGGTCATCGGGGACACCGTCGGGGACCCATTCAAGGACACCGCGGGACCATCACTGAACACGCTGGTGACAGTGATATCACAGATAGCCTCCCTCTTCGCACCCCTCATCGTAGCCTACGCCCTTATAGGCGTCTAGAGGGACTACGCAACCCATTTTCCTCTAGCGGGTCCTCAATGTTTATATTATCGTAGACTTCTGTAGTTCGGTAGTCTCAGAATAAGAGGAAAGATCAATGTACCGCCATCTACAGCAAGCGTGGAGAGCCCCCGGAGGCGGCTACCTCAGGGACCTTATGAGGGAGCGTGCAATAATCTGGAGGCGCCAGCCCGTCGTGGTCAGGATAGACAAGCCTACACGACTAGACAGAGCCCGTCGACTAGGCTACAAAGCTAAGAAAGGCTTCGTCGTCGTCAGAGTTCGTGTGAGACGCGGAGGAAGGAGGAAGCCCCGACCAAAGATGGGGAGGCGCCAGAAGAGAATGGGCGTCTCAAAATACACGCCAGCCAAGAGCATAAAACTCATCGCCGAGGAGAGAGTCGCCCGAAGGTATCCCAATCTGGAAGTCCTCAACTCCTACTGGGTCTGGGAGGACGGCACCTCCAAGTGGCACGAAGTCATACTAGTTGACCCAAACAGCCCCTCTATCAAGACCGACAAGGACGTAGGATGGATATCTGGAAAATCTAAATCATAGATAAATACCAGTTCTTAATAGCTACGAACCTTCATTAATAATGGTAAATCATAAATAGGGATATTTGGACTTCAAGAGTGAAAATAGAGATAACACGATATTCTGTTTAGAAAAAACGTTTGGTTGAGGTAGGGATAGTGGATTTGAGAGAATTTCGTAAAGTAGCTCTGGAGGTCTTCCATTGAGAGAGCCACTTTTCTCCATAGTCATCCCGACCCTTAACGAGGAGGAGAATATCGGCTGCTGCATAAAGTCATTAGCCGAGCAGACCTGGCTCAACTATGAGGTCATCGTCGCAGACGGGGGGAGCACCGACAACACGATCGAGATAGCGGAGACAAACGGCTTCAAGGTCCTATCCGTGGAGAAGACTCGCCCCCACGACGTGAGCACCGCAAAGAACCTCGGGGCGAAGTACTCCGAGGGGAGCGTCCTCGTCTTCCTAGACGCCGATATGAGCATAGACCCAAACTGTCTCGAAGTGCTCGCCGAGGGCTACAAGGACCCCGAGGTAGTCGGTATGGCCCTGAAGGTCCTGCCATCTGAGTCGAACCGCCTTGAGAAGACACTGTACGAGTGCAACAACGTCCTCGCAAGGCTAGGCAACAAGATAGGGTTCCACGAGATAAGCTACTTCTCATGCCACTCCTACAGGAAGGATGCTTTCATGCAGGTCGGAGGGTTCAGAACGGACCTCTACGCCTGCGAGGACCTCGACCTATCCCTTAGGCTTAGGTACACGGGCAAGTACGTCGTCACGCCGAGGTCGATCCTCTGGACCTCACCACGGCGACTCAGAGAGTGGTCCCACCACTGGTACATATACAAATACATGAGGTACCTTGCGGAGTACTACATCTACGACAAGGTAACCGACTATTACGACGACCTCTGATAGGCATCCATTGGTATCTCTTACCCTATCTCTGTTACACTCTTTGAATCCTTACTCCGCCCTCCAGGATGAGTACCTGATTAGGATGTTCATATAATTCGTCTCCAGTTATCTTCTTGCTTTGGCAGCGACGATCTGGATGACATCTTTATCCTTCAGGATATGCCCTTCCCCCAGGCGCATCTTCGTTTTTGCGTCCACAGCGTGTATAAACGTCTCCCCCAGCTCCGTGTGAATTAAACTGGCGAACTGTTTCGCCGTCGTACCCTGGGGGACGAGGTGGCAGTCTGGTAGGACCCTCCCCTGGTGGTCAGTGAACTTCTCGGCGTCCTCAACGGGGTAGACGACTATTGTTTCGAGGAGCTGGAAGAAAGCCGCGTTAAGAGCCTCCTGCAACCCTGTGGAGCCCCACTTGTCGAAGACCCTCTCCCTAATGGTCTCAAGGGCTCTCCTCTGCGTGCTTGAGAGCTCCGCTGATTCAGCTATTATGAAGTCGCTGTCCCCCGGCGTGTATTTTATCATTCCTGCGTTTGCCGCTCTCCTCAGTGCTAGCTCCGCCTCAGCCATTGTCGGGATAACATGGTATCCCGCTCCCCTCAGTCTTCTCATGTTCTCTTCCGCAGGTCCTTTATCGGCCTTGTTCGCGGCAACAATGAGGGGTTTAGAGACCCTCCTGAGCTCGGTCACGAACCTGGAGAGCTCCTCGTCGCTCCATTGAGAAGCCTTGTGGCTGTCAAGCCTTAATCGTTGCACGCTCTCAGATATCTGGTACCTGTTTATCCCCAGGCCCGAGAGCTTCACTTCGAGGTGAAGTTCTATTCCCTCCCTTGCCGCCTGGGCCGTCCTTGCTGTCTTTTCCCAGTCCTTTTTTACTAGGCCTAGAAGCCAGGCGTCGAACTCCTCCTCCAGCATTTTGACATCCTCTAAAGGATCGTGGCTTCCCGGGGAGACAGGCTGCCCGTTGTCATCGGTAGCCCCTGCTACGTCAGCCACAACTACAAGTGCGTCAGCTCGCCTCACCTCGTCAAGGAACTGGTTTCCCAGGCCTTTGCCCATATGTGCGCCTTTGATGAGTCCAGGGCAGTCAATGATGTCAACGGGTATCAGGCGGACTCCATCAATGCAAGCGGAGTTCACGGGATCGTCCTTGACACCTAGCTCCCTGCATACGCATGATGAACGGACGTAGGCCACCCCTCGGTTTGCCTCGATCGTGGTGAAGGGGAATCCTGCTATATCTACAGCTTTCATCGTGGCCGCTGCGAAGAAAGTGCTCTTCCCTACGTTCGCCTTCCCTACTAATCCTACCATTCGAGCCAAGAGTGCACCATGGTATGATTGTGGGGCCTAAGTTTTAACTTCTCGTCTAAGCTCACAGGTCCCTTGTATAGTAGCCTTCTCTCTTCCTGCTGCCGAAGCTCCTGATCCCCTTTTCCCTAAGCTGCTCCTTCAGTTCGAATGCTCGGTCCTGAGTGATCTCTCCTTTCTTCTCAAGGTATTCAATTATCTCCTCCCCCTGCTCGTCGGTGCCGCACCTTCGGAGGAAGTCCACGATGTCTGGGGCGTAGCCTGCCCACTTCCTCGTTGACCTTCCTTCAACTTCAACGACTACTTTGGATTCATTGCCTTCCAGTTCGTCTGCAAGGTGAGGGAAGAGCTTCTTGAATCGGTCCTTTTCCATGGAGTTTTCTGTATGAGGGAAAGGTAGGTGTAAGATAAACCTGATCCATCACTTGTAGTCTTCAGGTATCCGTGGACCTGATGAATGCGCTGGATGGCACGTCTCTGTATATCGTCAACCCGGGGGCGATCCAGGCACCAGATCCTACCTTGATGCCGGGCATTAGGTTGACGTTTATCCCTGTCTGGACGTCGTCGCCGATTATAGAGCCAAGTTTCCGCTGTCCAGAGTCGATCCGACCGTCTTTGATATTGACATTAATGTTTTTCTTGTCAAATCTGATGTTCGCAGTCATTGTCCCCGCTCCAAAATTGCAGTTCTCGCCTATTATGCTGTCCCCGACATAGGAGAGGTGTGCGACATGTGTTCCGTTCATGATTACGCTGTTCTTTACCTCGCAGGCGTTCCCTATCCTCACATTGGCGCCGAGATATGTTGATGGGCGGAGATAGCAGTTAGGGCCAATATCGCTCCCAGGACCTATGTACACAGGGCCCTCTATATACGCGCCAGACCTAACTCTAGCCCCCTTGGCTATTCGAACGGAGCCGTGGATGTACACACCGTCCTCTATCTCGCCCTCAACCTCTGTCTCTTGTTGCCCCAGAGCCCTCTTGTTCGCCTCTAGGAGGTTCCAAGGGAGGCCGACGTCCAGCCAGTCTTCCTCGAAGATGGGTACTGCGTTCACGGCGCTGCCCGATTCTATAAGTGCCTTCAAGGAGTCAGTGATCTCGTACTCATTCCGCTGGGACAGCCCCGTCTCCGCAATGAACTTGAATATCTCTGAGTTGAAGACATAGATTCCTGCATTCCCCAGCTTGCTCGGCTCCTCGCCTTGTCGGGGTTTTTCGACGATGTTGACGACGCGGTCGCCATCGAGCTCTACGACGCCTGTCTGGGAAGGGTTCTCTACAGGCACCACGCAGAGGGTGGTCTCGCTCTCGCTGTGGGAGTCAATTAGATACTTGAATATCTCGGGGTTGACATGGAGGTCACCGTAGAAGCCTATGAACTCCTCTCCGTTCACGAACTCCTCGGCGATTTGGAAGGCATCCGCTGTCCCAATCATCTTCTCCTGCTTGATGTAATTAAGGTTCAACCCTAGCCCCCTGCCGTCTCCAAATTGACCCTTGATCTTCTCCTCCATGTAATGTGTCACGATGAGGACATCGGTGATACCTGCATCCGCTATCCCTCTGAGGGACCACTCCAGAAGAGGCCTCCCTCCTACAGGTAGGAGGTGCTTCGGCCTGTTCTCGGTCAGAGGGCTAAGCCTCTCACCCTTCCCTGCTGCTAACACGACTGCTTTCATACTATTCCCCCAATAAACTCCTTACTAAACTTCGGCTAGCTTCCAGTAGCTCTTCAGCTCTTTTCTCTTCTCTGGCTTCGACTGTAATCCTGATGACTGGCTCCGTCCCTGAGGGTCGGATCAGCGCCCATCCGTCTTCAAGCTCGATGCGGACTCCATCCACCACGGTCACGTTTCTCACATCACTAAAGGCTTCACCATGATTGGACGAGACGCCGTCCATAACTCTTTTCTTGACATTGTTCGGGCACTCGACCTTAGCTCTCAAAGTAGGGTAGTCCGGGATGTCCGCTACCATTTCGGACAACGTCTTTCCTTCCTCCTCGAGTGCCAACATGAGTTCAAGGGCTGAAAGGATCCCGTCAGGGCAGAGGTGGACTTCTGGATGCACCCATGCCCCTACGGGCTCTCCGCCGAAGACGGCCTCGTTTGCTATCATGGCCTCCGTTATGTGGACGTCCCCGACCTTCGTCCTTATTACGGAGCCCCCGGCGCTCTCCACGGCCTCGTTGATGCACATTGAGGCTCCGACATGGGTGACGACGATGCCTCCTCCTCTCTCCTCGACGACATGCTTCGCGTATGCGGCTAACACCCTGTCGGGGCTCGGTACGTTTCCATTCTCGTCCACAGCCATCATCCTGTCTCCGTCCCCGTCGAAGCCGAAGCCGATGCTTGCCTTCGTCTCTCTCATCATCCTCCCCAGTCTAGCGAGAGACTCTGCGTTTGGCTCCGGGTTACCTGCTGGAAAGCTGCCGTCGGGCTGGGCGTTTAACATAGTGGCTCTGCATCCGAGTTCATTGAATATCTCGGGGGCTACGGTGCATGTAGCGCCGTTGAACAGGTCGCAGACGACTTTCCACTCCCCTGTGAAGCCAATGGCGTTTGCTAGGGTGTCGATGTAGAAGCGTCTGCCATCGATCTCCTCGACTCTCCCGACCCTGCTCCAGGAGGAGGTCTTGAACTCCGCCCTCTCAATTGTATCCTCTAGAGCTGCCTGCTGCTCCGTCGTGTAGGCCATGCCTGTTGTGTCGAAGGTCTTGAGGCCGTTGTACTCCGGCGGATTGTGAGATGCGGTTATGGCAACTCCTGCTTCAGCCTCCATCTCCCTGGTGAGCAGGGCTACAACGGGTGTGGGGACAATTCCAAGGGTTCCTGTCACTAAACCGCAGGAGGCTATTCCGGAGGATAGCGCAGCTTCCAGCATCCTCCCTGAGAGCCTAGTGTCCCGCCCGACGATGATGGCTCCTCCCTCGAACTGGGAGGCGAGGGCGGCCCCGACCTTCTGGGCGAGGAGGGGTGTTACCTCGACGTTCACGAGGCCTCTGATTCCCGATGAGCCGAAGAGTTTCATCTGTACCGCCTTCTGGGGACGAACTTTCGGAGGGAGTCAGTCCTCATAAGCTTTTCCAGCTCGGGGAGCTTCAGGCCCCGCTTCAGATCTCCGTAGATCTCGCATCGATCCTTCTCTCCCATCTCCTCGACTGGTCTGACAACCACTTCAGCCACCAGGCCCCCAGCTAGTTGAATGCTTATGTGCCTGGATTTTATCGTCCGGCCTCCCTTAACCAGTTTCATTTCCTCTGATTTCTTTACATTGTATCCCTTTTTGACTAGTAGGGATTGAACGCCATCGGGTTCCGATGAATAGACATTGATGTCGATGTCACTACCCTTTCTGGCGGTGCCCCTCCACACGCTTCCGGTCAGGACGGGGGTGTAGTCCATCAGTTCTTTCATTATCGAGATCGCAGCCTCCCTCATCACGTTCAGGAGGCGTTTCCTCTCCTCGCCCTCGTACTCCTCAGCTATATGGTCGAGCTCTATTGCGACCTCGTAGTTGCTGGGCATCGAGGTAAATCCGAGGCTTCTCGCCGCCTGCTCCTTGGCATGCATATACTCTTCAGCTGCTCCGGTATAGAGGAGACGTGCTGCCTCTTTTGCTACCCTGGCTCGCTGTTCAGACGGTTGATCCACGTCTAGAAGTAGGATGCTCTTCCTTAAAATTTAGGTTGGCCCTAGTTTGGCATGGCTAGGAGCTCGGATTTGCGGACACCCACGTGCCTCAGGGCGGTCACCTTCCTCGCCTCGTTGTAGACGTCGGAGGCGAGCTTCCCGAGGACCATCTCGTGGACAATCTGTCCGAATTCGAGGGTCTTCACCTTCTCCTCCACTACCGCGCTCATAATGTCCCTTATCGCCTTCTCCTGGGAGGTCTTGATCCGGGTGTTCGTGAGGGCGGTGACGACGATCTTTAACCTGTATCCGTCAAGTGTCGTGACCCTGTAGAAGCCGTCGACCTTTGTGCTCCTCCTGCGGACCAGGCTGCGGAGGTAGTCCCTGAGGTACTCGTGTCCCTTGAAGACTGTCTGGGCGGTACTCTCGTCCACTCCAGTGACCTGGAAGTAGAGCTTCAGGTACTCCTGGGAGAAGTCCCCCGTGATCTGGGCGAGGGTGGTCTCGAAGACGCGTCCCATCAGCTTGTCAGGGCCCTCTGATGGCGTCTCGCCTACTTTTGTTTCCCCGAAGTATCGGGGGAGGTAGATGTCGTACCAGTCCTTCCTCCTCCACTTGTCCCTGACCGCTCTCGACAAGTTCTATATTACTCTCCTTGCGATGTCCTGAGAAGGGTTCCCGTAAATTTATATCTTTCTAAAAGGTCATCTCCCTCTCTCTCTCAACCTGTGAAAGTATCCTATACCATACATGAAAGATGGGGGTTCGCATTGACCTGTTTTTGATCATCACGCCACAACAAAACTTAGTCTCATGTATCTGAGACGTTCTTAACTTAGATGAGTCAAAATAATGTGTACTATGCGTACTTGCGGAACCTGTTTTTGGTCTTTACACGTAACAGAAGGGTCAAATAAAGTGGAGGAGTGATATTGATATGTAGCACGGAAAAAACGTATACGGAGAAGTACTGGGTAGACAACTCCGCAAGGGGAAGAAAGCTCGGTGCAAGGCTTGGGTTTGCCCTGGTCGTACCCGAATACGAACACAGGCGAAGGTACCGCGACAGGGAGAACCGAGGTACACGGTCCTTGTCGCAGTCGACGACGATACCGAGCTCGGGGACGCTCGAGGGAAGCAGGTGGCCCGTGCTACAACTTCTCAAAATATAATCGGGTTGAAGCCCTTATTCTGCTATATCTCTATCTCGTCTATGGCCCTCTCTGCCGCCTGTACGCAGGAGAGGAGGTCGTCGACGGTTGAGAGCAGGCTTCCGATGTCCCTGCTGCACGTGATGGAGATCTTCAAGGTATTCCCGTCGACCTTGGCGTTGATGTCTATCCCCTCGGGGGCGTCGAGATTGTCGGGGGCGATGGCCTCCATGATGCTCCGTGCTGTCTTGGAGTCCTCGTAGTGGATGTCAATGGTCGTTGAGGCCTCAGGCATTGAGTTGTTCTCCGACAAGCCTGTCTACCGCCTTGAGGAACTCGGGCTCTCCCTCTTCCTTTAGGAACGCCCCTGCTGCTATGTCGTGGCCGCCGCCTCTCCCCTCGAATGGCTCAGCTGCCTCCATCATTACCATCCCTAGGTCGATTCCGGCTTTTGCCATGGCCTCTGTGGCTCTCCCCGAGATCTTTATGAGGCCTTCTTCCGCTCTGGCCGATGCTATGAACGGCTTGGGGTTCTTGAGGATGCCCGTGGAGAGGAGGATCGAGGCGACTACGCCTATTATGCGTTCGTCGATGTCCCCCTTTGCCCTCAGGGAGTAGATGTTCTCCATCTCCACTATCCGGTCCTCCTTGCGGACCCAGTCCAGGTACTCCCCGATCTTCCGCCTGTAGCCGTCCAGGGCGGTCTCCGCCTCTTTCATGGCCTCGTCGCGGTCTCCCATGCAGATGCTGAGGCCTAGGCTCGGTCTTCCCATGCGGGCGCAGGCGTTTAGGAGAGAGGCGTACTCTCGTCCGTCCCTGAGTGGGGTCCATGCCTCCTCCCCCTTGAGGGTGTAGATGGTCCCCAGGAGGTCGTAGACGGAGTCGGCGTTGCAGCCCTCGTAGATCATGTGCTTCGTGAGAGTCGAGAAGAGGCGGCTCTTCTCCTCCTCGGAGAGGTCTCTGAGGGCCCGCCACCTGCCCTCGCTCTTGAGCTCTATGCCCGCTTCTTTGAGGAGGGCCAGGCACTGGTCCTCCCGTCCGCTGAGGCCGGGGATGAAGGGCACCGTGGTGTAGGCGCATGCCTTGGCGATGGGGCGGGTCTCGTAGCCGTAGAAGATGAGGTCGATGTTCGTCTCCAGGAGGCCGGCTCCCTTGGCGTCGGCTTCGATGTGCCTGTTGAGGCCTATGAGGGATTTGTTCTCTCCCTTGTCCTGCTGGTCGCCTAGGGCTCCGACTATGCCCAGGGCGCTTAGGTCGATGTTTGCCTCGTCTATGGTTTTTGCGAAGAAGTAGGAGACGCCGGCTCCGCTGACTCCTCGTGCCCCGTCCAGGTCGTGGAGGAGGGGGTTGATGTGGGTGATCTTGGGGTTCTCGGTCTCAATGGGTAGGTGGTGGTCGAGGATGATGATGTCGGAGTCGGGTAGGTGCTCTGTGAAGAGGTCCAGGTAGCCGCTTCCCATGTCCGAGAAGATGACTATGGGGGGTTTCTCTGAGGCGATGGAGGCCACCGTCTTCTCGTCGACCCGTTTCTCGCATGTGGTCCTGAAGGTCGCGCCCAGCCTGTTGACGGCGGTGCTGAGGATGCCCCCGGCGGCGACTCCGTCGGCGTCGTTGTGGGAGACGATCCTGATGGGGTTGCCTTGGTCGATGTGGGCTTTGAGCATCTGGACCGCGGGGTGAAGGGAGCTGAAAAAATCCTCCTCGGAGGTCATGGGGGACCTCTTTAGATGGTGACTATCTCGTTTCTGTGGTTCCAGTCCTGTGGTAGGGCGCCTTTCCTCTTGTAGTACCGGGTCAGGGCGTAGATCTTTGACTCGGATATCTGGAGGCTCCTCCTGTTGTGGAAGTCCTTGCGGTTGCGTTCCAGGTGTCGCTTGAGGCGGGTGGCCTTGACCATGAGGTTGTAGATGTCCTCGGGGATCCTGGGGGCGAGGTCTGCCTCCTCGAGGACCTTGTGGATGCCGTATCCTACGATGGGTGTGACGAGGGGTATGCCGTGTTCGTCGCGGAGGATGTTTCCTATCTCGCTCTGGGGTTTGCCCTCCCTGGCGAGGTTGATGATGAGTGCCTTGACCTCGTCGGGCTGGTACTCGACCCAGCCTGGGGCCCGCTTGGAGACTGGTCTCGTGGAGCGGGATCGTCCTCTCATGTACGCTAGTTTGCCTACCATTTGGATCATCTGTGTAGTTTGGTTGCTCTGTGTTAGATGAAGGCTTTGTTTAAAAAGGTTTACGTGGGGCGTAATGCGGCTGGCTTAGGATAAGGGTTCCAGGGCTTGTGAATGGTAGCATATGATAAGGCGTTTTTTCTTGTCGGTGGTGGCTCCATGGGTTTGGCGTTGTGTTTTCGGTGTTAAGGGGGCGGGTTGTGGGAGGTGTTTGTTCACTGTTTTGGGGTGTTTATGGGTAATACTTACTTTTTATGACTTTTTTCCGTTCATAATCCAGATATAGCCTCTTCGGTGACGGGTTTATTAGGCCGATGAAACCCCCCCGGTTATTCGGACGGAGAATTAGTCGTGGTAAGGGAGTGTCAACTATACTTGGCACCATAATTTTCATTGGGATTCTGTTCTCCTCGGTGATCCCGATGATGCTGGTCATGAAGCAGGCCGACGTGATTCTGGAGCAGGAGAAGCTGGAGATAGTCAGACGGGACGACGAGGGGGACAGGGAGTCCCTTGAGCTGTACCCGATTCCCGACCTCGCTGCCACCCATGTCAACGTCACGATCCTGAACACCTGTGAGACCTCGATAGACATCGTCAGGGTGTGGATCAACGACACGTTGACGGACGTGACTGTGACGGTTAACGCCCTCAGCCATGAGCAGATCGGGCCCTTCCCCATCCAGGTGGTCGACGGCTCCTCGTTCGACGTGAGGGTGACGACGGGCAGGGGGAACGTGTACACCGCTGAGACCGGCATACTGCACTATCAGGGGGGCGAGTGGGTGACGGAGACATTGGGTATCCGGCTCATCTTACCCTCCAGGCCGGGTAAGGGGGCGCGTACGAATCTTTGGCTGAACGAGCTCAAGGTCACCATCATCGATGAGGATGATGATGTCTTGTACTCGAACTACAGCATGTACTGGGCCATCAGCGCATCCGAGAACTTCTTCGAGCTGGAGTCTGCCGGAGCCTACAACGTCACCATCTACATATGGTGTAAGGCGGGAGGGGAGTACCCCGGCCAGCACTGGGAGAAGATCTACGACGACGTCCACAGCATCATGTGGCCTATGGGCGAAGCAATTGTGGAGATTAAATTCGTCATTGACGGGGACTACTTGGTTGTATAGGGTATCTAGCGTGCTGCTACGCGCGTATTTTTTCCTTTGATATTTTCCTGTGTGTTGAGCCCCTAATAATATTAAATCCGTGAACCTAGACGGGGATTTTCTTTATCTCCCAGAGGACCTCGACGTTGGAGTCGGGGCACTGGATGTGGTCGACGGCGGTTAGCCAGTCGTCGGGTTCGTCGTGTTTCCTCTGGACGGCTGAGAGGAAGGGGAGGAGGGCGGAGAGGGACCAGAGGCAGACCTTCCTGCCGTCGGGGATTGTGAGGAGGTCGTCCTCGGCCTCGATGTGGTCTCCTACCTTGTGGTAGGTGCATTTCCCGTTCATCTTGATGACTTCCGCTCTTACCTTGTACATTCTAATTACCCTGTGTATTGTTTCCCTGAACCCATGAATATGTTTTTAGATTGATTTCCGTAGGTATTCTGCGGAGGGTGGGTGTGTGACGTGCTATTTCAGGCATAGGCAGATGAAGTATGTCTTCGAGAGGGCTGGTGTCGTGATCACGAAGGAGAACCGGAAGGATGTTGACAGGGTGATCCACTCGATCGTGGGGGTGGAGTATAAGAGCTGCCCCGATACATGGAGGGCTGTGAAGGCGAAGCTGGCAGAAGATGAAGGGGCGTTCATTCAGGAATTGAGGTCACACGCAAGCATCGATAAATATTAGGATGGTATACACGGAATCAGATATCGATTGGCAATAAATGGGTTCACTAAGTCGATTAAGGTCCTGTCGCTTTCATTGGCTATAATGGCGCAGTCTCTGAAGACCTTATTTCCGCTTAAAAATGGTAGACGGTTGCGAGCGGAGTTTATGGAATATAGAATGTATAAGGTAAATCGACTGAGGAACACGTTGAAACATCTATCGGACACAACCGTATGCGTCATATGCGCGAGTGAAAAAAATCTTAGAGTGTAAATGAAAGAGTAGTTAATTGTGCCTTTCACGCCGTTTCACTTTGGACCTGCGCTGGGTTTAGGGCTTCCCCTCAGGAGGTATCTGCATGTGCCCACGTTTCTTGTGGCCAGCGTCATAGTCGACGTTGAGCCCCTGCTCGTGCTCGTCCTGGGGTTGAGCTATCCGTTGCACGGGTACCTGCACACGTTCCTCTTCGCCTCCCTGACGGGTCTGACGCTTGGATACGTGATGTTCTTCTTGGATAGGTTTCTTAATCCCTTTTACAGGGCTCTGAGGTTGGTTGCGGAGGACAGTCAGGGTCGAAAAGCCTTCATGATCACTGGGATTCTGGGCGCAGCATTCCATGTCCTGCTGGATTCTCCGTTATATAGAGACATCCGACCTCTCTATCCTTTTACACAGAACCCATTTTACGACCCGGGTCTGTCAATGGAGGTGTATTCTTTCTGCGTATGGACTGGGATCCTTGGTGTAGTCTACTACGTAGGTCTGCTGATCTATCCGTTTGTGAAACGGCAGATCGCATTGTGAAGGGATTCAAGCAGGCAATAACAACATCATTACGATTCTGATGGCAGATAATCTATTTTTGTACGTGTTTAGCTCAGATTAAAATAAGCGAGATTTATTTATATTCTATCTAGTTTTTGCTAAATAAATCATGAAAATGTTAAAATAAGCACTGTTTAGAATTTAATTTGACTTATATGCGTAACGAGCTAA
>JADHWN010000035.1 GCA_016783455.1 Candidatus Bathyarchaeota archaeon
GTCGTCCATGTCGAACGGGTACGATTCTAAATGATATTCAACCGCCTGCTTCAGCCTCTCCTCTGTTAAGGGATATGAAGGGCTGCTATTGTTAAGTTCCAGATGGTAGGGGTTGTCGAGGCTGCAGCCCACAAAATATGGGACGTAGATGGTGATGAATCCTGCACCGAACTCAGTGTACGCCTCCAGCTGCTCCGAGACGCCGGAGGCCAAAGGCTCCACCACCTGGTAGAACCCGATGTTCACCGCCATGAAAACTATGAGGAGCAAGCTCCAGAACCGCCTAACCCCGATGACACTCCTCAGAGAATACCCAAGTAAACCCACGTCACACACCAGAGTTACAATTCCTAGGTCTCCTCCAACATTTTGAGGGGAGTCAGCCTGCGATAGTACGCGTATCCTGCCAGAAACGCTAGGACGGACAGGGCGATGGTGAGGATGAACGCCTGCAACAGGAACCCAGCCCCCAGGTCGCTGAACGAGATGGAGACCATCCTAGACACCTTCTGGGGGACAATCATCCGGCGGAAGAACCCGCCTCCAAAATACATCAATACTAGGGAGACCCCGAACCCTAGGACACCTATGATGAGGGACTTCCAGAACAGGAAGCCCAAGATATGCCTATCCCTCCACCCCACAGAGGTCATAAGCCCTATCTCCTCCCTCTGGCGAACAAGATCGATAACCCGAATGAGAACTATGGAGGCGGAGGCAACCGTGAGCAGCAGGAGCCTCGTGAACCTGTACGTGTTCACTGTGTTCGCCAGCAGGGCCACCGTGTACTTCGCAAGGGTGTACTGATACAGGACGGTCGCTCCCTCCTCCATGTACCGCCTCCTCAGCTCATCGGCCACAACTTCGCCCATCCCAGGGTCGGCAACCTCCACGAGAACCCCACTATACCTCCTGTATCCCTGAGGCACCGACAGGATCTCCCAGAACTCGTCGAAGTCAACGACCACCGACTTTTCCGGGTTTATCTCCTCGGATAGGAGGGCGTCGTAGATGCCCACGACCTCCAGTGAAACCCCCTCACCTCCAAGGTCTAACTCCAGCTCGTCTCCTACGGACAGCCCACAGTCAACCTCGAAATCCACATTTATCAACGCACAGCCTACATCTCCCTCCTCTAGGAAACGTCCCTCCCACATGCTGGCATACGGGAGGAGCGCCGACTCAGCCGCGCTGATCTCGACACCTACTAGGCCAGCGTACTCAACGGAGTCATCCGGCAACGTAGTCGGCACCCAGATGACCGCTATCCTGAAGACATCGACCACCCCTTCCATCTCCAGCACATCACCCACCACGCCCTCATCGAACGGATACCTATCCGACAGCTCGGGGGCACCACTATGAAACATTTCCAGAGATGAATAAGAGACCGGGCTTCCCCCGCTCATAGTCACGAATCCAATATTATACATGGAAAGCGCCTCCTGCTGGACGGTCATATCCTCCATCATCGAGGATAACACGCCCTGCGAAGCCGTAGTCACGGATAGGACCAGCACGCTAAGAAGGGTCCACACCCACCTGGTCCTAAGAGTGTGGTTTATAGACATAGAAAGCATGTATTAGCTCCTATCCTTTAATTTCGTGTAACAATATAACGGCGTCAGTTGCATATAACAACCCATGTAGATGTAGTGCCGTCGTGGAGATTTGTGAGTAAGGCGGTCGTGCTCTGTATCAGGTAGCAGCAGTGGCTGAACCATTTGACTTTGACCATGTCTCTCGTATGGTTCTGGGTGTTTAGGTTGCGACCATATGTGGCTGACATAAGATAAGGGCTCCCGGTTGTTCTCTGTGTGGGGCCTCAATGGGGTGGAGGGGGGTCTTTAATCATCATTATTTCGTCGCGTGTAGGATGGCTGGGAGATGGTATTCAGTTGGCATTCAGTCTGGCTGCATGCGTGTTCTGTTGAACAGCGTTACTCCTACTATGAAGTAGATTACTGAAAGCAGTTTGAGGGCTGAGAGCTCGTAGGCGACCTCGCTCACCGTGCATCCGAGTGTGAGCACCTTGTTGAGGGCGACCCTGGATTCAACTATGACTCATTTATCTGTTTTGTCCAGGTTGCTGCTCGTTCGAGTTCACCGTCCTTCAGTGGCCCCTCCGTGCCCTCCACGTAGAAGCCTTCAGGGGGAACCGCCAGGTTTCCTCCTTTCTTCTGGAGCCTGTCTCCGATCGGTTTGGCGGCGTAGCCGAAGAATTTTACGAGTACGTTTAACACCGATGAGTTGACATCTTCTGTGGCTAGCCTGGTATCAAACGCCGCTACCTTGACGCCTTTGAGGCTGTCCCCGGGTATTTTCTTTAGGAAGGTGGTGATCGCCTTCGTTGGGTTGAACGCACGGGTGGGTGAGCCGACAACCAAATAGTCCAGATCGGTTAGCTGCTCGTGCTTCACGTCGCCTACTCGGAGCGCTTTGACGTCTGAGCCCAGGGAGTCCCTGATTGCGTAGGCTACCTGCTCCGTGTTGCCGAAGACCGAGTCATAGACCACTAGAGCCTTCATATAGACACTCTCATGTTTTCTAGAGATCATTCAGGACCTTCACTATCTCGCTGCTCGTGTGATAGAGTAGAGATATGTCTCCTCCGACGACCAGGACGTTGAAGCCATCGTCCACCGCTGCCTTCACAGACTCTTGGAAGGGGGGATACAGGAACTTCGCCAGGGGGATCCCCTTCCCCTTGCAGACCTCGTTCACGCGCTTGATGGTGCTGTTCGTCACCGGGTTGTTCACCACGGGGAAGCCCTGGGACATGGAGAAGTCCCTGGAGCCGAAGAACATGAAGTCGATGCCCTCCACTGAGAGGATCTCCTCGAGGTTGTCGACGCCCTCCTGGTCCTCCACCATCGGGACAACCATGGTGTTCCTGTTCGCATCCGACCAGTACTCCTCAGTGAACGCAGAGGTGTAGGCCGTCGGCCTCGTGAGGTAGCAGGCCCCCCTGTGACCCTCAGGCGGGTACTTGGCGTCCCCCACCGCCTCAGCAGCCTCCTCCTTGGTCTTGATCCAGGGGATCACCGTGCCCATAGCCCCCGCGTCAAGCACCTTCTGGGTCATCACTCGGGACTGCTCGGGGAGCCTCACTAAGGGCACGGTCCCCGAGAGCTCCGCCGCCCTGACGAGGTTCTCCAGAGTCACGGCGTCCAGCGCCCCGGTGGGAGCGTGCTCTGTGTCGATTATGACGAAGTCGAAACCCGCGTAGCCGAGGATCTCCATCACCGTCGGGCTCGGGATGAACAGGAAGGTTCCCAGCACCACCTCCCCGGATCTGATCTTCGCCTTGACCTTGTTCTCCCTCATGTCGAATATGAATGGGATGAGAACCGTGCTTAAGCTTGTCCATAAAAAGAAAAGGGGTGGTTACTTTTCGACGAACTCGGCCTTGATTACGGAGCAGAGCCAGTCTGTGATTATCCCGTAGAGGACCTCGCCGGTCTCAGCGGTAGCTAGCTTGGCGTTGCCCATCACACCCGTCGGCGTCATCTCCTTCATCCCGACCTCGCCATGCTCCCTAGCCACCGACCCTGGGTAGGGCCTGGGCTGGTAGGGGTCCAATTCGACGGGGACGTAGTAGACAGGCGCCTTCTCCATGTTGACGAGGTTAGGCGTAGAAGCGAGCATCCTCGCCGTCTCACCCTCCCCTGAGTGGTGCTCATCGTTAGGCCTCTCCGACTTGAGAACCTCGGGGTACATGGCGCTCTGCACAGGTATCCAGTCGGGGACGATGAAGTAGGCATCCGGGTACTCGATGCTGAGGTCCTGCGCCGCCACGAGCATCGTCTTCAGGTTCCCCCCGTGGGAGAGGAGGAGCACGAACCTGCGGAAGCCGTGGTGGTAGAGGCTATCCACGACCTCCCAGATGACAGCGATGAGTGTGTCAGAGCTCAGCGTGATGGGCCCCGGGAACTTCATGTGGTGGTGGCTTACCCCGAAGGGGATCGTCGGCGCGGCGACGACGGTTATCCCCTCCTTAGCGAGTTCCGCTACGACCCTCCGGGCCATGTCGGTCCCCTGAATGGAGTCCGAGCCGAGGGGTAGGTGGGGGCCGTGCTGCTCAACGGAGCCCACGGGCAGGATGACGATATCCGTCTTCTCAAGGGCCTCCTCGACCTCCTCCCAGGTCATCTCGAAGAGGTTCTTGGGACCCTTGACAGTGTACAGTATGTCTGGTGACAACTTTCTTCACTCCAAGTATTACCCTCAATTTAAAAACAGTTTACATCTAGGTAGTAGAGCGAAGGAGGAGAGACGTTGAAGTTCTGCGGCGATGAGCTGGAGCCTGGCTCTAGGGGCTTCTACAGGCTGAAGGTTGCCACGATGCTCGACGGTAGCGAGCTGACCATCCCCCTCCACGTCGTCAGGGGAGAAGGGGAGGGACCCACCCTAGGTATCATGTCCGGCGTCCACGGGACTGAGTACTACCAGAACCGCATCATAAGGAGGATAGTCAACGAGATAGTCCCAGACGAGGTCTCAGGGACCATATTAGCGGTCCCCGTGGCGAACCCCCTGGCGTTCAGCCACGTCTCGAGGCAGTCCCCGAGGCCCCCGGAGGAGACCGTGGACTTCGCGAACCTCAACAGGGTCTTCCCCGGGAGGAGGGATAGACCCCTCTTCGGGAGCATGATAACGACAGACGTCTCCCTCACCATGAGGATGGCAGCGATGCTCTCCGACGAGGTCATCGGGAGATGCGACTACCTGCTGGACTTTCACGGGCAGATGCCCGGGATGGCCCTAAAGAAGATGCTCTACAACGCCCACGAGGACTCCAGCGAGCTCGCCAAGGTCTTCGGCCTGGGGATCATCCACGACCCCATCGGGGACTCCAGCTCGTCGAAAGGTGCCCTCTCAGGCTCCACAGGCTACGCTGAGAAGCTCGGCATCCCAGGGGTGACCCCAGAGGTCGGGGGCGGGGGCCATGGAGAGGGTTTCGAGGCGGAGTGCGAGCGCCTCGGAGTCCAGGGCGTGAGGAACGTCATGGCCCACATCGGCATGGTGGACGGTAAGGTCGTCCTCCCCGATAGGCAGCTCTACTTCAGACGTGCCCCCCACGTGAGGGCGACCTGCGGAGGTTACCTCGTCTCCTACATGGAGGCAAAGGACGTCGGAATCGGAAGGCCCACAAGGGAGGTGGAGGAGGGGGAGGTCCTCGCCAGGGTTTACAGCCCCTACACCCTCGAGGAGATGGAGGAGATAAATGCCCCCGTCGATGGACTGCTGTACGCCTGCCGGGTCTCGGGGCTTGTGGAGGCCCAGAGCGAGGTTCTTGCCGTCGCCGACTTCGAGGACTCCAAGTGGATCGAGTGACCCCCCTTCGGGGGTTTAGATCCCTTTACAGACGCCCCACTACGATCCAGGAATGTCGTCGATTAGGGACCTCCAGTTCTCGACGACCCTGGTCGCCCCCCTGTCGAGGAATCTCTGGATGGTCCGCCTAGGGGAGAAGAGTAGGCCGACCCTGTCGGGTACGCCATATTTCGTGTAAGTCCTGAAGTATCCGGGGAAGTCGTCTACGACCCTGGCTACTGGTCCATCCTCTAGGATAGATATGAAGAGCCTCTGCCGGGCTTCCTGCAACGCCATACGATTTCCGGAGAGGAAGCTCTCCCAGTCCGCCAGTTCGAACATGACGAGGCGCGTCCCCTCAACGGGGTATCCGAAGCCGTCGAGGGCCTCAAGGGTGTGGTCGCGCATGGGCTCAGGTCTCCCGGTGAGGTATACGATCTCACAGTGCCCTTCCCAGCTCCTCAGAGCCTCGGCTGCGTGGGGCACGGCCTCGTCCAGGTGCAGGAGCTCCAGGCCCCTCTCATCCAGGCAGAGGAGGAGGTCCCAGTACATCCTAGAGAGCTCTCCCTCGCGCTCCCTCTGTTCTGGGGAGGCGTACTGTTCGAAGAGCCGCTGGTTGCTCATGGTGTCCACGGCCTCAGGGGGTATCTCTGCCCCAAGTATCCGGCTGGCGACGGCGTGCCTCCTCCGGCTCGTATGTATCAGGGTCTCATCGATATCGACTACTACTCTCGGCAACATCCGCGATTCCTCTGGGGAACTCCTCAGTAGGGCTCAGCACTGGATCTATATGTGTCTAAGCTGCCTCGGAGACGGGTCTTTTATTCGTTGACGACGCAGATATCTCAGGTGTCATTTTGACTGTCGGGATCAAGGGCAAGTTCATAATCGGGTTCGACGGCTCGGAGCACAGGCTCCTCAGGGACGGCGTCGTGGTCTACGAGGGGAACAGGATCGTGCACGTGGGCAAGTCCTACTCGGGGCAGGTCGACGATTGGATCGACGCCTCCACGGGCCTGGTTATCCCGGGCCTCATCAACACCCACCTCCACGCAGCGGGGGCGCCCAACGACAAGAGTTTCCTGGAGGACATAGGCGTCAGGCCCCTCTACGGGAGCAACCTTGGGGAGAACCTCACCGCCCTCAACCTCGCCACCAGCAGGGAGGATAAGGAAATTCTCGCCAGATACTCACTGGCCGAGTGCCTGAGGAGCGGGAACACCACTGTCGTAGAGATAGGGATGGTCTCCGCCATCGGGGAGGAGAAGACCGTCGAGATGATCGGGGAGATGGGGATCAGGGCCTGCGAGGGCCACGGCCTCGGGGACGGCGCCATGGAGCGGACTGGCGCCTACGACTTCCAGATCAAGTGGCTGGAGGAGGAGGTGGGGCAGGGGAGGCTCGAGAGGGCCGAGAGGTTCGTGGAGAGGTACAGGGGAGCCCACAACGGGAGGCTGATGCCGGCGCTCTACCCGGGCGGCGTCATGAGCTGCAGCTTGGAGTACCAGAAGACCATCAGGGAGAAATCCGATGAACTGGAGGTGCCCGTCTCCATCCACGCCGGGGAGTGGGTCGTTGAGTTCCAGAACATGCTCAGGATGTACGGCCGGACACCAGTCGAGTTCATGCACGACACCGGCCTCCTGGGCCCCAACCTCATCATAGGCCACCTCTGGGCCATAGCCGGCCACCCCCTCCTCGCCTACCCAGCGGTGGGCGGGGGCGACCTGGCCCTCCTCGCCGAGGCGGGTGCCACTGTCTCCCACGACCCGGTGGTCTTCGCGAAGAGGGGGAACAGGATGCACTCCCACTCCAAGTATCTGGAGGCGGGGGTGAACGTGAGCATCGGCACGGACACGGTGCCCCAGGACATGCTCAACGAGATGAGGATCGCCTCCTACGTCTCAAAGCTGGCGGACTGGGACCCCTACTCGGGGACCTCCCGGGAGGTCTTCAACAGCGCCACCCTTGCCGGGGCGAAGGCCATTGGACGCCCCGATCTGGGGAGGCTGGCGCCGGGAGCCCTCGCTGACATCGCCATCATCGACATGGAGACTATCAACAGCGTGCCCTGCAGAGACCCCATCAGGAACCTGGTGAACTGCGCTCAAAGGGGCGACGTCAGGACCGTAATCGTGGACGGGAAGACCCTGGTGGATGACGGGAGGCTCCTCTACGTGGACGAGGAAAAACTCGTGAGAGAAGTCCAGGAGGTCGGGGAGAGGATCTGGAGCAAGATACCCGAGGTACACCACTTCAAGAAGACGGCAGACGAGGTCTCACCCCAGTCCTTCAGGCCCTGGGAAGAGTAGTAGCTCTCAGAGGAGCTTGGCTACGGGGAGAGGAGCTTCCTCATCTCCTCCATCCCTATCTCGAAGGCATGCACGTTCATCTCCAAGCACTCGGGGAGCAGGGTCCCCTTCAGGGCTCCCTTGACGGCCTCCATTGAGAGCACGGGCTTCGATCTACGAATATGAGGTATTCAGCCGAACTGGATGTCAGGAATAGGATTATTTGTCCGAACACAATCCTAGTGTCTAACTGCGCGCGCGAACGAAGCTGTAATCACCTTGCGCATGGAGGCATCATCGTGACTTTAAGATGAAAACGGCTTCCCTTCTCCTCTAGAATGTTTCAAATAACGTTGCGCTGAATGAGATAGTGAACCGTCATGGGCAAGGTTTCTATAATCAGGGCATCCGAGAGACCGGACGATGAACGCGTCCACCAGATGGTCAAGGAGGCCATCGACCTCCTCGGAGGGCTGGAGACGATCGTCAGGCCGGGTCAGACGGTCGCCCTCAAGCCCAACGTCGTCACGGGGACGCTTTCGGGGCCCGGGGTGACCACGGATAAACGCGTCGTCGAGGCGTTGATCAGGCTCTGCAATGAGGCGGGGGCGGGCAAGGTGAAGGTCGTCGAGGGGGCAGGATACTTCACGGAGACGAGCAAGGCCCTGGAGCTGAGCGGGATCAAGGCGCTCGCCGAGGAACATGGTGCCGAGGTCGTCGACGTCGACAGGGATGAGCACGTCGAGCTGGCGGTCAGGGACCCGTTGATCACCCCCACCATCAAGGTGAGCAAGGAGTTCATGGACGCCGATGTCAGGATCAACCTCCCCGTCATGAAGACCCACGACCAGCTCGAGGTCACCCTCGGCGTCAAGAACCTCAAGGGGGTGCTCCCCAGGTACATGAAGAGGAACTTCCACAAGATCGGGGTGGTGAAGGGCATCCTCGACCTATCCAAGACGGTGCCCGTCGACCTCACGGTCCTCGACTGCATCGTGGCCATGGAGGGCCTCGGCCCCAGCTTCGGGCCCAAAGTGGAGCTCAACACCATCATGGCCAGCAGGGACGTCTTCAACCTCGACCGCGTCGCATCCAAGATCATGGGCTTCGACGCCTCGGAGCTAGACTACCTCGTCGAGGCGGCGGAGCACGGACTGACGGACCTGGACTCCGAGGTGGAGGTCGTCGGCGAGGCCGTCTCAAGCTTCACGCACAGGTTCGAGAGGGCGCCCACAGGCACGGACTTCGCCGAAGGGGTCACCGTGATCAGCGAGGGCGCCTGCAGCGCCTGCCATGGCACGATCCACAGCGTCCTCTACGACCTCGAGCAGATGAAGAAGATGGGGGAGATCAGAGACCTCTTCATCGTAGTCGGCGAGAACGCCGAGGTGCCAGACGACCTGCCGAACACGCCGCTGATCATGGGCACCTGCCTTGAAAAATATAGAGATAGAGGCTGCTATGTTGAGGGTTGCCCGCCGAACAACGACAAGATGCGCGCAGCCATCAGGGAGATCTGCGGCTTCTAGATCAACTATCATAGGCCCGCTCAATCTCCAAGACCTGGGTCTGGAAGATTATTTGGTATATAATGCTCAGGAATGAGGCTTATGCCAGTATAGGACTGTGGACGAGGTCTCCCCCCGTCCTTCAAGCCCTGGGAAGAGTGGCCATACTCCCCTTTCTCCGACGTACGAGTCTTATATTCTCTAAAGGCTTCTAGATTCGTGAATCTCACTGGGATGATACTATGGGACTTCTAGACAAGATACGCGTCCTGGACTTCAGCCATGTCTACTTCGGTCCCTACGCCACCATGATCCTCGGCGACATGGGGGCTGATGTCATCAAGGTGGAGCCCATCTGGGGGGAGGTGGCCCGTGTCTACCCGCCCCTCTTCGGGGAGGTGAGCGGGGTCTTCCACTACCTGGACAGGGACAAGAGGGGGATGACCATCAACCTCAAGGACCCGAAGGGAAAGGAGATCGCCCTCGCACTAGCCGAGAGGAGCGACGTCATCGTGGAGAACTTCTCCCGGGGAGCCATGGACAGGCTGGGACTGGGCTACGAGGACATCAAGAAGGTGAAGCCCGACATAGTCTACGCATCCCTCAGCGGCTTCGGACTCGACGGGCCCTACGCGAAGCGCCCAAGCTTCGCCTCAATCGCCTCCGCGATGTCGGGATGGTATAGGCTCACCGGGGACATCGTCGACCGCGAGGGGCCGCCCATAAGGCCTGCTGAGTGGCACGGTGACCTGGACCCGGCCCTCTACGCGGTAATCGGCATCCTCAGCGCCCTCCTCCACAGGGAGTGGACCGGCGAGGGGCAGCTCGTGGACGTATCCCAGCTGGACTGCATGATCGCCCAGAACGGGGTCTCCCTCACCAACTACCTGATGTCAGGCCTCCTCCCCTGGGAGCTCAACGAGAAGTACTCGGGGCTCAGGTTCTTCGGGGCCTTCAAGGCAAAGGACGGATGGGTCTTCATACACACGAGTCCCCGGATGGTTGACAGGCTCATGGAGGGCATGGGGGTCACGAAGCTGGAGAGCGTGGAGGAGCTCGAGGAGTGGGTGGCCGAGAGGAACGTCGTGGAGGTCGTCGAGGTGCTGTCGGCGACGGCGGTGCCCGTTGCCCCCGTCTACAATCTGGACCAGATGATGGAGGACCCCCAGGTCAAGCATCGGGAGATGATAATCGAGCTGGAGCACCCCAAGGCGGGCACCGTCAGGGGCCCCAACTTCCCCGTCAAGTTCTCCAAGACCCCGGCCGTGGTCACCAGGCCGGCCCCCCTGTTGGGCCAGCACAACGAGGAGGTCCTCACCGAGCTCCTGGGGTACCGCAAGGAGGAGGTCGACGAGCTCAGGAGCAGCGGGGTCATCACCTAGACCCCCTCCTTTCGTCAACCGAAAAAGCCGCAGATGTTTTAGATAAAATTCATAGGAGAAGACTTATCCCCTCGTTGCTTACATTCGTTCGGACCTGGTCTCGTACCAAGGTAAGAGGCGAAGAAAGGGTGGGGTTCCTCGGTGGCTTCAGGGATTTCTTGAGAGCCCAGTCGAGGAACTTCAAGGTCTTCCTGGCGAGGGACGTCATAACAACGCTCTTCGGGAACATGGCAGGGAGCTACGCATCCATCTACATGTATGCCCTCGGGGCCTCAGCTGTTGAGATCGGCGCCCTGAGCAGCACCCTTTCCCTCGTGAGGACCCTCCTCTCCATCCCCGGGGGCATCCTCACCGACAGGGTGAAGCGTATCAAGGGGCTCTACCTCCTGGGGAGGCTGGCCCAGCTTCCGATCAACCTCGTCAAGGCCTTCGCCCAGACATTCAACGTCTACTTCTTCAGCCGGATCTGGGAGACCGTGGCCTTCAGGGTCACAATGCCTACGGCCAACATCATCAACATCGCCAGCCTACGGAACGAGGACAGGGTCAAGGGGCTGGTTTTACGCCGCACGATCATATCAGCCGTCGGCCTCGTGGCTCCCCTGATAGCGGCCTACGCCATCACCTACTTCGGCGGTCTGGATGACCCCGACGCCTTCAGGCCCCTGTTCCTGATCCAGTTCGTCGTGAGCCTCGTCGTCTTCGGGGTCCTCGCGATGGGCCTCGAGGAGCCCGAGTTCGAGAGGTCGGCGCCCGAGGCCAACGTGTTTAAGGCGACCTTTGGCATCCTGCGTCAGGTGCCGGGGCTCAAGATGCTCCTTCTCTTGAGCGTCGTGAGGACGTTCTTCATTAACATACGCATGCCCTACATCCAGCTCTACGCCGTGGAGATTAAGAACGCCGACGCCTTCATCCTGGGCTTCCAGGGCACCATATCCACCGCCGTCACCCTCTTCTTCAGCGCGCCCATAGGGGAGCTAGCTGACAAGGTGGGAAGGAGGAGGCTCGCCTACGCGTCCCAGGTGGTGATGGTTGCATGCCTCCTCGCCGCCGTGCTAACCCCGCCTGAGCACCCGGAGTGGCTGCTGCTCTACAGCTTCCTCGCCAGCTTGGGGGGCGCCATGGATATAGGTTGGTGGGCCTTCGAGCAGGAGTACGTCCCCCTGAGCATCAGGGGGCGTTGGTCGGGGCTCAGCACCATGGTGACGGCCCTCGTCGGCGTGCCGGCACCCTACATAGGGGGGCTCATCTGGGAGTACAACCCTGACCTCCTCTGGTGGCTGAGCATCGTCTTCTACCTCTTTCTGGCCATACCCCTGAGGATGATGGTGCCGGACAGGAAGGAGGCAGTCGCAGAGGACAGGGCCCTGAGCACGTGACGGCCTTACAGGGACCGGCTGACGACCTCGGCGAGGTCCAGGACTTGGATGTCCATCTCAAGGACCCGGGATGCGTTCCTCATGCTCAGAATGCAGGCCGGGCAGCCGGTGACGACCCCGTCCACCTTGAGGGGGGACAGGTCCTCCAGGAGCTTCTGATGCGCCACCTTCCCAGCGAGGACCTCATCGTAGACCATGAGGCCGCCCCCACCCCCGCAGCAGAGGGTGTGCTCCCTTCGGAGGGGCGGCTCCACGAGTTCGAGGCCCGGGATGGACCTCAGGACGTTCCTGGGGGGCTCGTAGACGCCGCAGTGCCTCCCCAGGTCGCAAGGGTCATGCCAGACATACCTCCCATTTTGCTCCCCCAAGTCTATCCCCCCTTCTTTGACGAGGGATTCCATCATCTGCGAAGTGTGATGAGCCTCGAAGGGGCGGTCGACGTTCAGCCGCCGGTAGACCTTGGTGAATGCGTAGTAGCACCCAGCGCATCCGGTGACCAGACTCTTGACCCCCATTCCCTGTAGGCTCTCAACGGTCCTCGATGCGTTCTCGGTCGCCTCATCCCACAGCCCTAGGAGGTAGAGGACGAGGCCGCAGCAGCCTTCCTCCTCCCCCAGCAGTCCGAAATCTAGCTCTGCTTCCTCCATGATGCTGGCAGTGGACTCGACTATCCCGGGGAGCCTGAAGCTGGTCGAGCACCCCGGCCAGTAGAGGATGTCGTTCCCCCTGTAGGGGCGCTCCTCAGCCAGCTCCTCGTACCACATGGCCCGGTCCTCGGCGGGCATCCCCATGGGGTTCCCCTCCCCCATGATGCTGTCGACGAGGGGCTTGGCCTGCCTCGGGGTCACGCCTTTCTTCACGACCTCGCTCCGTGCGCGGACGATGGCGTTGTTGATCTCGAAGCCCTCCAGAGACATCTGGCTGTAGCACTGACCGCAGGCGGTGCATGTGTAGAGGGAGTCCACGAGCTTCGTCGTGACGGGCAGCTCCCCCTCCAGGAGCCCCCGTGAGAACAGGAGACGCCCCTTGGAGGAGTAGGTCTCCACCCCGTCGTAGTGGGACTGCATTATACAGTAACCGTTGTCGGGGTCGTCGAGGCCCCTCAGCCTGAAGGCGTCCGTCATCCTCAGGGAGTTCACGAGGCGCGTCGGCAGGGACGTGGACTCCTTCAGCTTGCGCTTTCCTTCAGCCTCAGCCTGTTCCATGAGGCGAAGCCTCTCAGCGAGGGATTCGCGACTAGAAGGCGTCCGTGAATCGACGATCACTACGGGACCGTCCGGCTCTCCCTGCCAGTCATCACCGGTCCGGATGATGCGGACCTTCGATGCCTCAGCGATCTTGTTTAATCGACGCTCCTCGTCCTTGGACAGGCGTCTGAGAACAGCAACGAGGTTGGCGTGGCGCTTAGATGCGAACTCGCCGTAGAAGGAGTAGACGTAAAGGTCTTCGGGATCGACGAGGACCTTGTCTGACCCGAACTCCATCAGCAGCCATTCAGTGAGGTTACGCCTCAGAGCCACATCCGCCATCGGCTTATCCTTCCCCTATGATCCGCCCTAGGAGCCTAAAAAACCGTCCCGTCGTCATCAGGCGCGTTGAACCCCGTGAGTGCTCCATGAGGGACCCCCGAAAGTGTAATGAATCCCTTGGGTGATGGCTTTAGTTGAGATTATAATGGTTCAAGGTTGGGCAGGGAAGACGCTACAGGTAGACCTCTCCACGGGGAAGGTCTCCACGGCGCCCTGGAGGGACGAGGCGAAGCTGTTCCTCGGGGCCAGGGGAGGCAACGCATGGCTGTTCTTCAAACACAGCAAGGTCAACCAGGACCCCTACGACCCCGACGCGCCCCTCATCTTCGGGGCCGGGGCCCTCGCAGGGACGGGGCTCATAGGAACCTCCAGAATGGAGGCGACGGCCATCTCGGCTGCGAAGACCGAGGCCCACTCCTATGGGAACGTCGGGATGGGCGGCTCCTGGGCGCCCGAGCTCAAGTTCGCCGGGTACGATAACATTCTTATCAAGGGGAAGGCCGAGAAGCCTGTCTACCTCTGGGTCTACAACGACGAGGTGGAGATCAGGGACGCCGGGGAGATCTGGGGGAACGGGACCTTCAAGACTGAGGCACTCATCAGGGAGGAGCTGGACGACCCTGACATCCAGGTCGCGAGCATCGGACCAGCCGGGGAGAACCTGGCAGTCCAGGCAACCATCGAACAGGGCTACAGGAGCGGGACGCCCATAGGGGCCGCCATGGGGGCGAAGAGGCTCAAGTCCGTAGCGGTCAGGGGCACCAAGCCGGTGAGCGTCCACGACCCCGAGAGGATACTGGAGCTCAACGGGGAACTCATCGAACAGTACAAGCAGGCCAGGAAGACCACGAGCGGGCTCTCCATCACCCGGAACAGGGGCACGGACGCCTACCTCCAGGGGTTCCTCGCAGGTGACGCAGGCGTCGTGGGAAACTATGAGAGCCACGCCTGGAGGGATAGGCCGGAGGTCATGAGGGCCTACGAGGAGAACTACCTCGGGGAGTACTACGAGAAGGAGATCGGCTGCTTCGGCTGCCCCTTCCCGTGCCAGCCCCTCTACAACGTTCCCGGGGTGGGCGCCAACATCTGGAGGTGCTACCCCACATACTGGCCCTGGAAGCTCTGGATGACCGACCTCAAGTCGGCGTACTCGTCCACCAGGATGATGACAGACCTCGGCATGGACAACAAAGAGATCGCCACGACCATCTCCTGGCTCATGCACCTCTACCACGATGGCAAGATCTCCGACGAGGACCTCGACGGAGTCGACTTCGAGAGGGGAAGCTCCGAGGCCCTCTTCGAGACCGTCAGGAAGATCGCCTACAGGGAGGGCTTCGGCCAGGCACTCGCAGACGGTCCAATCACCCTCGCGAAGCATCTGGGGGAGGACGCCATGAGGTACCTCTACCAAAACCAGGGGCTCACCATGAGGACCTTCGAGTTCCGAGCCGAACCTGGAACCGCCCTCGGCGAGGCCATCTCGGCGAGGGGGAACAGCCTCAGGGCCACCACCTACCACGTCGTCCTCTGGGACAAGCCCGCCAAGGGTACCTACGCCGGGGTCAGCGACGAGGACTCGAAGGCCTCCTACGCCTGGTCCCGGAAGAAGTTCGGCACGGACCAGGCCATCAAGGCGACGGCGTACGAGGGGAAGCCCCAGGCACTGATCTACGAGATGAACGGAGCCGCCATCGCCGACTCCATGGGCTACTGCGCCACCATGATCAGGCCCGCTAGGACAGGTGCGCCGGGCGCCCAGCTCGGGAGCACCAGCTACGAGTTCGCCGCGGAGAGGTTCACGGCAGCCACCGGCGTCCCCATGGACGAGGCCGGTCTGTTCACCATCGGTGAGCGGGTCTGCAGTCTGGAACGCGCTATAGTGGTGAGGGACGGCAAGTCAAGGGAGACCGACACCATCCCGGAGTTCTTCTTCGACGTCCCCATACCCGACGGCCCCCAGAAGGGAAAGAAGCTGGACAGGGACAAGTTCGATAAGATGAAGGACGAGTACTACAGCCTCCGCCGCTGGGACGTCAAGACGGGGATGCCCAGGAGGAGCACCCTGGAGGCGCTGGGGATGAAGGAGGTCGCCGACGTCCTGGAGAAGCAGGGAAGGCTCGGCCCCGAGGAGGGTTAAGTCTTGGAGAAGTACATCCAGGTGGACATAGAGAAGTGCACGGGCTGCAGGACCTGCGAGGTCGCCTGCTCCCTCAAGAAAACGGGGCAGAGCAACCCAGCCCGATCCAGGATCAAGATCATCCGCTTCGAGGAGACCGGCGCCTACCACAACTACGTCCCCATGGTCTGCCAGCAGTGCAGCACCCCCCTCTGCATGGAGGCATGCGCCGTCAACGCCATCTCCAAGAACGAGGAGACCGGGGCCATGGTCGTGGACCAGGACGCCTGCGTCGGATGCAGGGTCTGCTCCATCGCCTGCCCCATCGGGGGCATCAGCGTCGACCCGGTCACCGAGGTGGCCTACA
>JADHWN010000036.1 GCA_016783455.1 Candidatus Bathyarchaeota archaeon
GCGACCATGGCCATGCTGTGCTCCCGGGCCTTGGTGATGCAGGTCTCCATGGCCCTCCTGGCGATGACGTGGCCCATACCGTGGTGGCCGTCGATGACGGCGGTGGTGGGGGTCTCACGCACAATTTCGAAATGGGTGACGGGGGACTGGATGCCGGCCCTTATCCTGTCGTAGTACGTGGGCTTCAGCCTGTTGACGCCGTGGCTGTCGATGCCCATCCTGTCAGCGGAGATCAGGACATCAGCACAGACCCTGGCGTCCTCCTCAGGGACCCCGACGCCCCTAAAGACGTCCACCATGAAGCATTCCAGTGTCTCGAAGTCGATGGTCAGCGTGTCCTCTGCCATATGGAGCCTCCTGTGGGTAGAGGTGGGTGCGGCGGTATTACGCTTTTACGGCGTGGATGAGGCCGTTTCTGTTGAGAAGGTTCATGGTGAGAAATGCAGAAGCCTCAATCCTTACATGGCGAATCCTAGAGAGGCATAATTTCCCGTTTCTGTTGTTACTGCTTGGTTCTAAGCCCCGGCTCTGTTCATGAGGCCCCAGATTATGCCGACGGAGATTATCAGGATGAGGGATACCACTGCTGGCCACCAGATCTGCTCCATGAAGCCCCTCTTCCCGGGCTCCCAATCGGGCTCCTCCAGTAGGTCCTTGCCTGTGTAGTGCGAAACGATGCTCGGGTCCTGCCATTTTGGGTTCCTACGGTAGTCCGCGTCGAGCGCGTTGTCAATCCACTCCGTCTCGGGGGCTCTGCCCCCCAGGTACCAGAGGTGGGGCCTTCCTGCCTCCCTCGTCGTCGTACTTCCGGATCTTCTGGATAATCCTTCTGTAGAGCCCCTTTAGTATGGCTAACCCGTCCTTCGTGTTTAGTATTCATTTATCCTAAAATAAACGTTATTGATTGTACGTAGTGCTTCTCCTTCCCTTTCTAATGGTTATCGAGGGACACGGTACCGGGGTAGGCTGAGGACGATTTAACGGTTTAGAGAAGGATGTCGCGTGCCCTCAATACTCCAGTACAGCGACCGTAATACGCGAGTCAACGTAGACGTTCTGGTCGTCGAGGACCATGTTGTTGTAGTTCTCGACCCCCTTCCCGGACTCGTATACGATGATCAGGTTCTCGTTGACGCCGTAGGGATGCCCCCACATCAGCATGTGGACATCGTGCTCCGCCGCCTGCCCCTTCAGCCTTTCCATAGCCGCCGCCCTCTCCGGCCTCGACATCACCTGGAACTCCGGCGTCATCGCGGCATACGTGATGAAACCCACTCCCATGACTCAAACCCAAGTGAAAACAGGGTTCATTAGTCTGATTTAACGGTTTACAGGGAGGATCCGAGCCTCAGTGCCAGGAGAGGGGGGGCAAGCGTCCAAGCGGGAAGCAAACGCCATTTACCGGAAGCAACCTGAAGGGCGCTCCTCTCCGATCATATTCAGCCTAAAAACGCGCTCCTAAACCACAGATCCAAGCCCGCTGAAAACAGTGAAACCAACACGGCCACCCCAACCGGCTTCACACGAAAAACCCAACGCTAGATCACTATGAACAGCTACAGACGCGAAAAAAATCGCTTATCATATGCTACCGCTCACAGCCGCCAGACGCTTATCCTATGCCAGCCGCATAGGCCCAGCAATATTTAAAAGACCCAACCCCTTCACCAAGATGGAAAACCATGAAGGCCCGCAACTTCAGAGATATCAAGGGGATGGCCTACACCCGACGCAAGTACATGAGGGGCATCCCGGGCTCCAAGATAGTCAAGTTCACAATGGGCAACCCCACCGGGGAGTTCAGCCACACAGTCGAACTCGTCAACCTCAAGGAAGGCCAGATCCGCCACAACGCCCTCGAATCAGGCCGCATCGCCGCCAACAGGACCCTCGAACCCCTGGGAAGGGAGAACTTCTTCCTCAAGATAGTACCCTACCCCCACATGGTCCTAAGGGAGCACAAGCGCATCAACGTCGCCCAGGCGGACCGATTCCAGGAGGGCATGAAGAAGGCCTACGGGAAGCCGGTGGGCACAGCTGCCTCCCTAAGGAGGGGGAAGACCATACTCATCGCCAAGGTGAACGAGGAGAACCTAGAGGCCGCCATGGTAGCTCTCAAGCGGGCCTCAGACAAGTTCCCCATACCCTGTAGGGTCATGGTCAAGAAGAACAACTGACCAACCCGAACCCACATTCTCATACAATAGGTAACCGGTCACGGGTACAAAGGATAAAAAGCGACCACTACCCAGCCAGAATGAGGGTCCAGATGTACGACCTGGAGACAGAGAGAGCCGCCGACGAGATCCGGAGACTCAACGCCAAAAGGGTCCTCGTCCAGCTCCCCGACGGCCTACGACCCGGAGGCCTCACCCTCGCAAAGGAGCTCCGGGAGCTCACCGGATCCGAGGTCATCCTCAGCGGCGACTCGTGCTACGGCGCATGCGACCTCGCCCTCACCCAGGCCGACGCCGTGGGCGCCGACCTCATAATCCACTACGGCCACAGCCCCATGCTCCAGGCCCCCGGAACCCCCGTCCTCTACATCGAGGCCAGAGTCGACTTCGACGCCGAGGCCCTCATCGCACAGGCCCAGCCCCACGTCAAGGACTGGGCCACCATCGGCCTCACGGCCACCGTGCAGCACATCCACAAGCTGGAGGAGGTAGCGGAGTCCCTGAGAAAAGCAGGACACGACGCCATCATCGGGACGGCAGGAGGACGAGTCGTCCACGACGGCCAGGTCCTGGGATGCGACTACACATCCGCCCAGAACATAAAGGACAGCGTGGATGGATACCTCTACATCGGAGCAGGGGTATTCCACCCCATCGGCCTCTCCATCGCCACGGGGAGACCAGTCGTCAAAGCCAACCCCTATACCATGACCGCCGAGCCCCTCGACGACCGCGAGGTGACCCGCACTGCCATGAAGCGGATGGCCGCCATCGAGGCCGCCAAGGGGGCCACCAGATTCGCCGTCATAGTGAGCCTGAAACCCGGCCAGCTCCAGCTGGAGGCAGCCCTCGCGATACAGAGGAGGTTGGAGAAGGCGGGTAAGGAGGCCACGGTGATCGTCCTCGACGAGGTTGGCCCCATCCAGCTCGGAAACTTCACCGAGGCCGAGGCCTTCGTGGAGACCGCCTGCCCAAGGATCGCCCTCGACGGTATCGCAGACATCCATAAACCCATTCTCACACCCACTGAAGCCCTAGTTGCCCTCGGCGAGATGCGGTGGGAGGAGCTCTGGGGACGCAACTATTTTAGCGTCAGCCACGATCACATTGTTTATAATGAAGAGATGTGATAGGAGCACTGCTTTCGCGGTCTCAAGGACCCCAGAAGCGCATCCATCACTCTCAATCCGATCAAAGAGCTGAAAGAAAACATGTCAAAGAAAGGATACAAGGACAGGGACGTTCTCCCCGGAGACGAGCTCGCTGTCATCGAGGTCCTCCAGGACGGCGACGGGACCTACCAGGAAAAGGGTCAGGTCAGGGCCGAGGAGCTGGGCACAGCCAGATACGACCTCGACAAGAGGAAGGTCAACGTCGAGAAGAAGACCCGGGACCTCGTCCTCCCCGAGGACGGCCTCGACGTCATCGCCGAGGTAGGCTCCGTCATGAGGCGGGACGCAAGGGTCGACATCAACATGATCGATGGTAGGAAGACCACCAAAGCCTACACTGGCGTCATCCACTACTACGACGTGGACAGGGAGTTCCAGAGGGACATGGCGAGCGCCGTCAGGAACGGTGACATCATCAAGGCGAAGCTCATCAACGTCAAGAACTGGCTCAACCAGCTCAGCATAAGGGGCCCCGAGTACGGCGTCGTCTACGCCTACTGCTCCAGGTGCGGGAGCATCCTGGAGATGCGCCAGGGACGCCTCCACTGCACGACCTGCGACAGGTCGGAGCGGAGAAAGTTCGCCAAGACCTACGGCACGGAGGAGATAGAGTGAAGCTCAACATCGTAACCGATGAGAGCGACAAGCTCGAGATGGAGGTCGGCGGAGAGGGCCACACCCTCCTCAACCTCCTCCAGGACTCGATGCACGCCCACAAGGACGTAACGATGGCCGGCTACACCAAGCCCCACCCCCTCATGGACAGGTCCTCCCTGTTCATAATCGTGAAGAAGGGCAAGGACCCCAAGAAGACCCTCATAGAGTCCACAGAGGACGCGAAGGCCAAGATAGCGGACTTCCTCAAGAAGTTCAACGACGCGGTCGCGAAGAAGAGAGGCTAAGCGACCACATCCCGCCCTAGGGGTGGAGAGATGTACAGCCTGCGGGAGGTCAAGAAGGAGATCCGGGTTCTAGGAATCGCAGCAGGGAGCAGACCAGACTCCGCGATCCACGCCGTAGGCGTGGTCTACAGGGGGCGGTTGTACCTTGACGGCGTCATGAGGACCTCCGGCAAGGGACCGGACATCACAGAGGAGGTGGCCGCTATGATAGACGAGTCCCCCCACAGACCCCAGATACGGGTGATACTCCTCGACACAGCCCTACTGCATGACGGAGTGAAGATAGACCCCATCAGACTCTCCGACAGCCTGTCGAAGCCAGTCGTAGCTCTGAACATGGAAGAGCCCAAAGCTCCAGACGACGAGCACATCCAGCATCTCACTTACAAACAGGGGGACACGGAGACGCAGGTCCTCTCCGTGGGGCTCGGGAGGCAGACGGCAGCTCGTGTACTGAAGACCTCATCCCCCGCCGGAGGGTCCCCAGAGGCCCTCAGGGTCGCCGAAATCATTGTTTCAGCAGTTTTAGACAAAAAACACAACATAATATTTAAAAGGACTTGATCAGCCTATCATCGAACGGCGGCGTAGTTCTCCATGAAGTTCTGCTCAGAGTGTAGCACGGTCCTGAAGCTAGATGCCAAGAAGAAGCTCCTGGTCTGCCCCAAATGCGGCCACGAGGAGCCCTCTGAGGCACCCATAGTCATGGTCAGGAACACCGAGGAGAAGGACAAGGTCGTCGTCATCGGGAAGAAGGAGAGGGAGCTGAGGACCCTCCCCCAGACCAAGGTTAAGTGCCCCAAGTGCGATAACCTGATGGCCGAGTGGTGGATGGTCCAGACCCGGAGCATCGACGAGAGCGCCACCCAGTTCTTCCGGTGCACCAAGTGCGGACACACCTGGCGCGACTACGGATAGCCACAATCAAGCGATTAATTTTATTAGCACTCCTATCAATAGGGTACCAGCATCATCACAATCAACTGGTGGATTATATTTGTTTGAAGTGGAGATATCAAAGATCGAGCCCTTCCGCAACCTGGTGAAGGCGCTCTCCGTCATCGTCGAGGAGGGGACATTCAACATGAACGAGGCCCAGATCAAGCTCCTCGCCATGGACCCCAGCCACGTCGCCATGGTCGACTTCGAGCTCCCCCGGGAGTTCTTCGACAAGTACAGCTGCGAGGGGGAGCCCCGGCTGACGGTGAACATCGGCGAGTTCCTCAAGTTCCTGGACAGGGTCGACAGGGACGAGCACGTCACCATTAAGCTCGACGAGGAGCAGGCCCGCCTGGTCATCCTCTGCAAGAGGGGTGGCCATAGCCGCAGGTTCATGATGCCCATCCTGGAGCCCCTGGACGAGGAGGTCCCCCAGCCCAAGATATTCTTCAAGGCCTCCGCCAGGATACTCACAGGGAGCCTCCGCAGGGCCATGAGGGACGCCAGCCTGGTCAGCGAGCACGTCAAGCTTGAGGTCGGGGGAGAGACGTTCAAGATCAGCGCCACCGGGGACATGGGGAGCGCCCTCAGCGAGTGGGAGAAGGCCTCCGACGAGCTCCTGGAGCTGAAGGCCGAGGAGGACTCCAACGCCAACTTCACCCTCAGCTACCTCAACGACATAGTCAACGCCGTCCAGGCATCCAGCGAGGTCGCCACCCTGGAGCTCTCAACCGACATGCCCATCAAGATGGACTTCGAGCTCCCCCAGGGACGCCTCATCTACTACCTCGCCCCCATGATCGGCGTCTAGGCCTTCTAAACAACTCTTTTTCATCTATTCTCGCCCATTTCATGGTAAGTAAAGCATAATATCTCACTGTGAAGCCATTGAACTAGGACTAACATCGGATGATCTCGGAGAGAGAAGCCGCCAAGTACCCATTCCTCAGGGATGCCGTCAGCCTAGTGGATGTGCTGGACATCACCCTCGACGACCTGGTGGACCCCTCCTACAGAAAGGTCCTCGACCGGGCCGAGGGCAGAGTCTCCCAGGCCATCCTGAAGGGGGAGACCGATTCACGCCTCGAGGACCCCCCCACCGAGCTCCTCTCCTACCCCGTCGCCAACATGTTCGTCACCGTGCTGGGCGAGGACTTCCTGAGCAGGAGGTACGCCCTCTCCGAAGCCCTCAGGGCGGAGGAGATCCTCAGGGAGGAGGGGGAGGCCCGGGTGGCGAAGATGGCCAGGACCGAGTTCGAGTGGACCCTGAACCTCGTCTCCGAGAGCCTGGACGGGCGCATCTACAACTTCGAGCTCCACTTCAGCAACTACCTGAGGAACGCTGCTGTCTTCCGCGAGCCCAAATGGAAGCTCGTGAACCGGATGATGAAGGACGGCTACGTCCTCCTCACCCAGCCCGAGGCGACACGACTCCTCAAGGAGGAGATACAGAGGAAGATCCTAAGCTTCGTATCGGTCCCCGCCAAAATCAACCTACCGGAACCCCTCAGGGAGAGGACGAACCGGCTGGCGAAGGTGCTGAGCGAGAACAGGGCCAGTATCACAGGCGAGGACCTGCCGTCGGAGGTGGTCATGGAGGCCCTCCCGCCCTGTATAAGCACCGCGTTCGAGGGGCTGGTCTCCGGGAAGAGGCTAGGCCACATGGAGAGGTTCGCCCTCACGTCCTTTCTGATAAACGCCGGGATGGAGATAGACGACATTGTGAAGGTCTTCGTCTCCGTGACCGACTTCGACGAGGAGTTCACCCGCTACCAGATTGAACACATAGCCGGCCTAAGGGGGAGTCGGACGAGGTACACTCCGCCGACCTGCTCGACCCTCCGAACTCACGGGGTCTGCGTCAACCCCGACAGGATCTGCGGCCGGATAAAGCACCCCTTGAGCTACTACCGGAGGAAGATCTGGATGCTTCAGAGGCAGGAGGAGGAGAGGCAGGGGGATGTCAACCCTCAAATATCAGAGTGAAGCAGATAACTGGAGCCAACTCCACTTAGGGAATGTGACCAAGACGGACGACGGATCCAAGATGCCCCCACGCGGACTGCACCACTGCAGGTACTACGACAACCTCGTTAGATACAACCCGAACCTATGCGGTAAATGCTCCCACAACGGCTTCAGACCCCGCGAGGACGACGGGGAAGACGCCGATACCTGTTTTTAAGGGAACGCTTAACCTATTCAGTGGAAATCCGATGGCTGAACAGGACTGGGGGAGCGAGGGGTACATCGCAGACAACTTCAGGGCCTTCTATGCCTCAGGCGCCAGCAGGGTTGAGCCCCCCACCGAGATGAGGCAGAGGGAGTTCGGCTTCCTCAGCTTCGGCGGGAGATCCATGTTCCGCCACATAGGCTTCGAGGACACGCAGCAGCTCAGGGGCTACATGAGGGAGTACGCCCCGGCCCACACCTACTTCTCCGCGGCGTACTACGAGGACCCCAGGGCCAACATGGAGTACAAGGGCTGGCTGGGAGCTGACCTGGTCTTCGACATCGACGCCGACCACTTCGACCTCCCCTGCCAGAAGGTCCACGACAGGTGGACGTGCAGCAACTGCGGAGAGGAGGGGATGGGGCACGCCCCAGATCTCTGTCCCAGCTGCCAGAAAGCCAAGTTCGTGGAGGAGAACTGGCTCTGCAGCGAGTGCCTGACCGCCGCGAAGTACGAGGCCCAGAAGCTCCTGGACATCCTAATCCAGGACTTTGGGTACGAGGGCACCGGCGACCTCTCTGTCAACTTCTCGGGGAACCGGGGCTACCACGTCCACGTGCGGAACCCCACGGTGAAGGGCCTCGACCAGCTCTCGAGGAGGGAGATAGTCGACTACATCCTGGCCATCGGCATAGAGCCGGAGTACCACGGCTTCGTCTCGAGGGCCGTGGGAGGGGGCTCGTCGATGTCCAGCGACGGTTGGAGGATGCGCACCGCCCGGGCCCTCTATGACTTCATCGGGGAGCTGACGCCCGAGGGGATGCGGGAGCTCAAGCTTGCTAAGGCTGCCCGGGAGAGGCTCGAGGAGAACAGGGACGCGATACTCGAGACCCTCGTGGAGCGCCACCCCAGCGGAATATTCAGGTACATGACCAAGAACACCCTTGAGAGGCTCATGGCCGCCGCCGTCAAGGGACAAGCCTCCTCCATAGACACGGTGGTGACAACGGACATCAGGCGCCTCATCAGGCTCCCCAACACCCTCCACGGGAAGACCGGGTGGCTGACCCAGAACGTGCCCATCATCGAGCTGCCCGACTACGACCCCCTCATGGAGTCCATCGCGTTCAAAGGAGGGACAGAGAGCATACATATCAGGAGGACTCCGATAATCGAATTGGGTGGAGAGGTGTACGGCCCCTTCGAGGACGAGACCGTGGAGCTTCCCCTCGCCGTGGCCATGTTCATACTCGGCAGGAAGGCGGGGAGGGTGGTGAGGTGAGCGGCAGGTACGACAGGCTACTGGAGGCGTGGAGGAGGGAGAGGCATAGGAGGGACCTCCAACCCCTTCAGGAGGGCTTCTACGGGGAGATGACGGACTATGTCTCCCAGCTCCGTGAGCAGACCCGGATGATAGACAAGTCCTCCCTCAAGGGGCGCATCTCGGACAAGGAGAGGGGCCACGCGGAGAGGCTGCTCAGGGAGCTCTCCCAGATTAGGCTGAGGAAGATCGTTGGGGCGGAGCTGGACGGGGAGGCCATTACGGGTTCGTCCCTCACGAGGGAGGAGAGAGCCCTCCACGCGGACCTCCGTACCGTGCTCTCGGGCCACGAGGAGAGATTGAAAAGTATATTAATGGGTCGTGTGCCCCAAATAGACGCAAAACCCCCGCAGAGGGCAGACCAGAAGGTGGTCCGGTTCCTCCAGGCGGTGCCGGCGATAATGGGCATCGACATGAAGACCTACGGCCCCTTCAAGCCGGAGGACGTGGTCTCGCTGCCCGTTGAGAACGCTGAAAACCTAATAAGGCGGGGTATCGCAAAAGAGGTGGAGATTCCGAAATGAAGTTCCCGCGTACAATGAGGACACACTGCCCGAGGTGCAAGACGCACACCGAGTTCAACGTCTCCCTCTACAAGGCTGGGAAGAGGAAGGCCGCGAAGCAGGGTGAGAGGCACCAGAAGGTCCGGAAGAGGGGCTACGGAGGGCAGAAGTTCCCGCTGCAGCACAACCAGGCCAAGGTCACGAAGAAGCAGTCGCTCATGCTCAAATGCGGCGAGTGCGGCTACACCCATCAGCGGAATGGGATAAGGCTCAAAAAGGTGGAGTTTGAATAGATGGCTGAATGGGAGAACCTTATCCCCCGTCCCAGCTCCCGTTTCCTTAGGGTGCGATGCAGGACCTGCGAGAACGAGCAGATAATCTTCAGCCACACGACCCACGTCATCAGCTGCAGGACATGCGGTGAGACGCTGGCCGAACCCACGGGCGGCAAGGCCGACATCAACGGCCCAGTGATAGCGGTACTGGGGTGATATTATGAGCGAGAGTCCTTCGGATTGGCCTGAGGTCGGCGACCTCATCGTCGCCACAGTGGTCCGGGTCGTGGGCCACGGGGCCTACGTGACTCTCGACGAGTACGACAACAAGGAAGGGCTTCTCCACATCTCGGAGATCTCGTCCTCCTGGGTCAGGAACATCAGGAACCACGTCAGGGAGAGGCAGAAGGTGGTTCTCAACGTCCGTCGTGTCGACCCATCTCGAAGTCAGATCGACCTCTCCCTCAGGCGGGTCACCCAGGACGATAAGAGGAAGAAGCTTGAGGAGTGGAAGAAGAACCGGAAGGCCGAGGGCCTCCTGAGGTCCGCCGCTGTCTCACTGAAGATGAGCGAGGAGGACATATTCAAGAAAGCCGGCTTGAAACTGGTCGAACATTACGGTAGCCTCTACACTGGTCTGGAGGCCGCCGCGAAGAACGGGGCTGAAGCCCTCCATGAGGCGGGGTTAACGAAGAAGATCTCCAAGACATTGGCGGAGGTCGTAAAGGACAAGATCGTGATCAAAGGGGTATCCATCGACGGGGTCATAGAGATAACTTCCATGGAGTCCAACGGCGTGGAGGCGATCAAGAACACCCTCCTGGCCGCCAAGGAGATGGCCTCGGAGAACGATGCAGAAGCGGTCCTCACAAGCCTGGGCGCCCCCAAGTACAGGATAGAGGTCCTCGCTGAGGACTACAAGACCGCGGAAGCGACCATGGAGAAGATCGTGGAGGCAACGACGAAGACTTGGGCCGACCACGACGGCAGCTTCACGTATACCCGTGAGTGACAGGGTGTTCACGCTTGGTCTGGCTACTCAGGAAATGCGTAAAATGTGACCGTTACACGCTGAATCAGGAGACATGCCCGACCTGCGGGGGGCCGGTCAAGACGCCGCACCCGGCCAAGTTCTCCATGGACGACAGATATCAGAGTTACAGGCTAAGGATGCTCCGCATGGCGAAGGAGAAGCAGGCCAAGCCCGCCTCAGAACCAACCTGATATTCCTCCGCAGCTTGTCATATTGATGAGAAATATTGTCTTCCTACATGTGCTCCCTAGTGAAAGATTTAAGTGATTTCCATTCTAACATCTGATAGGAGATTCATATGGCTAGGAGCTATGTCAGAGTATACGGGCCTCCTCTCGGGAAGGCCATTAACGCCCTTGAGGCCGTAGCGGTTGAACTCTCTAAAACCACTAAGGTCAAGTTCAGTCACAAGTGCCTCCCATACCCCTCAACCATGCAGTCGAACACCAATGACTGGGATGCCTACCTCAAGAACATGACGAAGACCTACGTTGACTGCTACGAGCCGGTGAAGATAATCAGCGAAGCGCATTCTATGCTAGGTGAGTACGACTTCTTCTACGAGTGGGTCAAGAAGCCCACGATGAAGCAGGTCGAAGACCTTCTGGGGAAGATCGACAAAGCCTTTGACGGCCTAGGCTGCTATTACACCCTGACAACCAAGTAGGCCAGAGCAAACCTACATATTTTTTCTTTTTCTTAACGTGACAGTGCAAGCTCTGGCTCTGTGTGGAGCCCTCAGGGGTTTAGTAAAGGATTCCGAGCCTGTGCAGTTCGTCCACCAGGACCGATCGGGTCTGCTTCAGCTTGGTCTGCCCCTCGACGAACTCGTCTCCCGTCACACTGCCCTTCCTGAAGCTGTCGTCAAGCTCCTCAAGCTGCCTGTCGATATCGGAGATGCGCTCCTTCAGTATGTCGGCGTAGTTGACGGAGTCCTTCGCCTGGGACTCCACGGGCTCCACATCCGTCCTCACGACCCCGTCCTGGATCCTCAGGATGCGGTCGGCTGATCTGGCGGCGGTTGGGTCGTGGGTCACCATTATGATCGTCTTACCCATCTCCTTGTTCACCTTGTTGAGGTAGTCTACGATGATGCTTGCGTTGACGGAGTCCAGCTCCCCCGTCGGCTCGTCCGCGAGGATGATGGCTGGGTCGTTTGCTAGGGCCGCCGCGATGGCGACACGCTGCTGTTCTCCTCCGCTCAGCTCCCCCGGCTTGTGGTTCTTCCTCTCACTGAGCCCCACGACGTCGATGAGCTCGTCCACCCGTCGGTTCTGCTCCTCTCCCGAGGCCCCTAGGGCGATCATGGGCAGCTTAGCGTTCTCGGCGGCGGTGAGGGTGGGGATCAGGTTCAGGGTCTGGAATATGTGACCCACGGTCTGTCTCCTGTACTCCACAAGCTCCTGGGGCTCAAAGTTGGTGATCTCCTTCCCGAAGACGGTGATCGATCCCGAGGTCGCCTTGTCCAGGCCTCCGATGATGTTGAGGAGAGTCGTCTTCCCTGAGCCGGAGGGCCCGATTAGGGCGATCATCTCCCCCTCTTTCACGGTCAGGTTCAGTCCCCTGACGGCGCGTATCTCCATGGAGCCGATCCTGTAGATCTTGTTCAGGTCCTTAACGACAATCGCCATTTAACCACAACACACTCCTTTACAATTCTCCACTTCTCTCATTCGAATATCCTCCAGCTGAGCTTAGAGCTGCTCCGCCTCAGGGCTACCACGATGGGGATGATCGCCGATAAGAGTATGACGACCACGATGGCAGCTATGAAGGTCAAGGAACCCTGGTCGAAGATGACCTGGCGGAGGATCAACCCCCCGGATAGGTTGGAGAGCTTCACGTCTCCGATGACGTTGATGTAGCCCACGATGGCGCCCAGTATTATTGAGAAGGAAATCACCCCGAGGTTCTCCACGATGAGCACCTGGAAGAGCTGCTTGAAGGAGAACCCCCTTATGGCCATGAGGGTGATCTCCTTCTGCCTCTCCCCCAGGGTCGTCGAGACCACCAGTGCCACACCCAGTGACGACACCAACGTCGCGAAGGCTATCCCCAGTCGCTGCATCTGGATCGGGCCCTGAAGGAAGATGTTGCTTGATGCAGACGCCAACCCACTCTCAAGGGTGTAGATCGCCTTCACGTTGTTGCTCATGTCCATGACGGCCGCCTCGAATCCCTCGAAGTTGGCCCCGGGCTCCAGTCGGACAAGGATCACCGTGTTTATCACATCGAGACCCATGTGATGTTCATCTAGGAAGCCGTCTGGCACATAGGAGGGGAGGTTGTAGGCGCCCGTCGACGGTCCGAAGAACTCGACTATGGTCTGGTTTACGTAGACGTTGAATCGGGTCTTGAAGGTTATCAGGTCGCCTCTAGAGATTTGGAAGGCCTGCTCGAATCCCCGGTTCATCATGATCACGTCGTCACGCGCAGCGAGGGTCGTGAATGCTGCTTCGCTTCCCAGGGTGAACCACTCCTCCTCGTAATAGGCAGTCTCGGCCCAGTCATCTGGATCGATGGCCCGGACGGGTATTTTGACGTATGCTGATTCTGCGTAGAACCACCTCTCTACTGCTGTCGATGCTACGCCGTTCAGAGCCTCGATATCCTGGACGAGCTCCTCGTACCCTTCTTCATCGAAGAGCCAGATGGATGCATCTGAACCGATGTTCCACTGGATGCTCCTGTGCATCTGGTTCCTGGAGGTGGCGAGTCCCCCGACGACGGAGACGCTGTACCCGAAGATCAGGGCGATCAGGAAGGCGATGGCTGTCGTCCGTCGCAGGCTCCTCCGGGCGCTGAGGGTTGAGACCTTGCTGAGCTCCCCTATGAAGCGTCCTGCTATGGCCCCCAGCCCTTCCTGGATCCTGAAGGAGCCCTGGATGAACAGCTTTGTGAATCCCCAGAAGAACAGGATGGGCCCCAGGTAGCTGAGGAGGAGGTCGAATCCCCACCAGGTCGTGTAGAGCAGCTGGACGATCATGCCGCCGCCCGTGGGCGCGAAGGAGTCGACGCTGATGCCGAATAGGAGCATGAGGAGCTTGTAGAGGCCCAAGATGAGGGCCACAGCCGGCTCCAGGCGGCTGGGAAGCTTCTCCGCCTCGAAGCTCTCGTGCTCCTTCAGTGCGTCGATGACGCTCATGTTGGAGACCCTCCAGGCGGGGAGGAGGACTGAGAGCACCGAGATGGTGATGCTGAAGATGAATATGAAGGCCACCGTCGAGGCCGAGACGAATGAGAACCCCGTGACGGAGGTCGAGCCTATCCCCACGAAGGGGAGTATGATGGAGCTGGCGACCAGCCCGGTGAGGCCCGAGAGGACCCCCACGAGGCCAGACTCCACCAGGAACGCCACGAAGACCTGTCTGGGCGTGAAGCCCTTGGTCAGCAGTAGGCCGACCTCCCTCCTCCGGCTCCCCAGCATGACGTCGGAGACCGTGACCCCTACGTACCAGGCGGTGAAGAAGACAGGGAGGGCCAGTACTACGAAGCCCGTCTTGAAGCCCTCTATCAGGTCCTGCACGACCAAGAGTATGTCCTCGAGGAAGTTCTGCCAGGTGTGAAGCTGGTAGATGCGGACCTCGTTGTCTATCTGCTCAGAGATGAATCTTACCCTATCGATGGAACCCGGAATATCCCACGGGTTCACGACTCTATCCCTGTCCACTTCGACGAGGATCTCATAGGTTAGTTCCTTGTTGGGAAGACGGTCCTCATAATAGACTATTGAGAAGAGGGGGACGAACGAAATCGGGTGAACGAAGAGGAGGTCGTGAGGGGGCTTGTGAAGCTCCTGGCCAGAGCCGAACAAGATCGAGCTGACGTAGTCGGGCCTCTCCTCCGAGACCTTGATGTAGCTCTCCAGGTCCACGTCCACGAAGCCGGCGACGGTGAGGTTGGTGTAGAAGGTCTTGAATCCCTCCACGGGGCTGATGGGGTTGTGCGTGAAGATGACCAGCGTCACATTCATGCCCACCTCCAGATCCGGGGCGTGGCTGGAGTCGACGTCCACATACATCTCCCCGGGCCTCACCCCCCTTGAGCCGGGTCCGAAGATGTCGTACCAGAGCGTGGAGTTCTCCTCGACTGCCGCGATGTCGAAGTTCACGTTGTTCTCGGGGTTGAAGTAGTCGACCCAGTTGATCATGGAGGTCCATCGGATGACCTGCTCCGTGTTGACAACGTTCTCCAGCTGACCTATATCTGCCTCGAGGTCGCTGTAGTCGACTGCGGTGACGTCCCTGACCAGGTCCGCGGTTATGATGTCCACGGGCACGAGGTCCATGGCCTCGTCGAGCATCTCGAACCCGACCTTCTCGGCTCCCAGGATGGTGCCTGCGAAAAGGGTCGTCGCTATGGTGACGCCGAGGAAGAGGGCGATGAAGCCCCCCCAGCCCCTGACGAGGCGCTTGAGTCCGTAGGCGAACATGTAGATTTAGCCTTCCACGGTTTTCCGAAGTGTAACCAGTTTCAAAGTTATGGTAGGGGCTGCATAAAAGAATATAGTGGGCAGTCTCTTGGTTTTTTCCTATTCTAATCTAATTCTTCTGTGTGAGACAAAGGAAATTGGGTAGGTGGGACGCTTAGTCCTCGGTGACCAGCTCGTCCTCTTCCCTCTCCCTTCTGAGGGCCCGCCTCTCCATGATCTCCTCGTAGAAGATGAAGGCGGGGGTGATCACCCAGAGGAGTATCATGACCCAGAATAAGATGGAGTCCCAGTCCATTTTACTCGGCCTCCTTCTTCTTGCCGCCGCCCCTTATCCTCGAGAGGAGTCCTATGCGTTCTGATGGAGCTATCCTTTCGACCCTCCAGTCAGCCCTTGCCTCCTCTTGCACGAGGCGTTTATAGTCGATGCCGGGTATGCGTAGAAGCTTCTCCGGGATGAGTCCATCGGGTCGGAAGACCATGACTATTAGGAGCAGTGTCGCTAGGAGCTGCTGCTCGAAGATCACGATCGGATACCAGACGAAGCTCTCTAGGGCCCACTTGTAGACGATGATTATCCTTCTCATGGCGATGATCAGGGCGCAGCCGATGAAGGTGCCTGCGTTGTTTCCCGCTCCGCCGATCATGAGCATGAGCCATGGCCAATAGGTCCAGGTCGCCCTGATGAAGTTGGACTGGATGACATAGGAGTAGTAGTACCCTATCAGGACCCCTACGACGGCGGTGATGCCCGATGCGAACATGAGGACGTTCCTGCGTATCGC
>JADHWN010000015.1 GCA_016783455.1 Candidatus Bathyarchaeota archaeon
GTTTAGCTCGTTACGCATATAAGTCAAATTAAATTCTAAACAGTGCTTATTTTAACATTTTCATGATTTATTTAGCAAAAACTAGATAGAATATAAATAAATCTCGCTTATTTTAATCTGAGCTAAACACGTACAAATAATGTTTATATACGGTGGTCGGAGGGGTAGATCCAGAAGTTTAGGCTAACCTAAAATATTGGTGGTATGGTGTTCGAAGCATTGTTCCCAAGTTTCCTGATAACATTCAGAGAGGCCCTCGAGGCAGCCCTGATAGTGGCCATAATGACATCCTACCTACGAAAGGTGGGGAAGGGAGAGCTGAACAGATACGCCTACCTCGGGACAGGCGCAGCCCTAGTCGTCAGCCTCGTCCTCGGCGCGGCGATACAGCTCGTCTACGGAGGCCTTGACAAGGTGACTGCCCAGCTCTTCGAAGGTTTCGCCTCCCTCATCGCCGTAGCGGTCCTAACGTACATGATATTCTGGATGACCGAGCACTCGAAGGAGATCAAGGGGGACCTCCAGGAGCAACTGGACGTCGCGATCGGCAGGGGTGAGCTCTACGGAATAACCGCCCTCGCGTTCGTGGCGGTCGTCAGGGAGGGGCTCGAGACGGTGCTCTTCCTGTCTACCTCCTTCTTCCAGGACGCCACTGGGACGGCAGTAGGGGCTGCCGCTGGAGCAGGGGTGGTACTGGTAATCGCGGCCCTCCTGTCGAGGGGAGTATCCAACCTCGACATGAAGAAGTTCTTCCGCTACACCAGCGTGCTCCTCGTCATCTTCGCAGCCGGCCTCGTCGGCTATGGCGTCCACGAGCTCCTTGAGGCGGGTGAGAACATGGGCTACGACTCCGGCTTCCTCGCTGCCAAGGCCTACGACATCAATCCCCCCGTCAACCTCGACGGGAGCTTCCCGCTCCTCCATGAGAAGGGGATCGTCGGCTCGATACTGAAGGCCCTGGTAGACTACGACGGGAACCCTGAATGGCTCAGGGTGGCAGTCTACCTCGGGTACTGGGCAGTAGTCGGGTTCTACCTCTACAGAAGGAACAGGGAGTAGCCATCCATCTTTCTATGGGAATAAGTCGAGGGCCTTCCTCCGCCCGTACTGGGATATGAAGGCCTCCGCGTACTTCACACCGGACTCCCGCCCCAGCTGTCGGGCCCTGTGCCTGACGCCCTCGATAACCTGCTCCAGAGACTTGGTGCTGCCATCTTCGTCGATCTCCCACTTGACCCACTGGCTCTCATGACGCTTGAGGGTCTCGATCTTCACCGCCATGTAGTCGGTGACATCGACGTAGACGTCGGGCTGGATTGGGACCATCGGCCTGCCTATGAAGTAGATGGCGGGGACCGGCCTGTGAGCCGGGTAGTCTGTCTCGACTAGTGGGAGGCACGCCTTGAAGCAGGCGTCGGTAGCTGCGAGGCCTACTCGCCTGTGGTCGTCCCGCCAGACCAGGGGGTGAAACGTGATGACGACGTCGGGTTTGAGCCGCCTGACGACGTCCACGAGCTCCTCCCTCAGGGCGTCACCCGCTGGGACATCGGCGTCCCTGTGGTCGAGGAAGACGACGTCGGCCCCCAGGACCTCGGCTGCTCCCTCCATCTCCCCTGTCCTGATGTGCTCCAGCTCCTCGGAGGGTATCTTCCAGTGGCCCCGTCCACCCCTCGTGGCCACGACGATGGTCGCCTTGTGGCCTCTGTCCACGTACTTTGCTATGGTTCCCCCTGCTGACGTCTCGTCGTCGGGGTGGGCGCCTATGAAGACGAGGTGCACTCAGGGTGCCTCCATGAACTGGGGGAGCAGGTCCCTGTGGGCCTCCATGAGCTCCTCGAAGGCCCTCTTTCCGGCTTCCAGATCGTGGACTACGGGATCTGTCAGGACGGCCTGCATGGCGATGTCCCTGTCTCCGTGATATGCGGCCTCCACGGCGAGGTCCTGGATCATGATCTGGATGTTGCAGAGGGCTGCGAGGCCGTCGGGGAGGGCCCCCACGTGGATGGGGTGGACGCCGCTGCCGTCGACGAGGGCGGGGGTCTCTACGATGGCGTCCTCCATGAGGTTGGAGACTTGGCCCTCGTTGGGGAGGTTTGCCTGGAGCTCCAGGTGGCGGCTGTTGGTGACTATGCCCGCGATGATGGGCATCGCCCTCTCGCCTGAGAGCCTCCCCTTGACGTCCAGGGGCTCCTCGCCCTCGATGAGCCTCCTCGTCCTGAGCCAGTTCTCCTCCCCGCTCCTCTCCATCCGGTCTATCCAGTTGAACCCCCTGTCCCTCTCCGGGCAGGCGTTCCATGCGTAGGCGAGGTACTCACCCATGTGGTTGTCGTCGGTGGAGGGGTAGAGGCCGAACCTGTCGTAGATGGCCCTGCATAGGGGCTGGAACGTTGGGTCAACGCCCTTGAGCCCCTCGTCGAGGAGGGGGTAGGCGTCATCGCCGTTGGTGAGCCTCAGCTCCTTGAACCAGCTGAAGTGGTTGAGGCCAGCGGAGACGGCGTCGAGGAGGGAGAAGGGCATCCCCATGATGGGGGCGAGGCGTTTCATCTGATGCTCCACCTCGTGGCAGAGGCCGAGGACGCTGACATCCGTGTACCTCTCCACGGCGAGGCAGAGGCGGGGGACAGGATTGGTGTAGTTCAGGAGCAGGGCGTCTGGGCAGAGGTCCTCCATGTCCGAGCAGATGGCCAGGACAGGCGGCACCATCCTGAGGGTGTGGAACAGGCCGCCGGGGCCGCCGTTCTCCCCGATGACCTGCTTGATGCCGAGGTTGAAGGGGATCTCCCAGTCCTTCCTCCACCGGTTCATCCGGTCCACCGCGATGGAGAGAACCACGAAGTCGGCGTCGGTGAGGGCGTCCTCCCGGTGGGAGGTCCACTCCACCTCGACCTCCGAACCCGTCTCCCCCACGATCTTGGCGGCGAGGGAGCCCATCTCCTCAAGCCTGCCCTCGTCGATGTCGTGGAGGACCAGGCTGGAGCCCTGGAGGGCCTCGATGTTGCAGGCGTCAAGAACCGAGTTGTAGCCAAAGACGCTGCTCCCCGCCCCAATGAGCACAATTCGAGCCATCAGAATCAAGTATAACGGGGACTATACCCAATAAAACACTTACAAGGGCACATCCCGATGAGAGGCGGCTAACTGTACTCGGTGACGAGCCCCTGGAGCACCTCGTAAGTCGTGTACGTCCCCCGATAGCGGATAATCCCCTGCCTGTCCACGACCAGGATGGTGGGGATGAGGCTCACCTCGTATGTCCGCAGTGTCTCCGGGGAGCTCCCGACGAACCACCTGAAGTCGTTCTCCTCGATATAGTCTATGAACGCGTCGGTCCTCGTGGTGGGGTCGATCTCAACGGAGACTATGGTAACCTCCGCCTCGCTCTCATGAAGCGCTCTGAGCTCCGCGATCTCCCCCTTGCAGGGACCACACCAGATGGCCATGAAGTCTATCACGACGACCTCCCCCAGATGCTCGCTGAGGGTGAAGACCTCACCATCCGGATTGACTGCTGAGAAGTCAGTCGCCTTGGAGCCGACATCGATGCCCTCTCTAGCCCGGAAGTAAGTGTCCCAGACCAGGTAACCGGCGGGCAGCAATACGATCATGAGCGCTATGCCCATGATTCGGCGATCACTGAAGTCCAATGAGACCAAGTCTATCATTCGAGAAGATCGGCGCCTTAAACAGTTTTTTGATTCCAGCCCTGAGAGTCACAGTATCTGGATCCCCATCAGGGCGCTGGCGAGGAAGATGGTACCGAATATGAGGAACAGCGCCGCGGCGATGTACCTGAGGTATCTCTCGGGCACGAACCTCATGAGTGCCTTACCTATGACGACGCCGCTGCCGGTGATGAGGGCGGAGCCCAGCATGATGCCGGCGAAGACCATGAGGGGGTTCCCGTAGCGTGCCGCCAGGACGAAAGATGTGAACTGCGTCTTATCCCCCAGCTCCATCACCGTCACGAGGCTGGCCGCCTGAAGAATGGCATTCCCCTTTCTCTCCTTCACCTCCCCGTCATCGTCCTCGCCTCTCAGAGTGAGCACCCCGAAGACCAGGAAGAGGAGCCCCGAGACCACGTTTATCCAGTACGTGGGGAGAAGGTCGGCGATGAACCCGCCCACCACGACGCTGGCGCCGTCCACGAGGGCGAAGGCGGCGAGGGCCCCGACGAAGACCTCCCAGGGTTTGTTCTTCATGGAGAGGGTGATGACTGCGATGTGGGTCTTGTCGCCGAACTCCATGAGGGCGAAGAGGGAGAAGGAGGCTATGAGGGGCGTCAGGTCCATTTCCCAGAGACGAAGGCGCGGCTTCTTAAATCATTTGCTGAGATCGCTGAAAAAGGGGAAGCGGCTACCTACGCCTCACGGTTCCTGCCAGGGTGATCGCGGCCATGAGGGCCCTCTGCCCCTTATGGTAGTCGTCGAAGGTCATCTTCACGGTCCTCCCGTCTAGCCTCTCGACGTACGGCAGCCTCACCAGGGCGTCGACCCCCAGGGAGCTCCAGACCCTCATCTTGAACTCGACGGGCGGATCCACGACGAAGGGCTCGATCTCGTCGACCCTCCCAAGGGCCTCCTTCACGCCCTTGCGGATTAGGTCGCGGGCTTTCCCCGGGTGGAGCATCTTGGCTACCTGCCTTCCCATGGCCCACTTCACCACGGCGGAGCCTATGTTGGGCACGAACTGCTTCGCCTCCTCGACGGCGGCTGCGTCCCCTGAGATGAACATGGAGGGAACCCCGTATTGGCCTGCTACAGCGGCGTTGAGGCCGAACTCACCCGTTGGCCTCCCGTTGACCCAGACGTCGTCGACGACCCCCCCTGAGACCGTGTGGGCGAGGGTGGCCTCCTTGGTCCCCTTCATGGCGTGGTATCCGAGATAGAGGGCGGCGTCGTAACCTCCGCCTATGCCCTTCATCATGGTGTCCCAGGTGGGCCTGCCCTGTATCAGGTACGCTGCGTCGTGGACCTCCTCGGCGATGAGGTTCCTCCCGCCTCCGTGGGCGTCCGAGACGACTATCTCCTCGACCCCGGCCTCCAGTGCGCCCTCGACGGCGGCGTTGATGTCGCCTATCATAAGCTTCCGCCCCCGCTGGTACTCGCCGGTGTCGCCTCCGGTCTGCCGGCCCTCGAAGATGCCGCTTATGCCCTCCATGTCGATGGAGATGTAGATGCTCTTTGGTTTAGACAATCCTATCAGGATAAATCAATTGGAGGTACTATAAAATAGATCAAGGAGAGGTTTTCGCAGGTTGCGTGAAAAGTATAGGGTTACCGCAGTAGATGCATACCATCGTCTTGGGGACGATGTGGCTGCAGCCTGAGCAGACCATCAGTGCTTCGTGGACCTCCTCCGTGGGTGGTTCAGGCTGATGTTCGACGACCGCTTCCTGTGTCATTGTCTTTCGTCTCCACGGATGCTCCTCTGATTTTAAATGACCCGCATACTTGTTCAGCGGAGAGTCGGATGAAAGTGATGCGCGACACTGCACGGATTCAAATAGAAGTAGCCCGGGAGTAACAAACATGGAACCGAAGCAGATCTACTCGCCTAAGGAGGGGGCGAAGATGCGGATCGCCTGCTTCGTCTCAGGGTCGGGCACGAACGCCAGGAAGATCATCGCACGATCCAAGGAGCCCGACTCGGGCTACGAGGTCTCCCTCATCTTCACCGATGTCCGGGACGACAGGGTGAAGAGGGACGGGAGCAAGAGATGCAGGGCGAAGGACATCACCGATAAGCACGGCATCGCCTACGAATGCGTCGACATCCGGGACTTCTACAGGGAGAGGGGCGTTAAGAGGGCCGGTGACCTCACCCTCCGCCCGGAGTTCGACGGGCTTGTCATCGATGCTATTGAGCCCCACGGGATAGACGTCATCGCCCTCGCCGGTTACATGAGCGTGACGACCCAGCCCCTCCTGGAAAGGTACGACGGTAGGATACTGAACGTCCACCCAGCTGACCTCTCAATCATGGATGGCCCCGATCGGAAGTACGTTGGCATCCATGTCGTCAGGGACGCTATCCTCGCCGGGGAGACTGAACTCAGGGCGACGACCCACGTCGTCAGGGAGAAGGTGGACCACGGAGAGGTTCTTGTTCTCTCGGAGCCTTTGCCAGTGATCTTCCCTGAGGGTGTGTCTCTGGCCGATCTCGAGGATAGGAAGCTGCGGAACAGGATCGTAGGCGAACATCAGGACCGGTTAAAGGAGGGGGGCGACTGGGTCATCTACCCGCTGACCCTGCAGATGATTTCTGAGGGGAGGTTCGCTATCAACGGCACTGGGGATGTCTACCTGGACGGAGAGTTGATCCCGAAGGGCTTCAGGCTCTGATCAGTCCCTCAGGATGGGGCAGGTCATGCAGTGGAGGCCGCCCCCGTCGCAGTCTTGGACAGAGACGGAGAAGAGACTGAGGAAGGCCTTGTAGGAAAACGCGAAGTCCAGGGCCACCATCATGAGGGCTCCGTCGAGGTAGACCCGAAAAGAGATAGAGTTTATCCCTCACAAACATAACTTGTGTGAACTCTGATTTCACCGTCGCCCTCGTGTGCCACGCTTGTTCTTCTTCTCTTTGAGGTATCCGTTCTGGAGCATCCATTCTATGTTCTCGTCGGATTTCTCCTCAGGGGTGTAGCCGTATAGCTCCTTTGATCGTTTGATGACGAGATCCGTGGTGTTCTTCGTCCCTTTTTCAGAGTTCAGGCTGTTCACTCGCGTGGATATCATGGAGACGGTGCTAATTAATGTGATGCGAGTACTCCAGCGGAGCACGAGCGCGCGCATCGGTATAGTCAGGCTAGAAACTTTATGGCCCAGTGTCTGTATAGTTTCGATACTGGTTTACCTGATCTTCTATAGATTGACCCTGTGCGCGATCTGTGTTGCTATGGATAGAATTTAGGAGTTAGGTATTGGGAAAAAGGGGATTATTGCGCTAGGAGAATGGCACGTATTTTCTGTAGTGGTCGAGTACTCTTGCGACGGTCTCGACGAGGTTGAGCGCGTTGCCCTCCTCGCTGAGTATCACCGTGTTGAGGAGTTCTAGGTCCCTCATCGTCCTGTCGTTGAGGACGACTGCGTTTCTGCATGCCTGGAGCTCCTCTTCCACGTTCCAGGTAGTCGTGGGGCCTGTCACTTCCGTGAGTCCGCAGTCGGTCTCATCGATTTCATGAGGAGACTGAACGCAGCATTCCGTCATTTTGTTAGTTGTTCGCTCCCTTGTAGGCCTCTACCTCTGCGCTGTAGACCAGGCCGAAGCCTCTGCGGTCCAGTATCTGTACCTTCTCGAAGCCGGCGTCCCTGATCTTCTGGAGATAGGTCTCCGCCTCGAGGGCTCCTGATACGCAGGCCGCCCATCCGTCGGGGTTCTCCTTGATCTCCTGGGGTAGTGGGCCATCTGTGACTATGTCTGAGACGGTTATCCTGCCGCCCGGCTTGAGGACCCTGTAGGCTTCCCTGAAGACCTTGTCCTTGTCGGGGGCGAGGTTGATTACGCAGTTGCTGATTATGATGTCGACGGACTCGTCGTCGACGGGGAGCTCCTCGATGTCGCCCTTCCTGAACTCGACGTTCTTGAAGCCGAGTTCCTCGGCGTTCCTACGGGCCAGGGCCAGCATCTCTTCGGTCATGTCGACGCCTATAGCCTTGCCCGTTGGGCCGACCTTCCTGGCTGCTAGGAATACGTCGATTCCTCCTCCTGAGCCCAGGTCGAGGACGACCTCGCCCTCCTTGAGGCCTGCGATGGCCGTGGGGTTCCCGCAGCCGGCGGCGGCTCCTAGGGCGGTCTCGGGGAGGTCCTTTATCTCGTCGAGGGAGTATCCTATTCCCTGGACGTACGCTTCCTTGGAGACGGGTCCGCAGCAGCTCGCCGTGGAGGCTGTGCCGCAGTCGCATCCGCATCCAGCGGACTGCTGGGCGTTCCTGGCCACCTCGGAGTACCGTTGCTTGACGTGTTCCTTTATTGATTCGCTCTTCTCTACCATGTTTCCACCTTATTATTGGACATCCAATAACTGTCTGTGGAAGCATTTAAATGTATTGGTCATCCAATAATAGATGATGTCTGACTGCTGCGAGAATCTCCCGCCCGACTGCTGCGACATGAGGGGCATGCTGTCGTTCATGATGCTCTGGCTTCTGTTGAAGCGGGACATGTACGGCCAGGAGATGGCCGAGGAGATGGGGAGGCGGAGGGGCTCTAAGCCTAATCCGGGGACGCTGTATCCCGCGCTGAGTGACCTGGAGGCGAAGGGGCTGGTCACGTCTCGCCAGGAGGGGCGGAGACGGGTCTACAGCCTCACCGAGGAGGGGAGGGCGGGCGCAGTAGAGGCATGCGAGTACTTCTGCAGGGCATACGCGGACATCTTCGCCGAGTTCCAGCCCGGGCTCGAGGCTTAGGGCTTCGAAGAAGTCTTTTCAGCGCATACAGGTATTGGTAGTGGGTATGAGCTCGAGGACCGTGCGCTGTCCGGGGTGCAGCTACGCCGCCAGCATCAGGTTGAGGACCGGGAAAAACGAGCTCAGGTGCCCAAAGTGTGGCAGGGAGTTCACGGTCTGGGGTTGATCGGGGTCTCGGCTAGGATTCGCTCATCGCCCTGAATACGGGTTCGTTGGCTTCGAGGCTCTTCTTGTAGATGGTGTACATCTTCTCGTATTTCTTGGAGTTATGGGAGTTAGGCTGGGTGGGTATCTTCTGTTTGATCCACTGGTCGATGACTGTGTGGTCCTTGATGGTGCCGGTGCCGAGTCCTGCGAGGATGGCGTCTCCGAGGGGTGCTCCCTGAGCGTCGGGGATGTAGCTCATGGCTACTCCGGTGACGTCTGCGATTATCTGTCTCCAGAGGGGTGATCTGGCGCCTCCGTCGACGAGGGTGGCCCTGTTGATGGTGACCCCAGCCTCCCAAGCTGCCTCAAGGCTGTAGCGCATGGCGTAGGCGACGCCCTCCAGGATGGCCCTGAATATGTGGGCTCGAGTGTGGGTGACTCCTAGGCCGAGGAGGCCGCCTCTGAGGTGTTCGTCCCAGTAGGGGGCGCGTTCGCCGATCATGAGGTGGGGGAGGAATAGGAGGCCGTCGCTGCCTGGTGGGATGGAGTCGGCGGATTCGTCGAGGAGCTTGTAGGCGTCTACGCCCGTCTCCTGGGACTTGACGACCTCCTGGGCTCCCAGCTGGTCCCTGAACCATCTGACGCCGTATCCGGCGGTGGCGATGCCGGTGAAGCTGTACGTGTAGTGGCGTCCGTTGACGACGTAGGGGTAGTTGATCATCCGGGGTGAGAGGCGGGGGGTGTGGCTGATGACGCCGTTGCACATGGAGGTGCCGAGCATGGAGGCGAGGTCGCCGTCCTGGATGGCTCCACCGGCGAGGGCGCTGACGGGGGCGTCGATGCCTCCTGCGCAGATGGGTGTGCCCTTCCTGAGGCCGGTGAGTTTGGAACCCTCCTGGGTGACCTCTCCGACGATCTCCTCGGAGCTGTGGATCCTCTCGGGGAATAGGGTCCGGGGGATGCCGAGCTGCTCCATGAGCTCGGGGGACCAGTCTCGTCTGTGGATGTCGAATATGCCGCCGTAGTTTCCTGCGCTGGAGTAGTCGACGCTCTCCATGCCGGTGATGGTGCGGATGACGTAGGCGTTGGGTGTCTCGAATCTGTGGAGCTTGGCCCAGTTGTCGGGTTCGTTCTCCTTTATCCAGAGCATTTTGGTGTAGCCGTAGTAGGGGTCGATGACGTTTCCGGTTATGGCGTAGAGGTGGTCGACGCCGACGTTGTCCCGGAGCCGCTGGCATTGTTTGGTGGCTCTCCTGTCGGCCCAGATAATGCAGGGGCGGAGGGGTTTCATGCTGGTGTCGAGGGGGATGCCGCTCCCCCCGTAGAGGGCGCTGATGGAGGCCCCGGCGATGTCCGCGGGGTCGACCTTGGACCTCTTGACGGCCTCCTTGATGGTCGCGTAGGTGGCCTCTGCCCAGACGTCGGGCCACTGCTCGGCCCAGCCCTGCTGGGGGTTGAGGACGCCGTACTCCCGGTATGTGGAGGCCTTGATGTTCCCCTGGGTGTCGGTGATGACCGTCTTGGTGCCGAGGGTTCCGATGTCAGTGCCCACGAGGTAGGTCATGGTGTTGATTTGTCTTGTACGCATATCTGTTTTTTGAGGGGGGTCCAGAGGGCTGTGGGTTTTCATGGTAGTTTTACTCTGTATGGTCCGTGTTTTTGACTTGAATCGGATCAGGGAGGGGTCGTTTTCAGGGTCCTTTCACCGATTCAGTTATCCTTTACACCTGGACCCGTGACCCCCCCTCCCCCCCTAGTGTTCCGGGGAGGAGTTTTCAGCTTCCTTTTGCCGAAAGGGTGCGTGGAATCGCTCAGGTGGGTTATTTTTTCGTAGAAATTTGTAGAATAATGTATTTTTTTCGTGTTGTCGATCTTATGTTCTCGTTTAATGATCGTTTTCCCCTCTTCATCCCAACTCTTTTCTTAAATTCCACCCTATACTAATCGATGTCGTACGGTTGAGCTGGTTACCATCAGACCACGATCAGTCCACTCACATTGCTTAGCCTAACGATAGGCGCGCGCGCCTGTTTCTAAGGCTTGAAGCCCGTCAACCTGAGGATGTTGCCTCTGAAAACCTTCCCGATGCCCTCCACGTCGATGAGAGGGTCCTCCTCCTCAGACAGTTCCTTCAGCGCCCGGTACTGGGCCTCCAGGACGTTGATGCGCCAACCCCTGGGGAAGAAGGTGCTGTCCGTCCCGAACAGTGTCTTCTCGGGCCCCCCTGCGGTCAGCGCCTGCCTGAAGATGGTCTTCAGGTCAAGGGGGTGCGACTGGTACTTCATCCAGCTGTTGCTGCCGCTGCTGTCCATGTAGACGTTGTCGGCCTGGTACTGCATCATCAATGTCTCCCGGAAGTAGCCTGCCCCGAAGTGGGCGATAACGAAGTTCACATCAGGGAAGTCACGGGCGGGGATCTGGATGTCTATAGGGTTCCCACTCCGGAGGTCGGCCTGCCCTCCTATGGTTATCCCGAAGTGGAGGAAGACAAGCATCCCCCGCTCCTTCGCAGCCTCGTATACCGGGTAGCAGGGCTCATCGTAGACTCTGAGGTCCCTCCAGCTCGACGGGTAAAGCTTGATGCCATAGAAGCCGTCCCCCGCCGCCCTGTCAACCCTCTCGGCCGCGTCCGGGTCCCTGGGGTTGATGTTGTGGTAGCCCAGGAACCTCCCCGGGAACCGGTCCCTCGCATCCAGGAACTCGTCATAGGCGTCGTTCCCCACCATCACCCCCATCGCCTCCACACCGTGCCTATCAAGCTCGTCCACCCACCTCTGGGCGACGTCCATGCCCTCGTCGGGGAGCTCGATGCTCGTCATGTCCGTGCGGGTCTTGGTGCGGTTGGTGAAGCTCTCCATGGTCCGACCCCTCTGGAGCCAGGACCTCAGGGTGTTGGTGCTGAAGTAGTGGCTGTGGGCGTCCACCACTGGAATACCGACATTGCTGTCCATTTCTATCGATAAGGTTGTACGGCGGAATTAAAGAGTCGCGATGGACCTCAACGGAAATCTTTTATGAGACCCTCCAGCCCAGATAGTAGGTCAGTGGTGAAAAATGGCACGGGATAGTTTTCCGAGAACCCACTAAGAACGCAGAGACCTTTTCCCAGATTATAGAAGTCGAGGGCCACCTCATCGACTCCATGATCCTCACGAAGATCCTAGATGGCATCATGGACAAGCAGGGAGACTTTGAGATCCTCGAGTTCATCGTAGGGAAGAGGAAGGACGATCAGAGCCACGCGAGGCTGCAGGTCATCGGCGAGAGCCTGGAGCACCTGAACACAATCCTGCGTGAGCTCTTCCGCCTGGGGGCCACCGTCCCTGAGACGCCCGAGGTCAGCTACACACCGGCGCCCCGGGACATGGTACTCCCTGACGACTTCTACTCGACCACCCACCACTCCACGTCGGTATACATGGGCGGGGAGTGGGTGGAGGTCAAGGGGCTGATGATGGACAAGCAGATAGTCGTCGACCCCGAGGAGGGGAGGGCCCACTGCAAGCCCATCAGGCTCGTGAAGGCTGGCGACCTGGTCGTGACGGGGGAGAAGGGGATCCGCATCAGGCTCCCGGAAAGACCCAGGGAGGGGGTGGGCACGTTCGAGTTCATGACCAGCGACGTCTCCCCAGAGAAGCCCGCCGCACTCATAATCAAGAAGATCGCTGAGGACCTCCACAGGACAGCAGAGGAGGGAGGCAAAATAGTCGTCGTGGCCGGCCCAGCCGTGGTCCACACGGGGGGCAGCCCCAGCCTAGCAAGGTTGATAGAACTCGGCTACGTAGACGCCGTACTTTCAGGGAACGCGCTGGCGGTACACGACGTCGAGTACGCCCTCTTCGGGACAAGCCTCGGTGTTGAGCTGGGAGAGGGAGCTACCACGAACGGTTACAGGAACCACATCTCCGCCATCAACGAGGTGAACAAGGCTGGGTCCCTGAGGGCACTGATCGAGGGCGGGAGGCTGAAGGAGGGGATCTTCTACCAGCTCATCAAGCGGGACGTGCCCTTCGCGCTGGCCAGCTCCATCCGCGACGACGGGCCGATAACCGAGGTGATACAGAGCTCCGTGGAGGCCCAGACACGTTACATGGAGCTCGTGGAGGGGGCCGACTTCGTCATAATGCTGGCGTCGACGCTCCACTCCATCGCCGTCGGTAACATGCTCACATCCCAGGTGAAGATCGTCTGCGTGGACATCAACCCGGCAGTGGTGACAAAGCTCATCGACAGGGGGACGAGCCAAGCAGTCGGCATCGTGACCGACGTCGGCACATTCCTCCCGCTGCTGGTCAGCGAGCTCGAGAAGAACCCGTGATACGCGCCCCCTGACGAGTCTCTGTGACTCGTTTTCCTCCCTTTCTGCATATGTGTGCTCTCGATGCACTCGAACGTTTTATATTGATGTGGTCATCTGTGGTGGAGGTCTTCCAGAGGTTTTGAAAAAGTGTCGGATAGCTATGTCAAGGTCTTCAAGGACGTCATCTCCAACAAGAACATACTCACCATCGCGATCACGACGTCCCTTATCTCCCTCGCGGACTCAGCGTATCGCCCGTACTGGAGTGCCTACCTTAAGGATGTCCTCTTCGCTGACACCGTGGTCATAGGGCTTCTGTCCACTATCGCCTCGTCGGAGCGGCTCCTGTTCCAGCTGCCGGGGGGGATCCTGGCAGACAGGTTCGGGAGGCGGAAGATAATCGTCTACGGGACTGCCCTGAGGATTCTGCCCCCCATCATCTACCTCTTGGCCAGGCACTGGACCCACACGATCCCCGCGCTTCTCATCAGCGGTGCCGCCAGCATCTACATGCCGGCGTTCAACGCCATTATTGCCGACTCCCTCCCCAGTGAGCAGCGGGGCGCAGGATACGGGGCCTACCGCATGATCACCTCCACCCCCCAGATGGTCTCCCCCCTCATCGGAGGGCTCGTCATGGACTGGATGGGATACGAGCAAGGGATCAGGATATTCATGGTCCTCTCATTCTTCATCAGCGTCCTGGTGACGTGGTACCGGTCGAAGATGCTCAACGAGACATTATTATTCGAGGACAAGCCCGGCTCCAGCGAGAGGCGGAGGGTCGGCATCAAGGAGAGCCTTAAATCGGTCTTCACCATGTCCCGGAGCGTCAAGGCGATGGTCCTCGTGGCCTTCCTCGGCAGCTTCGGCACACGCATGGTGATGGACTTCCTGAGCCTCTACGCCCTCAAGGTCCTCAACTTCTCCAACACACAGCTGGGCCTAGTGAGCACCACGGGCGGGATAATCGCCCTGGTCCTCTCCATGCCCGGCGGGATGCTCTCCGACAGGTTCGGACGGAAGCCCATGATACTGGTCTCAAGGATCGTCAGCCCCCTGAGCTTCCTGGGAGTCACCCAGATCTCCACGTTCACCCACTACTACGCAATCCAGGTGGTCAACGGCATCGGCAACGCCCTGGGCGGCGGAGGCATGTACGCCGGGGGACCCGCTTGGAACGCCCTCCTCGCCGAGCTTGTTCCCAGGGATCAGCTGGCCACCACCATGGGAGCCATTGGCACAGTATCTGGGCTCATGGCGATACCCTCCCCCATCATAGGAGGCTGGATGTGGGACGAGTACAGCCCTAAGCTGCCGTTCTACTTCGCCGTGGTCTTCGGGCTCGCGAGTGCCGTCATATTCGCCGTCGGGGTTCAGGAGCCTCGAAGATCTAAGCCACCCGATACCGGGGGCGCCTGACACCAACTTCTTTGCAACCATCCCCGGAGCATCGAAGGACAAACATTAATCCGTCCCTGGGGCAGAGAAGCATCTGATATGGAAGCAATCCAAGCCATAATGAGCAGGAGAAGCATCCGGAAGTACACACCCGAGGACGTATCCCCGGAGCACGAGAGGCAGCTCCTGGAGGCGGCCATGGCAGCGCCCAGCGCCCACAACCGCCAGCCCTGGCACTTCATAGTCATCAGGGACCGGGAGACCCTCGACGGCATACCCGAGTTCCACGGCTACAGCAAGATGCTCAAGGAGGCCCCCCTCGCCATCGTCGTCTGCGGGGACACAGAGGTACAGACCACTGACTTCTGGATCCACGACTGCTCCGCCGCGACGGAGAACATCCTAATAGCCGCCAACGCCCTGGGGCTCGGAGCCGTCTGGCTCGGGGTCCACCCCGGCAAGGAGGTCATTGAGAACACGAGGAAGCACCTGGGCATCCCCGACCACGTGGTTCCCCTGGGGATAGTCTCTATAGGGCACCCGGCCGCGGAGAAGCCACCAGGGGACAGGTACAACGAGGAGAGAGTCCACAGGGACAAGTGGTGACGACGCGGAGGACGTTCACCAACCCTCTCATAATATCGTGTTCGGTGGCTTGCCTTCCTTTTTACACGTTCTGGAGAACATTGGTCCATAAATCTGATATATGCGCCCCGCAAAGCCCCTCCATTCCCTTAAAGGATACGGTGTGGTAACTGTGCATATGACGAGGAACTGGAGAAGCATCATTTTCATCGCCCTGACAGCAGGACTGGGCATCCTGTCAGCCATCCCGTTCGCAGCTGCAGACGTCGAGGCCCTCGACATGCTCACCGATGTCGATGGTTACATACTGGTGGCTGACCTGTACACCTACTCCGAGTACGTTGCCATGTTGGATGAGGTCGGGGTCGTCCCCAGCGACTTCATACTAGGCGAGGAGCCGGTGACGGTCATCCTAGCCAGCTATCAGAGGGGCGACGCCTACGTCTGGCAGGAGATCCTGGAGTTCGCCTCCGAGGAGGACGCCTCGAACGAGTACAACCTCCAGGCCGTGGACACGGAGTACATAAGCGGCCTGGGCTACCAGGGGAACAACGGTCCCCTCTACCAGAGGTTCACCCCCAGGGAGCGGGTCTTCGTCCACGGCAGGTTCCTGTTCCTGTTCTTCTACTCGCCTCTGGACAACATGGACGCCTACAGCTACATGGACAACCTCCTCCCGACGTTCGTCGCCCACATCCTGGAGACCGCCGGGACGAGCCCGCCGGAGCCCCCCGCCTACACGGTGGACGCCGTTTGGGGTGTCGAGGCTGGGGACGTCATCACCTGGAACATAGAAGACTCCACATTCACAGGTTCCATGGGCACCGGGACCTCCTCCAGCCAGGGGGAGTGGGAGGGCACATTGGAGGTCGTCGACGTCCAGGACGGCCACCTTCTGGTGAAGCAGACGAGCACCATCCAGCACATCATCACCGAGGACGAGACCCGAGTACCGGTGAGCATCCCCTACGACAGGTACACTTGGCTCACGCCCGACGAGGACGGAGCCTCCATCGAGGCGGACGACGGCTCCCCCTCGGGGGCGGTCCTCTTCCCCCTGGAGCTCATCGGGGTCCCCCTCGCGGACCTCGTCTACGGGAGCATCGACCACCTCCCCGAGAGGACTATCACGGAGAGCGAGGCGTACGTCACCGTCCACGGGAACACCCACAGCTACTCCGGGTTCACCCCAATCGAGACCTCCTGGAAGGATATCACGGTCCACAGGGGCACGGGCATCGTCACCTCCTCCGACTTCTACTACAACAACAACGAGTACTCTATCACCACCTCCGTGGGAGTAACCCTCGGATACACAAGCTTCCAACTGAGCAGCAGGGTGCCCGTGGTCCTCAGCCTCGCCGCCTCGACCTCCCTTTCGGCGTCGACACTCACCGAGGGGGACTCGCTCACGGTGACCGTGAGGGTGACGGACCAGGACGGCGAAGCCGTCAGCGACGCGGAGGTCACCGGCACCTTCAACGGCGAGGATTTCACCCTCTCGCACCGGGAGTCGGGAAACTATGAGGCGACCCTGAGCACGGACGACCTCGAGGCGGGGACGTACAGCGTCTACATCGGAGTCGAGAAGGCGGGATACCCGGGTGTCACGGACTCCAGCTCGATAACCATCGAGCAGAGGCCGGTCAGTCCAACGAACGACACGTCTTCAGGGCAGACGGGGATACCGGGCTTCCCCGGTCTATCGATAGCTATCGGGGCAGCTCTGGCCACTATAGGGGCCGCACGCATAAGACGCCGTGGACTGTAGAACCATCTGATAAACGCCCTTATGAGCCCTGATGGATCAGAGGAAGTGCCCAGTCGACTTTTGTGTTGAGAAGCTGAGTGAGGTTTACTCTGGTTTTTTCTCCGTCCCGCAACAGCTGCAGACGATGAAGCCCTCCTTCAGCCTCCCCTCGATGAACGCCCTGCACTCCCCCTTGTCGAGGAAGAGGGGCTCACCGCAGCTCGCGCACATGGTCGAGTCAAACTCTTTGGACATCTGATTTTGATCGTGATTCATGACTCATTAATGTTACGTACGCTCTGGGAGATGGGCTCGAGAGGCATGTTGTTTACAGATACACACTTCCATCGAATATCGTATATGTAATTTCCAGCCGGTTAATCATCTCAGCCTCCAGTCTGGAACGTAACCTTACTTCAAGCATGTATGTACAATAAAATAATGCCAGTTTTTGGTGTATAAACATCATAAAACACAGATTCGGGTTTTTAAAAGAGAAGGGGGCTAATCCAAGGCTTACAAGCGTTAATTATATTACTTTACTAATTATTCGGGTTTTTAATACATGTTTTTCACCCTTTTTAAGAAACCTATATAGTTTAATATGACGTTCATGAAATGGTTAGAGAATACGGACTTTGTCGTTTCATGGGCAGTTTCAGGCGATATTCAATATCCTTCTAGTCGTAACTGTAATTAACCTCGCCACGAGGCGCCTCCGGCTCCCCTCATCACTCGCTCTCATACTTGCGGGCGTCATGTCGACGATGATGACCTCATTCAGCCTGCCTAGTCTGAGCCCCGAGATATTCATGTCCCTTCTCCTTCCTCCTATCATATTCCAGGAGACTCTTCACCTGGATATAGATGGCTTCATAGATGAATCAAAGTCCGTCCTCGGATTTGCGATATTTGGAACCCTCTTGATGATTGCCGCTATAAGCCTCTTTCTGAATACGTTCCTCGGGTTCAACCTCTTGGAGGCATTCCTCCTCGGCATCATCATCGCCCCCACGGATCCAGTGGCGGTAATTAACGCGTTCCAAGAGATAGGTGTGGACAAGAGGTTTCAGCTTATTGTCTGCGGTGAATCCCTCCTCAACGACGGTATAGCCATCGCACTCTACTCAATAATCGTGAGTATCATCACCCTCGGCACAATCACAATGACCAGTGTTGTGAAGATCACATCCGTGGCCATACTCGGAGGCGTCCTTCTTGGGGTTATTTTCAGCTACGCCGCCCACATCTTGTTCTGTTGGACCGACGATAAGTTCACGGAGGTCCTCATCTCCTTCCTCGTCGCCTTCGGCGTCTTCTGGATCTCCGAGACGATAGGGGCGAGTGGCGTGATAGCCACGGTCACGACAGGACTTATCATCAATTACAGGACCCATGCATTCGGGGGAATAGGTAAGGACTCCTTCGAGATGCTCGAGGCCATATGGGAGTTCGTCGGCTTCGCCGCTTCGAGCATCGCATTCATATTCATCGGCGCGAATCTGGATATCTCCGTTCTGTTCTCCAACGCCTATCCCACAATATACCTCTTCGCCTTCATCATGATCTCAAGGCATCTAATGGTCTACGTGGTGGGGAACCTAATCAAGAGACTGGGTGACAAGGAGATCCCGGGGAGCTGGATGCCGGGATTGTCCTGGTCAGGTCTACGAGGAGCCGTCTCGGTGGTGCTCGCGCTAGGCGTTAGCAGCTTGGGCCTCCCCAACTCAGAGATCATCATAGCGCTCACATTCGGAGTGGTTCTGACCAGCAATGTAATCCAGGGGCTATCGGTCTCCACAGTGATCAAACGCTCAGGACTGTCCCATCAAAGCGGAGACCTCCCAAGTGAAGCCAAGGAAGTTGCCTCACAGCGGATGAACAAAGAGTACTCTTCTCAGGGATTCAAAACAGAAGGGAGCATCGGGGAGAAGATATTATTCTCTGCGCCGGAGTACTTTGTGTTCGAGACGAGGATTGGCACGTGGATCCTACTGCGGCTCCAACATGCGCTGGAGTTCATCAACATGTACACGGCGACAAAGATGCCCAAGACCCAGGGAGGCATCCTCAGAAGGAGCTTCGAGGCCTCGACAGATATTATCTCCTTCCTGCTCACGCAGATAACCAGGGCCCGACGCAATTATTATTGGGAGAGGGAGAAAGTCACAACGGACAGAGGCACCAAGCCGGACTCGCTTTATCAGATCAGGAAACGCCAGGTGGACAGGGTCATGAAGTCAGGAGAGGGAGGCGTGGGACGGAGGCGTAGAACGAAGAAGGACCCCAAGCCATCTGACGCCGAATAGACGCTTATCCTATGTAGGCTTATTGTACTTTCTACCCTCCCGGTCGTAGATGGTGTACCCGATGTCGAGCCTGTGGGCTATCTCCGCCAGCTCCGGGGTTATGTCCCCGTAGCTGAAGCCGAGATGGTTGCACGGCCAGACCCCGATGAGCTCCTCGTCGGGCATGAGTATCCTCCCCTTGATGATGGGCCACGACGGGTTGTACCGGTCGTGCTCTGACGGGTCCACGTCCAGGGTCTCAATGACGGCGGCCACCAGCCTGTACCTGAGGTTCTCCCGACCCAGCCTTGCGACGGTCATGAGGTGCCCACCGGGGGTCCTGCCCCTCACGGAGCTCCCGCCGGCGTCGTAGAAGACCTCCTGACCCATGTACTCCACCAGATCAAGCTTCTTCACGGAATCCATCCCGGGGCCTCCAAAGAAGTAGGGCGGGTGCTGTCCGCAGTTCACTATGTAGAGCACGCAGTCCTCCACGTCCCTGAAGTCCCCGAAGCCCGACGGCTCCCCCGTCACCAGGTGCATGATGAGTTGTGTGAGGGCCGAGTCCATGTCATTCTCGCAGGCCATGGGCACTATCTCCTTCCTCTCGCCGTCCGGTCCGACGTCGTTGTTGAGGAAAGCCGTTAGCAAACAGGCGGTGCAGTGCCTGCCACTGAGCTCGTCCTGGCACTTGACCCCGCAGAAGGTCACCCCGTACTCCTCTACGAGGTCCAGGCCCGCGTAGTACAAGGACAGCTGCTGCACTATCTTATCGAAGCTCCTCAGCTTCTCCCTGGTGAAGTCGTAGTCCCCGTGCTCCCTCATGTACTCGGCCGCGGATTGGAGCCGGGGGTCCACGATCCTGTGCCCGCTCTCCCCGGGCTTCCCCTCCCACTCCACCATCGCCTCAGCCCTCACCAGGAGCTCGGACTGGTCCAGGGCCTCGTAGCTGACCCCGAAGAGCTTCTGCCACTGGTCGACGTCGGCTGTGGTCGTAGGCATCTTGAGGCTCATACCGCCCAGGGCGAGGTATTTCTGGGCCTTCAGGTCCTCGATGACCTCCTTGGCTCTCTGGGCTCCCCCAGCCCTTCTTTCGTAGAACTTCAAGACGGACATGATGGCCTTGCCGACACTTGGATCGTTCACGATGTCCCCGAATACGTGGGCGAAGGGGGTCCCTATCCTCGTCAGGCCTCCTCCAGCGGCCATCCCGGCGACGAGCCCTGGGACGCTGGGGTCCTTGTGGCTGAACATGAGCACCCGTGGGACGTCCCCCGTCTCCGCGGCGAACCTCTTCACGGCGTCCACTGAGTCCCAGGGAAACGTCCAGGAGCCCTGGTTGATGACGAGAGCCTGGGGCTCCCCCGCGGCTATCGCCTTGACGTGGGTGTTGACCAGCCTCGTGTTCCAGGCGATCTGGTCCATCTTCGGTAGGCCCTCGCCGCCCCGGACCACCTCGACGCCGTCGTTGACCAGGAAGTCGACCAGCAGCCGCTCCTGGGAGACCATGTGGTCTATGTTCTCCTCCCGGACCCAGGGCCTGGGGTCGTTGGGGCTGAAGACGCCGACCTTCACGGCTAATCCCTCGGAAGCCTCTTACCCACCGGAAGAAGCGGCTTGAACGCCTTGTGGGGCTCTGTCTGGTACCAGTAGGCGGTGCTGCTGTAGTCGTCGTTCCGGTGGTTGGCGTGGCCGTGCTCTATGGTGACCCTGATGGACTCCTTGAAGTAGACCGGGTCGAGGACGTGGTACCTGTACCAGGTAGTCTTCCCGGACCAGTTGGGCCCCCCCGGCAGCGGGAGGCCGTGGTAGGGCCCGCTGTACTCCTGGGTGGGGCACCAGCTCATCCCGTAGTAGTCCTCCGTGCCCGTGCCAATGAGCCTGGGCAGGGGTTCCCCGTCGATGAAGATCATGTCGTCCCCCTCGCCGTACCAGTTCATCTCCTCGGTCTCCCTGAGGTTGTGGACGTTCACGTTGCATCCTACGTAGTGGCCCTTCCCCTCGGCCTCGAGGAGGAGGTAGTTACCCGCGCCGTCGGGGTTCTCCCCCTGGAACTGCCACGCCCTGTTCTCCATCCCTTCGTCGGGGATGCCGTCGGTGGGGTTCTCCCTGCGCCATGTCGCGTGGAACCGTCCCAGGCCGGGCTGCAGCTCGTCGTACTCCTCGTAGTCGACGTAGTAGTAGAAGGCACTGCACTCCAGCTCTCCCTGGTTCTCGATGGTGAGCCGGGCCCCCTTCCCGTAGGGCATGGGCCACCAGCAGTTGAATCCCTTCCCGTCCTGGGGACTCATCTGGAGGGGGGCTGAGACGAAGTTGTGTGTGACCCCGTGGCCGATTCCGAAGAAGTCTCCGACGGGCACCTCGACGCTGGGGCTCTCCTCCCCGTCCCAATAGGCCCTGAGCACCAGCTTCCTCAGGTACCACTCGTCGCTGCTCCTGATGGTGACCCAGATGTGCTTGACGCAGCCAGCGCCCCCCATCTCTGCGAGGACCGCCGTCTCCCCGGCGGGGACCACGATGAAGTCCTTGTTCCCGCCAGTCCTGTCGTAGCTGGAGATCCTCCTCCTCTCGACCTCCCTGAGCCTCGGAAGACCGGAGAGGTCTCCGCCCAAGAATGATGCGCTCATAATCTATCGTATCTGATTAGGAGGGTCTGTGTAATTTACACTTACGATCAGGAAAAAGGGGTGGGAGTTATCCGCTCCTCTTCACGATCTTCCCCGGCGTAGCCCCCGTGTGCTCCCCCTTCTCGACGACAACCTCTCCGTTGACGAAGACGTACTCGAAGCCCTCCGGGTACCTACGGGGCTCCACGGCGTCACCGGTGATCTTCAAACCGTCCAGGTCGAAGACGGTGATATCGGCGTCGTAGCCTGGCAGTATCTTGCCCTTTGTCTTGAGGTTGTGCTGCTCAGCCGCCGTGGTGGATATCTTGCTGATGGCCTGCTCCAGGGTGAAGATCTTCATCTCCCTGACGAACTTTATCAGGAAGCCGGGGAAGGCGCTGAACGGGTTCAGGCCGGGCATCGAGTAGGGGGGCGTCTCCTGCTGCCGCGTGTGGTCCACCACCGACTGGTCGAGGCTCAGACAGCCCGCCGGGTGCTGAAAGAACAGCGCCCTGTAGGGCTTCCACGGGAAGTTGCCGCTCTCCGCCACGCCCACCGCCACGCCCCTGCCGTCGGGGTCCTCGCAGATGAGGTCGAAGTAGGTCTCCATCGGCCCCTTCTCCCGCTCTTCAGCGACCTGGGCGACATTCTTGCCGTCGCAGCCAGGAGACTTATGCATGACGACCCAGATGTTCTCGGCCCACTGAGGGTTGGTGTTGGGGTTGTAGGCGAGCCTGATGAACCACTTTCCACCTGAGATGGCGTCCTGGACCTCCTTCCTGTAGTCGGGGACCTTCAGCCACTCGCTGAACTTCTCCCGGCTCCCCTGCTCCCTGAGCCAGGGAGTGAGGAGGCTGCTCAGGTAGGGCATCACGCTGAAGCCGCCGAAGATGAACCAGGGCATCGCATCGTAGGTTAACTCCAGCCCCTCCTCCCGTGCGTCGTCGATGAACCTCAGTGTGGCCTTCATGTTCATCTCCTCCATCATGTCGTTCCCCTCGGGCACCATCCTCCACCCAGGCGTCAGGTGGGCCAGGTGGGTGGGCACTCCCGTGACCCTGCACGTGTTGATGGACTCCAGGAGGCCGTCCACCTTGTTGCTACGGGTGTCCCCGAACTTGACGTCCCTCCTCCGCCCCGTCCTCCTCCAGTGGGGGGCGTAGACGGCGTTGGGATAGTCCTTGAGGATGGCGACGTGGTCGTTCACCTCGTCCATGTGGGCCCAGACGCTGGGGTCGTAGTCGAGGCCGCTGCTCATGCCGATGCAGCCCTCGTCCAACGCCTCCCTGATGAGGGCCTCCATCTCCGCCTGCTCCTCCTCGGTGCTGTGGCGCTTGTAGTCGTTCCCCATCACCTTGAGGCGTACGGTGCCGTGGCCAACCAGAGGCGCGCAATTCATGGAGACGCCCGTCGCCTCCACGACCTTGAACCAGTCCCCCATGGTCTTCCAGGAGATGCTCCAGCCGAACTTCTCCTCCATGAGGGCCTTCACATCATCGATGGGGAAGATCGTCTTCTCGGGATAGTACTTGTGGGGCTCCAGCTCCTGGAGGTAGTCCCGGGTCAGCCCTGGGAGGCCGCTCATCGCCCCCACGGGCGCCGGGGAGCCCCCGCACTGGCCCCCGATGAAGGTGGTCACCCCCTGCATGACGTAGTTGTTGCATAGAGGATAGAACAGGATGGAGCCGTCGCCGTGGCTGTGAGCGTCTATGAAACCTGGGGAAGCGTAGAGCCCCTTGGCGTCCACCGTCTTCACGGCATCGCCCTTCGCGTCGCCCAGCGCTGTAACCTTTCCGCCCTTCACACCGATGGAGCCCTTGTATGGAGCCTTCCCGGAACCGTCAACGATCTGGGCGTTCTTGATGAGAACATCGAACTCGGACATAATTATCGCATGAAAGGAGTTCTAACCATATTTATCTTTAAACCCCGACAGACGCCCCACATGTTTTATCCTACTGCTCCTCATTCCAGATGAAATGAGAGTCGGTGCAAGCGTCGAGCTCAGCGTTGGGAAGCTCATCGTCGGAGACGGCAGGGTCCTCGAGGACGTGGAGGTGGGGGTCCTCGGGGGCGCGATAAGGGAGGTCACCAAATCGGGGCTTGAGGAGAGCTATGCTGACGCCCTGGACCTGTCCGACATGTACGTCATGCCGGGGTTGTTTGACGCCCACGTCCATGTCAGGTATGGGGTGAAACCGGATCCCGAGGAGCGGTCCAATGAGTACCAGGCCGTCAGGGGAGCAGAGAACGCCAGGAAGGCTTTGATGTCTGGCGTCACCTCCCTAGCGGACGCCGGAGGGATCAGGAACGTCGCCTTCGCGGTGAGGAACGCCATCAACGACGGCGTCGCCTTAGGGCCCAGGATGTTCGTCAGCGGGGAGATGATCACCATGACAGGGGGGAGGAGCAAGAAGCCAGGCTTCAGGCTTGAGGTCAACGGGGCTGACTCCGCCAGGAAGGTCGCCAGGGGCCTGCTCATGTACCACGGGGCCAACTTCATCAAGCTGGGCGCCACCGGGGCCATCTCGAGCCCCCACACCGGCCCCCGCCACCCCCAGCTCACCGTGGAGGAGATGAGGGCATGCTCCGAGGAGGCTCACAAGTGCGGGAAGAAGGTCCACGCCCACTGCTACGGCGAGGAGGGCATCTCCAACGCCATCGAAGCCGGGGCGGACGTCATCGTCCACGGCCAGACCCTCACCGACGACCACATAGCCACTATGAAGGAGAGGGGCATGATCCTCATGCCCACGCTGAAGACCTTCTGCGGCCACCTTGAGCACCTGGACGAGGGGGGCGTCCACGCCAGAATCATAACCACGGGGATCTGGGAGGAGACCGAACCCAACTTCAGGAAGGCCCATGGGAGGGGGGTGACCATCTCCATGGGCACTGACGCCGGGATGCCCGACAACCTCTTCGGCGACAACCCCCGTGACCTGGAGTACATGGTGGAGTGGGGGATGACCACGGAGCAGGCCGTCCAAGCGGGGACGCTGAACGCCGCCAAGAGCGTAGGGGTCGAGGACAGGCTTGGCACAGTCGAGGAGGGGAAGTACGCCGACCTCATCTTCCTCAGGGAGGACCCCCTGGAGGAGATCTCCGCGATCAGGACATCACTGGAGAGGGTGATGCTCAACGGCGCCCTCATAGACCCGAAGAGCACCCCCTTCCTCTGAGACCGGAAAAATAAGGTTAATACCAGACGAAAACAGATAGAACTCAATGTCTCAGCGACAAAACCAGATCCTAACAGTCCTAATCATCATCGCAGTGGTCATCTCGGGTGCCAACACCTACCTTCTGTTCAACCACATCGACCTGCAGAGGGAGCAGTACGCCACCCTGGAGAACATCTCCGAGCTGAGGGACGACCTCGACGATGTCGCCTCCAGCCTCGATGGCCTCCAAGATGAGATTACAAGCCTTCAGGGAAACTTCTCGGAGGTCGAGGAGGAGATAGCCGACCGGCTAGGTGGACTTGAGGAAGGCATCCAGGAGAGCCTCGATGAGCTGTCCTCCCTTGAGACGACCCTCGAGGACGTGACCGGGGAGATCCAAGGCTTCAACTCGAGCATGCGAGATGAGCTGGAGTCGCTGAGCGCCGAAGTCGCTGCCATCGACGAGAGGGTGGGGGGCAGCCTCGAGAGGACCCCTTCGAGCGTCTACGAGGCCCGGAGAGCCTCCGTGGTTAAGATAACGACCACGGCAGGGCAGGGCTCTGGCTTCATGTGGAGGAGCAGGAACTACATTGTCACCAACCATCACGTCGTGGACGGGGCGGAGGAGGCGAACATCGGCTACTACGACGGCTCCTGGACCGTTGCCACCGTCGTCGGCTCGGATCCCTACTCGGACGTGGCCGTCCTCAGGGTCGAGGAGGCACCCCTCGACTCGGAGCCTTTGACATTGGCGGACTCGTCGCTGATCTATATTGGGCAGGAGGCGGTGGCGATAGGCAACCCGCTGGGGAGCTACGGAGCCCTCTCCTCGGGGATCATCAGCCAGGTCAACGAGAAGCTGGACATCCCCCCCATCATCGTGCCCGTCCTCCAGCTGGACGTCACCATCGCCCCGGGGAGCTCAGGGGGACCCCTCTTCGACCTCGATGGGAACGTCCTAGGCATCACCAACGCAGGCACCATCTACGGAATCAACTTCGCCGTCTCATCCAACATCGTGGACCGGGTCGCGAACTCGATAGTGGAAGAAGGCATCTACCAGCACCCCCTCGTGGGATTCTTCGGATACGTCCTGAACCCCGACATCGTCACATTACTGAACCTGCAGAACGTGGACACGCATCAGCATGGCATCATCGTCATGGAGGTCATGGAGGGCTACCCAGCCGAGGAAGCGGGCCTCGAGGCCGCCATCGAGACAACGGATAGTCTGGGAGATCCTGCATACACCGCAAAGGACATAATCATCGCCATCGACGGCATAGAGATCAGGACATGGGGAGACTGGGACGCCTACATCGCGGAGCACGTCGCCCCAGATCAGGAGATTGTACTGACGGTCTGGAGATCGGGCGCGATCGAGCAGGTGACACTGGAGACCGCCGCTCGACCCGAGTACACCGGGTAGTTCTACGCCTCTTCCCCGGGCTCCTTGAACGCCTCATCCTCTAGGATGAATGCCAACCGGTCCTGCCGGTTGACACTGAAGTCGACCTTGGGATTGAGGGCCTTGGCTATCCGATACTCCTCGATCGCCTTTGCCTTAGCCCCGTTCAGGTAGAAGGCCCTGCAGAGGGCGAGGTGGGCTACATCGCTCTCAGGGCTCAGGATCGCGGCCTTGAGGGAGACCTCAAGGGCCTCCTCGTTCTTCTCGTCGTCCATGAGGCTCTGACTCCGGCTGACTAGAATGTTGGAGTAGTGAAGGTTGAGGAGCCTCCTCATCTCGGCTATGGGCGCCGCATGGTCGTCGACCCTGAGGTCGACGTATCGGTCGCCATATCCAGCCCTGCCCGCCCCGTACCTCACCACGAGTAGCGCGGCGGACTGGCTGCCCCGAGCGTCCCCGCCGGCCTCCTCGCCTGCCTCCAGGGCGGCCACGAGGCGCTCAGCCAGCTCTCCGTGGGCTGCCTCATAGGCCTCCGACATGGCCTCGATTACGGCCTCCCCCGTGAGTAAGTTCCCCTGGATGGCGTAGTGCTCTCCCGTCTTGCCCCCCGCGTACGGGGTGCAGCCCTTGCCCGTGTAGGAGTAGGCGTTCCCCCGGAAGTCCACGATCCCTAGCTGCCTCCTGTCCCGCCCCTCGTCCTCCTCCAGGAGATTGTTGACGATGCTCTCGACCTCCACCCCCTCCTTGAGGAGGGCCAGGCTCCTCGGCCCAAGGGAGACGTTAACAAAGGCCTGAGTGGCGACGGCGCCGACCCCCGCCTCAGCCCACGGGACCACAGGACCCACGATGAAGTATTTGGACTGCACGGCCACGCCCAGGTCCCCGTTCTCCGGGTCGTATGCGACGATGGAGAAGGTCGACGTCTGCCTGTCATCGGGCATGGGGAGGCCTCCGAGAGCTGGTTTAGACATGAATTTTCCCGGATAACAATCACCGATCTAGTATTAATGTACCCCTATTGCGGGGCGAAAGCCATTTTTAAGAGAGATCCGGGGTGCTACCGTTAAAAACACCCGGCCTAGATCCCGTACTACATTGGTTGACGTTCTGATATCCGGTGGGGCCATCGTGACCATGGACCCCATGAGGCGGATCCTGGAAGACGGGGCCATCGCAGTGGAGAAGGGCCGCATCCTGGACGTGGGCCCATCAGAGGAGATTGCAGCGAATTACTCGGCTGACACTGTGATAGACGCCTCACGCAAGATTGCGATGCCGGGCCTCTTCGACGGGCACAGCCACGCTGGCCACGGCCTCCTGAAGAGCCTGGGGATGCACAACGAGCTCTGGTACAAGGCCTGTGAGGACGTCTACTCCCAGGGCTCGACGGAGGAGTTCTGGGAGGCCGAGGCCCTCCTGACAGCCACTGAGCGCCTCAGGTTCGGAGTGACCTGCAGCCTGACATTCTTCGGCGGAGGAGACAGCGTCATGAGAACAGACGACCCCGCGTACGGCGACAAGCACTGCGAGGCTGTCCGCAGGGTCGGTATACGGGAGTACCTTGCTGTAGGCCCCCGGAGGCCTCCCTTCCCAAGGAGGTACGCCAGCTGGGAGAAGGGAGAGAGGTGGGAATACGAAGTCTCCTTTGAGGATCAGCTGCGCGTCAGCGAGGCCCTCGTGGAGAGGTGGAGCAAGGAGGAGGGCCGCGTCAGGGTCTGTATGATGCTCCCGACATCCCACCCGGAGCACAGGCCCATCGAGGGGAAGGAGCTCAAGGAGGAGAGGTATCGAGCCCAGGCGACGAGGGAGATCTCCAGGAAGCATGGCGTTCTCTTCACCCAGGACGGGCATACGAAGGGGACCGTTAAGTTCGCCCACGAGGAGCTGGACATCCTGGGCCCGGATGCCCTCCTCTCCCACTCGACGGACCTCACCGACGAGGAGATAGAGATCTGCAAGAGGACGGGCACGAGGATCGTGCACAACCCCAGCGCCGTGGCCTCCATGACGGCCAGGTGCCCCGTCCCCGAGCTCCTGAACTCCGGGGTCACCGTGATGCTGGGCTCCGACGCCTCGGCCCCAGACAGGAGCTTCGACATGTTCAGGCACATGTTCCAGTGCATGCGCTACCACAGGCGTCACTACAGGGACTCCAGGGTCCTCCCCGCCGGGAAGGTCCTGGAGATGGCGACGATAGACGCGGCGAGGGCGATGGGGCTCGACCAGGAGCTGGGCTCCATCGAGGCCGGAAAGAGGGCGGATATCATCCTCATCGACGCCTACAGGCCCCACCTCTACCCCCTCAACATGGCGGCAGACAGGGTCGCCTACTACGCCAACGGGAACGACGTGGACACCGTCCTCGTCGACGGGGAGATCCTAATGGAGGACCGCGTCGTGAAGACCGTGGACGAGGCCGAGGTCCTTGAGATGGCTCAGAGGGAGACCGAAGCGGCCATCGACCGCAACGACCTCAGGCACCTGCTAGACTACACAGCGGGCTACTGGGGGCGGAGCAGGTACTGAGGCGCAGATCATGGAGAAGACCGTAAGCTCGAGGCTGATACACGAGGGCAGAAACTTCAGGTTCCTCCAGGACGAGGTAGAGCTCCCAAACGGCCTGAGGACTCGCAGGGACATCGTCAGGCACCCGGGGGCGGTCGCCATCGTCCCAGTCCTCCCAGACGGGAGGGTGGTCCTCGTCAAGCAGTACAGGTACGCCATAGGCAAGCCCCTGCTGGAGATACCCGCTGGGACACTGGAGGAGGGGGAGGACCCCCTGGAGTGCGCCAGGAGGGAACTCAGGGAGGAGACGGGATACGAGGCCTCGGAGCTGAACGCCCTACTGAGCTGCTACATGGCCCCGGGGTACAGCGACGAGATCATCCACTTCTACGAGGCACGTGGGCTGAGGAAGGTGGGTATGTCGCCTGAGGAGGATGAGAGCATCGAGGTCGAGGTGTCCGAGCTGGGGGAGATCGTCAGGATGATCGAGGGGAACGTCATCGAGGACGCCAAGACCATCATAGGCATCCGGTGTCTGAAAGGGAAGTGAAGTGAGAGGTGAAACCCATGGCGAAGCTGAGAGACGTCTCCGAAGAAGACGCCCCAGACTTCGTCAGAGACCGCTTCGAAGCCTGGTACCGCAGCCTCTATCCGGACCGTCTGGGGCTAGTCGTCTCCGAAGTGAGCGAGATCACGAGCGGATGGGAGACACGGCTCTTCTACTTCGTGCTGAACTACACCTACGATGGGTCCTCCCATAATGACAGGCTCGTCGCTAGGATATTCTCGGGGAAGGGCGCTAGACATGAGTACGACATCATGAGTCGCCTGCTGAGGGTGGGCTACCCCGTTCCACGGGTTTACGAGTACGACGAGGGATGCGTCCTGGGGCAGCCCTTCCTGACCATGGAGTTCATAGAGGGCCGCAGCCTGGAGAGGGAGTTCCTCAGCGGCTCCCAGGAGGACCTGAACGGGGTGTTGGATATAATGATGGGGCTGTTCGTCAGGCTCCACGACATCGACATAATTAAAATATTCCCCGATGAGACCGGAGCATCAACCGGTGAATACATTGACAGCGTGATCGGGAAGTACAGGAAGGCAGCAACGGGGTGCGGCATCGATTGGATGGGGCCCCTCATCGAGTGGCTCGAGGAGAGGAAGGGCTCAGTGACCCCCATGCCCCCCGCCATTCTCCACGGGGACTTCCACCCCATGAACATAATGCTCAAGGCGGACGGCTCGCCGGTGGTGCTCGACTGGGGGGCATTCCACGTCGGGGACAGGAGGAGCGACCTCTCCTGGCTCATGCTCCTCGCCGGGACATTCCTCGAGCCAAGCGTCAGGGACGCCATCCTTGCGGCCTATGAGGCTACCTCTGGGACGGAGATGGAGGACATCCAGTTCTTCGAGGCCCTGTCCATCCTGAGGAGGCTCACAGACGTAGCGGTCTCCGTGGAGGCGGGGGCGGAGAATCAGGGCATGAGGCCCGGGGCCGTGGAGATGATGAGGGAGGTCTCGGGTCACATCAGGAACGTCTACGACGTCCTCGTCGAGCTCACGGGGCTGAGGCTGCCGGAGTACGAGGAATTCCTTAATTCACTGTAGCTCGTGCATGTTGGGGGAACTCAGGTTGACCGAGGATATTGAGACGAAGATATCGGAGTACTACGACAGGCTGTACCCGGACAGAGGAGAGCTGAGGATCTCCCATGTGGAGGACATCACCAGCGGGTGGGAGGCGCGGCTCCTCACGTATGTCGTGGAGTATCTGGAGGCGGGGCGGACCGTTCGAGAGGAGAGGGTCATCAGGCTCTTCCAGGGGTATGAGGCCCCCCAGAAGGCGGAGGGGGAGTACGTCCTCCTGAGCAGGCTCCATGGGGTGGGCTTCCCTGTGCCAGAGGTCTTTCACGTGGAAACCGAATCCTCAGCCCTCGGCGGCTCCTTCATCGTCATGGAGTATGTCAGAGGGCGTAACCTGTCCGAGGTGCTCACAAGGGTCTCAGGGGAGGAGGCGGAGCGGCTCATGACCGAGTTCACGAGGATATGGATCGACCTCCACAGGCTGGAAGGCCCCGCCATCATTCCAGGGTTCCCTGAGGGGGATACGGGGCGATACCTCGACGACCTGCTTGTGACGGCGGACGGATTCATTCGCGATCTCGGTGTCGATTGGCTCCGACCCGTGGTCGACTGGATCGAGGCTCACAGGGACGAGGTCACCCTGGAGGGGCTCTCGGTGATCCACATGGACTATCACACTCAGAACGTCATGGTGAGGGACGACGGAAGGCTCGTGGTCCTCGACTGGACCCAGGCCGCGCCGGGGGACTACAGGGCGGACCTCGCCTGGACGCTGCTGCTGATGAGCACTTACGGCTCCTCGGATATCAGGGACGTCATCCTTGAGAGGTATGAGAGGGTCTCGGGGAAGGAGACGAGGGACATCGAGTTCTTCGACGTCATCGCCAGCGCGAGGAGGCTCCTCTCCGTAGCCGCATCGATGAGTATGGGGGCCGAGAAGCTGGGGATGCGCTCCGGGGCCGAGGAGATGATGAGGGAGAGCGCGGGACACTTGCGCAAGGTCTACGGGCTGTTCAGGAAGCGGACGGGCATCGAGCTCCCCGAGATCGAGGAGTTCCTCAACTCCCTTTAGCCCGAGCGCGACCTGTTCCCCGGATGTCACCAGCCTGTGGGCTCGTCTATCTTCAGCAGCGTGAAGAGCCTGTCCCCCGGGTAGACGACCCTCCTGACGTACAGGGTGTGGACGATTCCGTTCACGGGGGAGTGCACCTCGGCGAGGGTTGAGCCGTCAAGATCTGTGATCCTCCCGATGAGCTGCCCCTCCTCCAGGATGTCGTTGTGGTCAGCCAGCGCGGTGAAGACCCCGGCCACGGGGGCTGAGACGCCCTGCCACTCCATGTCCAGGAACCTCTGCTCCCTCGGCCGCTTCACCTCTCCCTCCAGCATCCCGAAGTGCCTCATGCAGTTCAGGGTGCCCTCGACGTGGGCCAGTACGTACTCCTCGAGGGGCTGGGTCCTGTAGCCGAGGCCCGCCTCGCTGATGATGGAGGCGACACCCGCGTTCACCGCCTCGTTGATGAGGGTGCCGGGGCTCACGTGGCCGATATCCGGCGTCCCCGGAAGGACGTACTCGAGGCCGAAGACCTTGGCGAGTGTCTCGCATGTATCGTCGATGGGCTCCCCCAGCCTGAGGTAGATGGTGTGGTCGAGGTGGGACTCAGGGAGGTCGCCGCCCCTGAAGTCGATGTGGTACTTGGACTCCTTGATGATCTCGAACAGTGTGTAGGCGATCCTGCTTGTGAGCCTCCCCTCTGGGTCCCCCGGGAACCTGCTGTTGATGTTCCCCCCGTCCATGGGGGTTATGGAGGACCTTAGGTTGAGCCAGGGCGTCCTGAACTGGAAGACGGGCATGTTCACCACAGGTACAGAGATGAACCGCCCCTTCAACCTATGGGGCTCCACCATCCTGTAGAGCCTGGATGCCGCCTCGACGCCGCAGTACTCCGTGGGGTAGAGACCCCCCGTGACTGTAAACGTGGGCCCCTCCTCGATTCCGTTGACGACCCCCACGGGCATCTCGGCCCTTACTGCGAGGTTGTCGATGACGTCCACGTATCCGAAGGCCTTCTCACCGGGCTTAACGTCGAAGGGCCTGAATCCGCCCATCTCAGTCGATCTCCCGGATGTCCTTCCCGATCTCGTAAACCACGTCGTCCTCCCAGATGGCCGGGGAGGTGACCATGTGGATGACCCCGTCGGTGGGGACCCTGATCTCCTCGAGGGTGCTCCCCCAGAGGTCCTTGATGACCCCCAGGACGTCTCCCTCCTCCACCATGTCCCCCGACCTCACGTTGGAGATGAAGAAGCCCCCGTGCTCTGCGTAGAGGTGGTACGGGTGGTAGACCTTCGCCTTGGCAGGGATATCCGGCTCGCCCTCCAGCATCTCTAGGTGCTTCAGGACGTTGAATATGCCCTTGACCACCCCGTCGACGATGTCGCTCTGGCAGCGGCCCATGCCCCCGGCCTCGGTGCCCACGGTCATGGGGAACTCGAGGCGTCTACGAGTCGGGGCCCCGGGCTTGGGCAGGCTCTCCCGTATCCACTCGTATCCGAAGGCCCGGCAGAGGGCGAGGTTCTCGTCGGACCTCTTCTCGTTCTTGGTCCTCCTGTACATGGTGCCGGTGAGGAGGTCCTCTTCGAGGTCGCCGCCGTGGAGGTTGAGGCGGTAGTCTCCCTGGGTGAGGACCTCCCTGTAGAAGGTGGTGGCGACCTGGTAACTGATCTTTGGGACTCCGGAGCCTCCCCTGGGGATCTCCTCGACGTATGTCCCGGTCATGTCCCTGTAGTCGATGGGGTTGCCGTGCATCCACCGGGCCTCGAAGGCGAGGGTGTTCACGACGGGGACGATGATGGCCTTCCCGCTCAGCTCCTTGGGGTCGAGCTCCTCCATCACTGTGAGGGCAGCGGCTGGGCCGTTGTACTCGGAGCCGTGCTCCCCCCCGTTGATCACCACCGTGGGGCCGTCCCCGACCCCGTTGACGAGGGTCACCGGGATCCTGTGGGGGCCGGCGGGCTTCTCAGAGATGTTGAGGTACCCCTGCACCTTCCTGCCCTTGGGCGCCTCAAGGTCCTGAACCTTCAGAGTCTCTGACATGATAAATCCAGAGACAAATACCCCCCGTGAGGTTAAGATTCTTTCCAGAGGTAAGGGTTAAAGCCTCCTTGGGACCTGTTGCCTTCGGGTTTCTACGTTGAGGAGGCTCGAGGGGAAGGTCGCGCTGGTCACCGGCTCCGGACGAGGATTCGGCCGCCCCGTGGCCATCGCGTACGCTTTGGAGGGAGCCAAGGTCGTCTCGGTCGCCCGAACTGGCTCAGAGCTGGCCATCACGGAGGAGATGATAGCCTCGAAGGGGGGAGAGGTGCTGACGATCCAGGCGGATCTTTCGGATCCCGGTGAGATCCTTAGGCTGAGGGACCGCGTCATCGACGAATACGGCAGGATGGACGTGATCTTCAACAACGCGGCGACGAGCCCGTGGAAGACCGTCGGCGAGACGACGGTGGAGGACTGGGACAGGACGCTGGCTGTGAACCTCAGGGCCCCTTTCTTCCTGACCAAGGCCTTCCTAGATGCGATGAAGGGCCAAGGAGCTGGGAGCGTCATCAACGTCACCTCGGGCGCCGCCGTGAGGGGCTTCGTGGCCGAGGTGGCCTACTGCCCCTCCAAGTACGGCCTTGAGGGGCTCACCCAGTGCCTTGCCCTGGAGCTGAAGCCTCATAACATCGCCGTGAACACCCTGGGCGTCTCCGCCCCGCCGGGGAGGGGCCTGAAGCCGACGGAGCTCACCCAGGAGGAGGCCGACCGGATGCCCGCCGAGGTGCGGGAGAGGTACGCGGACGACGAGTCCATGGTGGATGCCTTCAGGGAGGCCTGGACGTTCATGGCGCTCCAGGACGGGGACGGGGTGACGGGGCAGAGAGTGAGCACGAGGCGGCTGGCTGATGAGCTGGAGAGGGACGGCTGGAACGCCGTCCGCGAGAGGATGAGGGGAAGGCTCACGAGGGCCGTCTATGAGCCATACGAGTTCCCAAGGAGCGTCCGCTACCAGACCAGAGAAGGCGGATGGAGAGAGCTCGTCTTCGGGTAGGGCCTACCGCATAGATAGGCCGAGCTCCTCGCGGATGCCGTTCACGACGTCCTGGAACCCACCATCCTCAGTCATGTTGGACACCCTAAGGTCGATGTCAGCGATCCTGGGGGAGCCCAGCCCCAGCCTCTCGGCGACCTTGAACTGCTCGTGCTCCAGTACCTTGATCTCCGAGACCTTCCTGGCCCAGTTCATCTTCATCAGCGCCACGCAGACGGCGTCCGTTGCCACCCGGTTGCTCCCGGCGACGATGATCCCGGGCTCGACGACGTTCCTCATGTTGGGGCCCCTCCCGGTGATCATCTTGGTGGCGTCTGCGACGATGAGGTCGGCAGAGTAGACCGTGTTGAGCTCCGCCACCTTGGCGTCGTGGGCCTCCTCGTTGTGGAGCCACTCCCGCCCCACGGCGTCGAGTATTCCCACCGCCAGCTTCATGGAGATCGTGAAGGTGGCGGTGCTGTGGGGCCTCATGATCGGCGTGAGGATCACCCTCTCGGCCTCGTAGACCCGCCGTGGGATCTTGATACCGTCAGGCCAGGCCTCCCTGTTCGGGGCCTTCACGGTCACCCACTCGCCCTCGTCGAAGTAGCACAGGCCTATCCCCAGCTCTTCCGCGACCGCCTTTATCCCCAGGTTCTCGACGGTGTGGCGCGTCGGGAGGCCTCTGGCACGTCCGGAGATCTCACCGACCACGATCCGTTCCTTGGAGACCCCTGCCGACATGAGCCCCTCGGCTATCGTCCTGATGGTCTCGGGGTGGGTGTCCGTGGGGTAGAGGTCATCGGTGTTGCAGTTCGGCTTGATGAGTATCTCCCCCTCGGTGCCGTGGACTATGGGCCTGAAGCCTCCGGCTAGCCAGACGGCCTCGTTTATCCCCTCGACCCTGTTATTCGATCGGACGATGGCGACGACGCTCCGCCCGTCGAGGCTGACGAGATCGGGGCGCGGGGGCTTGTGGGGTACCTCGGGTCCAAGTGGCGGATTCTTCAGCAGCTCCTTGTAGACCGCCATGGAGCCTTCTCGGGTTACCTCGACCATGTTATCCCTCGTACTAGTCTCTCTTCCCGTTTGTAAGTATGTAGCCTATGAGGAAGTTGAGCTTGACCCCTAGGAGGTTGGGCTCGATGTTGGCGTACTCATCAGCGGTGTCCCTTGAGCCTCCCCGGCCTCCTCCGGTGCTGATGGTTGAGACCCCTGCGGCGACCCCGGCGTTCATGTTGCACGACCCCCTGTCGCTGAGGGTGGGCTCGAAGCCCATGAGCTTGGTCACCTCCTCGGCGACCCTCACCAGCCTCGACTCACGGGCCCCCGGGATCTGCCCCGCTGGGGTATCGGAGAAGGGCTCTATCCACCACTCCAGCCCCTCCTCACCGGAGACCTCGGTGGCGATCCTCTCGATCTTCTCCCGCATCGCCTTGATGTTGGCGTTGTCCGTGGACCTGAGGTCGACGGAGTGCCAGCCGTCGTCACTCCTGTGGTTGTAGACCTTCCCTGCGCCCAGCATCGAAATGTTGAGGTATGTGTCGGGGGGCAGCGGGACTGAGAAGACTCGGGTCACCGACTTCGCGACCCCCTTCGTCACGTTGGGGCCGGGTCCCCGGAGGGTGTGGGCTCGGGGGCCCTTGTAGTGGAGCTTGAACCAGTGGATGCCCAGCGCCCCGTAGCTCATCCTCCCCAAGCCTCCCATCATGTCCACGACGTAGTCCAGCTCAGGGTGGTCCCTGATGAAGCCCTTCGTCCCGGCGAGGCCTGTCTCCTCCTGGGTGACGCCGATGACATAGATGGTCCCGCTTAACTCAGCCTCCGGCAGGGCGAAAAGCCTGGCGAGGCCGAGGCCGGCTGCGCAGATGGAGCCAATGTTGGTCCCTGGGCCGATGAGCCTTCCGTCCTTCTCCTCGATGGGGCTGTCCCAGGACTTTACGAGGTCTGCGACGGTGGCCAGGTCGTCCATTGTCGCCAGGAATGCGACGGTGGGCCCCTCCCCCTTCGCGTTGGGGGCGACGGCGTTCCCGTGGGCGTCTATGTAGGCGTCCTGGATGCCGTATTCCCTGAACCTCCTGGTCATGTATTCCGCCCTCCGGGTCTCGTTCCCGGAGGGGGAGTAGATGCGGGCGATCCTCTTCCACTCCTCGATGATCTCAGTCCTGAAGCTCCCCCACTTCCCAAGGATATCGTTGACACGGGGGCTCTCCCAGTATGCCCTCGCCAATCCCTCGTAATCATCCGTTGACATGATAAGACGGACCCCTAGTGTCCGGAACTCGATATAATAATTTTCGGGAGTCTGGCACCCAGCTCCCACCATGCCTATCTAGATCCTAGCTCATAGGAATACGACGATGAAGATCCCAGTCAGGATCGTCTCCATACGTCAGGAGACCCCCACAGTCAGGTCTTACACCCTCGACCTGGAGGGTCAGGCGTTCTCGTTCCACCCCGGGCAGTGGGTTGACTGCTACGTCGACGCTGAAGGGGAGAGGGGGGTTGCCGGGTACACCCTTACGTCCTCGCCGACCACCGTGGGGACGATAGAGCTCACAGTCAAGCGGAACCGGGAGAGGGAGGTCACCCGCTTCATGCACGAGGAGGCGGAGACCGGGGACGTCATCTACGTCGACGGGGGGCAGGGGGAGTTCTACTACAAGAGGGAGATGGGGGACTCCCTGACGCTCATAGCCGGGGGTATAGGGATAACGCCCCTGATGAGTATGCTCAGGTACGTCGACGAGGGCACGTCTGACGTCGGGGCCAAGCTCTTCTACAGCGCCAGAGCTCCATCTGAGATGGTATTCCACAGGCAGCTGGAGGATATCTCCGGTAGGAATCCGAGGGTTGACTGCGTCTTCACCGTGACCCGCCCCGGGGGGGAGCCCTGGGAGGGGCACAGGGGGAGAATCGACGACGAGCTCCTGAGGGCTGAGGGGGTTGACATGGGTGGCATCTTCTTCATCTGCGGGCCGAAGCCCATGGGGCAGGACATGGAGGAGACGCTGAAGGGCCTCGGCGTGGCCGAGGAACGCATCAGGTACGAGCAGTGGTGGTAAACGGGGTTACTCCGCGAAGCCCTCCTGGAACCTGGCTCGCTCCCAGTAGAACCGGTATACCTCAGCGCACCATCCGTGGACCCTTCCGTCCCTGGATGTGAATCCGAGATAGTCGAACCTGCCATTGGCGGAGGGGAAGGCGACGACGGCCACCTCCTTCTCCGACATGGCGATGAAGATGTTGGCGGAGTCGGAGATCTTCACCTTCATGGTGCCCTTGATCCTGGCTTCCCTCATCACCTCCCCGGCCCCAGGCCAGTTCGGGGGGTACTCGAAGCCCCTGGTCTGGAGGAGGCGGAACTGGACGCCCCTATCCGTCGCCTCCTCGAGGCGTGGCAGGGACATCATGTTGTACCTATCAGTGAGCCTCCAGATGTACTCCTCGGCCTCATCGATGATCCTCTCGACGTTGTGGAAGACGAGCATGACGTCGTCGACGAGGTCGCTGCCCCCGAGCTCACCTATCCGGCAGAGGAAGTTCGTGGGGAGGTCGCTCAGAACGTGGTCCTTGAAGTAGTCCCTGTGCTGGGAGGCGAAGCCGAGTCCCTGGATCTGGCTGAGGACTAGGTCTCCGTAGGGAGTCAGCCAGTAGGCACCTGAGTTGTCCCTGTTGACGACGTCACGCTCGAGGAACTGGGAGACGTGCCTGCTCACCTCCTGGGTCGAGACGTCCAAGGCCCGGGATAGCCCTGTGATATTCACCGAACCCTTCTGCAGCTCTCTCAGGATCATCATGCGGTCTTCGTTGGAGAGCTCGAAGAAGAGGTCGCAGAGGTCATCCAGATTCTCCCACATTTTCGCGTTAAACCCTTTCAGATCTCTGATTATAAAAAATAAACTAGCTGTTTCAGGTAGTGGTGATGGCTGAGAAGACCTTACAGCTTATCAACGCCGACCACGTTGAGCCCTGCATCCGTCACGAGCCTCCCCTTGCTGTTGTCCAGCAGAACCAGCTCGTTTCCCCAGGGGTCCTTCACGACGACGCACCTGCCGATCCCGATGTCGAATGGCTGTACCACGACCTCACCCCTCGCGGACTCGAAGCTGCGGGCCGCCTCGTCGGCGGACTCCACCGTTATGTCGATCTCCTCGCCCCTATCCTCTGTGTAGAGCACTATCTCTGACTCATCGTTGGGCAGCCTCAGACCCGCCGAGTCCTCTGTGCGCCAGATCAGCTCCAGGCCTAGGTTGTCCCTGTAGAAGGAGAGCCCTGACTCCAGGTCGGAGACGGGGAGGCGCACGCAGTCTATCCTCTTGAACAGGGGAGGGGTGACTCTGCTCATAGAAAGAAGGGGGTGGGGTGTGGGGAAAAGGGTTATTTGAGGTACCTGTCGAACCAGCGGACGATGTGCTGGAGGCGCTCCTCCCGGTGCTTGGGCTTCCCCATCCTGGAGAGGCCGTGGGGCTCGTTGGGGAACCTTACGAACTCCGTGGTCCTCCCCAGCTTCTTGAGCCCCGCGAAGAGCTGCTCCCCCTGCTCCATGGGGCACCTGTAGTCGTGCTCGCTGTGGATGATGAGGAGGGGCGTCACCATCTCCTTGATGTAGGTTATCGGCGACTTCTCCATGATCCTCTCCAGGTCGTCCCAGGGGTCCTTCCCCCAGTTGAGCTCCATGGTGGGGAGGCTCATCCAGCCGATGTCGCTGGTCCCGTGGAAGCTGTACCAGTTGCTGATGCTCCTCATGGTCACCGCCGCCTTGTACCTGTCCGTGTGCCCCACGATCCAGTTGGTCATGAAGCCCCCGTAGCTCCCGCCCAGGACCCCCAGCCTCTCCGGGTCCACGAAGTCGTAGTTCTCGACGACGTAGTCGGTGGCCTCCATGAGGTCCAGGTAGTCTCGTTCACCCCAGTGGCCCGAGGCCTCGCCGCAGAACTTCTCCCCGTAGCCCGTGCTGAACCGGGGGTTGGTGTATACCACAGCGTACCCGTAATCGGCGAGGACCTGGAACTCGTGCTCAGCGGCCCCAAGGGTGAATCCGTAAGCCCCCCTGGGACCTCCGTGGATCTCTATGCAGGTGGGGTACCTCTCACCCTCCTTCATGTCCCTGGGCCTCACGATCCAGCCCTGGACCTCGGTGCCGTCGCTGGCGGTGAACCAGAACTCCTCGGGCTCGACGAGCCTCAGCTTCCTCAGGAGGGCCTTGTTCATCTCCGTCCTCTTCGCCTGGCCCCCGTCGTCCAGGGTCCAGAGCTCGTAGGGCGTCATGGAGTCCGAGGCGTTGAAGGCGAAGACCTTCCCTGCCTCGTCCATGGTGAATGAGCCGACGTTCATCTTCCCCTCTGTCAGGGCCTCGACCTCCCCCTTGAGGCTCACCCTGTGGATGTGGCTGGTGCCGTGGTTGGGGAACTTGACGTAGATGTGCTTCGAGTTGGGAGACCACTGAATAGTGCCTTCCCTGGCCGAGACCGTCCGGTCGAAGTCGGCGGTGAGGCACTTGGGCTTCCCTCCCTTGGCGGACATCACCCAGAGCTGGGTCTGATTGTACCAGACCAGCTCCGGGTCCTCGACCTCGTACCCCGTGAACGCCAGATGCTTCCCGCAGGGGGAGTAGCCCAGCGCGCCCACGGAGCCCTGCCTCTTCAGCAGGACCTTGGGCTCCCCGCCCTTGGCTGGGACCGTGTAGATGTACCTGAGGTACGAGTAGTCCCCGCCCTCGTCGAAGTTACCCGTGAAGGCGACAGTCTTCCCGTCCGGTGAGAGGACCGGGGAGGTGACGTCGTACTCTCCATCGGTGATCTGCTTGACCTTGCCCCCCTTTGTGGGGACGGAGAAGAGGTGGGTGTACCTACCCTCGTAGAAGCCTATACCATCTCCCTTGTACTTTATTCGTCGTAGGATCTTGACGTCGCTCTCCTTCCGCTTCTCCCCCTTGAAGATGGCAGATGTGAAGTAGATGGTCTTCCCGTCAGGGGACCAGACGGGGTTCTGGACGCCGTCCTCGAAGTCGGTGATCCTCTTTGCCTCGCCGCCGTCGACGGGGAGGAGGTAGATCTGGGCCTTCTTCTTCTCTTTGTCGTCCTTCTTGTCGTCCTCGCTGGGGCGGCTAGAGGTGAATAGGATGGTCTTCCCATCCGGGGACCACCGGGGGTTGGAGGCGTTCTCCTTGCCATGGGTGAACTGCACAGGTCGCTTCTTACTCAGGTCGAGGAGCCAAATGTGGGTGTCGTACTTGTCCTCTTCCATGTTCACCTGAGAATAGGTGAAGAGGACCTTGGACCCGTCCGGGGAGACCTGGGGATCCCCTACCGGCTGCCCCGGGACCAGGGGCATGATCTTGTAGTCTTCAAGCTTTTGCATTATAATTCGAATGAGTGTACACCTACGTACTCAAAAGATTTGGGAGTAAGAAAAAAGGGAGAGTTCTACTCGCTCCACTGGTAGTTCGAGAACTCTATAGTGTCCATGACCCTCTGGCTGAAGTCGCTGTCCTCGCACTCGAATGTGTACATCACGAAGCCGTCGAAGGCGAAGAAGTGCATCCTCCGCCTGTGGTAGATTATACGGGGCTTAGCGATGTCTACCAGCTCCAGGAACTCCCTCCTAAGGAACTTTACACGGTATGAGCTCGTGTGCATAGCAGCCGCAGTGGCCCCACCCGTCGCACCCGCTGTTGCCAATCCTTCATCTCACCTCCATTCCGTTTTACTTGTCCAGACTACTCCATGGTAGTGAGCTTGCGGTAGCCAGCGTAGAGGAGCACGAGGCCCACCACCCAGGCTATGGGCATGTGGAGCCAGGGCATGTCCAGGAAAATGTCCGGGATTATCATCGCGCCCATGGCGATGAAGGCGATCATCTGGAAATTGATCATGTAAGCACCAGACTTCTGGTTGAACGCCGGGTTGGCGAAGGAGAGGCCCATCGCCATCGCGGAGTTCGCCAAGGCTATCAGCAGTGCGTTCCCCATCTCCATGAGGAAGGGCACCGAGAAGGCCAGGTCGAATCTCCACGCGCTGTAGCCCCAGATCGCCACCATCACGGGGATAACGAAGAGCCAGGCCTGCAGGAGCTTCGCCTTCATGAGCCGGGCGATCCCTCCCGGGGTCTTCCTGTAGATGAACAAGGCTTCCTTGCCCCGGATCGTCGTCTCGGAGCAGAGGAAGAGGGCCATGACGGTCGCCATCAGCATTCCCATCACCTGAGCCCCACTGGCGTCGTCGACGAAGGTGAAGTTCATCACCACCAGAAGGCCCACGACGTAGCCTATCTGGGACAGGTTCTCCATCCTCCTGCTGTAGTCCTTGAGGGAGGAGACCAGCAGCGCCCCGAAGGAGCCGCCACCCGCCAGCAGCCGGACCGCCCTCAAGAGGACACCGTCGCGCCCCACCACCGTGACACCCACGTTCGCGGGCTCTAGGCTGTAAGCCCTGTCCGTGATCTTCCAGCCTATGGCGAGGGTGGCGGCCATGAAGGCAAGCATTCCCCCGACCCGGGTCACGGTGAGCATCCAGACGGCGCCGATGTCCCCCGGGTTCCGTGCGAAGGCCACGATGACCTCCGCCGCCCAGGAGCTCGGGAAGAGCCCGAGAAGAGCCTTCACCAGCCCGTCCGTGCCTGGGTCAAGCAGGAGGGTGAATATGTTCCCGTTTATCATCATGTAGAAGACGGCCACCATGGGCAGGGCGAAGATGAACGCTGCCGCTTTACCTATGTCCTTCCCCTTGGCAGTCCTGCCGAGGGTCGTCCGGGAGACGGCCGCGATGACCGTCCCCACCCAGAACGAGCCGAGGCAGGTTAGGAACGCCATGAGTATTATCACGGCTGTCTGCGTGTAGCTGAGGTTTAGGGGGGTCAGCAGGGCTGTGAAGAACCCGGCTGCCAGGGTTGCGTATATTGCGTAGATGGGAGTCTTCCCCATGAACTCGCCGACCAGCACGTCCCCCGGCCTCACCGGAGCCTTGAGCATCAGCTCCACCTGAGCCACGCCGCCCTCCTCCTTGAGGGCGCTGGAGATGGGGAGCAGCACGAGGAAGATGGAGAACATGAACATGAAGATCTCGAAGAGGGCTACGGCCACCTGGCTCACCATGAGCTCCTGGAACTCTCCCACCAGGGACTGGACCAGCATGGGGGCGAGGTAGAACACCCAGGCCGCGAGGACGCCCCCCGTCATGAGGGGGAAGTAGCGCCTCAGCGCCCCTATCCAGCTCGTCGAGATCCGGTACTCGTTCTTCGCTATCACGAGCCACTTAGGATTGGACAACCTGCTCCCTCCATGCGAGGAGCTCGCCCTCCACGGTTCCGCCCGTCAGGGCTATGAACGCCCCCTCAAGGGTCTCGGCGCCCGCTTGGGCGATGATCTCTTCGATGGTCCCGACGGCCACGAGCTTCCCCTCATTGATTATCCCTATGCGATCGCATAGCTCCTCCACGACGGGCAGCAGGTGGCTGCACATGAAGATGGTCTTCCCGGCGGAGTCCGAGAGCTCCCCTATGAGTTCCTTCACCATGTGGGCCGCCCTGGGGTCCAGGGCCGACGTCGGCTCGTCGAGGAAGACTATGGGCGGGTCGTGGATGAGGGCCGCGGCGAGGAGCAGCTTCTGCTTCATACCGCTGCTGAACCCTTCGATGAGGTGGTCCCTCCTCTCGTCCAGCCCGAAGAGCTTGAGCAGCTCGTCTATCCTGCCCTCGAGGACATCCCCTGGGACGTCGTAGAGGGCCCCCATGAACTCAAGGAACTCCCAGGCGCTCAACTTCTCGTACAGCCCGGGGGACTCCGCCAGCATACCCGTGACCCGCTTCACGTCGTCCTCCTGGGAGAGGATGTCGAATCCCCCCACCTTCGCGGAGCCGCCCGTGGGCTTTATTATACAGTTCAGAAGGCGGACCACAGTCGTCTTGCCCGCCCCGTTGGGACCTAGAAGGCCGAAGGTCTCTCCCTCGTATACCGTGAGGTCGAGGCCGTCGACGGCCTTTATCGTCTTTCCTTTGCCGTAATACTTCGACAAACCATCTGTCTCTATCAAAATATTCATTCTACCAACTCCAAAATCCGTTTCCGTCTTCCCCCGAACTTCCAGTGGGGGACCCTGATGGAACATCCGTGAACAGCTGCTGCATACTCTTCCTATAGACCTCGAAGGCCCGCCTCCCGTTCTCGGTGAGGTTGAGCTTCGTGTTGGGCTTCTTCCCGACGAACTCCTTCTCGACGTCTATGTACCCCGCCGCCTCCAGCTTGCTCATGTGGGAGGAGAGGTTGCCGAAGGTCATCCCCGTCTGACGCATCAGGAAGAGGAAGTCGGCGCTCTCCACCACGTAGAGGTTCGCAATCAGGAGGAGCCTCGCCGGCTCGTGGATCAATTTGTCGATGTCCCCGACGGAGGGGAGATCGTCTGATCTACTGTCAACCACCGATCTCCACATCCTCCAACTTCGGGTACTTGCGCACGAAGCGCCAGAGAGTCACCAACCCATAGGCCATCATCAGCAGGCCCAGGGGTATCAAGGCGTACGCCAGCCTTTGGAACAGGTCTAGCCCGGGATCCGTAAGGAAGTGCCCGACGACGAACATCGGCACGGATATCGCGGCGTACTGCTTGAACCGAGAGACCTCGTTGAAATGCCCAATCGTGAACAGTATCAGGCTCACGACCCCTGATCCTACAAGTATCACACCGTAGGTGGAAAGGGTCGTCCGCCATGGTCCGAAGACTGGTCCAGTATCCACAAAGAACGAAAGGACCAGAAGCACATTCACCGTCACCGCGAAGGCCATTATCACCTTCTGCTGCCTTGACCTACGCCCGGGGCCGAACTTCACCTGGCCTATCCGGGGCTCGGTCACCGCCTTCTTGAGGGAGGCCCAGACGGCCGGGCCGAATATCGCTAAGAAGGGAGCGAAGGGGATGTCGACCGTAGAGAGGACGTAGTACCCTATGAATGCCATCATGAATCCTGTTATGAGGTCGAGGAGGCCGTCCTCGTTGTAGATGAGGTATGCTCTTCGCTCGATGCTGTCGAGGTCGAAGCTGTCGCTCATCGCTCTAGTTCTCCTGGAATATGGGGTACTTCCTCTTGAAGCTCTGGAACTGCAGAAAGCCCGATACCATGACGATGCCGCTCAGTATCAGCATGTGGGCTATGAAGGGCGTTGGAATGAAGTTGGCTGAGCCAATTACAACAAGCGTTGCAGCGGCGTAACGATAAAACCGTTTTAGTTCGGTGATGTAGCCCAATACAGCCCATATGACTGCACCAGCTACCCCAATGACTATGGGGAAGTTATCAACCATGAGGAGCATCCATTGCGGGCGTGTGTCGCCCGAGAAGCCCATCCAGAAGGCGAGTCCCAGGAGGACCCCGATCACGTTCACTAATACTAGGAAGTACATGGAGTTCTGGCTCCTTCTCGTCCTGCCCGTTGAGAACGTGACCTGGCCTATCCGGGGGAAGGTGTACTTCTTCTTCATGCTTATGTACATGGGCGTGATGACGGCCACCATGCCGCCCATGAGCCATATCATCTCGGCGTATGCGTATAGACCGGCGACGAAAAGGCCAATGCCTACGACCATATCGACCAGTCCGTCCTCGTGGTAGGAGAGATATGCGCGCCTCTCGATCTCGTCGAGGTTGATCCTGTCACTCATCTATGTTCCCTTGCGCACCGTAAAGTACTTTGCAATATATAAACACTTTGCGTCACAAAGTATGTTTCCTCAGCATCGATGTTAAAACTCGAGTGTTAATCCTCACGCAACATCATCAGCAGAAGAAGGGCGATAACAGTCGTACCAGCTCCCACCAAGAATAACAAGGAAGGGCTGCAGCTAGCCTAAACCCGGAGCTTGCTCCCGGGGGGGATAAGGCTCTCCGCATCGAGTGCAACCTCCACCGTCCTCTCCCCGGCACCGATGGGCAGCTTCACCGTAAACGTCGTGCCCACCCCTACCTCGGATTCAACCTCTATCCGACCCTTGTGGACCTCGATCATGCGCTTGCAGACGGGCAGCCCCAGGCCCATCCCCTTCGGCTTGGTCGTGATGAGGGGTTTGAACAGGTTGGCCTGGGCCTCCTCGGATATCCCCACCCCCGTGTCCTCGACGCTGACAGTGACCTCCCCGCCCAGGGTGTGACCTTCGATCTTGAGGTCGCCTCCCTGGAGCATCGCCTGGATGGCGTTCGTGACGAGATTCGTGAACACCCGCCTGAGGAGGCCCCCATCGGCCCAGACGGTGGGAAGCCCCTCGTCGAAGGCCATGGAGAGCGCCACGTTATCAGGGACATTGATGGCAAGCATCATATCATTCATAAGCTCCTCGATGTCGACGTCGCCGAAGGCGGGCACGATGGGCTTGGCGAAGTCCTGGAGGTCCGACACTATCTTGTTCATGTAGTCCGTCTGTCGCGAGACCTTGTCGACAA
>JADHWN010000037.1 GCA_016783455.1 Candidatus Bathyarchaeota archaeon
CGTTGAACCTGCGTGACTGGCTAAAACTTCATCTCTATATCTGCGAAGATCCTCTTCGTAATCTATTTCCCCTGTCATAACTTTTACTTCTGGGTCTGAGACATACTCGATACTGACCTCATCTACTGCCTGAATTTTATCCACATTCAACTTACCCTCGATTTTATCAGGGACCGATTTTAGCTCCGGTTTGATAAACTCAAAATACCCCTTTAAGACCGAGAAATAATTATCTCGACTCCCCTGAGCTTTCAGATCGCCTACAAAGGACGATACCGATTTAGCTCGCAACTTTGAGACATTTACCATTTTTTACTTTCAACCTCGCTTGATAATTAGATCTGGGAGGTCTTTTATAAATATTATGATAGATTTTTATCATCATATCGAACTATTAGGGGCGGGCAATACCGTAATACGCGCAGTATTATGTGGTTTTTTCGGACTGATTGAGGAAAAAAGCCTTTTTTTCTCCGCTTTCCAATTAATCCCTCATAATCCCCTGTTTCCTCCAATATTTTTCGAAGCCTTCTGACAGTTGGAGGGGAGCCCGAATTGCATCTTTAGGTCAAGTGGGGGGAAGACGAAAAAATATAGCCTACCGCCGCCATCTTGGTTTGACTCAACCTTGGATGGCGCCTCGAAGAGGGAGCGGCTCGAAGGGGTGACAGCCGAGGTCCGAGCATGCCGGCTCTGCCCGCTCCACGAGGGAAGGATGAACCCGGTGGTCGGAGGCGGCAGCCTGGACTCCCCCCTCGTCCTCGTGGGTGAGGCCCCCGGGAGGAAGGAGGACGAACAGGGCAAGCCCTTCGTGGGGTCGGCGGGGAAGCTCCTCGACAGCATGCTTGAGGAGGCGAATCTGGAGCGCTCGAAGCTCTTCATCACGAACATCGTGAAGTGCCGCCCCCCCAATAACAGGCGGCCCCTCTCCAAAGAGGTGAGGGCTTGCTCAACTCATCTGGAGACCCTTCTGGGGATAATTTCGCCGAGGGTCATCGCGCCCATGGGGAACTCCTCCACGGGGCACTTCCTGAGAATGTTCGGGTTGGAGAAGGCGAAGATAGGCGACATCCACGGGAACGTTTTCCGCGTCGAGGCGAGCTGGGGCGACGTCATCCTTTTCCCTCTGTATCATCCGGCTGCGGTGCTCTACAACAGGACGCTGGAGCAGGAGCTAAAGGACGACTTCGCCGCGCTGAGGAGACTCCTGGAAGGATGATTTTCTGTCCTCTGGAAAAAGGGGACAGACTAGAAATATGAATTCTGAAATACGGAGGTCAATGTGGGTTGAGGGCCCGCAGCCTCTTCACGATGTTAGGGTGGGTCGAGAAGATTTCTGCGATGCTGGCGAACGTGGAGACCCTCTGGCCGATGACGCTGCGGACGAGGTCTTCGTCCCTGCCGCCGTAACGCATCTGGTTGATGTCGACTGCGTCCTTGCCGGCTCTGTCGGGGTCGGAGATGAAGAGGGTTTTGAATCCGCTGAGCCCCATGTTCCTGCGGTTGCCCTGCTGGATCTTCCAGGTCGATGTGGATATCTTTGCCAGCCCCTCCGAGAGCTTCCGAGCGCCGTCGTGGACGACGGAGGCGGCGTGCTGGTCGGCGTAGTACTCCCTGAGTCGGCTGAGGTTGAGGTTGAAGAGGAGGAGGAAGAAGTAGACGAGCATGGAAATGCTCCCCAGAGCGGCGAGCCCACTCGAGTCCCTCCTGTCCCTGCTCGAGTATCGGCTGAACATCGTCGACCTGGCGACCATGTAGAAGAGGCTGGGGAGCAGGGAGATGAACATCATCACCTGGACGTCCCTGTGCTTGATGTGGCCCAGCTCGTGGCCGATGACCGCCTCCACCTCCTCGGCCTCCAGGTTGCTCAGAAGCCCCTGGGTCACTGCGACGTGGTTCCCCGTCAGGGGGGAGCCGTAGGCGAAGGCGTTGGGGATGGGTATCTTGGAGAACATGAGCCTGGGCGTCCTGATGCCTGAGCGCTCGGAGAGCTCACCGATCATCCTGTGGAGCTCGGGGCTCTCACCGTCTTCGAAGGGACGCACCCCGTAGAGGCGGTTGATGATGTAGGGGGCGAAGAGCCACTGCGCGATGTTGAATATGACCACCACGGCTGTGAGGGTGTACAGGTTGAATACTCCCATGAATGACATGATCATGCTGAATCCGAGGGTGGACACCGCCACGATAAGGGCGACTGTGCCCGCCATTGAGAACCTCAACTTCCAGCTCATTAGATCTAACCCACTATCCTCCGCCGTGTCGCGGTATATAAGAAAAGCGAAAATAGGGGCTCCGAGGCTTACATGCGCTCGGGCGCTTTGATACCCAGAAGGGATAGGGCATTCCCCTGGACGATCCTGACGGCGTCGACCAGTGCGAGCCGGGCACCGAGTAGACCCGGGGTCTCAGCCTTGAGCACTGGGACTGCTGCGTAGAAGCTGTTGAACTTATCCGCTAGGTTGTTAGCGTAGGCCGTGATGTCCCCGGGTTTGAGCTCGGTGACCGCCCCCTCGAATGTCTCGGGGAAGCTGGCGAGGGCGATGAGGAGCTCCCGCTCCTTGGGGTGTGTGAGCCCTCCGTAATCGGGCTCAGGCTTCTCCTCGGCGCGCTTCAGGATGTTGCATGCCCTGGCGTGGCTGTACTGGATGTAGGGGGCGCTGTTGGTCTCGAAGTTGAGGGCCTTCTCCCAGTCGAATGTCACTGTCTTCTGCGGGTCTACGCTGAGGAGGGTGTACTTGATGGCTCCATGCCCCACCATCCTAGCGATCTCTTCTTTATCCTCCTTGGTCAGGTGGGGGCTCCGGATGTCCACGGCCTCATAGGCGAGCTTCTCGGCTCTCTGCACCACGTCCAGCATGGTGACGTATCTCCCGAGGCGGCCGCTCATCTTCACCCCTGGGAGGTAGACGAGCTCGTAGGCGTAGTGCATCTGGTTGTCGCCCATCTCGAGCCTCCCCATGGCTGCCAGGGCTATCCTGAGCTGGAGCTGGGCGAGCCTCTGCTCGGAGCCGATGACGTTGATGACCCTGTCTGCGAGCCCGAACTTCCAGATGCTGTACGCCATGTCCCTGAGGGTGTACAGCGTGGTCCCGTCTTTCCGGACCAGGACGAGGCGGGGGATCTCATGTTCGAGGTTCAGCCCCCAGCGTTCCTTGAGCCCCATGTCGACGGCGACCCTGTCGCAGTCCATGATGAGGGCTCCTTCGTCCTCAAAGACGTAGGGGGTCGCCTTGAGCTCCTCCAGGACCTCCTCGGCCGCGTTCCTCCAGACCAGGTCGCTCTCGAAGTCGAATGACTCGAACCCGATATCTAACTCCCCGAGGCTGGTCTCGAAGCCCTGGAGGCAGTAGCCGACGACCTCCCTCATGTCCTTCACCGCCTCGGGCTCGTTATTCTCATAGGCCGTGTTGAGCTTCACGATCTCGGCGACGGGGTCCTCTATCGTGGGCAGCTTCTCGGCGAGGGCGTCGTAGACGTCGGCGTACCGGTTCCTCAGTTCCACGACTGCCTTCTCGTAGTCCTCGATCTCCTCCTGGTACTCGGCGATCTCGTTTACCTTGCCCCTCTCCTCGGCCTGTCTAAGCTCCTTCCTGAGCCTCGTCAGCTCGTTCACGACGTTGACGCCGGCGTAGATGGTGCCGACCCATAGCTCCGCCCGTCCCTCCGGCTTGGGCTTGCCCAGGAGCTGCCATCCGTAGCCGGTCATGGCGACCTGTCGGCCCACGTCGTTGACGAGGAAGTGGATGGCCACCTCGTGGCCCCGCTTCTTGAGGAGCTTGGCGAGGCAGTCCCCGAGGATGGAGTTTCGGGCGTTGCCGATGTGGAGTGGGGAGATGGGGTTTGCGCTTGTGTGCTCCACCATCACCCTCTCGGGCTCGGAGGTCTTGAGGAAACCATACTCCTCGTCCTCCCCTTCGACGGTCTCAAGGACGAGCTTCGAGAAGCTCCCTGTGTCCGCCTTGAAGTTGACGTAGCCGTTCACCGCCTCGGCTGACTCCACCAGGCTGGAGGGGCTGACCTTCTCAGCGATCTTCTCCGCGATCTCCGCGGGCCTAGACCTGAGACTCCTCGCGAGCTGGAATGATGCCGCTGATGACAGCTCCCCCATCTCGGGGTTGGGGGGCGTGGAGAATCTGGTGCTGGGCAGCTCCGTCCCGGGGTAGGCCTCGTTTAGGGCCTCCTCCAGGAGCCGCGTGCACTCCTCTCTAAGTTTCGCGAGGGGATTCGACATGCTCAATCACTTCCTAATGTAGCCCATGTGGGCTGTTCCTTTAAGCCCAGCTAATATGAGACTAATGAGAGTTACGATTCCGATTGAGGAAGTTCCAGGACCTCTACGACTCCTTTTAATCTTTCCACTCGACCCACGTTGGTAACCGCTATATCCCCCATAGTCGACCTATCTATCATGAGCCCAGTCAAGATTCTCGTATCATTCCACATCGAGGAGCGCCTCCTGGACCGGGTCAGAGACGTTGACCCGAGCCTGGAGGTCCTCTACGACAAGTCCCTCCTTGGGGAGCCCCGATACATGAACGACCAGCACGGGGGCCCCATCGAGCGGACGCCGGAGCAGGAGGAGCGGCTGAGAGAGATGATGGCGGAGGCCGACGTCCTCTTCGGATACGTCCCCCGGGCCTACGGCAGGGAGATCGAGCGCTGGTTTCCCACGCTCAAGTGGAACCAGTCGCCCAGCGCCGGCATAGGCTGGAGTGCCAAGCGGCTGGGCTGGACGGAGACGGACATCATGTTCACCACGGCAAGCGGGATGCATGCGACGCCCCTGGCCGAGTTCTGCCTCATGGCGATGCTCATGTTCGTGAAGGACCACTTCCTCATGGCCGAGGAGAAGGGGCGGAGGCACTGGCAGAGGACCTGCGCCACGGAGCTCCGCACCAAGACCCTGGCGGTGGTGGGTCTGGGCAGGGTGGGTAGGGAGGTGGCGAGGGTGGGCAAGTGCATGGGGATGCGTGTCGTCGGCTCGAAGAAGCACGTGGACGGGGTGGACCCGGCGTCGGTGAACGTGGATACCCTCTACAGCCCAGCTGAGCTGGAGCCGATGCTGAGGGAGGCGGACTTTGTGGTGCTCATCGCCCCGGAGAGCGAGGAGACGAGGGGGCTGATCGGTGAGAGGGAGCTGGCCATCATGAAGAAGGGCGCGGTGCTCATCAACATCGCGAGGGGTTCCATGGTGGACGAGGAGGCCCTGATACGGGCCCTGGAGTCAGGCCACCTGGGGGGAGCGGCCATCGACGTCGCCTCGAAGGAGCCCCTCCCGCCTGAGAGCCCCCTGTGGGGCTTCCCGCGGGTCATCATCAGCCCTCACTCGGCCAGCACGGCTGATACTGAGAACGAGAAGCTCACGGAGATCTTCTGCGACAACCTGAGGAGGTACTTGGACGGACGCCCGCTGAGGAACCTCCTGGACAAGGAGCTTCTCTACTAAGGGCAGAACTCGCGCTCGAGTCTACTCAGAGTGGACCAGCATCCCTATCTTTTTAACTAGAGCACGGTCTCCTCGATTATGACTCCCCTACTCTTCAGCTCCGAGATCAGTGTCTCCGAGAATTTGGTGTCCATGCCCAGCTTCTCCGGTGGGATGACCCCCTTCACGTCGATGGTCCCCTTGGCCAGCATCCCCGCCACGATCGACGCCGTGTACGCCGTGGTCCTCGCCATCGCCGAGACGTCGGTCTCGTGGTCGTAGCGGTCCAGTATCTGATGCCTGTATCCCGTCTTCTTCCCCTTCTTCTCCCCCAGGATCTGGATCCTCATCGCGAGGAGGTCCCCGATCTCAGGCTTCCAGAGGCTCCTCTCAAGCAGCCTCGCGGTGACCAGCCTGGGTGAGACCTCGGAGCCTCCGACGGTGAGGGTCTCGTCCGAGAAGTACCCCAGCTCCCTGAGGAGCTTTACCTTCTCGACGTGGCCGGGGTAGCGCAGGGTCTTCTCGTACATGTTCTCGACCTCGGGGAACGTCTTCGCGAGGCTCCTGAGGCCATCCGTGTAGAAGGCCTCCAGGGTGCCGACGCCGGGGAACTCTATCTCCTCGAGGCCGCTGAGGGCGGGGACCTGGACCGTTTTCCCGTCCTGGATGATGCTCACCTCCCTGACGTACTCGTCTATGAGCCCCTCCGCCGACCACGTGATGGTGTAGTCCAGGGGAGGGACGAGCTCCTCGGGGATGCCGCCGACCATGATCTGGGCCTCGTCGACCCTGTCAAGTCTAGCAGCGGAGTACCCCACCAGGATGTTGGAGAGGCCCGGCGCTACTCCGCAGTCCGGGATGATGGTGATCCCTGCCTCCTTTGCCGCCCCGTCGAGCTCCATGGGGTCCTCGGGGGTGAACGCGACGTCCAGCATGTCCACGCCAGCTCCCACTGAGGCCTTGAGGGCCACCCATCCGAAGTCTCCGGGAAGAGCTCCGAGGACCAGGTCGTAGCCGCTGATGGTCTCCGTCAGCTTGGCCTGATCTGAGGTGTCGATGAGCGTCCAGTTGGCCTCTTCGATGGATGAGGCGGCAGCCCTGGCCCTCTCCTCGCTTATGTCTGATAAGGTCATCTGAGCGCCCTCGACGGACCCAGCGAAGTCTTTGGCCATGATCGAACCGATCTTACCGCTCCCTAGAACGATGACCTTCATGAGATTGCACAATGTATACTGGATACTCACCATTATTCACGGTTTTCCTTCGCATGGAGCGCACAGGGTTAAAATCTTTTCAACTCCCAGTGTCTAAAGAGACCCATGGAATCCAGACACGCGCTCGTACGAACCCCCGGGGACAGCTACAGGAGCTGCCTCTCCACACATCCCCTGCACTCCACTGTCAGCCTCGAGCTGGCTAGGGAGCAGCACGCCCGCTACTGCGAGACCCTCTCCGAGCTAGGCCTGGAGGTGATCCACGTCCCCCGGGATGACCTGCACCCGGACGCGTGTTTCGTGGAGGACAACGCCGTTGTCCACGGAGGGAGGGCGCTGATCTGCAGGATGGCGAAGGAGAGCCGGAGGGGGGAGCAGCCTGGTGTCGCGGCGAGGCTGGAGGAGTTCATGCCTGTGAGGTGGGCGGAGGAGCCGGCGACCATCGAGGGGGGAGACGTGGTCCACCTGGATGACAGGCTCATCTGCGGGATCACCCAGAGGACCAACCCTGATGGGGTGGCCCAGATGGAGGAGTGGCTCGGGGTGCCCGTCTCGACGATCTTCGACCCCGGGATTATGCACCTGAAGAGCTACGTCACCTACCTGGGGAATGGGATCGCCATCGCCATCGAGAAGTACAGCCGCCACCCCGCCCTTGAGGGGCTGCACATCCTCATCCCGCCGGAGGGAGAGGAGTACGCAGCGGACACCCTGGCCGTGGGGGACACGGTTCTGATGGCTGAGGGCCACGACGAGGCGCACAGGCTCGTGAGGGACGCGGGGTTCGAGGTGATATCCATGGACGTCTCTGAGATCGAGAAGTGCGACGGGGCGCTGACCTGCCTCTCCATCCTCTTCTGATGGTGCTCAGCCCTCGTCGTAGGCTGTCTCCCAGACCTTGGCTGGACCGTGCCTCTTAGTGCTCCCTCCTTTAAGGCGCCCGCGGGAGGACCAGCTCAGGTATAACAATATAAAATCCGGTTCCCCAGTCATACCGATGTTCAATGGTTGAAGTAGAGAGGCTTGCGGATTCCATCGGCTACCAGCCCAAGTCGGTGGTGAGCAGGACCCTCATAGACAAGGAGAAGGGCACCGTCACCCTATTCGCCTTCGACGAGGGGGAGGGGCTCAGCGAGCACACGGCCCCCTACGACGCGTTGGTGTACGTCTACGACGGGAGGGCGAGTATCGTCATCTCTGGTGAGTCCTACGAGGTCGGGGAGGGTGAGACCATCATAATGCCTGCGGACGAGCCCCACGCCCTGAGGACGCTCACGCCCTTCAAGATGATGCTGGTGATGATAAGGTCGTAGGCTCTAGGCTCCTCGGCTCCCTGATGAAAAGTGCCGGTAGGATCGAGACCATCGTCACGGCTGCGATGTAGGTGAAGCCCCAGTTGAAGCCGTACCACTCGATGATGTACCCGAATATTACGCTGGATATCGAGGCCAGCGTGAACCCGATGGTGAAGTAGAACCCGAAGATCTGGTCGAGCTGGGAGCGCTCCACGGAGTCTGAGAGGACGCTCTGCACTATCACCGTCTGCACGAGGAAGCCGATTAGGAAGAGGAGGGGCGCCATGAGCCAGACCTGGGTCACGTAGTTCAGTGAGAGGTAGCCGACGCCGGAGGCCGCCGTGATGCCGATTATCAGGGGCTTCCGGTTCGTTCTGTCCGAGAGGTAGCCCCAGAAGAAGGGTCCCAACACTCCGCCGAACAGCATGATCGAGTAGAGGAGGCTGGAGGTCTCGGGAGCCATCCCCAGGATGTCTATGAAGTAGAGGGGGAGGAATGCCCTCACCCCCATCCTGAAGGCCATGACTGTGCGCACCAGGCTTATGGACATGACGTTCCGATTGCGCAGGGCCTCCTTGAGCTTACCCCACGTGAGTGAGTCCCTAGTGGTCGCCTCCTCGGCCTCGCTCCCGCGGACGAAAAACAGCAGCCCCAGTGATACTACCAAGGCGGGGATCGAGAGAATGCTGAACGTCATCCTCCACCCCATGCGGGTGATGAGGTAGGCCGCCAGCAGCGGTGTGAACGTGAACGCAAGGGATGGGATGGCCTGGTTCAGCCCCAGCATCCTCCCCCGCTGGGACGGCTCAGCCGTGGAGGAGATCAGCGAAGCGCCGATGGGGTGCTGCGTGCTGCTTCCCACCCCGCCGAGGACCCTAAGGGAGAAGAACTGGATGAATCCCTGGGAGAAGCTTGCCAATATGTTGAAGCCCGCGTTGATGAGGTTCCCGGCCCCGACCAGGACCCTGCTCGAGAAGTACCTCCTGAAGAACCCGACGAACATCTGGGGGAACCCAGCCGCGAAGGTGGTCGCGGAGCGGAGGACGCCGAGCTGGGCGTAGGTTATCCCGAACTCGTCCATCATGTCAGGGTAGAGGATGGGGAGGCCCCCGCTGGCCATGTGGTTCAGAGTGTGGAGGAAGATCACCATGCCCAGCATCCTGTATGAGCCCTTATCGGATGTCTCCTGCTGAGTCATAGTATATCCCTTGGAATGGTAGAGAATGCCGGAGGATGCTTATATGTGATGCTGGGGGCGCGGGCGAGCCCCCGCTCACAGGAAGATGCGTGGACTATTCGCGCGCGTAGACATGCACACCGTCGATCTCATTGGCCTTCTCTTATCCTCGCGACCGCGCGTGGATGGATGGGTGTTGAGAGTCGAGGTTAGCGGGAGCCGTGGTTCTGTATTGGTTTATGGTGTGTTCTTGAGGCGGTTTCTTATGTGCTGGTGATGTGATGGGAGAAGAGATTTTTCAGAGATGATATCTGGTGCTTCAACCACTTAGACATGAGGTTCTAAACTACCACTGAAAATGAATTATTTAATTGGCCTGCGCTGGCTAAACACCTGCCCTACCTATTTTTTCCTGCAAGAGTATCGAATTAGTTCGTATGACGGCTTCCACGCCACACATGTACTTTTTTCTCAGCTACAAATACGTGGGCTCCGCGCGCACATACCAGAAAACCCCTAAAAAACAAATATTTACGTAAATCATTGCCTTTTTGGGTTTATTCGCGTAAGCCATTTTATATGTTAATCTATTATTACAATAAACTATGTGCGGGTTCATATTCGATCCATCCAAGACCGGTCTAAGAAAGACCCTCAGAGAATATGAAGAGCTGGCTCTGAGATACGTCTGGGAGACAGGGGACGAGGGAGCGGGCTCTGGCTTAACCTGGAGAGCCGTGAACGAGAGACTCGAGGAGGGCAAGACCATCTCGAGGGCCTCCATCATCTTCTTCCTCAACAGGATGTTGGATCAGGGCGTCCTCTCCTGGAGAGATGCCACAGGCAAGGGAGGCCACCACAAGATCTACATCACGAAGCTTGACGAGAGTGGATACAAGAAGTACGTCGTACGTACGCTTCTCGAGAGCGTCGCCAAGGACTTCCCAGAGGTAACCGAGGAAGTCCTGAAGTCCTTCTTAAAATAATCTAACGTATTGCCCTTGCGTACGCACGTACCTGCGCGTTCGTATCCCAATCCTTTATTTTCCACGGGGATTGTTCATGAGTCCAATGGACCAGTCACCACCCGGGGAGAAGAGGCCCCCGTTCAGAACGTCCTTCTTCTACGGGTGGGTCATCGCAGCGGTCTCAGCCTTCACCCTCTTCTTCTCGGGTCCGGGGCAGACCTACTCCGTCTCCACGTTCATCGACTCGTACATCTCCGAGTTCGGGTGGAGCAGGTCCCTCGTCTCGGGGATGTACTCCATGGGCACACTGGCCGCCGGGCTGATGATGGGGGTCATGGGGAACCTGTTCGACAGGCGGGGGCACCGCGTCATGACGACGGTCGTCGCCGTCTCCCTCGGCCTAGCCTGCCTCTGGATGAGCGTGGTGAGCAACTCGACGATGCTCCTCGCCGGGTTCCTCATGATCCGGCTCCTCGGCCAGGGCTCCATGAGCCTCAGCAGCTCCACCCTGCCGCCCCAGTGGTTCATATCGAGGAGGGGGTTGGCCCTCAGCCTCGCCTCCGTGGGGGGCGTGATAAGCTCCGCCTTCCTCCCTCCCCTCAACACATGGATCATACGGAACTACGGCTGGCAGATGGGCTGGCGTACCTGGGCGCTCCTCCTCGTCGTGGTCATGGCCCCCGTTGCGTACTTTATCATCAGGGACCGGCCCGAGGACGTGGGCCTCTGGCCCGACGGCGTGGAGAGGAGCTGGACGTCTTCCGATCCTGCTGGGATCGTCGTCGAGGACGACGCATGGACCGTCCGGGAGGCTATGGGAACCCGGAGCTTCTGGCTCCTCCTCTTCTGCAGGATGATCCCCTCCGCCATCGTCACGGGCCTCGTCTTCCACCAGGTCTCCGTCATGGCCGAGGTGGGCCTCCCCGTCGAGGCCGCGGCCCTGGTCCTGAGCGCCATGGCGCTGGTCCGGCTCCCCGTGGTCCTGGTCGCGGGTCAGGTCGCTGACAGGGTGCCCCCCCGTTTCCTGATTGCTGGGGCCCAGGGCGGGCTACTGGTGGGCATGGCGGTGCTGCTCCTCGCGAGCTCCGTGGAGACCGCTCTCGTCTATGGTGCCATGATCGGAGTGGTCATGTCCTTTGAGATAATCGCCGGGGGAGTCATATGGCCCGAGTACTACGGGCGCCTCCACCTGAGCAGCATACGCGGCGTCTCGATGATGGCCGGGGTCATCGGCTCAGCCCTCGGCCCCCTCCCCTACGGCTTCGCATACGACGTCCTCGGGAGCTATAATCAGGCGATCATCGTCTCCATGGTCTTCCCTCTGCTTGGGATGGTGGCTGCCCTGATGGCGACTCGACCGGCCAAGAAACTGTAGAGCGCCCTAGGCACCGACTCTCTCAACCCGAGCTGATTAGATGCTGACGCTACACTTATTATTAGATTTTAACGACTTTAATACTTGAATCAGCCATAGATGTGGAAACCAATGGACTTGGATCCCGTTAGCCCCCTGGGCGTGCTCCTGTTCGTATTCGTGGTGAGCATGACGCTCCATTATTGGTTCGATCTGACCAGGAACCGCCACAGGAACCCCGAGCCGGTGACACGCTTCGACTACACGAAATTCAAAGACCAGATAATCTGTGGCAAGTGCGGGGCAGGATCCGACGAGATCGAGCTAGGGCCAAGGAATGACCTGTATAATCCGTGTATGGCGCGATGCACGAGATGCGGATCCGAGTGGGTGTTCACAGAGCCTATCCGGGGCTAAATCCATGAGGTTTCAATATTCAGTGCATTTTGTCTCAGACACTGTGCCTCAAAAGCCAGCTGCATAGTTAACATAAACACCACCTGTTCTCCATTTACCACCCTTAAAAGCACCAACAGGAGTACTTCCTACATCGTTGTATGGGGTGGAAGCGTTTTGGGATCAGTAGTACCTGTGTCATGCGACCTGGACTGTGGAGGCGGATGTCCTCTTCAAGCCCACGTGGAGGGAGGATGGGTGACGATGATCGTGGACAACCCCCTGGGCGGCCCGTACATGTCGGGATGCGTGAAGGGGCTCCAGATGCACCGGGTGCTCCACGCGCCGGACAGACTGAAGAGGCCGCTCCTCAGGACAGGTCCCAGGGGCTCCGGGGAGTTCAAGGAGGTGGGGTGGCCGGAGGCGCTGGACCTCGTCGCCGAGAGGCTGACGGAGATAAGGGACAGGTACGGTAACGAGGCCATCATCCGCCTCGGCGGATCTGGGGCCTGCAACGGGGCCCTCCACAACACGGGCTTACTCACGATGAGGTTCCTGAGCCAGTTCGGGGGGTACACCGATATCGAAGGGTACTACAGCAGCCAGGCAGCCCAGTACGTCACTCCCTATGTGCTCGGCACGAGGTCAGTCGGGATCGACCCAGGTACGCTCCAGCACACCGGCCTGATAATCCTCTGGGGGGCCAACATCTCGGACACGAGGCTGGAGGTCCCGATGGAGGCACGGATAAGGGAGGCCAAGGTCCGGGGGGTCGAGGTGATCGTCGTCGACCCCAGACGGACCTCCACCGCCAAGACCCTGGGAACTCAGTGGATCTCCGTCCGACCTGGCACTGATACAGCCCTCATGCTGGCCGTCCTCCACGTCCTTATCGAGGAGGATCTGGTCGACAGAGGCTTCGTGGAGAGATACAGCGTCGGCTTCAAGGAGCTTGAGCGATACGTCCTCGGAGAGGAGGACGGGGCGCCCAAGAACCCCGCATGGGCGGAGGAGATCTGTGGGACCCCCGCCGACGTCATCGTTCAACTCGCAAGGCAATGGGGGCAGACCCATCCGACAGCATTCATCCCCGGACTCTCCATCCAGAGGACCGTCGGCGGTGAGGAGGCCATCCGAATGGCCATCGCGCTGCAGGTGGCTACCGGGAACCTGGGGGTCCTAGGCGGCTCATCAGGGGGTCTCACATGGGGGAGGCTCCCGTCTCCCAGGATAGGTGTCATCGGGGCCCCCCAGAACCCGACTCAGGTCTCCATCCCGGCTTACCAATGGCCGGACGCGATCCTGGAGGGCAGGCGAGGCGGCTACTCCAGCGACATCAAGGCCATCTACAACGTGGGCGGCAACTTCCTGATCCAGGGCAGCGATGTCAACAAGAACATCCGGGCCTTCAGCGAGGTCGAGTTCTCCGTCTGCCACGAGCGCTTCATGACGCCGACGGCTAAGTACTGCGACGTCGTGCTGCCGGTAACGACGTTCCTGGAGAGGAGCGACATCGTGGTCCCCGATGGGGGCAACTACCTCCTCTTCTCCAGTCAGGCGGTGCCCCCCTTGTACGAGGCCAGGAACGACTACGACATCTTCTGCGAGCTGGCGGAGCGGCTGGGCTTCCTCCAGGAGTACTCAGAGGGGAGGGGCGAGGAGGAGTGGCTGAGGGACTTTGTCGCGGACTCAGAGGTCGCCGACTACGAGGAGTTCAAGAGGGAGGGCCTGTATATGGGAGGGGACCAGCTGAGGGTGGGGCTCTCGGATTTCGTGGCTGACCCTGAGGCGCACCCGCTGGGCACCCCCTCGGGGCGCGTGCAGATCCTCTCAGAGGCCTACGCCGATCTCGGGTTCACCGCTGTGCCTGCTTACAGGGGGCTCCGGGCTGATGACAGGCATCCCCTGATGCTGGTCACGCCCAAGTCGAGGTTCCGTGTCAACTCCCAGAACGACAACATTCCCTGGTTCAGGGAGCGTGAGCTCCATGGGCTGTGGATGAACCCCCGTGACGCGGAGGAGAGGGGAATAGATGACGGCGGGGAGGTCCAGGTGAGCAGCCCTGAGGGCAGGGTCCGCGTCACGGTCATTGTGACCGAGGACATCATGCCAGGCGTCGTCTGCCTCCTTGAGGGGGTCTGGCCCATCTTCGACTCCGAGGGCGTCGACACGGCTGGTTCGGCCAACTTCCTCACGTCGACTGTGCCGACGGAGCCCAGCAAGGGTTCGCGCACCCACTCTATCTTGGTTCAAGTTACAAAGGCTTAGATTCATGCTCAAGCCCCACTTTCTATCCCAGCGGTCTTGCCCTAGGAACAGTGCATCATTCACGTTATCCATGCTTCAGGCGCAGCAACGTACATTCGGGGACTTCCGCCAGCAGAAACGATGGCCCTTTACTTTTTGAAGGGGGTTCTGAACCCCTCCTCCGCCAGCCTCCTGTGGATGGCGTCCTTCAGCGCCCCTAGACCCTCGCCGGTCTTGGCGCTCATCGGGAAGATGGGGCACTCGGGTTCCGACGGGTCTCCGCTGGCGATGAGCAGCCTCAGCTCGTCCAAGAGGGAGTCTCGCGCCCCACCGACTCTGTCTACCTTGTTGGCTGCCACTAGAGGTGGCTCCCCGGTGCTCTCCCATATGTACTGGATCATCTCCAGGTCGATGGGGATGAGCCCCTTTTCCTCCTGTCTGAGGGCGACCTCCATGAACGTTGAGAGGTCCAGGACGTGGACGGCTAGGATGATGTCGCCCCCCTTTTCCTCGATGAAGTCGGTGATATCGTCCTTCACGTTCTCCGTGAAGCTCCTGTCGGCCCCGGTGATCCTGCCGTACCCGGGCATGTCCACCAGGGAGAGGCCCTGGCTCAGGGGGATGGCTGAGACGCGCCTTGTGGTCCCGGGGCGCTTCCCCGACTTGGTCTGGAGGCCGGTGATCTTCCTGATTATGCTGCTCTTCCCCGAGTTGGGCCTCCCCGTGAAGACCAGGTAACGTTCGCTCATCGCGGGTACAATAGGGCTCCTCCCTTTAGTATCCTTTCGACTGCGTTCGCTGGGAGAAGGGTCAGGGCCGTTAGGGTTGTGGAGGGCCCCTGCGGACGTGCTTAATCATCCTCTCCTCTTTGAACCCGAGCCCGAATGCGCGCGCAGGAGGCGGCCTCGAAGACGATCTCTCAATCCATAGTTT
>JADHWN010000003.1 GCA_016783455.1 Candidatus Bathyarchaeota archaeon
TTTAGCTCAGATTAAAATAAGCGAGATTTATTTATATTCTATCTAGTTTTTGCTAAATAAATCATGAAAATGTTAAAATAAGCACTGTTTAGAATTTAATTTGACTTATATGCGTAACGAGCTAAACACGTACAATATTGGATGTCTAGATCCCCGATTCTCTGTAACACGGACATAAAATCTCCGAGACAACAGTAGATGTCATCAGAGTAGGTATCTATACTGTATCTTACCAAAGTGTCTTGTCTTACGCCCACATAAGATCCACGAGGGAAATGGAAGTATATGTTATATAAATCTGACACTTCGGTGTTTGGAAAAAGTTTTGATATATATTGTTCCGCATCATCTTCCGTAGCAGAATTAGTCCAGTCTTTTTGTAATGAAGTAATTAAGTCAATATCTTGACCAACAGTAATTTCCATTGTATAGTAAGGCAATATAACGAATATTTAATTATGTTATTTTTAACTTTTACGTACAATAAATCGAAAATGGAGTGCTTGTTGAATTTTTTTTAGATATCACACGCAGTATAAGTAGACATATGGGTTTTTATCAACGCATGAAAATCTTAAACTCATGTTATACTTCTCATATGGCTCTTTTCTGGACTCTGAAAACTTAAGGAAGCACTGCCCTAGTGCTCGTTCTTTATCTAGGGCTATTCTTCCAGACTTCGAAGTGCAATTTAACTTCCTATCCAAGACGTACGATGGAGGAGTGACTGGTGTTGCATCAGCTACTGGAAAGAAAGCTTTAGGCGTACTCTATGAAGTTCCACCTAATGAGATGGAGAAGCTTGATATCGTTGAGGGCGTTCCCGCAGGTATTTACTACCGTGAGGCTGTCACAGTCGTTGACGAGGACGGAAAAGAACATCTTGCTGAGACTTACCGTACCTCAGATCCCAAGGGACCTTTCACCCCTACCCAGCGCTACCTCGGCCTCATGATTAGTGGCGCCAAGGAGCACGGCCTCGACCCCGACTACATACAGGAGCTGGAAGACCTCTACGCCACCCTGGAGAAGTGATCAGCACATCTCCCTGACCCGGCCCAGCCCGGCGAGTATCCCCGTCACCGTCTCCGGGGGCCCCGCCCCCGGCCCCATGATCGTCACAGGCCTCCTCCACCCCACCGGGTAGAACCTGAGCACGTTATCCGACTCCCGGGACCTCGCCATCATGTCGTCCATCGCCACGCTCTCGAACCCCACCGAGTAGACGTCGCTCTCCATGTCCGCCGTCCCCAGGTACCAGCTCACCATCCCCTCCCGGTTCGCCGCCCCCACCCGGCCCCGCATCTCCTCGTCCAGCCCGGAGAGCCCCGCCATGAACTCCTCCACCGACACACCCTTCAGCTCCTCCGGGATCAGGTCCTCCACCACCACCCAGCCCCTGTCGATCTCGCTCCCGCACATCCTCCCGATGATCACCAGCTTACGCGCAAAGTCCTCACCCCCCAGGTCATCCCGGGGATCCGGCTCCGCGTACTCCCTCGGAGCACTCATCGCCTCCCTGAGGGCCACCGACAGCGGCCTCCTCTCGTTAAGCCTCTGGCTCAGGTAGTTCATCGTCCCGCTGAGGCACCCCGTCACCCTCTCGAAACCGTCGCACCCCAGCCTCTCCACCAGATCCGGCACCCGCAGCCCCGCACCCGCCGTCGTCCCGATATCCAGTATCCGCCCCTCATCCTCAGCCTTGGACATCAGCCTCTTATACTCAGAATATGACGAGTCCGCAACAGGCATCTTGTTCGACGTCACCACGTGGGCATACCCCAGCGCCTCGTACAGCAGGTCGTACGTCTCCGCACCGGTCACATCAACGAGGGCGTCCACCTCAGCCCCCCTGAGAACATCCAGCATACCCTTCGAGAGATCGTGATCCCCCTCCAGGTCGGAGAGGCCGCCCCCCGAGCCCTTCACCTCCAGAACCCGGGAGAGCTCATCACCGCCGAAGCCCCCCTCACATGAGACCACCCCGCTCCTGTCCGCCAGCGCCACCAGCTCAACCCCTGGCCTGCCCACGCAGCGCCTGACAAGCTCACGGCCAATGGAGCCGACGCCCAGCAGGGCGACCCTCAGGGGAACCATAGAAAAAGCCTACAGGTAGCCCTTCTCCCTCATGAACTCGGCGTTCTGCACCGCCCCGGCCCCAGCCCCCTTCTCCAGGTTGTCGCTGGTCACCACGTATGTGAACCCGTTCTCCACGTGGGGGATCTCGCTCAGCCGCCCCACCAGGGTCACCATGAAACCGCTCTCCCGGTGCAGCCTCGGCTGGGGCATGTCCACGTCCTCCAGCACCAGCACAGGCCACTCCGCGTTCGTCGGCAGCCCCAGCTCCTGGGGCTCAGCCCTGAACTCCGCGAGCACCTTCCGAATCTCCTCAAGGCTGGCCGTCCTCTCCGTCACCACGTCCACCACCTCCGTGTGCACACGCTCCACGTAAACCCGGGTGCACGTCGCGTGGACATCAATACCGGCCTCCACGACCTCACCGTCCACCAGCTCACCGAGGAGCTTGTTGGTCTCCTTCACCACCTTCTCCTCCTCCCCCTCGATCCACGGGTAGACGTTCATCTCCACCATCGCCCTGTACGGCGAGTCCGCCCTCAGCCCCTTCTCACCCGCACCCGACAGCGACTGCATCGACACCATCCTCACAGACTTCACCCCGAAGGCGTCGTGGATCGGCTTCAGGGACATCACCAGCCCTATCGTCGTGCAGTTGGGCCCCGGAACGATGTACCCCTTCCAGCCCCGGTTCGCCCTCTGGGTCTCCACCAGTCCGATGTGCCCCGGGTTCACCTCGGGGATGAGCACAGGCACGTCGTCCTCGTAGCGGTACGCCGAGGCCGTGCTGAACACCGGTATGTGCTCGGCGAACCTCGCCTCCACTCCCTCCGCCACCGACGCCGGCAGCGCGCTGAAGGCGAGGTCGAAGTCCTCCGGGTCCACCTTAGCTGTGTCCACAACTGTCATCTCCATGACGTCGTCCGGGGGCATCTCCTCGAAGAAGACGGCCCCCTCGACGGCGTCCCTGTATCTCTTCCCCTCGGATCTCTCCGAGGCCGCAAGGCAGGATATCTCGAACCACGGGTGGCCCACAAGGGCCTCCACGATGTTCTGGCCGGCCGCGCCGGTCGCTCCCATTATACACGCTCTCATCTTAGCCATCATGATCACCCGAAGAACTCGGCGTAGACGGCGCACACCGCCAGGGGCAGGTCCTCGTCATCCACGCTGAAACGTATGATGTTCTCGCTGTAGGGCTGCGTCGCCTGCTCTATGTTCACACCGTGCCTGGCGATGACGCTCGTCACCCTGCTCAGGAAACCCCTGACCCCCTTCATCCCGGAGCCCACGATGCTGAACGTCCCCTTCCTCCCCTCCAGCGCCGAGACGTTCACAGCCACCTCCAGCCTCCCCAGCGCCTCCATCGCCGCCCCCACATGGTCCTCGGGCATCAGAAGCGAGATCTGGTAGCCCGAGATGCTGATGTACCGCACGTCCACCCCGACCCTGGCGAGCGCCTCGAAGACCCTGGCATAGACCTCAGTCGGCGTCCGGGACTGGGTGGGCAGGAAACGGATCCCCCACAGGTTCCTCTGGAAGCTGATCGCCTTGGGCCTCCCGTACCACGCTCCGTTCCCGTTGCCGTCCTCCGGTCCTATCATGGTGCCGTGGGCCCCGGGGTCGGTGACGTCCTTCACGTGGAACCTGATGTCCCCCATGATCAGGGGGTTGAGCACCTTGTAGTGGACTACCTTGATCCTCTCCTCCCGCATCAGCTCCGACGCCTCCACGTAGCTCAGGTAGGGGATCACCTCAGGCTCAGGCAGCACACCCAGCTTGCCGTTGACCGGGGAGCGTTTAACCTCCTCCAGGAACTCGGGGTCGATGGTCATCACCCCCTTCTGGTCCACGTACTTCACCACCGACTTCGCCCCCAGGCAGTAGGCGACGCAGACCGCCGTGTCGTCCGAGCCGCCCCGGCCCAGGATCGAGATCCTCCCCGACTCGCTCCGACCGGAGAACCCGGCGACAATCGGCACAACCGAGCCCTCGATGACACTCCCCAGCTTGACCTGCACGTTCTCCCGGGTCCGCTCCAGGTTCACCAGGGCGTCCCTATAGTTCTCATCCGTGATGAGCAGTTCCTCCCCGGCGAAGAGGCGGCTCTCCACCCCCCTCGCCCTCAGGTGCTCCCCGAGGACGTGGCTGCTGAAGTTCTCGCCTCGCGAAACGGCGAAGGCGTAGGCGGAGTCGTTGAGCTCCCCCGACGACCCGATGTACCCCAGGACGTGCTCCAGCTTCTGGAACTCGTCCCTCAGGGCCTGGGTGGCCTCGACGCCCTCGGGGAGCGCCCCGACGTAGTCGCCGAGGAGGTCCTCGATGAAGAAACCGAGGTCGAAGTCGTCCTCGTAGAGCACCATCTCCACGGCGTCGATGATCCTGTCGGTCACCCCCTTCATTGCAGAGACCACGGGGAGGGGCAGGACTCCCCCCTCCAGCTCCTTGGCCACGAGGTCAGCCGCGAGGCCGAAGTCCTCCCTGTCCTTGAGGATGGAGCCACCGAACTTGAGTACCCTGACGTCCACTTCCATGCACTTCCCTAGTTCTTCCGTTTCAGCGCCCTCTCGACGCTGGCGATGTCGGCATCGATGACGATGGGCCGATTAGCGTACGTCTGCTCCACCCCCTTGATGGTTCCTGTGTGATATTGAACCGAGGCGTCAGGGTCCTTCAGGAGATTCCCCGTCAGGACGCAGACCACCTCCTCCCCGGGGCCTATGACCCCCTTCTCGACGAGCTTCCTCACCCCGGCGACGGACGCAGCCGAGGCGGGCTCACAACCTATGCCGCAGCCGTCCACGATGGCCTTGGCGTCCATGATCTCCTGGTCGGAGACCTGATCCACGACCCCCTCCGTCTCGCGCACCGACCTCAGGGCCTTCTTCCAGCTCACAGGGTTCCCTATCTTGATGGCCGACGCGACCGTCGACGGCTTCATGGGCTCCAGGACCTCGCCCCCCTCCTCCCAGAGCCTGTAGAACGGGTTCGCGCCCTCAGCCTGTATCGAGGCGATCCGGGGGACCTTGTCTATGAGGCCCAGCTCCACGGCCTCCCTCAGGGCCTTCCCGAAGGCCGAGGTGTTCCCCAGGTTCCCGGCGGGGACGGCGATCCAGTCAGGTGGCTCCCAGCCCCTCTGCTGGATCATCTCGAATATGATGGACTTCTGCCCCTCGATACGCCACGGGTTCACCGAGTTGAGGAGGTAGAGCCCCAGCTCCCCCGAGGCCTCCTGGACGACACGCATCGCGTCGTCGAAGTTCCCGCTGATCTGGAGCACCTTCGCCCCATAGGAGAGGGCCTGGGCCAGCTTCCCGAAGGCGATCTCCCCCTCTGGTATGAACACGACGCAGTCGATACCAGCCTGAGCAGCGTAGGCGGCAAGTGATGCTGAGGTGTTCCCCGTTGAGGCACACGCCACGGCCTTGACGCCAAGGCGCACGGCCTCCGAGATGCCCACCGTCATCCCCCTGTCCTTGAACGAGCCTGACGGGTTCTCGCCCTCGTGCTTCACGGCCAGGTCCTCCAACCCCACGTACTTCCCCAGCCTGGGATGGGAGTAGAGGTTGGTGTTCCCCTCAGGCCTTGAGACCACGTGGCCCACATCGATTGCAGGGTTTATGATCTCCTTGTACCTCCAGACGCCGCTAGAGTAGGGTGGCTTCATTGAGCCCAGCCTCTCGTCGAATGTCTCCCTCTCCACGTGGCCGAACTCGTGAATCACCTCCAGCAGCCCTCCGCAGTCGCACCTGAACCGGATCCCCGGCTCGTAGACCATCCCACAGTCGATACACTTGAACTCTGAACCCATCTAGATCACCCTCGCTCCCAGCTTGCTCGGCCGTGTAAGTATGACCCTGCTGTCGACGTCGGCATCGCCGAAGGCCTCGGCCATGGCCTCCCCTATCTCCTCCGAGTTCTCCCCGACGGCGAACAGGGAAGGCCCCCCACCGGCTATTGAGCAGCCGTACGCCCCGGCCTCGAGGGCGGCCTGCTTCACATTCCAGAAGTTGGGTATCATCTCCGCCCTGTAAGGTTCTATGAGGTGGTCGTTGATGCTCCTCCCGAATAGCACTGGGTCACCGATGGCCACGGCTGCCACCATCCTCGAGGCGTACCCCACGTTGAGCACAGCCTCCTTGAGCCCCACCTTCTCCGGAAGCAGGGACCTGGCCAGCCTCGTCTTGTTCTCGTAGTAGACATCGGGCAGGACGACGACAATCTCCACTTCGGGAGGATCCAGCCGGATCACCTCGTACTCATGCCCCACCATCGTGAACCCCCCCAGCAGCGACGCGGCGACGTTGTCCGCGTGGGGGCTCCCCGAGACGGCCCCCTCCCCCACGGCCGCCAGGTGGACGTACTCCCTCTGAGACAGCTCAAGCCCGAGCATCTCACGCACCCCGAGGGCGGTCGCCGCCGCCGAGGAACCGGAGGAGCCCATCCCCTTCCCGATGGGCACCCGCTTCTTAATATGAATCCTGAAACCGTGATCGAGGCCGCGGCTCTCCATGACGTAGAATGCGACGGCCCCGGCGCTATTCGATTCGGCCTCCAGGGGAATCGTGTTGGCCCCGTCTCCTGAGGCCGTGATCTCGACCCTCCTCTCCGGAATTACATCTAGGATTACAGTGTCACCTATCCCGTCGAGGGCTATACCAAAAACGTCGAACCCAGGTCCAAGGTTAGCAATAGAGGCGGGCGCGTACACGCGGATCTGTTTGACAGTCACCTGGCACACCGTTCACCTTGCCAGCCCTGAAAGACGCCCATTGTGTTAATAAGTTTTCTGGATAAGTATTCCAATACAATATTTCGGGGACAGCTCCCGCGGATGTTAAAAACATCCTGAACCAGAACTGGATACGATCAAGCCTTGACGAAACGTTTTCCGGAGGGCTTCCTGTGGGGCACAGCCACGTCCTCCTTCCAGGTCGAGATGGGCAGGGGAAGCCCGAGCAAGGACTCCGACTGGTGGGCTTGGGTCCACGACGACGAGAACATAAGGCGCAAGATTGTGAGTGGAGACACGCCCGAGGATGGCCCCGGCTCTTGGGAGCTCTACGAGGAGGACTTCCGCCTCGCCAAGAAGGAGCTGGGCAACAACGCGATCAGGATCTCCATCGATTGGGCCCGCATCTTCCCCAATCCGACCACTGGCGTCGAAGTGGAGGTCACCCGAGATGAGCACGGAGACGTCTCCCATGTAGAGGTCAACGAGGGAGGCCTCCGAGAGCTGCAGGGGCTGACGGATCCCGAGGCCGTGGAGGGCTACCGGGAGATCCTCCAGGAGGCCAAGAGGCGGGAGCTGACGGTGATGCTCACACTCTACCACTGGCCCATCCCCTCATGGCTCCACGACCCCATCGCATGCAGGGACGACGTCGACTCGGCCCCACTCCGGGGATGGCTGGACCAGCGCACGATCGTCGAGTTCGCCAAGTACACCGCGTACGCGGCCCGCGCCTTCGGAGACCTCGTCGACCTCTACGCGACCATCAACGAAGCCCGCATCGTGGGGCAGCACGGCTACCTCTCGGACCCCCCCGAGTTCCCGCCCGGCCTTTACAGCCCGGAGCACTTCATGACGGTCCTACACCACCTCTCCATCGCGCACGTCGTCTCCTACGACCAGGTAAAGAGGTGGGATAGTACGTCGACATCGGATCTGGGTCCCGCCACCGTCGGAGTCGTCTGTGTCCTCCAGTACTTCGACCCAGCCGACCCGGGGAACCCGAGGGACGTCGAGGCCGCCCGGTTCGTCGAGTACCTCTACAACGAGTGGTTCCTCAACTCTATAACGAAAGGGGACTTCGACGTCAACCTGGACGGCACCATAGAGCCCCACGAGCAGCGCCCCCACATGGTCCGGGGCTGTGACTTCATAGGCGTCAACTACTACACCAGGTGGTTGGTGAAGCACGCCGTGAAGGGGGGAGACCCGAGGTTCGACTACGCGTTGGGCCCCGGCGGCGGGGAACTCACCGACTCCAACTGGGATGTCTACCCCCCCGGCCTCAGGCACGTCCTCAACTGGGCCTACGACAGGTACAGGCGCCCCATCTACGTCACGGAGAACGGGATAACGGACTCCAAGGACGAGAGGCGCGTCGGATACCTCCTGGACCACCTGGGGCAGCTCCACGCCGCCATCGAGGACGGGGTCCCCGTGCTGGGCTACTTCCACTGGTCCCTCATGGACAACTTCGAGTGGTCCGACGGCTACAAGATGCGGTTCGGCCTCTACAACGTCGACCGGGAGACCAAGGAGAGGACCCCTACGAAGGCGGTGCCCGTCTACCGGGAAATAGCTTCAAGTAACACCCTCCCAGAGTGAGACTGTGAGATCCATCAGGGATGTCATGAGGGGAAACCTCCTCATCTTCACCATAGGGGACTCCCTCCGCCAGCTCTCCATGTTCATAACCTTCCCCTTCTTCAGCCTATACGTCCAGGCCCTCGGCGGCAACATGGTGGAGATCGGCATCGTCAACAGCCTCCGCCCCCTCACCGCCCTCTTCGCCTACCCCATCGCGGGCTACCTCGCCCACCGCTACAGCAGGATCAAGGTCATCGCCGTCACGATCTACCTCACCGCCCCCTTCTGGCTCATATACGTCTTCGCCCAGGACTGGAGGGGCCTCGCCCTGGGGAACCTCATGCTTGGCCTCATGACGTTCTACTTCCCCGCCTCAAACTCCCTCATGGCCGACTCCATCCCCCCCGACAAGCGGGGCCTAGCCTACTCGCTCTGGTGGGCGATCCCGAGCGCCGTGGGGATAATGTCCCCCTACATCGGGGGGTACCTCACCACGAGGTATGGCGTCGTCCCCGCCATGAGGTTCCTGTACGTCCTGACCTTCGCAGTTGCCATCATCAACGGCACCATGAACCTCAGGTTCTTGAAGGAGCCTCCCCGAGAGGAGAGCGGGGAGGGAGGCCCAGGGGTCCTCAGGATGCTCGTGGACTCGTACAGGGACATGCTGGCGGTGCTGGCATGGCTCCCCCGGGGGCTGAAGGCCTTCGCCGTGATGCTGGTGCTTGGCTTCTTCTTCAACAACATGATGGCCTCTTACTGGGTGATCTACAGCGTCGAGGCTCTTGGGATGACCAAGCTCCAGTGGGGGACAGTCCTCCTAATCGCGGCGGTGGTGAACGTCGTCCTCCTCCTCCCCGCCGGCATGATCGTCGACAGGATGGGCACCAAGAGGACCCTCACGGTAGCCCTGGCAGCCGCCGCCATCCCCCTCCTCCTCTTCCCCTTCAGCAGGGGGTTCTGGGACGTCACCCTCATCTTCGTCGCCCTGACGACGGCGAACTCGGTCCTCACCTCGGGGGCCCCCGCCCTCATGGCTCAGATGGTCCCCACGGAGATGAGGGGGCGGGTTATGGCCGCCCTGGGCCAGGGCATGCTCGTCATCAACCTGAGGGGGAGCGCAGGAGGCGGACCCGGGATGGGGGCAGTCCTCGCCATCCCATCCATCCTGGGCGCGGTGGTCGGTGGTTACGTCTATGAGTACAGCCCGACGCTCCCCTGGCTGCTCATGGGGGCCTCGATGCTCCTCAGCGCCCTGATAAACGCCTTCCTCGTCTCGGTCCCCGAATCTGCGGCGGAATAGACCTCAAGTAGATTCTCCGGATCCATGTTTGTGAACTGGAAAACGGCTCCCTCCTTGGGCCCCAGAATCGTTTTAATTATTCCCTCGATAGTCCACGCTGAGCGTTGAGGATACCAGGGAACATAGAGGGGATCGCCTACAGGCTAGTAGCCCTAGGCATAGCCCTAGATCACCTCTCAACCCGGATAGGGTTGCTGAACCCCATGATCTGGGAGTTCAACCAGTTCACGGTGAACCTCGCCCGTAACAACCTCTGGCTCCCCTTCGACGCCTTCATGCTCTCCGTAGCCATCGCCATACCCGCCCTCTTCATCAGGAAGACCCGCCTCGACGGCAGGAAGGTCATGCTCCTGTTCCCCCTCATCTTCGGCGCGGCCAGGCTGGGAGCCGCCCTCCACAACTTCGCCCTGATAATCCTCTGGGCCTAGTCTCGCCTAGCGGGCGCGGAGAATGGTTTCTAATAAAAAGAAATTGTGTATAGAATTGGGATGATTGAGCTATGGACGGCTCAGCGGATCTCCATCTCGATGTAGACCTCGTTGGGCACCCGGATCCTCATGATGCTCCGCATCACCCGCTCCCGGGCGTCCACCTCGATGAGGCGTTTGTGCACCCTCATCTCGAAGCGGTCCCAGGTGTTGCTCCCGTCGCCGCAGGGGGTCCTCCGCGTGGGGACCACAAGCTTCTTCGTCGGGAGAGGTATGGGGCCAACTATCTTGACACCTGTCTTCTTGGCGATGTCCTTGATCTCCTGGCAGACCTCGCCAAGCTTGTCGGTGTCTGTGCTCGTCAGCTTTATCCTGGCCCGCTTGACCATCTTGAACGCATCCCTTTGACCTGAGCGTCTCACTTAAGCATTACGTATGGAGAGGGTTGAACCCCCCCGGGGGTCACTCCTCTACTGTCAGCACCACGCCCGCGCCGATGGTCGTCCCCATGTCCCTGAGGGCGAAGCGGCCCAGCTGCGGGAAGTCAGTGTAGACCTCCAGCGCCGTGGGCTGCAGCGGCACGAACCTGACGATGGCGGCGTCCCCGGTTCTAAGGTAGCCGGGGTTCTCCTCGACCGTCTGACCGCTACGCGGGTCGATCTTGGTGAGGAGGGCGTCGAATCTGACCGCCACCTGCGCTGTGTGTATGTGGAGCACCGGGGTGTAGCCTACGGCTATGGCTGTCGGGTGGTGTATGATGAAGATCCTCCCGGTGAAAGACTTGGCGACCTTCGGCGGGTCGCTCGGGTGACCTGCGACGTCTCCCCTCTTGATCTTGTCCCTGGGTATGCCCTTGGTGTTGAAGCCGATGTTGTCGCCCGGACCGGCTGAATCCAACCGTGTGTAGTGGGTCTCGATGGTGTTGCACTTGCCCGACTCCCCGCTGGGCAGGAAGATGAGGTCGTCGTTTAGCTTCAGAGTGCCCGTCTCGACCTTCCCCACTGGGACGGTTCCGACGCCCCGTATGGAGTAGACCTCCTGCACGGGGATCCTGAGGGGCTTGCCAACGGGCTTCGGGGGCAGCTCGAACTCGTCGAGGGCCTCCAGTATCGTGGGCCCCTTGTACCATGGCATCTTGTCGCTCTTGTTGTAGAGGTTGTCGCCTGTCCAGCCTGATGTGGGGACGAATTTTATCTTGTCGGTGTTGTATCCCACCATCTTCAGCAGCCGTGTCATGCCGTCCTTGACCTCCTCGTATCTCTGCTCGCCCCAGTCCACGGACGGGTCGTCCATCTTGTTGACGGCGACCACCAGCTGGTTGACCCCGAGGGTCCTGGCCAGGAAGGCGTGCTCCCTGGTCTGGCCTCCCGGGTTGGTTCCCGCCTCGTACTCACCCCGCTTGGCGGAGATGAAGAGGACGGCCCCGTCGGCCTGGCTGGCTCCCGTGACCATGTTCTTGACGAAGTCCCTGTGGCCCGGCGAGTCGATGACGGTGAAGAAGTGCTTGTCCGACTCCAGCTTGTAGAAAGCTAGGTCGATCGTCAGGCCCCTCTCCCTCTCCTCTTTGAGGTTGTCGAGGACCCAGGCGTACTTGAAGGACTCTTTGCCGAGGGCCTTTGCCTCCGCCTCGAAGTCCTTGATGGTCTTCTCGCTGACGGCTCCGGCGTCATAGAATAGGTGGCCTATGCTTGTGCTCTTACCGTGATCTACGTGTCCAATGATGATCAGGTTAAGGTGTGGTTTCTCTCTACCACTCATTTTTGTATATCTCCTACCACTGAAACATAGTATGCGAAATAAAAAGCTTTGTTCCAAGTAGGAAAAGAGGGAAATAAAGTAGATTTCTACCCTGAAGTCATCGAGTAAGTTACCGTTTTCAGCCCTTTTTTCCCGTGTTGCAGGTGCGATATCCATTACGAGATGAGGTAAAGTATGGAAAAAAGCTCTAGAACTACATGGGACAGAGGATCTTCGTCCTGCCTGTGCATAGTTTGATGCGTATAATCTTTTTATTCTCACGTAGAAGTATGAGTTGTCCAAGTTGATCCAACTAACTATAAATCAGAGCAAGCTGGTAGCGACGGTCGTCTTCATATGGGGCACGATCATGTACATCGTCGGAACGTATACCTCCTTCTTCGGTGGAGCGTTGAACCTGTTTCCCATCATGGTCGCTGGTTACGTGGTCCTTCTCGTGGGGCTCCATCTCTATGAGAGGAAATACTGGACCGATATAGTAGTTGATCAAGGGTTGACTCAGCTAAACAAGGAACTATACGATGTGATCTTGAGACAGAAAGAGGCTGAAGAGGAGCTCGGTGAGAAGCTCCGGGGAGTCGTGGCCGACCTGACGTATGCCCCCCTCAAGCTGCTTCTTCTGAACATCACACTGGACACCGAGAAGCACGGCAAGTTGCTGAAGAACATCATTGAGATCCTCTCCCATGAGCAGGCGGTGCCGTCGAATGAGGCCTTTAAGAGGGAGGTGGACCAAGTCCGTGAGGTCTTGGAGGATCACGTGGTCATAGAAGAGGAGTTGGGCAAGCAGATATCTGAAATAATGAAACCTTCAAGTAGTCGAGTCCTGCGGGAGCTCCTCAAGACGATTCGAGACGACGAGATAGCCCATCACACGATGTTCCAGATGGTCCTAAGGACGTACGGTTCAATATAACCGAAAAATCAGCTCCTCTTCCTCCCAACAACTTATTCATGCGAGATTATTCGATCTCTACTCCTCCAATCGTCTTCATTTATGCCTCTTCGCTAGAATGCGTAAAGTTTAAACCTGACACAGTGGACGGCTTACCGGATAAACACATGGCAAACGGGATGTATGCCGCGCGAAGGCTCAAGCAGGTGCGGAAGAAGATGCGCCTCAAGAGCAAGGACTACGTGCTACGCCTGAAGCGCAGGACCGACAAGAAGGGCCTCCTCGAAGGCGCCCCTATGGGAAGGGGGATCGTCCTCCAGAAGGTCGGCATCGAGTCCAAGCAGCCCAACTCTGCCATCCGGAAGTGCGTCAGGGTCCAGATCATCAAGAACGGACGCCTCGCAACCGCGTTCCTCCCCGGAGACGGGGCCCTCAACTACGTCGACGAGCACGACGAGGTCATGATCGAGGGGATCCATGGGCCCCGCGCTAGGTCCATGGGCGACATCCCGGGAGTCCGCTTCAAGGTCAGCTCCGTAAACGGCGTCCCCCTGAGGCTCCTGGTGCTGGGGAAGGCCCAGAAGCCCATGCGCTAAACAACTTTTGATTGAACGCTTGATGTGATTGTATGAGCCAGCCTTCAACTGAGTCGCCCATGCTCTTCGGAGAGTGGAGCTTTGACGGTATCACTGTCAGGGACATCGGCCTTGAGCGGTACCTCAACCTAGATCCCATCTACCTGCCCCACACCGGCGGACGTCATGAGGCACGGAGGTTCCGCAAGTCTGACATGAACATCGTCGAGCGGCTCATCAACAGCCTCATGAGGCCGGGCGGCAGCGGGGGTGACAAGTCCCGCGTCACCAGCGTCGTAAGGAACGCGTTCAAGATCATAAACCTCAGGTCGGGACGGAACCCCGTTGAGACCCTGGTCAGGGCCGTCGAGAACTCCGCCCCCAACGAGGATACGACCCGCATCGGCTATGGAGGGGTCGTCTATCGCCTCGCCGTCGACATCTCCCCCCAGCGGAGGATAGACCTCGCGCTGAGGTACATCGTCAGGGGCATCAGGGAGTCCACGTTCAGCAACCGCCTCACCCTCGAGGAGATACTCGCCACCCAGCTCATCGGGGCGGCCAACAACGACCAGAACGCCTTCTCCATCCGGAGGAAGCTAGAGGTCGAGAGGATAGCCCTCTCCTCAAGGTAACCTCAGAGCAGGTTACCCAGGAGGAACCCCACGAGCCCGCACATCATCATGATCCGCACACCGTTCTTAACCTGCCTACTGTTCTCACGCCCATGATCCCTCATCAGCGAGTACGAGAGGTAGACCAGCCCCAGGTCTGTGACCGCGACGAAGGGAACATACCAGAAGGTGACAATCCCATAGTAGACCGGGACACATGAGATGACGACGGCCGAGACGTAACAGAGAATGGACGCCCATGCCGCTACCGCAGCCCCGCTGCCCACGGCTACAGTCCTCACGTTGTTCTGCCTATCCCCCTCTATGTCCACTATCCCCTTCGTGATCTCCCTGCCGGTGTTGGTGAGGAAGACGATGGATGCGAAGAGGAGGGCTCCCCAGAGACCACTGCTCCCCGTCATCACTCCACCATAGATTATGGGGAGGGCGACACAGAGACTCACCAGGAAGTTCCCCAGAAGCCCAGTCTTCTTCCCGGCAGTGGCGTAGTACATCATCGTGACCCAGGCGACCACAGCTAGCGCAAGGCTGTTCAGCCCCGTCCCCCATGAGGCGGCGAATCCGACGGCGCTCAGCACGAGAGACTCGGCGAGTGCCTCATTCGGGGTCATGGCGCCGCTGGGGATTGGTCTCTGGGGTTCGTTTATCGCGTCGATCTCCCTATCGTAGTAGTCGTTTATCGCCATGGCGCTCCCCGTGAAGGCGAATCCTGTGACGAAGGCGAGGGCGAGATACGCCGTGGACCCGAGGATCCCGCTACCCCCGCCTATCACGGCCCCCACTAGGACCGCGAAGCCCATCATGAGGGAGTTCACGGGGCGCATGATGCGGACGTAGGCAGCTGGGTCACCCATCTCTCGACATCGCAAGATTCGGCTTTATGATTTTAAGGCTGTCGGACACAGTTAGTTTTATCTTCATATAGCATATAATCTTCGAGAGACTATGAGGGTCAAGGCATTCAGGATCAATCAGAGAGGGGGGAAGGAGGGCGTCAGGGTATTCATATCCACGCTGGCCGCCCTTGACCTCATCGACAGGTACGCCATAGACCGCTGGACGACGGAGAACCCCGGGGGCTACCAGCGGGTCCCCGAGGAGCGCCGCTTCAGCGAGAGGCGGGGCTCCATCGTCAGGTACCTCATCAAGGAGATGGGCTGCTTCCCCTCCTCCATCCTCCTCAACGTCCGGGGGGAGCTGAGCTTCGAGGAGGACGAGGACTTCGGCTGGTGCAGCCTGGGGGAGCTCGACATCGGCGAGGAGAGGCTCTGGCTCATAGACGGCCAGCACAGGGTCGAGGGATTAAAGCGCGCCATCGAGAGGAACGCGGACTTTGAGCAGTATCCCGTCGTCGTCTCCATACTCCAGCTCCCCGAACGGTTCGACGAGCTCATGCTCTTCTACATAGTCAACCGCCGGCAGCGGGGAGTCCCCACGGAACTCGCATACAGGCACCTCCAGCGTATGCTCTGGGAGCGGGGAACCGACTGGCTCTACGACCTCGAGGGGAAGATAGGGGTCCAGCGGGGCCTCGCCGCCGAGGTCGTTGACTACCTCTGCGAGGAGCCGGCCTCCCCCTGGCACGGCCGCATCCAGAGGGTCGCCGAGCCTAGGCGCGAGGAGCATATCCTACGTGACAAGACCATGATCCGAAGCGTCGTCGAGATCCTGAAGGAAAAGGTCTTCGAGGGGATGAAGGTGAAGGAGCTCGCTGACCTACTCATAGACTATTGGAACGCCGTCTCCCACGTCTACCCCGAGGCCTTCGAGGAGCCCCACAGGTACACCGTCCTGGAGACCCCGGGCTTGTTCTCCCTGAACAGGCTGTTCCCGAACGTATACGGCCTCTGCACTAGGAAAGGGCTCGTGACCATGGATGCCATGGAGAGGCATCTCCGCCTGCTCAAAGCCGAGACCCCTGATCATCCGGAGCCTGACTTCCGTGGACCGATAGACCTGGACTTCTGGACCAAGGAACACGGCCCTGTAATCGCCATCTCCACGAACATGAAGATCATCGCGGATCTCCACAGGCACCTCTTGAAAAAGATACAGCTAGCTCAGGGTGGCTAGGCCCTCTTCAGGGTCACCCTCTCGCCCGATCTGACCTTCTTGAAGACCTCGGGGTCGCCGGTTACCCTCCCGAACACGTTCACGGGGCTGGCGGGCCTGATCTCATCCCCCCTGCTAGCTGGAGTCTTGCCGAAGAAGATGCAGAAGGCGCTCCCCGGGGGCCAGTACCCTAGGTCCCCCATCTCGACGACCTCCTTGGGATTCTCGGCCCCGACCTCCACGGGGATTGAGAAGTAGATCTCGTCTCCCCATGTGTTCGCCCTCCCCTCTATTGGGAGGCCCTCCCAGATGGCCTTGGCTGTCGCTGGGTTCTCGTCGGTCAGCTCCGTGTAGACCTCTCCGGTGGCTGACGTCGATATCTTTATCCTCAAAGCCCTCAGCCTTGCCTAGGCAGAGCCAGGAACTCAAGCACCGCCATCCGCTTCGACGGGTCGGGGTTATTGAAATCGTCTGGATGCGACGGCTTCACAACTAGAGCCGTGTCCAGACCTCCCTTGGTACCGGCCACGGCTATGACGTTTCCCTCCACCAGCCCCTTCTCGGCGGCCACGGAGGCCACCTCCAGCGACGCTTTGACCCCTGCCCCGAAGAGCATCAGTGCCTCGCGCATCCCCCTGCGGTCCTGGATGGGGAGGTCGGCCTTCTCGACGGCCTTTATCCCCAGCTTCTTCATGCTCTTCTTTACGTCATCCGAGTAGGTGAACTCGGTCACGCTGATGACCTCCGCCACGTCCTTAAGGGCCTCCCCCAGCTTGATGGCTGTCTTGCCATTGGTGCTGGCCACCACCACGCTCTTCAGGTCGCCCTCCCTTCCCCTCTCGCTTACGGCCTCGATGAGGCCTGCTGTGGCCTTCGCTCCTGGCTTAAGGTATAGCACCTTCCTCTCGACGCTCATGGCTCCTCATGGCAACAAGAGATCACTCTGTTTAAACATCTTACTACCCACCGGGGGGCGTTTCACTGCTATAATTTTTAAGGGTGCACTTGAGATTACTTGGGAAGATAGTTATAACGGAGTGTAGGTTCAAGAGGAATCGGGACGTTGAGCGCGCGCGAATGTTCAAACGGTAGGGAAGACCCCGTCAAGGCTCTACTCCTGCTTATACTTCTGAGCGCGCTCGCCTCGTCCCTCCTATTCTCCATTCCCTCGTACTCTCAGTCATTCGTCACGGGGACAGTTGTGGACGAGGACGGGGTTGCTGTAGAGGGCGCGAAGGTCTCCCTCTGGTTCGGGAGGAAGCACTTCACATCGGCGCTCACTGATGCTGAGGGCTTCTTCGAGCTCGAATACGAGGCTGTCACCGGGTACAATGTCTCGGTCTACGCTGACGACCCCTCCACGCCTGGGGTGGATTATCTGCCCGTGTGGGTCCAGTTCGCGGATCTCCTGGAGCCGGGGGCGGTCATCACACTGAGGCCCGGGGCCTCGCTACTCCTGGAGGGGGATGTCCAGTTCGTCTTCTCCAACAGCATCCCTGAGAACCTGCTCTACGCGGTCCTGGAACCGGATTCGGGGGGGCTGATGATGCAGTACGGTGTTCCCATTCTCTACGGCTCCCATGAGAGGGGTCAGAGCTACTTCCTGGATCTGGAGTCCAGTCACCTCATTGTCCCTGCCGGCAAGCCATTCATTCTGGAGGTCAACTCCTCGATCCTCGTTGTAAGGATGGAGGTCTACTCCTTCGAGGTAGATGAGCATAGGAGTAGGACCCTTGGCAAGGGGGAACTCGCTTCACTGGACGTCCGCTCCTATTCCATTGGCTTCAACCTCGAGATCGTCTCCACCCTGATGGACGAGGTGAAGGCCAGAATCGACTACATGGTGGAGAAGGGCTTCTACATGGTGAAGGAGAGGAGCACGACGGCGACAGCGGAGGGTGCCTTCTCCGACGCACAGTCACTCCTCTCCGCCGGTCGATACGTCGAGAGCTTCGGCTTCTCCAAGATGAGCTACATCGATCTCGCCCAGGTCAGAGCTCGGATAATCAACATGCAGGCCGACGCGACCTCGTCGGTCTACATAATCGTCGTGTTCCTGGCCCTGACCTCCACGACGATTGCCTTCCTCCTCACGAACAGCGACCCCACGAAGATCCTGGGGAGCGCCGCCGTCTACGCCTGCTTCCTCGCCGTCCTCTACGTGGCGTACCCTGGCAGCGCCCTTGTCCCGTTCATGGGTTTCCTCCAGGCGGGGGTGCTCTCCCTCATTGGATCCCTGTTCCTAGCGATCCTCCTGCCCCGCTGGATGAAGGGCGCGAGCAGGAGGGGGATGGTGCCACTGCGTAACATATTGGTCCCCATCTTCTCCATGGCGAAGAGGAGCATCAGGCGCCGGCGTCTCAGGTTCCTGCTCACGCTGATCTCGATTACGGTGCTTGTCATGAGCTTCGTGACCCTTACCTCCTTCTCCGAGACCCACGACCTCCTCGTCAGGAGGATCTCAGCGGCCCCCACTCCTGTGAACGGGGTCCTGCTCCGTACTGCAGGCTACTCCTTCGAGACCCCCGCGTTCCTCCCGGAGGGAGGCGTGAGCCTGGAATGGCTCATAAGGCAGCCCGAGGTCGCACTTGCCTCGCAAAAGGTCGAGAACCTTCCCTCTATCCGACCCGTCACCACATTGAACGGGGTGCGTATATACGGCGTCGTGGGCTTCGACTCCGACCTTGAGGACAATGTCCTGGGCCTCAGCTCGGTGCTCGAGGAGGGGCAGCTCCCCTCGGAGGGAGGGGTCGTCATCTCGGAGGATCTCCGAGACACACTTGATGTTGACGTCGGCGAAACCCTCCTCCTGGGGGGCATGGAGCTGGTGCTTGAGGGAGTCTTCGACGACGCCTCCATCTGGGCGTTGAGGGACCTCGACGGCTCGAGCTACCTACCCGGGAAGGAGGAGAACATTAACCCCCCGGAGGAGCAACCTATGTACCAAATCGTGCGCTGCGAGACAGACGAGATAGTCCTCCTCGACCTGACGACGGCGATGAACCTTCCCCTCGTCAGGGTCTCCAGGATAGACGTGTCCGTCAACGAGGGCGTCGACGTGGGCGTCCTCGCGGAGAGGCTCGCCCTTGAGAGGGGATACTGGGCGTGGTCCGCCTCGGAGGCCGGGGTCCACGTGGCCCTGATGGGTAGCTACCTTGAGGGGAAGGGGCTCCCCCTGATAGTCCCCTGGACGATCGTCGTCCTCAACGTCGTGGTCACGATGCTAAACTCGATGTACGAGAGGAGGAAGGAGATCCACATCCTCTCGTCGGTGGGCCTCAACCCCTCCCAGATCGGCACCATCTTCGTGGCGGAGGCCTCCATAATCGGCCTTACGGGGGGCGGGATAGGCTACCTCATGGGGATGGTCCTGTACAAGGGGATGTCCCTGTTCGGCGTGGCGCTGGAGGTCGAGCAGAAGGTCTCCGCTTTCTGGAGCCTGGCCTCCATCGGTATCGCCATGACGGCGGTCGTCATGGGGGCCGTCGCCTCGCTCAGGAGCTCCACGGTGATCACCCCGTCCCTCCAGAGGCGGTGGAGGATCTCGGGGGAGAAGGAGGGGGTGTTCAGGCCCTGGGAGATCGCGATGCCCGTCAGGCTCCTCCCCGAGCAGGTCCCCTACTTCAAGGAGTACGTTCTGGGGGAGCTGAGGGCGCTGGAGACGGACATGACGAAGAAGACCTCGATGATTAAGGTCTACGAGGATGGCAAGGCGCTGAATATCTCCTTCGTCTACTCCTCAGCAAGCCCCACCGTCGGGGAGCTCTACACCCGGAACACGCTGATCATCACGGAGAACGGAGAGAAGGAGGTGGAGGTGAAGATGTCTTCATTGGGGGAGCGGCAGTGGTCCCACGAGGTGGGATCCATGGTGAGGATGATAATCATGAGGTGGAGCACCAGCCAGACCAGGGTCATCGGGTCCGGGAAGGACTGACTTCTCAGCCTCTCTCGATCTTCTCTATTGCGCCGTCCCGCATCCAGACCACGCGGTCGCTGGCGGTGATCATCTTGAGGTCGTGGGTGGCCGCTATCAGGGTCATCCCCCGGGTCCTGTTGAGCCCGTGGAGGAGGTCGATGATCTCCATCCCGGTGTTCAGGTCCAGGTTCCCGGTGGGCTCATCCGCCAAGATTATCGCCGGGTCGTTCGCCATGGCACGGGCGATGGCCACCCGCTGCTGCTGCCCTGCGGAGAGCTCCCCGGGCCTGTGGTGGACCCTCTCCCCGAGGCCCACGGATGTCAGGAGCTTCTGGGCTTTCTCGAGCCCCTCGTCCCTGGGCACGCCGGCGAAGACGGTGGGCAGCGAGACGTTCTCCAGGGCTGTGAGGACGGGTATCAGGTTGAACGTCTGGAAGATGTAGCCTATCTTCCGGCACCTGAGCCAGGCGAGCTCGTAGGCGTCAAGCTGGGAGATGTCGACGCCGTCGATGTAGACCTTCCCCCTGGTCGGCCGGTCGAGGCCGCCTACGAGGTTGAACAGTGTGGTCTTCCCTGACCCAGAAGGGCCCACGATGGAGAGGTACTCCCCCCTGTTGATCTCTATGTCGACGCCGTCCAGGGCCTTTATCTGGACTCCGCCCATCTCGTAGTGACGGGTCAGGTCCTCAAGCTGGATTATCATGTCAAAGCTCATATCTAAGTGCCTCCACGGGGTTGAGCTTGGCAGCATGGCGCGCGGGGTAGATGGTCGCAATCACTGAGAGGAATATCGAGAGAAACGTCGATCCCAGGAAGAGGATCAGGATCTCGGTTGCAGGGACCTTGAGGATGATATCGAAGCCAGTTGTGCCTCCTGTGGATATGAGGGCTCCGATGATTCCCAGGAAGAACCCTAGTATGCCGCCGATCCCTCCCTGGATGAGGGATTCCACGAGGAAGAGGAGGAGGATGTGCCTGTCCATGGCCCCTATGCACTTCAGGGTCCCGATCTCCCGGTACCGCTCGTAGACAGCGATGAGGACCGCGTTCGTGATCCCGACGACGGAGACGATGAGGGCGACGAACATAAGCCAGTACTGGTAGGACTCTATGCTCAGGTGGGCTCCCCCCGCTGCGATGAACGCCCTGTAGAAGGAGTCTGTGAAGAGGAGCGTTGAGAGGAAGGCGATCCCCAGGGCGATCGATGAGATGTTGATGAGCGCCCGGTCACGCCGCTTCTTGATGTAGTCGTATCCCAGTCTGAGGGCGTCCCCTAGTCCGAAGCTCACGCGTCCCGGGGAACCATGTTCTGCCATTGACTCAAGGAATAACTCAGTAGGATGTAAAGAATCTTTCCTATGGTAACCGGACTTCCCTCTAGGTTAGCGGTTAAATGAGAAAAATGCTATCGGCTTATGAGTGGTGATTTCTGTCTAGTTGGGCTTGTTGTCGTCCCATCCGTCGTCCCAGTCGTCGACGTCGGCATCGCTCTCGTCGTCAGCCTCGTCTTCCCATCCTACGCAGTCGTAGCAGAGCTTCCCCTTAATATCCCCGCATTCGTCGCAGAACTTGCACTCGCACTGGGAGCACTCAGTCACCTTGATGGCCTCCATACCGCAAATTTCGCATTTTGGCATGGTCAATCTTCACCCAATTTCTAGGGTGGAATAATACTCCTTTATAAATATATTGAAGCCGATTTCCAGATTGGGCACCTGTACATGCCCACCCGGCTTTTATATCCTGCCAACATCTGAGGTCAAGGAGATCAAGCCGTGAACATAGACTTCCATAATCACTTCTACCCTAAGGGATACATGGACGAGCTGAGTAGGGGGGAGGGCTACGCGCGGGTCGAGACAGACGACCAGAGCAGGCTCCTCGTCCACTACGAGGGAGACTACAACATAGTGGTGGGCCCCCACGTCGTCATCGAGGATAGGCTGAAGGCCATGGACCGGTGCGGCGTCGACATGCAGGTCCTCACGCTGACGACCCCCAGCGTGGAGAGGGAGGCCCCGGAGAGGGGGATCAGGCTCGCGAGGTTGGCGAACGACGGGTTCAGGGAGGTCTGCGAGGAGCACCCCGACAGGTTCGTCGCCCTCGCGGCCCTTCCTCTTCAGGACCCTGAGGCCTCGGCGGAGGAGCTGGAGCGAGCCGTGAAGGAGTGCGGCCTCAAGGGGGGCACACTGATGACCAACGTGGGCGGGAGGCCCCTGGACCTCCCCGAGCTCATGCCCGTCTACGAGAAGGCGGTGAAGCTCGACGTCCCCCTTTTCATCCACCCCACGTCGCCCATGAACTCCACGTGGATGGGCGACTACAGGCTCGTCCCGATACTCGGCTTCGGCGTGGACACGACCCTCAACATCCTCAGGATGGTCTTCAGCGGCATGCTGGACAGGCTCCCGAACCTCAAGCTGGTGGCCTCCCACCTCGGAGGGGTCTTCTCCTACCTCAGGGGGAGGATAGACATCGGCTACAAGGCCTACCCCGAGTGCAAGGAGAACATCTCGGAGCCTCCCGAGAACTATCTGAAGAGGATCTGGATGGACTCCATCATCTACGACCAGGACAACCTGGAGTCGGCCATCGCCTTCTCGGGGGTCGAGAAGATAGTCCTGGGGAGTGACCACCCCCACCAGATAGGCGACTTGGCAAACGCCGTGGGGAGGATAGAGAGGCTGGACATCAGCGATGGCGATAAGGAAAAGATCCTCTGGGGGAACGCCGCCAAGCTGCTGAAGATATAAATACCGGAGCTTCGCTGGGCACTCGGATGGGTCCGGCGACCCCCCATTTTATTCTATTCTGCCTAGCTCCGACGCCACTTTCGAGAGACCAAGCCCCTCAAGGGTCTCTCTCCTGGGGACCCCCGTCTCGAGGTCCCAGCCGCGCTCGGAGTAGTACTCATCGAGCATGGGCTCCTGGTCGAACACCGTCCCGCTGCTGGCGCCCTCCTCGAGGGGCTCCTCCCTGAATCTGCGGGGAAGGCTGTCGTCCCTCCGCCGTATCCCCTCCCTGACGTTGAACGCCCTCTCTATGTTGACGATGCGAGCGCCCACGAGCCTCACCTCTGCGGGCGTCATCCTCATCCCCGTGGTCGCCTCGATGACCTCCGAGGCCCTGTCGAATGTGAGGATCTCCATGTTCTGCATTATGTTCTTGCAGGGCTCCAGGGCGTCGATGACGGCGTTCCAGTCCTCGAAGTAGGAGATGAGCTTCCCCTTCCCTTTGTCCGCCAGGCGCAGCGTGGCCTCTGGGACCCCGAACATCTCCTCCCCTATCTTGGGGTCGTCGTTGAGCTCCAGGAAGGGCTCGCTCCTCAGGTGATCCCCGCCCCTGCTGGCCACCGCGTAGCCTAGGCCGAAGCCCTTCAGCCCCCTGGGGTCGGCCATGATGAGGTCAAGGCCCTTCACCTGCATCGTGAGGTCCATCCCCTTCCCCAGCTTCATTGCTGCGGGTTTAGTTCCGTCGGCGAGGATGTCTCCGAATCCCTCACGCATCGAAATCTTCTCTATGAGGGTGAGCATGGCCTCCCCGTTCCCCCAGGAGAGATCGAGGCCGTCCGTCTCCTCCCTGGTGAGCATGCCCCTCTCGTAGAGCTCCATGGCCCATGAGATGCACTCGCTGACGGTCAGGACGTCCATTCCCAGCCTGTTGCACATGTCGTTTGCCTTGAGAGCCAGCTCCAGCTCCCTGTTCCCGGTGCGGGAGGTGAGGGAACCCTGGGACTCGTACTCGGGGCCCTCCCCGTAGAGCCCCGCGAACCTGCCCTCCCTGACGACGTAGAACCTGCTGCAGGGGATGGTGCAGGCGAAGCAGCCCCTGCTCTTGACGTTGAACTCCTCGGCCAGCCTCTCCCCGCTCACCTCCTCGGCGTGCTCGAAGGAGCCCGCTGTGTAGTGGCGGGTGGGCAGGAAGCCCATGGCGTTGGCCATGAGGAGTATCCGGGTCGTCCCCATCCTCCTTCGGCCCTCGTACTGCTCGTGGTTACGGATCTCCACAACAATCTCGTCGACGAGCCTCTCGAACCTCCGCGGGTGGGCAACCTCGATGGAGCCCGTCCCGCGGACCGCCAGGGCCTTGACGCCCTTCGACGCCATCACCGTGCCCATCCCCGTCCGGGAGGCGGCCCTCATCAGGTTCGCGAAGACCCCGGCAAACCTCACCCCGTTCTCAGCCGCCGGTCCAGCGATGGCCGTCTGGACCCTCCTGTCCCCCAGGTCGTCCTTGATGATGTCGTCGGTCTCGTAGACGTCCTTGCCCCTCATGTGGGTGGCGTCCTTGAACTCGACCTCTCCGTCGTTCACGTATACGTAGACAGGGCTGCTGCTCCTCCCCTCGAGGACTATCTGGTCATACCCCGCGAACTTAATCTCGGAGGCGAGGTGGCCCCCCGCGTTGGTGTCTCCCAGGATGCCGGTCTGGGGTGACTTGGCAGAGATGTTGAACCTGCTGGCCGTGGGGAACATGGTGCCCACGAGGGGCCCTGTGGCGAACATGAGCATGTTCTCGGGGCCGAGGGGATCAGTGTCCGGGCCAACCGCCTCGTAGAGCAGCTTCGAGTTAAAGCCCCTGCCTCCCAGGAACTGGAACGCCAGACTCTTGTCGAGGTCGACAGTCTTGGCCTCCCTCTTGGTGAGGTTGATACTGAGGATCTTGCCCGCGTAGCCGCCGAGTTCAGTCATCTATGTTCCACTCCATTCTCAGCCTGGCGAAGGCGTCCTCAAGGGTCTCGGTGAACACACAGGACTCCACGTATCTGAGGGCGTCTGTCGGACACCTCCTGACGCACTCCGGCTCGCCTCCGCAGAGGTCGCAGATGAGGGGCCTCGAGGAGGCGTCAAGCTTGATTGCGTCATAGTTGCACGCCGTCACGCAGCTGCCGCAGCCTATACATGCCTCCTGGTCGACAGCGACAGTGCCCCCCTCGGTCCTGGAGAGGGCTCCCGTGGGGCACGTGGATATGGGGGGGCATGACTGGCACTGGCGGCAGTAGAGGGGGTAGTCGAGGCCGTGCTTGTCCTCCTTGATGACGGTGATGCGGGAGAGGCTCGGGCTAAACTTCCCCTCGTGGACGTAGGAGCACGCCAATTCGCAGACCCTGCACCCGGCGCACTCGACGGCCTCGACGATTATCCTCTTCATTGGGCGACAGCTCTTCCTTGGAGTTCTCTTCGATCTAATCTAAACTTTACTGAGAGCCTCCCTCAGGAGGTCGGCTTCGACGTTGCCCCCGCTGACGACTACGCCTACCCTCCTGTTCTTGAACCGCTGCGGGTCCTCCATGATGGCCGCCGCCCCCACGGCCCCGGCTCCCTCTACGACCTGGTGCTGGTGCTTCAGGAGCCTTCCCATGGCCTCCAGGATCGTCTCCTCCTGCACCAGGATTATCTCGTCCACGTACCTCCTGCAGAGGTCGAACGTGACCGAGCCCTCCTCGATGCCACCGTGGAGCCCCTCCGCCACGGAGTCACCCAGCTTCATCTCGACGATACGCCCCTCACGGATGCTCTCGTACATCACGGGGGAGGCCACCGACTGGACGCCGATGACCTCGACCTCAGCGTTTATCCCCTTGAGGGCACATCCGACGCCGGATATCAGCCCTCCGCCCCCAAGCGGGACGATGGCGACGTCGATCTCCGGCCAGGCTTCAGCCACCTCGAGGCCGATGGTCCCCTGGCCCGCCACGATGTCGAGGTCGTTGTAGGCTGACGCGAAGACCAGTCCCTCATCCCTCTCGAGTTCCCTGGCGTGAGTCTCGGCCTCCATATACTCGTCACCGTGCACGATGAGCCTGACTCCGTAGCGCTCGATGGCCTCCCGTTTGATCATGGGCGTGTTCGAGGGCACCACAATGGTCGCGTCGACGCCGAGGATCCGGGCCGCGTGGCCCACTCCCTGGGCATGGTTTCCAGCCGAGGCGGTGACCACCCCTTTCGCCCTCTCCTCGGGTGAGAGCTTCAGCATCTTGTTGAGGGCGCCCCTCACCTTGAACGAGCCCGTGAGCTGCTGGTTCTCCAGCTTGAGCCTGACCTCTCCCCCGGACAGGTCGCTGAGGAACGCGGATCCGTCGAGAGGGGTCTCCCTGACGTGCCCTGATATGCGTCTCCTGGCCCTGTAGACGTCCCTGAGCTCCATCACGTGCATCCTCACCCTCACAGGCTTATTTATTTAATCACCCATGATCAGTCGAAGGCAATGGAACACATCATAATCGACACTGACCCCGGGGTGGACGACGCACTGGCGATACTCCTGGCGTTCGCCTCCCCCGAGCTGAATGTGGAGGCAGTGACCATCGTCGTGGGAAACGTCAGCCTCGAACAGGGAAGCGTCAACGCGCTTAAGCTCCTCGAGTTCCTGGGCGTGGACGACGTACCCGTCGCAGCTGGAGCCGTGAAGCCGATGCTGAGGGGTTCCAGGGACGCCAGGAGCGTCCACGGGGACACCGGCCTCGGGGAGGCGGTCCTCCCTGAGCCCAGGCTCCGGCTCGACTCGCGGACGGCCGTGGAGGTCATCCTCCAGAAGGCGGATGAGTACGAGGGGGAGCTGACCCTGATACCTGTGGGCCCCCTCACGAACATCGCCGCGGCCGTCCTTGCGAGGCCGAGGATCGTGGAGCAGCTGGAGAGGGTGGTGATCATGGGCGGGGCCTTCGGTCTCACCCCTTACGGGAAGGGGAACGTCAACTCGGTGGCGGAGTTCAACATCTGGCACGACCCCGAAGCCGCCCAGGTCGTCTTCGACTCGGGCGTCCCGCTGACTGCCGTGGGCCTCGACGTGACCACCGACCCGTCAAACCAGATGTCAAAGGAGATGCACGGCGAGATCGACGGGCTTGGAACCGAACGGGCGGGGCTCGTGGCGGATCTCTACAGGGGGAACGTCATGAGGAGGGGGTACGCCAGCCTCCACGACCCGATAGCCGTGGCCGCGGTCCTCGCGCCCGACATAGTCGGTGTGGAGAGGCACAGGGTGGACGTTGAGTGCGTGAGCGAGCTCTCCAGGGGTCAGACCGTGGTCAAGAGGCGCTTCCATCGCCCCGCGGACCCCGAAGAGATGAACGTCGACGTCTGCGTCTCCGTCGACGGGGAGAGGTTCCTGGGGCTCGTCATGGACAGGGTCGTCAGGGGCGTGAGCTGAGCATGGTGGACCTCATCTGCTGCGGCGCCATCAACTGGGACATCAACCTATTCATGGATAGGCTCCCCCGCACCGGCGAGGAGGTCCCCGTCAGGGAGATACAGCGGGTCTCCGGCGGGACCGCGGCCAACGTCTCGGTGGCGGCCGCCCGCATCATGGGCCCGGGGAGGGTAGCCTTCATAGGGGCCCTTGGGGACGACGGGGTAGCCGAGAGGCAGCTGGAGATACTTCGTGACGAGGGCGTGGAGACCTCTGGCATCGTCAGGATACCCGGTGAGGAGTCGGGCCAGGCCTACATCACCATCGGCGGGGACGGCGAGAACGAGATCCACACCTACTTCGGGGCCAACCTCACGCTGGGGGCGAGCAGCTTCCAGGGACCGGGTATCTCCAAGCTGGTTACAGGCTCCAAGGTCACCGTGATCATGGATCCTCCTCTTGAGGCGGCTGAGGCGCTCGCGGAGGTCTGCACACGGAACGGGGTGACCGTGATCTGGGATCCGGGGGTCTACGCCGAGGAGGGGTTGGACGCGATATCCTCCATCCTGAGGAACGTGGACTACTTCATCCTGAACCACCTGGAGTTCGAGAACCTCCTGGGGACCAGCGACCCCGAGGAGATAGGGCGGGTCCTCAACTCTCACAAGCCGGGGATAAAGGCGATAATCAAACGGGGCGACGAGGGCTGCGCACTCAGGGAGTGCGCCTCGGGGACGACGATACAGGTGAGCGCCGTCCCCCTTGAGCGGCTTGGGCTGGAGGTGGTCAACACCGTGGGATGTGGAGACGCTTTCATAGGGGCCTTCGCGGCGACGAAGGTCGAGGGGTTGGACGACATGAGCGCCCTGCGAAGGGGGTGTGCAGCCGGCTCATTCAAGGCGACGAGGAAGGAGACGAGGGGTGGCCCCACGGCGGCCGAGTTGAAGTCATTACTGGACGAGTGGTCAGGCAACATAATATAATAGCTGATTATTCAGGGATTATTTCTTCTCCCTAGTAAAATCTGCGTAAACGTTAAGACGGGCGATGGGGGAGTGGGATGTATGAAGTTAAACCACTACACCGAGATCGAGGAGGCGGAGGTCGGAGCCCCTGCGAAGGACGTCAAGGTCCGCTGGCTCATCACCGAGGAGATGGGGGCCCCCAACTTCGCCATGAGGAAGTTCACCGTGGCGCCGGGAGGATACACCCCCAAGCACGTCCACCCCTGGGAGCACGAGACCTACATCGAGTCCGGCGGAGGGATTGTCTTCGGCAACGGGAAGGAGAACGCGATTAAGCCCGGAGACGTCATCTACGTCCCCCCGGACGAGGAGCACCAGTTCCGGAACACCGGGAAGGAAGACCTCGTCTTCCTCTGCCTCATCCCCCACCAGAAGAAGTGACCCTCCTTCACCCGGAAATATTTTCTTCTTAACCCCCCATCATGTCAGTGTCCACCATGCCTGAAGCAAGGATCCACCTCCACATCTCCGGGCGCGTCCAGGGAGTCAGCTACAGGAGCTTCGCCGTGAGGGAGGCCAGGAGCCTGGGATTGACGGGATGGGTGAGGAACCTCCCGGACCGGAGGGTCGAGCTCGTCGCCGAGGGGGACGAGGCGAGCGTCGAGGACCTTATCTCCCGCTGCTATGAGGGGCCGCCCCTCGCCATAGTCAGGGGCATAGATGTAAGGCGTGAGCCCCCGACGGGAGACCTGGACTCCTTCAGGATCAGATACTGATTGAAGATTCCGGCTGAATGGAGCCGGATGAGATAAAAAGTTGGTAACGTAACATGGATGGGATGGACTACAGGCGCCTGGAGGGGGACGAGGCCGTGGACCACATACTCCAGGTCCTCAGGGAGGCGGGGAGGCCCCTCACCACGAAGGAGGTCCAGGAGGAGACCGAGAAGAGGCGGGTGCAGTGCCCCGACTCCACGGTGGTCTTCCTGAACAGGCTACGCAGGAAGGGCGTCATCGAGGGGGAGCGCTCCAGGGAGAGGCGCGGCTGGGTCTGGTGGGTCCAGCCCTAGGTCCAGGAGACGATCTTCTCGCAACCCTCGATGAGCCGCACCCAACCATTAAAATCCACCTGCTTCACGCCGTCGACGACCTCAGCATCGGCATCCAGGCAGCTTATACTACTGGCGAAACTCATCCGCCTCACCAACTTCTCATCGGCAGCGTTCCCAACGCCACCCTGAACGAAGATGACATGGACCTCCTCCCCCTGAGCGACGAGTCCCTCCAATGTGACCAGGAGGGTCTCCGTCTCAAGGGGTCTCCCGACTACGAAAAGAGTGCCCATACATCGCCCTCCTAGTAGGCCACCACGGCCTTGCACTCCCCCATCATCCCCGCGAGCTCGTCAAAGGTCACGGGCGTCACGTCCAGCCCCAGGTCTATCTCAACCATGGAGGCGTCGAGGGCGTAGAGCCCCGCCATGTCGGAGGCCGTGGTGAGGTAGTCCCTCATCAGAGCGTCCTTCAGTGCTCCCTCCCTCAGGACCCCCATCCCGTCGTCCACGAAGACTATGATGGGGGGCTGGTCCATCCCCAGCATCGCAGCGACCAGCCGGAGCCCCTCCTCCACCCTGTGGGAGCCCTCGCCCCGGCTGAAGATCACCATGAGGGTCGCTACCGGTCATCCCCCCCTACGAAGATCATCCTGTCGTGGTCATCCATCAGGTCCACGAGCTCCCCGAGGCTGCTCATCTCCACTCCTTTGATGAATCCTCCCGAGGAAGGCACCCCACTGGTCGTGACGCTCGTTCGACAGACTAGGAGACGAGACCCACGAGAATGAAATTCAGTGTAGTCCTCTTCATCGTCCCTGGGAACCAGAAGCCTCACAGATCTGTCGCTGAAGAACAAAGTGACCTCGTGACCCCTGGATAGGGCTGCGTCAGCGAGCCCCGTCAGGGTGTATTCCGCCTCCTCCGAGTCGGATGAGGCCACGAGTAGTATGCGCGTTCCTATTCCTCCAGGTCGTCGCCGTATACTTCGTGGCTGCGTCTAAATGTTTTACTGGGTAGATCCGGGAAAACGATGGGTCTCAATTGGCGTCGAAGTACTCCTTCACAGCCTTCAGCTTCTCCGGGGCGGCGAGGAGCTCCACCAGCGTCATGCCCAGCGCCTTCGCCCCCACTGTCATGGCCTCCTGCCCCTGCTCCGTCATGGTGGCATCAGCCATCTGGACGCTGTGGCCAGGCAGCCCCGGCTCACCGACCTTGATGTTGGAGCTCACGACGGGGATGACGTGGGACACGTCACCGAAATCGGACGAGGCCAAGGGCATACCAGTGTACGTCTCTTTCCAATGCTCGATCTCCAGGCCCTGGGAGGCGTAGTTACCCCACAGGACATCGATGAGGGGCGGGTTCTGCTTCTTGCTGCTGTAGACCCTCCTCTTCTTGACCTTCACCCTGGCCCCCGTGGCGAGGGCGGCCCCCTCGGCACACCTGGCCACCTTCTCCACCATCTCCTCAAGGTACGCCTCGTCACTACTCCTGACCCCGAAGTTACAGACCGCCCTGTCGGGGATGATGTTGGATGCGAGGCCCCCCTCGGTGATTATCCCGCTGATGACGACGTTGGCGTCCCTCCTAGCCTCCTGCCTCAACATGTGGGTCCCGATGTAGGCCAGGGTCGCCGCGTTTAGAGCATTAACACCGTTGTGTGGGTCAACTGCCGTGTGGGCAGTCTGCCCCTCGAACTCCATGGAGATCCTCCAGATCCCCAGGAGGCGGGTGCCCACGCTGTAAATGCTCGAGGGATGGCACATCATCGCCGCGTCGACGTCGTCCCAGAAACCCTTCTTGGCCAGGATGACCTTGCTCCCTGCGCTGGGCCCTATCCCCTCCTCAGCGGGGGTCCCGACGACCAGAACCTCCCCGTCCAGCTGCTCCATGACACTGCTCGCGGCGACGCCCGCCCCAACAGCCGCCGCGGAGATGAGGTTGTGGCCGCACCCGTGCCCCACTCCCGGGAGGGCGTCGTACTCCGCGATGACCGCTATCCTCGGCCCCTGGGCCTTGCCCTTGTAAGTGGCGCAGAAGGCCGTGGGTATCCCGTGGAGCTGCCTCTCGACCTGGAATCCGTGGCTCTCCAGCTCATATGTGAGCAGCTCCGCCGATTTGAACTCCTCGCTCCCCAGCTCGGGGTTCTCGTAGAGGTACCTGCTTATCTCGTGGAGGCGTCCCCTCTGCTCCTCGACGGCCTCCCTCACAGTCGCTTTTAGCTTGTCAACGTCGACCAACACAGTTCACATCTACTATGTCGTTCTACAGAAAATTGTTTCCCAGCGTGAGCCCCATCGGGGCAGGTCCACACGGGTAAACTTATGAACACTCCAACGGAAATGTATCCCTCAAGGAGATACTGGTATTGGTTAAGCGAGTTTACGCCTTCGGCGAGGGCAACAAGGAGATGAAGTCCCTCCTCGGGGGGAAGGGCGCGAACCTCTCTGAGATGACCAACATAGGCCTCAGAGTTCCGCCCGGGTTCACGATCACGACGAGCACATGCAATGACTTCTTCGAGGCGGGGGGCGAGTTCCCCGAGGGTCTCTGGGAGGAGGTACATGAGCACGTAAAGCTCCTCGAGGGGAAGACGGGGAAACGGTTCGGCGACGCGGAGAACCCTCTCCTGCTCTCCGTGAGGAGCGGCGCACCCATCTCCATGCCCGGAATGATGGACACCGTCCTCAACCTCGGCCTCAACGACGACACGGCACAGGGCCTCATCAATCTCACGGGGGACGAGTGGTTCGTCTACGACGCCTATAGACGCCTCATCACCATGTTCGGGGATGTCGTCATGCACCGTGAGAGGGCCAAGTTCGACGACGTCCACAAAGCGGAGAAGGAGAGGGAGGGCGTGAAGGGAGACACCGAGCTCAGCGTCGAAGGCCTGAAGCGGACGGTGGAGGGCATGAAGGCCGTCTACTTCGAGGAGCTGGGCCATCCCTTCCCAGGGGACCCCATGGACCAGTTGAAGAGATCCATCGCCGCCGTCTTCAACTCCTGGAACATCCCCCGGGCCATCACCTACCGGAAGGCCGAGGGAATCCCCGACGACATGGGGACCGCCTGCAACACCCAGACAATGGTCTTCGGGAACATGGGGAACGACTCGGGGAGCGGCGTCATGTTCACACGGGACCCCGGGAACGGCGAGAAGGAGCTCTTCGGTGAGTTCCTGTTCAACGCCCAAGGGGAGGACGTCGTCGCAGGCATCAGGACCCCTATCAAGCTCGCTGACCTCGAAAAGGCGCAGCCCGAGCTCTACAGGGAGCTCGAAGGGATAGCGGAGACCTTGGAGATCCACTACACGGACATGCAGGACCTGGAGTTCACCATCGAGAAGGGAGTGCTCTACATCCTCCAGACCCGGACGGGGAAGAGGACCGCAAGATCCGCTATCAAGATCGCCGTCGACATGGCCAACGAGGGGCTCATCGACAGGGAGACTGCCCTCATGAGGATCACTCCCGACAACATCGACCAGCTCCTCCACCCCCAGTTCGACCCCGCCTCCAAGGAGGCCGCCGAGGCCAGGGGGGACCTACTCACCGTGGGGCTCAACGCCTCCCCAGGCGCAGCCTCCGGAGTGGCCATCTTCAACGCCGACAGGGCCGAGGAGAGGGGCAAGGCGGGGGAGAGCGTCATCCTCGTGAGGCCGGAGACCACCCCCGACGACGTCAACGGCATGATCGTCTCCAAGGGCTTCCTCACGCAGCACGGCGGCGGGACCTCCCACGCGGCCGTCGTCGCTAGGGGCTGGGGCAAGCCCTGTGTCGCGGGAGCCGAGGAGATCAGGATAAACGTCCAGGACAATTCCTTCACGGTCAAGGGCCGGAAGTTCAGTGAGGGAGACTGGATATCCGTCGACGGGGCCACCGGCGAGGTCTTCGCCGGCGTCATCGAGACCATGGTGCCCAACATCGAGGAGGAGGTGGAGATACTCCAGGCCCTGGAGTGGGCCGACGGGGTCAGGAGGCTCGGAGTCAGGACCAACGCCGACAACCCCGAGGACTCAGCGAAGGCCCGCCTCTTCGGCGCCGAGGGGATAGGCCTCTGCCGGACCGAGCACATGTTCTTCGACCAGGAGGGCGAGGAGATAAGCCGGAGGGAGAACATCGTCAAGATGATCCTTCAGTCGGACGCCGCAGCGCCCATCCTCAGAAGTATTGCTGACCTGGAGAACATGCTCGAGCTCAGCCCAGACGACGAGGCTCTGAAGGAGGAGCTTGCAGGCCTCAGTAAGGAAGCCGACGGCAACTCAGCTGTCAAGGAGTACCGGGCGGCGCTGGACGCGATCCTCCCCTTCCAGAGGAAGGACTTCGAGGGCATCTTCGAGGCCATGGACGGCCTCCCCGTCATCGTCCGCCTCATCGACCCCCCCATGCACGAGTTCCTGCCCCCCAGGGAGGAGCTCATAGAGGAGGTCACGAGGCTCAGGTGCACCGGCGAGAACCCCGAGGAGCTCGAGGAGAAGGAGAAGCTGCTCATGGTCGTGGAGAGCATGTGGGAGACCAACCCCATGCTGGGCCTCAGGGGCTGCAGAGCCGGCCTCATGTACCCGGGCCTCACCGAGATGCAGACCAGGGCCATCTTCGAGGCCGCCTGCAACATGGCGGAGAAGGGCGTCGACGTCCACCCCGAGGTCATGATCCCTCTGACCAGTCACATCAACGAGCTCCAGGCGGAGCGGGCGAAGCTTGAACGGGTAGCCAGGGAGGTGATGGAGGAGAAAGGCATGGACCTCCACTACATGTTCGGCACCATGATCGAGATACCCAGGGCCGCCCTGACGGCGGACAAGATAGCCGAGGCATCCGACTTCTTCAGCTTCGGCACCAACGACCTCACCCAGATGACCTTCGGCCTCTCCAGGGACGACGCCGAGGGGAAGTTCCTCCTCAACTTCGTGGAAAGGGGCCTCCTGCCCGCGAACCCGTTCCAGCAGCTGGACTGGGAGGGGGTGGGCCAGCTCATGGAGATCTGCGTCAGGAAGGGGAGGGAGACAAACCCCGAGCTGGAGATAGGCATCTGCGGGGAGCACGGCGGGGACCCCCACAGCATCGAGTTCTGCCACATCATCGGCCTCGACTACGTCTCCTGCAGCCCCTACAGGGTGCCCATCGCCCGGCTGGCGGCAGCCCAGTCGGAGCTCAAGCACAGGGGCGATTGAGTGATGAAAGTTTCGTTGGACCACATAGGCATCTACGTCAAGGACCTGGAGAGGTCCCTGAACTTCTACGGCGAGTTATTCGGCTTCCCGGAGCACAGCAAACTGAACCTCGGGACCACCAAGATCGCATTCCTCGACCTGGGTGGCAGCCTCCTTGAGATCGTTCAGCGGGCTGAGCCCCCTGAGGCCCCCAGCGGGAGCTGGAGCCACCTGGCCTACACCACCGATGACTTCGACGGCATGGTGAGCCGCCTGAAGGAGAAGGGGCTGGAGCTGCGGGAGATGACCCTCGGCGACGGCTCCAGGATCGTGTTCTTCAAGGACCCGGATGGACACGACGTGGAGATAGACGAGAGGGCATTCAACAAGTAGGCCGCCGCCGGTTGCGCGAAGTAATGAGTCTCTAAGCAGTATCACAAATCCATATTACTAATATTTACCACTAAACGATATCACGCCCATAATGGGCAAGTCTGTCAAGGATGGTGGCTGGATTCTCACCAGGTATAAGACCAAGAAGAACGGGAAGACCGTCTACAAGGTCAAGAAGGTTCGAAAGTAGCTTTTGATGACAGGATTATAGGCGACAGCGCTCATGAGTCCCAGCGCTGAATCTCACCTATATGACGTAATTCCTTAATCCCCGGCTCAGTAAATTATGTCGCAGGGGATCCCACGGACTCGGCACTTCTCGGATACCTCCCGCTTGAACTTGGCGTAGTATCCAGACTCCTTACCAACCGCCGCCTCGAACAGGGGCTGGAGGTCGGGATATCCCTCCGACAACGCCCTCCTGATCTGGGGCATGTTCCCCGACTTTATGTTCAGCCTGTCCACCAAGACGTGGTTGACGCTCGAGGCCAGCTCGTCGAGGAGTCCGTCGAGGCCCTCCTCCGAGAGGTATGGCAGGATGGGCCCGAGGAAGGCCCAGGTCGTGATGCCCTCTTCGCTCACCCTCTTCAGGGCGTCGAGCCTGGCCTCCACCGGCGACGCCCCGGGCTCGAACACCTTTCTCACCCGGTCGTCGTAGGCCGTGATGGTGAAACCCACATCGCATCTGTCGAACTGCCTCAGCAGGTCCAGGTCCCTGAGGACGAGGTCGGACTTTGTGAGGACGGAGACCGGGAACTGGTGCTCAAGGAGAATCTTCAGGGAGCCCCGGGTCAACTCGTACTTCCTCTCTACGGGCTGGTAGGGGTCGGTGACGCTGGAGAGGAGGACCACCCCCTTTGCCTTCTTGGCGGCCTCGACCTCCAGCCGCTCCAGGGCGTTGACCTTGACGTCGACGAAGGAGCCCCACTCCTCATGGGCGTGGCCGCCCCAGCGCCCCATGAACCTTGCGTAGCAGTAGACGCAGCCGTGGCCGCATCCCAGGTAGGGGTTGACGGCGTAGTCGACGCTACCTATGCCGCTCTTGCCCAGGATCGTCTTACACGTCCTCTCCCCAATCTTCAATCCGTCTGCCCCCTATCCTATCAGGAACCCCAAGGCTTCAATGTTGAGGTTCGTGTCTGGCAGTATAAAACCGCTATTTTTTGAGGGTTCCTTCCGATAGGGTTAGGAATATATAAATAAATCAATCAAGTAGAATCAGGAGATACCTCCCTGGACCTCAGGGTCCGAGGGGGAACAGGGTTGAAATGAAATGAAGGTAGTAGTCGTTTACGATAGCCAGACCGGGAACACGGAGAAGATGGCCAAGGCGATCGCCAAGGGTGCAGGCTCCGTTGTGGGTGTCGACATCAAGAAGATTGGGGAGCCGTTCCCCCTCACGGTGCTAGCTGAGGCGGACGGGGTCATCTACGGGTCACCTTGCATCTACGCCAACGTCACACCGGGGATGCGGAACCTCGTCGAGAACATGGAATGCTACATCAAAGCCGGTAAGATAGACGTCAAGGGGCACCCCGCTGCGGTGTTCGGGAGCTACGGCTGGGACGGCGCCTGGGTAATGGAGGGCGTCTTCAAGTTGTCCCTCAAGAGCCTCGGCTTGAAGGTCCAGGATGAGGTCTGCGTCGAGGTGGCCAGCAACGTCAAGTACAACGAGAGCGAGTCCCTGAAGAAGTGCAAGGACTTCGGCAAGAAATTCGCCGAATCCCTGTAATCGGGGCTCACGAATCCATTTTTCTTTAGTTTTCCTGAAAAAAGAGGATGATGTACTCTACCTCTTCTTCCCTACGGTCGCCACGTAGATCGCGAAGTGCTCCTCCCCGTCGATGTTCAATAGTCCATTCAACTGGTCGTCGTTGAAGGCCCCGATAGCGCAGACGCCGCTCCCTATTGCCTCAGCGGCGAGGTACAGGTTCTGGCAGACGTGTCCAACGTCCACGTGTATGTACCTGTACCCCCTCTCCCCGTAGCGCCATGCCATCCTGTAGGGGATAGCCGTCCAGATGAACGTGGCTGCGCTGGCCTTCACGAATCTCTGACCCAGGCAGGCGGCTGAGACCTTCTCCGCCATGGATTCACCCGTCTCAACCTCGACGAGCTTGTGCTCCGTGGCCAGGAACCTGTAGATTCCGGGTTTCAGGCCGTCCACCCGATTGACCAGAACGTATGTCTCGAAGGCGTGGCGGGCGCCCGCTGACGGCACGTTCCTCAGCGTGGCGTTTCTCCCTGCAACCTCTCTCACCCCCTGCGTGCACCACAGCAGCCACGACAGCTCCCCCAGCGTCAGGGGGGCATCGGAGTACTCCCTCACGCTCCTGCGGTCCTCGATGGCCCTCCTGAGGGAGACGTCGCCCACACTGACCTTCGGAGGCTTCGGGAGGTCGACGACCGTCCTCGACTTGTCGTATGGCAGCTCAAGGGGGGGCTGGGGGAGCCCCCTGCTCTGGTCCGAACTGCCCATGTTCTCATACTTGGTCCCCTCAATGAACTCCTTCCCGGTCCCTCGCGCCACTCTCCATTCCTCCAATGATGGTGGTCTGCTTGTGACTTATAACCTCAATACGCTTAAGGCGGGGTGGAACCCCACATAACTGGGCCAGAAACGTATGGTTTAAAACCGATATGTAAATAGGAGACGGATAGACGAGGATTAACTCCCTGAAGGGAGAGACGTGCAGGGCTGATACGAAGGGGATAGGAAGAATTGTTGAAACGGAAGAGACCTCGACCGGGTAGAGGTATGAACAGGCTGCGCGTGCCCATCGCCAGGCTGCTGAAACTGAGTCTCCGAGACTATCCCGGGAAGCTCTGCTCCAAGGTGTACGTCTACGGCTGCAACTTCAGGTGCCCCTATTGCCCGGACACTGACCTCATACACAACCAGCAGGAGGGGAGCAAGGTCCTGGAGAGCGACGTTTACGACCACCTCTACAGGGTGAGGGGTTACGTCACCGGCCTGTGCATCGGGGGTGGGGAGCCCACACTACACAACGGCCTTCTCGGCTTCATCTACAGGGTCAAGTCCCTGGGGCATGACGTGAAGCTTGACACCAACGGGACCAGGTATAAGAGGATAGAGAAGCTCATGGAGGAGAGGCTCATCGACTACGTCTCGATGGAGATTAAGGCGCCCCTTGAGAGATATCCCGAGATTGTGATGTCCAAGGTCGATATGGACTCCGTGAGGCAGAGCATAAGGCTCCTGCGACGGGGGGGCGTCGATCACGAGTTCACGGTGACGATGATACCGGGCCTCCTCGACGGGGCCGATCTGGAGGAGATAGCCCAATACCTCATAGGCTCGAAACGGTTCGTACTGCAGCAGCTCACGCTGCCGGGGAGGCACTGCCCCGAGCTAGAAGACGTGGACAGGTACAGCTTGAACGAGGTGAGGGCTTTCCGAGATAGAGTGGCCCCGTATTTTGGTTCATGCGAACTACGAATATGATCTCTATGGCGAAACTTCTTGGGGAGTCAGTAAAAGCCGAAAAGGGACATCAGGAAGGGGGAGACCGTCACCTCGATGACCGCCGCCAGGACTATGAGGGGCAGTATCCTCGTGATGAAGAGTCTCATGGCCTTGATCAGCTCCAGTCTCAGGCTCCCTCTTCCCCTCAATCGGTTTATCAGTGAATATCCTAGGCTCATCCCCATCGCCGAGCAGAGGAGCAGTGTGGGTATCTCGATTATCCCGTGCGGTATCAATCCGACTAGGACGAAGCTGAGGCTACTCTCCAGGATCATGGTGTGGGAGATGTTGCCTATCACGAAGCCGTTGAGGGCGCTCAGGTACAGGGACGGGAAGCTGAACACGTAGCCCAGGGTTATCCACAGGAAGCCGTTGAACACGTTGTTGCCTATGATGAACATCAGGAACTGCACGAGGGTGTAATCCTGAATCCCAGAGGGGAGGGCGTCAATGTACGCCTCCATTATGTTAAAGTTCCCCAAGCTGTAGCCGGCAGCCAGCGAGAAGAAGAATATCAGGAAGGCTATCGCATACGCTGGCATCAGGCTTCGCACGTAATCTGCCTGGTTTCCGAAGAATAGGCCCAGGAGGCCCCCACGCCTGTTCTGCCTCCTTTCCATCGTTATCGGCTCTCTCCGCTGTCTCCTGCCTGCTCCACTACAATCCTGATATCCCTGTCTAGGACCGTCTTCCTACCCTCGCTCAGAGCGTGGGCGACAGCTGCCTCCGCTATCTTGGATCCGTACTCTCCGATTGCGGATCTCATCTCCTCCGCGGCCCCCTCGCTTATCCTCAGGTCTCCATGCTTCCTGAGCAGTCTCCGCATCGGGGCGAGCGTGAAATCTTCAGCCAAGGTTTATACCACTCAGATTTAAGAACAAGTCTCCCTATTTTAGGTTCCGCAGGAATGCTGAACCTCATTTTCGTCGAAGCCGCTCTGGAGACCGTGCCAGCCCAGATGGTGCGCCACCCCTCGGTCCGGAGGAACGCCAAGAGGCGGGGAAAGAATCCTGAGGAGACCCTCCTAAACCGGAGCCTCCACCACTCCGCCATGCGCAGGCTCCCCGACGCCCATAAACGTGGACGCCCCGACATAGTGCAGATCTGCCTCCTCGAGGCCCTCGGCGCACCCCTCAACAAGGAGGGAGGCCTCAGGATCTGGATCCACACGTACGACGACAGGGTGATACAGGTCTCCCCGGAGGTGAGGGTCCCCAGGGACTGCAACAGGTTCGACAGCCTCATGGAGCAGCTCCTCATGACCGGCCAGGTGCCCCCTAAGGGAGACGAGCCCCTCATGACCGTGACGCCCAAGAGTCTGGGGGACCTCCTGAAGGAGATAGGCCCATCCCGCACCATCGCATTGACAAGTCATGGACGCCCCTCCAACCTGGAGGAGGTCTGCCAGACACTTTCAGGAGAGGAGGTCTCAGTCGTCTTAGTAGGCGCCTTTCCCCATGGTCCCATGGGTGAAGGGACCTTGGCGCTGGCAGACGAGGCCATCAGCATCCACTCTGAACCCCTGGAGACGTGGGTCGTGACTTCAAGGCTCGTCTACGAGTACGAGAGGACACTCGGGAAGACCTGAAGCCGACGGGAGATCGACATCACAGATAGTGCATTGATACTTAGGTAAGCACACTTGGTACCGGTACACTTTACTAAAATAGAGGGAAACAGGGAGGAACTTTCTGGTCTCCGATGGTCTCGAGGAGGATGTGGGGCTACATAAGAAGCCTGTACGAGCAGGCCCTGCCCCTCATGAAGGAGCCTGGGAATGTCCCGGAGGCCGTCGAGAAGCTCAATCTGATTGTCAGGGTTCAGCCAGGTTTCCACGAGGCGACGTACGCCCTCGGGTACGCCCACTTCCTCAACGGCGAACTTGACGAAGCCATCAGGGCCTGGAACATGACCGTCGAGGCAGACCCCGGTAACTCGAAGGCAAGCTTCGGCCTCGCCTTCGCCCACATGAAGAATGGGGACTACGAAGCCTCCAGGAGGTACGCTCGGATGGCCAGGGAGGGAGGCTATCCCGAGGAGAAGCTGAGGCAGCTCTTCGATGAGCTGGAAGTCCTCACGTCTCCGGATGACATGTACGAGGATGGGACCATTCTACCTGCCTTCGACCCAGTGTGAGTCTCCCAGCTCAATGATTTCTAGTGCCCCTAATTGGACTCTTCCTTCATCTTGTAGTACTCGTCCAGCCTGGGGTCAACGTACGCCCAGTCCTTACCCTCGCCGAAGAAGTCATCCCTCTCCCCCTCCGTCGTGGGAACCGTCTCGAACTCGCAGTTCTCGTCTCCGACGGTGAGGCACCTAGTGTGCACGAGCTTCTCATCGGGGTTGGCCCACATGGTCTTCGCCGGGTCGATGAGGCAGTAGAGGCTCCCTATGTCCATCTCGCCGTACTCGAGGACTATCTTGCCCAGCTCGCATATGGGGGGCTTCCCCTCCCGCCTCTCCCAGAACCCGTACTTGGGGAGGCTCTGATGCCCCTGCTCGGTCCTCTCGGCCACCCTCCTCCCGTACTCCTTCATGGCGTCAAGGACGAGCTGCTTTCCCCTCTCCCATCCGTACTCGTCCACGAGGGTCCTCGCGTACGCTAGGTGGATGAGGGCCAGCCTATGGGTGACCACCTTGACCTCGTTCTCCGCCTCCGCCAGTGGGACCATCTTGACTCCTGATCCAGACATCTATCTCAGCCACTCATGGATGATGTCTGGGACCCCTTAAATCATGTCTGGCTGTGGGCTGAAATACTGAGAAAGAAGGGAATGACGCCTATGCCCCTATGGACTGCCGGTGGCTGTCCTGTTCGTGCTTGAGATCTGGGTCGAGTTCTGCTGAGGTAACTCGTCTGTCCACTGATTCTGGGTGCCCGGCTTCTCCTGGTTCTGCGTTCCACTCTGGGAGCTGCCTCCGGGCTTTGCCTGGCTCTGTTCCTGTGTGGCTTCCTTGATGGAGCGACGGACATTCTTGTTCGCCTCGACCACGTTGCTGTTGGCCTCCTTCAGGAGGTTCCTGACGGCCTCGGCGTTCCCCGCCCTGATCTCATCGGCGATCTCGTCGAACATCTCCCTGCTTCTGTTGAGGAGGGCGTCCACCTCGGTCTGGACGTCCGTGTAGTTGGCGTATCTCTGACTGATCCTCATGGCTGAGGTGTTGAGGGCCTGCATCTTGGCCTCAACCATGTTCATCGCCCTGATCTGGGTGGCGGTTTCGCCGTCCAGCTCGTTAAGCCCCTCGTTTATCGAGTTCACGGCTGCGTGGAGCTCGTCGAGGGAGACGTTGATGTTGCCGCTGGTCAGTCGCTCCTGGAGGCCCTGAACCTTCATCTCGACCGTGGAGAGGACCGCTCGGACCTGGTTGGCCTTCCCCGCCTCGAGGCTGGTCTGGATCCTCTCAAGGGTCCCGTTGATGTTGCGTATGTTGTTCTGGACCTGTGCCATGAACTGCTGGGTCCTCCTCTCCTTGTAGGCCATGACGGTGCTGTTCATTAGGCCATTCGCCTGGCCAAGGGTCTCCCTTGCGGTAGCGAGGGCCCTAGCAGCGGTCCTCAGTTCCCCCTCCTCGATGTGGGCCTCGGCATCTCCCAGGTTCGTCCAAGCCTTACGGAGCATCTCAAGTACCGCTGACATGTTGTAGCCCTCTCCGTCGAGGCTCATCACGGTCGCGTTGAGCCTTCCAAGATACGTGTAGCCCCTCTCTATCGCGACTTTGAGGCCCCTCTCGGTCTCGTTGAAAACAGGCTCGTCGGTCTCCGTGGGCTCCTCAGTCGCCTGAACGTGGTCCATGAACATCCGATAGGCGTTTCCGAAGTGGTTCAAGGCGCCCCTTGCCAGTTGAGCGGCGGCCTGATACTCCCCGCTGGAGATCAGCTCCCTCGTCTCGTGGAGGGCCTCGACGCCGAGCCTGTATTCAGCCCTCGCCGCCTCGGGTATCTCCAGGTCCCTGTCCTCGAAGGCCCTCTCCACCTTCTCCCAGCCCTTCTCGAGCTGGAACAACAGCTTCTCAGCGAGGGCCTCGTGGTCAACCGCTGTGGCGTTTAGATCCACGTTGGAGATCAGCGAGTTGAACTCTGAAATTACGTTTGATGTCACAACCGCCCTCGGAGCCAGTGAGGCGGCCCCAGAGACGTTTACCGTTGGGGCTAGGATGACCATGACCAGCAGGAGAGTAAGGATCTTTCTCGAAGTCACACTTATCACCGGATATAGTGATGGAGGGGTTGAATTAGAGGAACCCGGAGGAACATCCCGGAACAGCTGTTTCACTCCCCGGCTCCCCCCCGCTTGTACCTAGAATCCAACCTGACGAGGCTCTGACCCCCCACGGTCGCGACCTCGATGACCCCCTCCCCCTCCAGCCTCCTTATCATCCTCCAGAGGCTCGTCCGGGGGATATCAAAGCGGTCCCTGACCTCGGCCGCGAAGGTCTCCCCCCTGTTCTGGGCCAGGAACCTGATCACCTCCTTATCATCCATCCGGAGGTTGGGATGCTCCCTGAAGAGCCTGTCGAGGTCGAAACTCACCGCTTGCACCTCGGGTGCTTTCTTCGGTCTCCCCATCAACATGTAGGCAGCACCAACCCCCCCAGCTGCGACTACGAGGCCGGCATAGAGAAGCATGTTGGAGCCAGAGCTCTTCCTCGTGGCGCTCTCCGCTAGGTCCTGGGCCTCCTCAGCCAGTTCAAGGGCCTCGGTGTAGTCCCCCAGAGCGTAGGAGCTCTCCGCCTCCCCAAGCTTATCCTGAGCCGCCGCAAGGCCCTCCGTCCGTTCATCCTCGTCCGCGTCAGAGATAGCAGAGATGGCGTTATCAATGGCCACGGAGGCCGCGGACGCATCTGCTGCGGTGTCTTCGGCGCTGCTCTTGGCCTGCGCTGCCAGCTGTTCCGCCCCAGCGTACTGCCCCGCATCGTAGGCCGAGTATGCTCTCTCGAGGAGGTCGTCCGCGTCAGGGGTGATGACTCCGGTCGCTTGGATAGCCTCGATAGTGTCCTCTGCATCGTTGATGATGGCCAGAGCGTGCTCCCTTGAGCCCACCACCCCGACGGTGTACGAGATCTCAAGATCCCCGAGGGGCATCGTGAGGAGGACCCTCCCGGCGAGGCTCCCCATCTCCAGGGGTACGTCACTCAGGGAGATGATCGTCGACCCCTCGGGGAGCAGTATCGTGGAGTTGATCGGGGTGCTCACAGCGAAAGTCCATATCTGCCCGGCTTTCCCCGTGAGATCGGTGGTCTCGTACCAGATGCTCGCTGAGATCGCAGCCAGGGTGTCGATGGTGAGCCCGTCCCCGGTGGGGGTGGAGTCGAGGATCAGCAGGTCCTGATCCAGTATCAGCAGGTTCTGGTACAGGGACCCGGGGAGGGAGACGTTCACCCTGACCATCGTGGGGTCGACGTCAACGGTGTAGTCTACGACCACGTACCCGTCGTCATACACGGTGAAGGAGAGATCGTTTGGTGAGTAGTACTCCTGACCCACTGCGAGAGTCGTGGATGCGATCAGGCTCAACAATATTAAAACTGAAAGGGTCTTTCTCATGACTGATCTTCCCCTTATCCCCTATACAATGTAACCTTTTTTAATAAAAACTGTGAATTTCTAACCCATCTTATTGGTCCCGTCTATTACCCTTAACTGAAAAAACGGAGCTTCTCCTCGAACTCATCGAGATCACATACTGTGTGCTCTCCTGATGATCTCCCCTGCCTGTCAAGGAAGAACGAGTGGATCCCGAGCTTCCTCGGTTCCTCGTAGTCGAACTTGAGGCTGTCCCCGACATGGGCCATCGAGGAAGGGTTCACGCCCATCTCTCTACAGATCCTGCCATAGAAGCTGTCAGTCTTCTTCACCGTCTTCAGGTCGGAGGGGGCTGAGTAGACCTTGGAAAACACGTCGGGGAGCTTCGTGAGCTGCACCTCGAGGAACTCCCGAATGGTGTTGGAGGACACGATGAGGGTGTACTCCCCGCTCATGCTCTCCAACACCCGGGGCACCTCACCGTAGACGCGGCAGGCATCCTCGCGCTGCCTGAGCAGTTCTCGCCAGTCGTCATCTAGCCCGAGCCGCTTGAACCAGTAGTCTATGTCGTACCACTCAGGGCGGTCCTCCCCGACCTGGGCGTATTCCCCCAGGACCTTCGCTCGGGCCCTTTCCATGTCCAGCCCGTGCTTCTCCCCGTAGAGCCGGGGTATATCCGTCTCCCAGATGAGGTTGCTGTAGCTGTTGTCGATGAGGGTGCCCTCCATGTCGAAGCTGACGACCTCGATGCCCGCCATACCTCTCCTATTGCTAGATGGGTGGATAAATGTTAGACAGGAACTTTGTCGCTGTTGGGAGATGTGATTGTAACCGGGATGCTTACTCTGAGGGGGCTTCGAAGAAGTTCATTATGAGCAGGGCGAGCCTCTCCCGGCCGGTGTTCGTGAACCGGTGGTTTGCGCCCTTCCCTACGGCGACTATGCTGCCCTCCCCCACATCCTCGACGACCCCTTTCCCCTCGACCCTGCACGTTCCCCGTATGACGACGGCGATGTGCTCCCTGTCGTGGGCGTGTAGGTCCGTGTGCCCCCCGGGCTCTATCCTGAAGATCCTACTGGAGAATGGGCCCATGTTGTCCCTCTTCTGGACGACCCAGACGTTGTTGACGCCCCTGAAGCCCTCCTCATTCACCTGTTCCCCGGGCTCCTCGGCCAGCTTCCTGATCCTGAGACTCATCTATGCACCTTACTGAATCTTTAATACGGCTTCCACATAAGCCTAACCCGTGAAAGTCCCTTGAGCCTCAGGATAGGGACCAGCGGCTGGTACTACGACGAGTGGGTCGGCCCCTTCTACGACAGGAAGAAGGGGATGTTCACCGCCTACACGAAGGTCTTCGACACGGCCGAGGTGAACAGCACCTTCTACGCCTATCCGAGGCCCCAGACCGTCGAGGGCTGGGAGAGAAACTCACCGGACGGCTTCACGTTCGCCCTCAAGCTCCCTAAGGTCATCACCCACGACAAGTGGCTGGACCTCGGCGAGGGGGTCGAGGGGGACACAGGGAGGTTCCTGAACCTTCTGCTTCCCCTGTACAGGACGGGGAAGTTGGGGCCCATCCTCATCCAGCTTAGGCCCAAGTTCAACTACGAGGAGCATGTCGGGAACCTCGAGAGCTACCTGGAGGTCCTCCCCTCGGAGTACGAGTGGGCCGTCGAGTTCAGGCACAAGTCATGGATGCGGCCGGAGACGTATGAGATACTCAGGAAGCACAACGCGGCGTACACCATCGTGGACGAGTCCCTGCTCCCCCCTAGTATTCATGTCACAGCCGATTTCGCCTACGTGAGGTGGCACGGCCACGGCTCTCGGATCTGGTACGACTACGATTACTCCGCATCCGAGCTGGATTCCTGGGTCCTGAGGGTCAATGAGACCACGAGGAGGGCGAAGAAGGTCTACGGCTACTTCAACAACCACTACAGCGCCAACGCCGTGAAGAACGCAGTGGAGCTCCTGGAGATGCTCGACGCGGCTACGGCCGAGCAGTCGTCCTCCCTCCGGAAGATCGTGGAGCACAGGGCCCAGAAAGGGAGGCCCCGGGGCGTCCAGCCCTTGGAGGCGTTCAAGGTCGACGACGCCGATGTCAGCGTCGCGGACCACCTCATGAGGTTCACCGACGCCCCCCGGCTGTCACGGGGGGAGAAGATTGACGACAGCGAGCTCACAATTACCCTGAGCTCCGAGGACCGCATCCAGGCGGAGATCCGCAGCTACGTTGTGGACATCGATCTGGAGAGGAGGACCCTGAGGCACGACTGCGACGACTGGAGGAAGGGCGTCGACAGGAAGAGGCTCTGCAAGCACCTCGCGAAGCTCTTCCTGGAGCTGCCTCCGGGCCAGGCGAAACAGATCCTCGGGGACATGTGGGAGAACAGGGAGAGCTGGCGGTTCGAAGCCATTTAACGCCTTATAACATGAGGAAGGGACATGGATGCAGGAGCGGTGCCGCTGGAGAGGTCGTTCTACCGAAGAGACACTGCTGTCGTAGCACAAGAGTTACTGGGGAAGACCATCGTCAGAAGGCAAGATCAGCAGGTCCTGACGGGTAGGATCGTCGAGACGGAGGCCTACTATGGGGACAAGGATCCGGCCTCCAGGGCGTACAGGGGACGCAAGAACTACAATTCCCCGATGTTCGATGATCCGGGGAGGCTCTTCGTCTACATGGTCCACAGCTGGTGGCTCCTGAACATCGCCGCTCACGAGCTGGGGGAGGTGGGGGCGGTGCTCATACGGGCCCTCGAGCCCATCGAGGGGATACCCGTCATGGAGGATAACCGGGGGGTCACGGACCTGCATAACCTCACGAGCGGCCCCGGGAAGCTAACGAAGGCGCTGAACGTGACCAAGGACCTCCACGGCCTCGACGTAACCGAGGGATCCGCTGAGCTCAAGATAGTTGACGAGGGCCCCGAGGATTTCCAGACGGCGACATCGCACAGGATAGGCGTCACAAGGGACCTCCCCCGGAAGCTGAGGTTCTATGTCAAGGGGAACCGCTTCGTCTCAAGGTGAGGTAAGCCCTCATCTCTCCAGTATCCCGACGTCCTGCTTCTTCAGGGCGACCTCGACCTTCTTCCTCTGATGACCCTTCAGCCCCCTGTCCAGGACCGCTCCCTCGACCCCGTCCAGGGTCTTCTCCACCATCTGACCCACCAGCTCCGGCGTGAGTAGGTCAATCGCGTACTTGGCAGCCATGTGTCCGAAGGCTATCTCCTGCTCCAGTACTGAGAACGTCGGACAGTAGTGGCCTCCGCCGAACCCGATACCCGTAGGTGCCCTTCCATCCTCCCTTATCCCCTCCAGGATCGCCCCGACGAGGTAGCCGCAGACGCTCTCATCCCTCCACTGTGTCTCGGTGCTCCCTACCTCGGCGAAGAACAGGGGAGTCCGAAACTGGGTAGGAGAGTGATGGGTCGCCTCCAGGGAGACCTCGAAGCCCCTTGGGGGATCCTCCAGGGCCTTCATGAAGACGTGGCGCATTGGGTTCGCCAGGGTCGCCTGGAGCTCCCTCGTCTTCCCGCCGTACATCGCCTTCCCGAAGTTCCCTGTCGGGTGGAATGTGAGGGAGGGTTTCCCGCTTTGTGAGGCGTGCCTAGAAGCTACGACGTAATAGTCAATATTGTGAGCCTCAGCCAGGGCGTCGTAGTCGGTGGGGTATGGATCGGGCTCCTTAGGGTTCTTGTACCTCTCCTCCGGCACGATGAGGGGCTCTATCACGAAGAGGTAGACGTCGTCTAATCTCAGGATGTCCTGCCTCTCTGTCTCGGTGAACCCCAGGCTCCGGAACTGCCCGAGCATTGTCAGCCCCGCTGGGTCGGACGTCGACAGCGTGATGCCTGTGTTGCCCAAAATATCCCTCGCAGACGTTCATTAGGCGTACCGGGAGCAATTAACCCTTTTCTCCTGGCGAGATTATCTGAGCAACCCTACTTGGAGTCGGAGTCTGTGTATATCGCCAGGTAGGTGCCCTCCTGCCATTCGACCGTCTTATGGTGTAGGTCGATGTCCTGGATGATCCTCTGGAGGCAGACATTCTCCTTGAACGTTATGCCCTTGAAGCTGAACAGCAGCTTGCACCCGGAGGCCTCGACGCCCGGGATGGCCGTCTCCTCGTCCAGGATGACGGAGTTCTTTTCATCCCACTCCGATATCTCGCAGTTTACCAGGAGCCTCCGCCTGAGCTCCCTTGCGAACTCCAGTTCCATCGTCGGCGAGATTCAGTATCAGTCAAATCTGAATAAAAAAGTATCGTCGTCAAGCCGTCACGATGACCAAAACGGACGTTTTCTTCATTAGTTTTATACGTGAGCACTTGGATTCGTTTACGATAAAGGGCTGGTGAGGTCATCTGGGGAAGATAAGCAAGGGAACCACGTGCTCAGTTGCCGGCTGCGATGATGACGCCGTCAGATCCGTCTCCCTCCCCAAGGCAAAGTCTGCGGGCTTGGACATCGAGGGGAAGAGGGCCTATCTCTGCAAGGATCACTACAAGGAGTTCAAGAAGGGGAGCAAGAAGGACAAGCAGATAGAGAAGTGGCGTCACGGCGTCGGCTAAGAATAAAATAGTATTGGTGGGAGTCCTCTACCCCACGAACTTGGGTCTCCCCTGGACACTCATCGGCAGGGGCAGAGGCCTGTATGGTTTCCCCCGGACCTGCTTCTTTATCTCCGACCCGAGTTCCTTCAGGGACATCTTATGGAGCTTGCCGTCGGATCTCACCCTCACGGGGACCTTCTCAGCGCCAACCTCCCTCTCGCCGAGGACGACGATGTAGGGTATCCACTCCTTCTCCGCATCCCTGATCTTCTTCTGCACCGTCTCCCCCCGGTCATCTACATCCGCCCTCACCTTGCCCCCGGAGAGCTTCTTGGCGTAGTCCATTGCGAGTTTCACATGGCCCTCGTTAACCGGTATCATCCTGACCTGGGTCGGCGCCAGCCACAATGGCAGGGAAGGCCTCACGCCCTTCGCCATGCCCATGTGGGCCTTCTCCAGGAGGGCGTAGATGTCCCTCTCGATGGCACCGCTCGGCGAGCAGTGGAGTATCAGCGGGTGCTTCTCGTGGCCGTCCTCCTCCATGAACGTGATGTCGTACCTCTCACCGTTCTCGACGTCTATCTGGTCGGTGGCCAGGGCCGAGGCCTTCCCGAGGGCGTCGATGAAGTTGAGCTCGTACTTGAGGACGAAGTAGAAGAACCTCTCCTTCCACATCTCGACCAGGGCTGGCTTGCCATGCTGCTTCACCATGGACTGGATGAACCTCTTGTTCTTCTTGTAGAACTCCTCGGTCGTCCTGATCCCCAGCTCGAACTCGTCGTTCTCGAATCCTATCCCTCCCAGGGTATCCCTGACGAGCTTGTACCTGCGCTTGAACTCCTTCTTGGCCTGGGGCAGGTCCCTGCACATGGCGTGGACGTCGGGCATGGTGAATGTCCTGAGCCTCCTGAGGCCGACGAGCTCCCCTCTCTGCTCGCGCCTGAAGCTGTACTTGGTAAGCTCGTAGATCCGGAGTGGGAGGTCCCTGTAGCTGATGGTGGCGTCGTGGGCCATGAGGAACTGGCCGAAGCAAGCGGCGAACCGTAGGAAGTACTTGTCGTCGTCGTGCTCGATGGTGTACTGGCGGGCGGGGAACCTGTTCAGGTAGTTTGCCAGCGTCGGGTGGTTCATATTGTACATGATGGGGGTCTCCACCTCCATTCCCCCGTAGTCGTGGATCATGCCTGTGACGTAGTCCTCCAGCAGCGCCTTCATCATCCTGCCCTTCGGGTAGTACCTCATGTTCCCGGGGTCAGATGCGGGCTCGTAGTCGACGAGCTCCAGGCTCTTCATCAGCGTCACGTGGGGTGGGACCTGATTCACAGTTCTGTCCTTGTCCACCTCGTATCCGGAGAATGTCTGGAGGCCCTTGTACCCCTTGTAGTTGAACTCGTCCACGGGCACGAGGTCTCCCTCGAGCGTAAGGATGTGCCAGCTCGATCTTTGCTCCTCCTCGGCCTTCAGGGCCTCGGAGACTACCTCTTCCCTCTTCTCACTCATTTCGTTTCACCTGTTTGACAGTGACCCACCTATGATTACACGCAGCTTCCAGTCCATGTGGTTTCCAAGAACGGAGAGGTTCGACTATGCGTATTCTTAGGGCCTCGCGGCCTAATCTGTTTGGCGGGCGTTCACCGCTACGTCCTCTCCTGTTCCCTGAGGCGTTCCCCCTCTTTTAACTTTTATGGGGAACTACTTCTGGATTAAGTGAGCCTCCTCCACTTGAAGGCTCCCCCTGACCCCGTCCCATTCACGCTTGGCGCTCACTATCTCCAGCCTGCTCGTGAACCACGGGGCGTCGAGCACCAATGTCTCCATCTCACCCCCCTCACCGCAGACGTCGACACCGAACCTCTCGCTTAGAGACTTCAGCTCCTCGAGGGCATCCAAATCAAGAGTCCTGCCCAGCCACTTCTCACCCAGGCCCATGGCCGCGACGGCTGTAACGATGATAGTCATCCCGTTGACGATCATCTCGCGTACCAGCTCAGAGCTTTCCCTCCCCCAGAGGGGGGCTACGTGCTCGATCTCCAACTCGCTGCAGATATCGTCTACTCGGCTCCTCTGGTAGCTTGATGCGATGGCACCAGTGACGAGGCCGTCAACGTTGAGCCCAGCTATGGCCGGTTTCAGGTCCTGAAGCTCCTCCTCCTTCACCCCGGAAGTGTCGACGACGACGCTCTCAATCCCCATGGCCTGAGCGACAAGGGGAGCCAGGCCGATGTTCACCGTGTGGAACATCCAGCTGTCATCCCTCGCTGGGAGCATCGTCACAAGGTACGACACGTCGTGGCCCAATAGACTGGCTAGGTGGGCTGCGTAGGTGCTGTCCTTGCCCCCTGAGAAGAGCGCCGCTAGACGCAATGTGACCAAGGGGATGGGTTGAGGATGGGGCGTTATAACATGTTCGCTCTAGGCCCTTGAGAGGATGTCCCTGGGATATACGGCCTTGTCGCCCAGCCACCCCTCTATCCTCATCAGGCGGTTGTACTTGGCCGTGCGCTCCCCCCGGGCAGGGGCGCCGGACTTGATCTGCCCGCATCCGATGCCCACGGCCAGGTCAGCCACGAAGGGGTCCTCCGTGTCCCCTGACCTGTGGGAGGCCTGGACGGCGTATCCGTTGCTCCTCGCCATCTCCGCTGCGCTCAGGGCCTCCGTCAGCGTCCCGACCTGATTCACCTTCCAGAGGAGGGCGTTGGCCGCCCCCATCTCTATCCCCCTCTGCAGCCGCTTCGGGTTCGTGACGAACACGTCGTCACCCAGGATCTGGATGTCCAGGGCCTTCGTTATCTCTGCGAAGCCCTCGTAGTCCTCCTCCTCCAGCGGGTCCTCTATGGAGACGATGGGATAGCTGTCGGAGAGCTCCTTGTAGAGCTGGATCATCTCCCCCGTGTCCAGCTTCTCCCCCGAGACGCTGTACCCCTCCCCCGCCTTGTAGAAGGAGCTGGCGGCGACATCCATCGCCAGCGAGACCTCCCTCGCGTAGCCCATCTCCTCCACGGCCTTCAGGACCGAGTCGAGGGCGTCCTCGGGGCGATCTAGTGGTGGGCTGAACCCTCCCTCGTCTCCGACGTTGATGGCGTCGCGTCCGTGGGCGTCCCTCAGCTGCTTCTTCAGGGCGTGGTAGATCTCAGATCCCATCTGCACGGCCTCCCTGAAGCTCTCCGCTCCAAGCGGTACGATCATGAACTCCTGGAAGTCGAGCTTGTTCCCGGCGTGCTGCCCCCCGTTGATGATGTTGAAGAAGGGAACAGGTAATATACTCGGCTCATCCTCAGCCACGTACTCGTATAGCCGCTTACCCTCAGATGATGCCGCGGTCTTGGCGCAGGCGATGGAGACGCCCAGGATGGAGTTGCCCCCAAGCCTCGACTTGTTCTCGGTGCCGTCGAGCTCGATCATGAGGTCGTCTATGAGGCGCTGCTCCCTGACGTCCACGCCGACGAGGCTGGACCTGATGGTCCCCGTGACCGTCTTGATGGCCTCGAGCACGCCCTTCCCGTGGTAGCGGGCTCCCCCGTCCCGGAGCTCCAACGCCTCGTAGGTGCCCGTCGAGGCCCCGCTCGGCACGATTGCGGAGTCCAGGACGCCGCCCTCTGTCTTCACCTCCACCTCCAGCGTGGGGTTCCCTCTGGAGTCGAGGACCTCCCATGCCCTGATATCCGAGATAGAATGCTTCAAACCCAACCCTCCGTCTTCGATTGGGCTCTTTATTACTAAAGACTATCGAGGCTCAGGGGCTCCCCTCGATCCGGAGCTCCACCGTCCCCCTCTGGCTTCCCCGGGCCAGAGTGAACCCCGCAAGGTCCCCGACGCTCCTCCTGTCGATCTCCGCCTTCAGCTCCTGTGTGGTACTGACGGGGGTCTCATCGACGGCGATGATGACGTCGCCCGATGCTATCGAGGCCTTCTGGGCTGGGCTACCCGGGACCACGTTGGTTATGAGGACTCCGCTCTGGACTCCGAGGTTGTAGTAGGAGGCCACCTGGGGGGTGACCGTGACGCCGTAGATCCCTATCCAGGGGCTCGTGGCCGTCCCGTGAGTCTTGATCCGCTCGACGCATTCCATGACCGTGTTGATGGGTATGGCGAAGCCTATGCCCTGGGCGTATGGGATGACCGCCGTGTTGATGGCGATGACCCTCCCCTTCGTGTCCACGAGGGGTCCCCCGCTGTTCCCTGGGTTGATGGAGGCGTCCGTCTGGACAAGCCCCGTGAAAGACGCCTCGCGGCTCTGGATCGAGCGGTCGAGGGCGCTGATCACGCCCCTCGTGACCGTGGGTCCCCCCACGAGGCCGAAGGGGTTCCCGATTGCGTAGACGCTCTGTCCGACCCTGATCTCGTCGGAGTCGCCCAGCTGAGCCGCCGGGAGGTCGTCGGCGTCGATCTTCACGAGGGCGATGTCGATGCTACTGCAGCTGCCCAGGATGACTCCCTCTACTGGCTTGTTGTCCCAGAGGACCACACCTATCTTCCCCGCCTGCCTGACGACGTGCGCGTTTGTCACGATGTGTCCATCCGCCTCCAGGATGAACCCGCTCCCTGAGCCCTTCAGGGGCATCCTCCGGTTGTAGTAGTCCCGCACCACTCGCACGGTGTTGATGTGGACGACGCTCTTGTTCACGGACTCGAGCACGTTGAGAATCTCATCCTCAGAGGACGTGTTGATCACCCCTCAACTTCTCGTGGCGGGCGTTTTTAAACGCTATCTGCCGAGGGCCTCGTCGATGGATGCGACGAGGTCCTCCTTCTTGAAGGGGAAGCCGACGAACTTCTTCTCCCCTTCGACGAACACTGTGGGGACGGACATGACCCCGTTCGCCATGCCCCTCTTGATGCCCTCCGGCGTGTATGTGTTGACCTCCTCCACCTCTATGCTGTCCCCGTACCTTGAGGCTACCTCAGCGACGAGCTTCTTGGCTTCGGGGCAGTGGGGGCAGACGGGTGAGAAATAGACCTCTATCTTGACCAACTTTATCGTCATTCATGCTGGTAGAAATGGATAAAAACGTGATCCTTGAGGACGAGGGCAATTGGCAGTGATAGAATATTGAGGCTTGGACTATTTCTTGCTCTTAAGTGCTCTCACGTAGCGGAAGGCAGCCAACCCGGCCTTCCCCCCGTCTCCCGCGGCCGTGACTATCTGCATCCCGCCGCAGACGCAGTCCCCCGCGGCGTAGATCCCCTCGACGTTCGTCCTCTGGTTCTTGTCCACCATGATGCAGCCCCCGTCATCCGTCTCGATACCCGAGTCCCGGAGGATGTCCGATGTCCCGACGTGGTCTAGGATGATGAAGACTCCGTTCACGTTCAGCTTCTTGACGGGGCCCTCCTTCATGTTGATGTGGGTGACGACCTGGTCACCCTCGATGGACTCGACATCGACACCATCGAGGACGTCTATTTTCGTGTGTTCAGTGAGCTCATCGAGCTCCTCGATGCCCTCCTTGAACCCACCGCTCCCCGGTATAGAGTATACCTTGCTGGCCGTGTCGGCCAACCTCAGGGCGTCCTCCACAGCGTCCTTGCCAGATCCCACGACGGCCACGGGCTGATCCTTGTAGAAGGGGCCGTCGCAGATGGCGCAGTAGCCGACGCCGCGGCCCTTGAACTTCAGCTCCCCCCGTATGTTCATGCTCTTCCTCTGGATGCCCGTGGTGATCACGACGGCTTTGCTCTGATAGAATCCTCCTCTTGTCTGCACGAGCTTGGTGTCGCCCATGTCGCTCAGGCCGACGACGGTCTCCTGCTTGAACTCGACGCCGAACTTTTTCGTCTGGTCTATGAACCTTTTCATGAGCTTGGTGCCGGTGAGCCCCTCAGGGAAACCCGGGAAGTTCTCTACACGGTGGGGCCCCCAAGCCCTCCCTCCCAGCTTTTTACCCTCGATGAGGAGGGTGCCGAGTCCCTGGCGGGCTGTGTAGATCCCGGCTGTAAGTCCGGCTGGGCCTCCCCCGAGTATGATGACGTCGTACACGATCTCAGTCAAGAGACGCACACTTCCTTGAGTGTAGGTGAGGCAGCTCTATAAAAAAAGAGTCCTTTGTGGAGCCCGCTACTCCCTGTACTCCTTGATGCGCTCCGCCATCTCCGTGAGGCGCCTCTGGACGAGGTAATTGATGGTGCCCTCCTCGTATGTCCCGTCCGGTCGCCTCTCGCCAGCCCTCTCTCCGGTGAGGACTTCGATGCCCTCGTTGATGGTCTTCACGGGGTAGATGTGGAACCTCCCCTCCTTGATTGCCTCGACGACCTCCTCCTTCAGCATCAGGTTCTGGACGTTGCTGTAGGGGATGACACAGCCCTCCTTACCTGTAAGCCCCTTCACCTTGCAGATCTCGTAGAATCCCTCCACCTTCTCGTTCACACCGCCAATCGCTTGGACCTTCCCCTTCTGGTTGACGGATCCAGTCACGGCGAATTGCTGTTTAATTGGTTTCCCCGAGAGGGCCGAGAGCATGGCATAGAGCTCAGTGCTGGAGGCGCTGTCCCCGTCGACCCCCGTATAGCTCTGCTCAAAGGCCAGCCTAGCCGTAAGGCTCAGGGGCTCGTCTTGAGCATACTGTCCATCCAGATAGCCGCTTAGGATCATCACTCCCTTCGTGTGTGTTGGGCCGCCCATCTGTGCCTCACGTTCGATGTCGATGATGCCCTTCCTCCCCACCCCGATGCTTGCGGTGATCTTGCTGGGCTTGCCGAACCCGTAGTCCCCCAGGGAGAGCACGGCGAGCCCGTTCACCTGCCCCACCTTCTCCCCCTCGGTCTCGATGAGGATGACGTTCCTCGCGATCATCTCGTCGATCCGCTTCTCGACGAGGTTCGACCTGTAGATCTTCTCCTCCAGCGCCATGCTGATGTGCTTCCTGGTGATCAACCCGGCGCCCTCCTCGACGGCATAGAAGTTGGCCTCCCGGATGATGTCGGACACCGCCGCGAACTGGGTCGACATCTTCGTCTGGTCGGCTGCGAGCCTTGAGCTGTACTCTATCATAGCCGCGACGCCTGACGGGTCGAGGTGGGTCAGCTCCTCCTTCTGGCAGAGGGCGCAGATGAAGGATGCGAAGAGATGGGCGTTCTCCTCGTTCCTGTCCATGGTGACGTCGAAGTCAGCCTTCACCTTGAACAGCTCATTAAACTCCCTGTCCCTCGTGTAGAGGATCTGGTAGACCTGGGGGTCCCCGACCAGTATCACCTTGCAGTCGAATGGTATGGGCTCTGGCGAGATCGACTTGGTCATTATGACGCCGAGTCGAGCAGCGGCCTCCTCGATCTCCAGCTTCTGGTTCGAGATAGTCCTCTTCAGGCTCTCGTATACTACGGGATTAGTGAACAGCCCTTCAACCGGTAAGACCAGGAAACCACCGTTGGCCCTGTGAGCTGAACCCGCACGTATCATGGTGAAGTCCGTGACCAGGGCCCCGAATCTTGCCTCCTTCTCTGTCGCACCGAAGAGCCTGGGGTATGTGGGGTTCTCCTCCATGACGACGGGGGCTCCCTTCAGCTCCGAGTTGTCGACGATCAGGTTGACCTTGTACTTGTCCGTCGGGTCGCTCCTCATCCCTGGCATCTGGAAGGGGAGTTGAGGTGTCTCCTGTCTCTCCTCCTGGAGGATGGATGGCAGGTTATCGAGGACGTCGTCCTCAACATCGCCAAGGAAGCTTATCACGTCCTCGCAGTCGCTCAACTTATCCTTCAGAACAGCCAGCATCGGCTCCAATGCGAAGGAGGCTACGGCCATGTTCAGCTCCCTGATAGCGTCGCCCATCTTCCTCTCGATGTCCCGGAACTCCTTGAGGGAACTCCTCAGCTGCTCCTGGAGGGCCTCCCTCCGCTCCTGGATCTGCTGTTGCTGGTCCGGTGGGAGCTGAGCAAACTCCTGATCATTGATGGGTCGACCGTCCACTATCGGGATCAGAGCCAGTCCGATGGGGGTCCTCTGGAGGAGGAACCCGGCGTTGGCCGCTATGGAGTTGACCTTTTTCGTGACCTCGTTCCGCTCGGTCTCTATCACCTTTAGCGTGTCGCTCCTCCTGCTGGCGTATTCCTCGCTCTCGAAGGCCACCCTCAGTGCGCCCCTCATCTCGGAGACGAACCTCTCCATATCCCTCTTGAACTCGGCCCCCTTACCTGCTGGAAGCTCTGCGGCGTGAGGCCTGTCGGCGTCCTTGAAGTTGTTGACATAGACCCAATCCGAGGGAACGGGGCGGTCCTTGGCTATCTCCTCGAGGAAGTTGACGATAGCGCTCCTCCTCCCGGTCCCTGGTATGCCTGAGACGTAGATGTTGAATCCCTTGTCCTTTATCTTGAGTCCGAACTGGAGGGCCCTGACAGCCCGGTCCTGCCCTATGATCTCATTTAGAGGCGTGAGTTCAGCGGTGGTCGTGCACTCCACGTTCTCGTGGCGGTAGACCTTGCGCGCCTGCTCATATGAAAGCTCAACAACCATCTCAATCAAATCCCACAATAAACTAGTAGGATGATTTCAAAGAGCTTATTTAAACCCGACAGTCACAAATGAGAAACTCATTCAGCCATCTTCATGAGGTCCCTGAAGCTGATGCCTCCCCCGATCCTGAGGGAGTAGTCGCCGGGCTTATCGATCACCTGGAAGACCCAGCCCTTGTACTTGAACTTGGCAGCCAGGACGGCCAGCCTCTTCGGGTAGATCTTATGGATCTCGAGGAACTCGAAGAGCTTCGTGATCTGCTTCCTCTTGTAGTATGCGTACCTAGCCTGGCTCTTAGCCTCGAAGGCGAGGATGGTCTTCCCCCTGATGGCGAATACGTCGGGGAGGGGCTCGTTGCTGGGGGCGCTCACCGGGACCCTGAGGGCGTCGAAACCGACTTTACGCAGCATCTTCACCAACTCGCGCTCAGCGTCGTAGCCCCTCTTCTTCATACTCCTGACCTGAGCCCTATCGAGGGTTCTAGTAAACCTCTCTCTCTTAGGCTTGTTATTAGCTAGGTCCCGCAGAGACATATCTCAAAGCCCCTATTCCTCTTCAGGGAGCTTCAGGTCGCCAGACTCGATGGGTGCCACCGCCAGCTTGATGAGATCTTTCAACCAGGTGGAGAATGTGTCAGCGTTGGCGTATTTCTGGTACCTCCGCTTGTGGGGGACCTTCGTCACGAGCCTTATCTCCACCATCTTCTTGAGGTAGAACTTTGCGGAGGAGCGGGAGATGTCGCAGACCCTCGCCAGATCACCGCTCGTGAAGGCCTGGTCCAGCTGGGCGTAACCCAGGATCACCTTGGGTGGGAGGGAGAAGGTCTTGTCGACTATCTCCGTGAGGGCCTCTTCGCGGGACATCCAGAAATCACTACTTGCAGGGGATAATATCGGGTCAAGGTTAATAAAAGTGGGGTGAGTAAAAAACAAAACTTGGGCTGTTACGGTCATATCATTGGCTTCAGGCCTGCCAGGACCTCTTTCACCATAAACTTCCGGGTCGAGAGCCACTTCCCATTCAAGTACGGCTCGTCCCAGAACCAGTACCTCATGCTGGAGTCGTAGTCGCTCCAGCTGACCTTCACATCGTTACAGTGCTTCTGGAGGATACTACCAAGATTCGGCAGATCCAGCGAAGGGAGGGCTGTCTGGAGGAGGAACCCGTCTTTAGTGGGTATCTGGGTTGACTGGAAGGGCAACTCCCCGACGGCGTGATGAAACCTCTCGGTGACCGAGATGGGGCACCTGCACTCGAAGAGGAGCGTGGAGAAGAGCCTCGAAGCGTTCCTGTGGACGATGACCCTATAGGCGTCGACGACGTTGTTGTCATCGAAGAACTTGATCCTCCGCGTGAGATGGTAGTTGGGTATCCCCGCCCTATCCGCGATCTCCTTCTTCTTATCCCTGGCGTCAATCGTCAGCTGCCTCAGTATCCTCATGTCCCTGTCATCCATCTGGGAAGCGACAGAAGGTGTGCCCTGTAGCGGGGAGGGCGTCTCGGGGAAGTTGACCTCCCACCATTCCCAATTGAAGTCCCAGGAGTCGCCATCGACGTCATAGCACGTGAAGTCCGTCTCCGTGTGCGCCCACGATGAAATTGAAATGTCGTACCTGTAGCCCTTGATCAACCCCAAGTTCACGATCTCATCGAAGAACTCCAGTAGAAGGGGCAGTGAGCCGGTGGGTACGGCGAACATTACGAAGTGTCCGTTCGTCTCACCGAGGCACCGAGCCCTGAACCTCGTGTAGGGGTGGAGGTCAAGCGCATTCTCGACGATCTTGATGGCCTCGAAGGGGGTCTCGATGAAGAAGTAGAACTGCTCGAGGCCCACAGAGGAGTATGACACCTCCGCGGATATCGAGATAAGTATGCCTTCGTCGTAGAGCTGCTTCATCCTCTTGGAGAAGGTGGTCGTCGTCATGTCTGCTTCTTTGCTCAGGACGTTTATGGGGTCAAGTGGTCTTCTACCGAGGACAGAGAGAACCTGTACGTCCTTCCGTGTAAGCCTCGATGAGACCACCCCCCCATGTGAGTCCTCGCGACTTCAGCTCCTCTAATTGTTTACTGGTCCGACCGAGCCCCCAGGGGGATCGAAGACTATTACGTTGGATTTAGCCGTCTCATCACCGCAACTGGCGTATGCGAGCCCCTTGTACCATCCTTCCAAGTTGTATAGTTTTATGGTGAACTTTTTCGTTGTCCAGGAGTCATCATCGCAGTATATCCTGATGGTCATCCTCGTTTTCGCATCGTACTTCTTCCCGCTGGTTATCGGGTTGTTAGGGTCTTTACCGATGTATTTCGTCATGAGCACAAGTTTTACGGAGTATCTGCCCTCTTCGCTGACTTTCACCTTCACTGTCCCGTATATCTTGACATCGTCTTCAAACCCGTCGCCATCCAGGTCCGAAACCTTCACGCCTCTCAGGGAGACGCCGAGTCCCTCCACAGGGTCCTCCCTCTGTCTCTTCGCAGAGACTGGAGCCACTGTGAATATGCTTAAAGTTAGGATGATCAAAACGAGTCCCATGGATCTCTTTGCATTTTTCATGGCGCTTGCATGATCATTGTAGTAATTTATAAAACTTTCAAAATATTCTGCAACTAATTGTAAAAAAATCAAGATTATTTAATATATTTTTGCAATACGGATGAAAAAATGATATCCCCCTCAAGACATGATAACAAAAGGATAGGTCTATTTCATGAGCCAGAAGAGGAGCCCGTTCTGGGCGTGCATCCTGTTCCCCGCCTGGTCGAAGACCACTGACTGCTCCGAGTCCATCACCTCATCGGTTATCTCGTAACCCCTATGAGCCGGAAGACAATGCATCACTATGCAGTCGGGCTTGGCCTTGGAGACGAGCTCGGAGTCCACCTTGAAAGGCGGGAAGTCCTCCATCCTCCTCTTCTCCTCCTCCTCCATCCCCGCGCTAACCCAAACGTCCGTGTAGATCACATCGGCACCAGATACACCACTCGCCGGATCGTGGGAGACAGTTATCTCAGAGCCGCTATGATCCTTTATCTTCGATAGGATCTCGGCTGAGGGGCTGTACTTCGGATAGTCGGGGCATAAGACGGTCACGTCCATCCCCATTGATGAGCAGCCTATCATCGTCGAGTTAGATGTATTGCAGCCACCGTCCCCGACGTAAGCTATCTTCAGCCCCTCCAGCTTCCCCTTGTACTCCTTGATGGTCAACAGGTCAGCAAGGTTCTGGCACGGATGATAGACCTCGGTCATCCCGTTGATGACAGGTATCGTGGCAGCGGAGCCTATGCGCTCTATGGCCTCCTGCTTCAACACACGGGCCATGATACAGTGCACGTACTCGTTCAGGTTCTTGATGCCATCCTCCAGCGTCTCGCTCCTCGTGAAGCCACGCCCCTCCACGCTGTAGAAGATGGCGTGACCCCCCAGCAGGTTCATCCCCGCCTCGAAGGAGATTCTGGTCCTGAGAGACGCAAGCTCGAAGAGCATGATCAGGGTTTTATTCTTCATGGAGTCGCCGTAATCAGCGGGATTGGCCTTGATCTTCTCGGAGAGAGTAAGGATCTCCTCAATGTCGTTCTTAGAGAGATCGAAATCGCTCAATAAATGCATGTAATCATCCCTAGAAAATATAGAAAAGAGGGACTAGTCGTCTCCCGTAGGCACGGGGACGACCTTCTTCTCGAGCTCCTTGATGCCCTCCTTGGCAACCTTCCGCTTCAGGTTCCAGGCCGAGACGCTGGGCAGACCCCAGAGGTTGATGAAGCCCACGGCGTCGCCCTGGTCGTAGTGGGTGTTGATGTCGAAGCTGGCGAGATTGTAGTCGTACAGGCTTAGCGGCGACTCGCGCGCCACTGGCTTGGCCGACCCCTTGAACAGCTTCATAGTCACGGTGCCCATAACGTTCTCCTGGGTGCTGTTGATGAAGGCGTCGAGATCCTGCTTCAGAGGATCAACCCACAGTCCCTGGTACACGATAGTGGCCCAGGTGTTCTCCACCTGGAACTTGAAGTGCTTCTGATGCTTGGTGAGCACCATCTTCTCAAGGTCCTTGTGGGCCTCCAGGATTATCTCGGCTCCCGGGATCTCGTAGGTCTCACGGGTCTTCAGGCCGACGACACGATCCTCCATGTGCTCGATCCTGCCGATCCCGTGCTTCCCCCCAAGTTGATTGAGCTTCTGAAGGATCTCGACTGGACCATATTCCACGCCATCGATGCTTACTGGGACCCCCTTCTTGAAGCCCAGCTTGACGTAATCGGGCTCGTCAGGGGCGTCTTTCACATCGACAGTCCACTCCCAGATCTCATCTGGAGCAATAATGTCAGGGTGCTCAAGCACCCCGCCCTCAATACTCCGCCCCCACAGGTTCTGGTCGACACTGTAAGGGCTGTCCGCCGTGACCGGTACCGGCACGCCGTGATCCTTAGCCCACTCTATCTGGCTGTGCCTATCGAACTTCCACTCCCTGACGGGCGCGACTACCTTTAGGCCAGGGTTCAGGGCCTTGAACGTCAGGTCGAAGCGGACCTGGTCATTCCCCTTTCCCGTGCATCCGTGGGCCACAGCCTGAGCGTCCTCCATCTCGGCCACCTCGACGACCTTCTTCGCGATGAGGGGCCTACTTATACTGCTGCTGACGGGGTAGGTCCCCATGTACAGGGCGTTCGCCTTGATGGCTGGGAACACGTACTCTTTGGCGAACTCCTCCTTGGCGTCGAAGGTATAGTGGTTGAGGACTCCGAGGCTCCACGCCTTCTCCTCCACGGTCTTCAGGTCCTTCTGCTGACCCACGTCCAAGATGCAGCTGATGACATCCATATTGTACTCCTCCTGGATCCACTTCAGCATCATGGACGTGTCAAGCCCACCCGAGTAGGCCAGGACAAGCTTCTCTTTTGCCATCTAATTATCTCCTTTAAGATGCCAACTAGGCTCTTAGACAAAGCTAAATACTTTGTGACATAAGTGTTGCAAATATGAATGATAACGATTCAGATAGGACAAAATCCGTCGCACAGATGGTGAGGGAGACGATACACATGAGGCCCTCACTCCTGGACGCCCTCAAGATGCAGATCGTCAACTACTCAGCCCTCGCAAGAATGCTCCAGACCGAGATAGGGGAGGGAAGCCTCGAGGCAGTCAAGGCAGCCATCATAAGGGTGAGCGATGAACTCGAGACGGAGAACAGTCTAAGGGAGGAGATGGTCCTCTCCATCCTCAGGGAGTCAGTAGTGCGCCTCCAGGACAAGATCTCAGTGATTATCTCATCCGCGGAGCTCGACATCCCGTACATAGTCACCGCCTACCTAACGGACAGCTACGTCTACGTGGTCGATCAGACGAGACTGAAGAATAAGCTCCCGGACCATGTGCAGGTGAGCAGCAACTTGGTGGCCTTGATACTCATAAGCCCTCCACGGGTTGAGGAGACACCCGGCTTCGTAGCGTTCATAACGTCTCTTCTAGCGAGCAGGGAGATCAACATCGTCGAGTTCATTAGCTGCTCAACGAACACGGTCATAATCCTGGATCAGGCGGACGCCCTGAGTGCATTCTCCCTTCTCCAGAACTACATCTAGGCTCCCAATACACAAAACATATTAAAAGCAAAAGCTTTACAACGAAGAAGGAGTTTAAAGAATAAGAATGGCGGAGATTTGCCCCGTCTGCGGCTTGCCCAAGGAACTATGCGTCTGCGAGGAGATGAGCAAGGAGCAGCAACGGATACGGATCAGGATCGAGAACAAGCGTTGGGGGAAAAAATACACCATCATCGACGGCATAGATTCTAAGGACATGAAACTCAACAAACTAGCCTCCCAACTAAAGGCTAAATGCGCCTGCGGTGGGACCGCAAAGAACGACCAGATAATGCTCCAGGGAGACCACAGGCAGGTAGTAAGAGAGGTCCTAATCGGTCTTGGATTCCCCGAAGAAAACATCGAAATCCAGTAACCTGGATGAAAAAAACGGGCTCCTGGAAACCTTGAAAAAGGTGAGACACCGGAGCCCGCAGCCTTTATTCTGTCCAAGATGTAGAAGTCACAATATATACGCTAATCAAAACTTCGGTCTACTACCCTTGACCTACAGATGTAGAGACTGCGGATACGAAGGTCCCTTCGTATTGGAGCTGGAGCCGGAGAAACCAGACTCCGAGACCACGGGCAAGAACGAATAGGAACCCCCCTATCCTTCTCAGCAGATTTTAGACTGAGCAGGGGATTTAAATAACCACCAGACTGAATCCATCGTGGATCATATGAGCTCGGAGCAGATGGAGTACTACAAGGCGAAGTACCAAGCCCTGGAGGACCTCCCAGGCGTTGGTCCAGCCACAGCCTCCAAGCTCAGAGAGATAGGCTTCAGGACCGTCGAGACCATAGCCACAGCAACTGTCCATGAGCTGGTCTCAGCCGGAATAGGTGAGGCCACCGCAGACAAGGTCATCTCCTCCGCGAGGAAATCGATGGCCATTACATTTGTCCGCGGAGACGAGCTGGTGAAGCTGAGAAGCAACATCGGCCAACTCACAACAGGCTGCAGCAGCCTCGACAACCTACTGGGCGGGGGCATCGAGTCTCAGTCCATCACGGAGTTCTACGGCGAGTTCGGGACGGGCAAGTCCCAGATCTGCCAGCAGCTCTGCGTGACAGTCCAGCTGCCCCCCGAGAGGGGAGGCTTCGGGTGCGGGGCGCTCTACATAGACACCGAGAACACCTTCCGCCCCGAGAGGATACAGCAGATGGCTCCTAGGTTCGGCCTCGACCCTGAGGAGACCCTCAAGAACATCATCTTCGCCGAGGCCTACACGTCGAACCACCAGACCGTGCTCCTGGAGAACGCCGACGAGGTCATCAAGGAGAACAACATCCGCCTCATCGTCGTCGACAGCGTAACGAGCCACTTCAGGAGCGAGTACCTGGGGAGGGAGATGCTCGCACCCCGGCAGCAGGAGCTCAACAAGCACCTGCACAAGCTCATCCGCCTATCCCGGTCCTTCAACACCGCCGTGGTCGTCACGAACCAGGTGATGGCCCAGCCGGACGCATTCTTCGCCAAGGTCGTCAAACCCGTCGGCGGACACATAATGGGCCACACCAGTCACACACGTGTGTTCCTACGCAAGGGGCGGAACAACCTACGCATAGCAAAACTCGTGGTGAGCCCCTTCCTACCAGAGGGGGAGGCGCCGCTACGGATAACCGAGAGAGGCGTGGAGGGAGACGAGGATATCTAGACAACACGGACTCATATCATCCAAGAAGACCCGGGACGAGATCATCTCGTTCTTCGAGAACCTATTCGACAGACGATTCTCCGAGGCCGAGAAGACCTTGATATCTGTAAGGGAGAAGGACCTCGGCAACGCAGAGTTCAAGGAGGGATACCTTAACGCCCTGGCGGGCCTCCTGGTCTCATACCGCTCGGGGGATGAACGCGACTTCCTGAACAAGGCTGAAACCGACGCTAAATCCAGGAACAGCTACAAGAAACAGTTCAGAGACTTCGTGAAGGACGGAGTCCAATCCCAGTTCGACATTGGTTACTTCATGGCCTGGTCGGACCTCATGCAGTACCGCGTAGACACGAAGAAACAGAGCTAACCCATCGACAATATAACCGTGTTGAGAAGGACCCAGACCATAACCCAGCTGAAGAAGAATGCCCCGACACCTATCTTCAGGGCCCTAGCGTTGTCGATTTTGAAGACCCTTGCCATGATCTCTGAGATCACCACGTAGACTATCGCCCCGAACATGAAGACCGTTGTCCCGTCAGTCTTCAGATAAAGCTGCAGCACAAGCGTCAGACAGGCCGTGCCCCAGGCTGCCGCAATCTTCAGCCACCAGATCTTCTCAGCGGGCGTCATATTCCATTTCTCCATGGAGTACATCTCATAGTCAAGGGTACAATATATAAGTGATTATCCAGCGGGAAAATATTAGCTAATCTCCAGTAACTAGGTACGAAACGCAGTGTTTTCATGAACATTTCTCTCTTGAATGTTGTTCGTAAATACGTCTTCTAAGATGGCTTGTTCAATCATTTACGCAGTTTTTTCGGATGTTTTTATGACGAAAAGACTTCGACTCATGGATTTCAGGTAGCTATCAGTAATAAAACAATAGCATTCATAATCCCTTTATTAGTTCCATATAACACGTATTTTGATTCCGGAGGAAAGACACTCACATGCCTCAGCGAGCTCCCTTAGGCTTTAAAAGGAAGATTTGCCTGAACGTTCTACTTCTAGCCCTCATCATCACCCTAACTCCTGTAGTTGGAGTCTCAGCCGTGAATGATTGGCAGGAGGACGATGAAGCCACGCAGACCAGCATCATATCGAAGCCAGTTGACCCCGTTTTCATCAACGTTCAAGGGGTCGTAGATGTCTATGGTCAGCCTGAATACCAGGAGAATGTATCGATACCCATACCCCTAGGTGAAAGCTGGAACCTAATATACAACCTTGAGCAGGGAAAGCGATATCATGTCTTCCTCGTCGGGGACTGGGTTAGCAATAATACTAGTCCCAGAACGGATTACGATATACTAACGATCTACCCTGACAAGCATTATCCTGATCGATGGAACACAGAGTCAGCAGGTCTTCCAGAGCAGGTGGCCTTTGATGACTACCATCACTACTTTGTCCCTCCTACGAACGGAGACTACACGTTTAAGATTATCAACGACGAAAGGGACAGCGTTGACTCCGAGCCAGCAATATTCATGGTAATAGAGAACATCGATTTAAACACAGTTTATAGTAGGGAACTACAGGGTAGGGCTGATGCTGGAGGAGGCCGTTACGAGGAAGTGGAGGGGACAAGCTGGGCCTATGAGTTCAACTCTAAAGCCCCCAAGATCAGAGTCTTCGTGGATGTGCCTGATCGGAGCCATGAACCCGAGCGGGGCGACCTAGACATGTATGAGGTGCGGCTTTACGCCATGGCCAACCCTGGGGCAGGTGTCGGTAACTCCGTTGACGGCATCGGCGTGCCAAGCGGCAACTTGTTTGGCAACTTCGCAGGCGGATACGGGGGGTATGCCACATCATGTAACGGCGATCGCAACATTGATGCCATGGCCAGCTGCGAGTATCCAGGCGCTGACATGGCGTTCACCTACGACACACCTAATGGAGAGAATGGTACGAACGACATCTACTATTTCCTCGTTCTCATCGCTGAGCATGGCGAAGGGATCGTAAACTTCTATGTTCAGACAGACTTCTCATCTCCGTATATCACTCTCATTAATCAGCCCTCCATCGGTTATGCTGGAGAGAAGACTCGTGTGACCGTTGAAATAGAAGAGGAATTTGGTATAGACCGAGTCTGGATGGAGTGCGTCGTTGACGGGGAGCCATTCCCTGAAGTCGGTTTATCGAAAAGTGGCGACCTCTGGATAGGTGATCTTCCCGAGTTTGCTGTGTTAGATTTTGTGAACTACACCGTTTATGCGGAAGACGAGTTTGACAATGTGGGCGCAATCGAGTCAAGCTTCCTTGTCAAAGATCGTGTGACGATCCAGTGCAGTCTCGTTGACTCTACCCTGCGGACGGGACAGCCTGCTGAGCTCATGGGGACCTCATCGTTAGATTCAGATGTAGTCGAGTTGGTGTTCAGTAACGGCGACTTCTCCAAGAGTGTTAATATATCAACAAGTGAATCAGGTGCGTTCTCGTATACCTACTACGCAAAACAGCCTGGTGATTGGAGTGTTCAAGCATTCTATCACGGAGACGACCTCCATTATCCTAGCCAAAGTGAGCCCTTCCTCTTCACTAAATTCCCTGTGACCCTCACGTGCAGCCTATACGAGATTAGCATTAGAGGGACTCAGAGAGCGGAGGTGAGGGGGACCTCCTCCTTGACCTCAGCCCCCATCGAACTCGAGTTCATAAGCGGATCCAAGAAGCACGTATACGATCTATATACAGATGAGAGCGGGCGGTTCAACTTCGAGTTCTCACCTGATGCGCTTGGAGAATGGTCTCTGAGGGCCATCTTCAACGAGGACGAGTACGAGTCGACTGCCTCAAGCGAGGCGGCGACGTTCAGATACGAGAGCCTGACAACACACATCTCGGCTTTGCTCAACCCCAGCTCGGTGAAAGTAGGTAGATCAATATCGATATCGGGGTCGGTCGCTCCGCAGGTCGACGGACTCCCCGTAGAGATGCTCTTCGTGTCAGCTGCTTCGAGCCACACCAAGACGATCTATACCGATATGCGTGGAAGTTTCAGCTTCGAATTCACTCCTGAAGAGGTTGATACCTGGAACGTCCTCTCCAAGGTGGGAGACGGCCTCATCTACTCGAAGACCAGTAAATTACTGGAGTTTGAGGTGTTGCCCCTCAATATCTTTGATAAAGTTGTCAATGCGGGATTGATGGTGCTCTCTCCGCCGTATTCCTATGGCGCTGTAGGCTTGGTGTTTGTGGGCTTCTCCTCTGTCCTATATGTAAAACGTGATTCAGTCATCAAACGATTGCCTAAGTCGTTAGCGAAGAAGTTTACTGGGAAGAAGTCCAATAAGAAGAAAAAGAGTAAGAATGGGGCTAAGAGATACCGTAGGAGTGGTTAATGTTCACCGTTTCTTCATTGTTTTCCTTTATTTTCGTGTCTTCCTCCACGATTTTTGCCGAGTTTAATGCCTTTCCGTCTCCTATTAATAATGATTTTAAAATACGTATTTTAAATATAGGTCATAAATATTGGCTTTCTGATATTTATGACCGATAAAAACGTTCTAATACATAATTCATTTATTAAAGAAAAATGAATGGCTTGCTAATCCGTAAGGAGAGGATTGAAAAGTGAGGAAGATAAGAAGCAGGAAAGCCGTCAGCCCGGTGATAGCTACCGTCATACTGGTGGCTGTCGCAATCACTGTAGCTGTCGCTGTGTCATATTGGATGGGTGGCATTTCGAGCCAATACACTAAGTTCGAGAAGGTCGAAATCCAAAGTGGCGTGTGCACTGTAAACGCAGCCGGTAACTGGACAGTAGCGTTGAAGCTGAAGAACTCTGGAACCGCCACGGCCACACTAATCTCGATATTCATAAACGACGTCGAGATCGATAACTACTCTTCATCTGCTGGTGTTGCAGGATTTTGGGCCTCAGATATGAGTGAGACATACAGCCTTACTAGCGGATTGTCTGGTGCAATCAACGTTTACATTTCAAGTAGCAAGGCCACTGCGACTCTAAGCTCGGGCACGACAGTCAACATAAAGGTGCACAGCGCTGGCGGAATGGACTATATCAAACTAGTCGAGCTCGTTTAGGCTCCCCTCTCAATTTTTTATTAATATACGGCGGGTTAAATATGGGTCTGCTGGACAGGTTCAGGAAGAGAGATGAGGAACCAGAGATAAAGGTAGATCCAGGCATAGAGATTTCAAAGTTAAGCAGGAAATATGAGGTAGTCGAGGATTATCAAGTTCACAAGCCCATGGCCAGGATCAAGATTGTTAAATCCCCATCGTTAGGGGAAGGCCTCCATTACTTCGTCGATGAGGTTCCTCTGTCTGACGAGGAGTACAAGTCCTTCAAGAAGATTATGAAGATCCTGAGCAAGGAGATGGACGCCCCGACGAACATGGACATGAGCCCTGAGGACTACATCTTCGACCAAGCGGGAAGAGTTGCCGAAAAGTACTATAGGGCGCTGGGTCAGTTCACTCAGGCTGGCTGGAAGAAGCTGTTCTACTATGTTGTACGTGATCTAGCTGGCTACGGTCCTCTTCACGCCATCATGCTAGATCCAAACATTGAGGACGTGAGCTACAACGGACTGAACACGCCCATCTACATATGGCACAGGATGTATGAGAGCATTCCAACGAACATATCGTTCGTCGATGAGCAGATCGCAAATGACTTCCTTATCAAACTTGCTCACAGGTGTAGCAAACATATCTCAAGCGCATCGCCGCTCATGGACGGCATGCTCCCGGAGAAGCACAGGCTCGCAGCTACTTTCATGAACGAGGTCTCCATGAAGGGGAGCACCTTCTGTATCAGGAAGTTCAGGGCTGAGCCCTTCAGCATTGTAGACATGATAAAAGTTGGCACCTTGGACGAGAGGATTGCGGCTTACTTCTGGTTGATCCTTGAGTACAAGATGAGCTTCATGATTGTAGGGGGCACGGGGGCCGGTAAGACGAGCATGCTGAATGCGCTGCTCAGCCTCATGTCAGGTAACGACAAGATTGTTACCGTCGAGGAGGTCCCTGAGCTCTCACCACCTCTCAAGAACTGGACGCAGCTCAACAGCAGGGAGAACTTCCAGTTCGGTCAAGGGGCCTCTAACTCCATTAACATCTTCGACCTCGTCAAGGTGAGCCTGAGGTACCGACCAGACTATATCATAGTCGGCGAGGTCAGGGGAGAAGAAGCTTACACCCTCTTCCAGGCACTGGCCACCGGTCACGGAGGGCTCTGTACCATGCACGCTGACAGCATCACCAATGTAGTGAAGCGGCTGACCTCTCCTCCGATGAACGTCGCTAAGGTCTACATCCCACTCATGAATAGCGCCATGCACGTCCAGCGTATCGAGCTCCCCCAGGAGAAACACGGGTTGTCCTTTGGGCGTCGCGTGAGGACGATATGGGAGATTGAGGATTTCGACAACTACCGCGAGGTTGGAGTATGGAACCCACGGACTGACACCTTCGATACCTGGTTCGAGGACAGCGTCCTCTTGGAGCGTATCTCTGAATCGTCGGGCAAGTCCAAGCACCAGCTTCTGATGGAGCTGGACAAACGGACTGAATACCTCCAGGAGATAGTGGCTAGCGGAGTCCGTGACCAAGGAGAAGTGGCCGAGAAGATACTCTCCTATTACAATAGGGAACGGGAGCTTAAAGATTCGAAGAAACCAAAGAAGAAGGGCAAGTCTAAGAAAAGCGTAAAGAAGACTCGGCCTGCTGAATCAGAGGGTATTGAAAAAGAGGTTGAGGTTCCTCCCATCTCTGACGATGTTGATTCAGATCTAGATCTAACGGAGCTACCTGATCTCCAGAACACTCTGTCAAGCGAAGATCCAGATGAGGCTGTTCCGTTAGAGGAGGCGGAGAAGAAAGAAGATGCTGAGGCTCCTCCCATTACTCCTGACGATGAAGCAGAGCTGGATCTAACGGAATTACCTGACCTTCAAGAGACTCTTGATGGTGCAGATAGCGATGAGAACGTATCATTAGAGGAGGTAGAGCAGTATGAGGAGGTTGCGGCTCCTCCAGCTTCAGCAGACGTTGATTCAGATCTGGATCTAACGGAATTACTGGTGGAGATGAAGGATTACCTTGAAAAAACCGACGGCAAGGAGCCCCTGTCTGATGGGGATGGCGATGAGAGCATGCCGTTGGAGGAAGTGGCGGAGACCGGTGGTTAAGGTATAGAAGATGAACATACGTGACATCTGTTTTGCCTATTTCGGCTGGTTCGGTGAGAAGCTCTCAGGTTTACTTAAGGGGACAGAGCACGACCTCGACGCTGCCTATATGAAGGTTCATCCAGATGTCTACTTCAGTTACGTCGGGTTCGCAGCTTTCCTAACTACTGGCGCACTCGTTATACTCTCGATCATGGGTTTCACGGGGATTTTTCCCCTCTTTGACCTGCTCCCCGTAAGCGGGGTCCTGTACATCCCCATTATGGCCCTCATCCCTGTAATGGTGATAGTCATAGGCGTCTTCATACCAAAAACAGCCGCCTCAAATCGGATGGCTGGCCTGAAAATAGAGATCCCCTACGCTTCGATGTATATCAGCACTATGACCAGCGGTGGGTTATCTCCATTCGAGAGCATTCTCAGGTTAGGTAAAATGGACCTCCTGCCGAACATGCAGAATGAGGTCAGTAGGATCGAGACTATTGTCATCTCTCAGGGCGTAGACCCCATTACTGCAATGGAGCAGGCAGCGAAGGTCGTGGACATCAAGGAGTACAAGGAGTTGCTATTAGGCTACGCCTCGACTGTCAGGACTGGTGGTGACACGCTCCACTATCTCTTCAACCAGACCGACTCGATGTTCCGGAGCCTTGGCAATAGGATCAAGGGATTGGGTGAGAACATGGGGATGCTCATGGAGGCCTACACGATCATAGGCATCCTCGGGGTGCTCGGGCTCTTCCTGATATACGTCGTAGGTCTAGCGATGCCCTCGATGGGGGGAGGTATTTCGCCTGACCAGTTCTTCATGTTCTCCTTCATAATCATGCCCTCGTTGTCAGGGGTCTTCATCTATTTTGGAGACACAGCTCAGATCAGCTATCCCGTCTCAAACTGGAAGGTATACAAGATCTGGGCGGCGTTCCTACCAATAGGGTTGATAGTCGGGTCGCAGTTGGTCCTTCCCATATTCAATGAAACATTCCTTATGTCGCCCATATTTAGCAACCTGCTAAATGCTCTTGTGAACTGGCTCAAACTTGCTGAAGGAACCGAGGCCTCGCTTGGTCTAGCCATCACATTGATAATAATAGCCATCCCCGGGTTCATCGCTGATTCCTATTTCATTGGGAGAGAGGGGAAGACCCTTGATGGGATCAACGCGTTCCTCAGGGACCTTGTGGAGACCCGTAAGAGTGGTCTGAGTCCGGAGAGGTGTATCCACGCATTGTCAGATAGGGACTATGGACAATTCTCCAAGCATCTCAAGAAGATCAGTATGAAGCTGAACTGGGGTATCCCGCTTAGGAAGATCTATGAGGAGTTCAGGGAGGACATGCGGAACTGGCTGGCGTTGATCAACATCTACCTGCTTATCGATACGATCGAGGTAGGCGGAGGCACCGAGGAGAGCCTTGAGACGCTGGCGTCGTTCGCTGAGTCCACGAAAAGCTTGGAGGACGAGAAGAGCGCAATACTCATGCCGCTGACTATCGTGCCGTTCATCGGCGCCGCCCTGCTGACGGGGACAACCGTCATGTTCCTTCAGTTCTTCACGGGCATGGGAAGCCTGGGGGTGTCCATCGCGTCCGTCTCCCTCTACAAGGTACTGCTGACTCCCCTCGCCCTCCACAGCTGGGTTCTGGGGCTCGTCACGGGGAAGATAGTTTCGGGCAGGGTCTCCGCCGGTTTCAAGTTCGCGATCCTCCTGACTCTTGTTTCGGTCCTTGGGGTCTGGGGTGTCTCGAACATCAACATGGGGGGAAACACGTTTGGGTGATTACCTGATGGCGCGGATAAGAAAGCGGAAGGCACTCTCCCCTATCATAGCTACAATCATACTCTCAGCTGTCGTTATCGCTATCGGGGGAGGCATCTGGTCCTACGCCTCAGGTGCCTCTACTGTCATCGCTAACAACTACATAGACGGCGTGTTGGACTTGATGGAGGAGACCGCTGAGAGATTCACAGTGGAGCTGGTCACCAACAACAGCGATTGTACGGAGTTGTATGTATGGATATACAACTATGGTGACTACAACGTATCGGCTGACGTGTATGTGAACAATGGCACGTACCAGTTCACGCCGGCATCCAGTCCTTTATTGATTCCTGTCGGTGAGACGGTCTATGCGAACGTTACCCTTTCAGCTTCCAGTGGTGAAAGTTTGGCGGTTAAGGTTCATAGTAGGAGGTCTAACAATGCGTTCTACACGTATATTGTGCCGTAAGAAGAGGCGGGGTGTCTCCACGATCTTGGGGACCATCATCTTCATCGGGATCATGTTCACCTCAGTCATACCCATGTGGCTGGTTATGAAGCAGGCGGATGTCCTGTATGAGAGAAAGAAGCTGGAGATGGCCAGGCTGGATGAGGAGCGCGAGAGGGAGGTCTTGGAGCTCTACGCGTTCCCGAGGAGTTTTAATGAACCTCAGTGGCTCAATGTCACCGCGTACAACCAATGCGAGTTTCCCATAAACTTGCTGAGGCTCTGGGTAAACGATACGGATATCCCTCTTTCGGTGACGGTTCCTTCGATGGGGAGCGTAAACGTGTATAACTTGGAGATCAACGCTTCGGAAGGCAGCTCCTATCAGATCAGAGCAACAAGTGAACGTGGGAACGTCTATGTCTCTGAAACTGGAACTCTTAGTTATAATGGGGGCGAGTGGGAGACTGAGACCTTGGGCATTAATCTGATATTTCCGTCTCGGCCTGGTCAAGGTAAACGAGGCAATGACTGGAGGAACGAGCTTGAAATCACTATTGCTCAGGACGATGTTGAAATCTTCGAGGATGTCGTGATGTATTGGGCTATCAGCGCCTCCGAGATGTTCTTCGAGCTAGGAGCCCCGGGGACATATAACGTAACTGTTTGGATAAAACAGCCAGATAACGATCCATATCTCGGCGTCATATATGGTCCAGAGCGTGCGCCAAATGCAGGAAGTGCCCCGATAACGATAGATTGGCCTGATGGTCCAGCAGTCCTCGATGTGAACTTCGTGATCGTCAATGACCCGGGGGATGAGCATCTCGAAATAGATGAATAGAACTCACTAGTTTTGTACTAACGTTTTTTTTATTATACATCTCGCTTCAACTAATATATCGAAGAGATTTCTCGTCTTTCTTCAGCGGCTCATCCGTCTCATCGAAGTCCAGGAGGTTTCTCTGGATGGAGGCATCTATCTTCTTCGCCCTTTTCACCAGCTGCGTTGTGTCTATCTCCAGCCCCAGGATGGCAGTCAGCTTCTCCAGCACGGCCTTCGAGGAGAGGTGCTGTGGGACGTTGGCGTACCGGATGTCGCTCATGAGGCAGACTCCGTCTATTCCCCTCTGCTTGGCGACGCCTATGAGTATCCCGTTGAGCCCGTTCACCGCCCCCTCCCCCTCGAGGAAGCTCACCCCGCATCTCTCGAGCTCCTCCTTGAGCCCCTCATCGGTGTAGACCCCGTACACATGGGGCTCATCGGAGTAGTCGCTCGGGTACGCCGCCATCGTGTAGATACGCTGGACGTTGTACTTTATGGCGAACTCCACCACTGTCTCCGCCAGCTTCATCGCCTCCTCAGGTGTCGAGGGCTGGGCGTCTCCCACGCAGATGAGTATGTCCTTGCCAGGGACGGAGTAGAAGCGATGTCTCAACATGGGCAGCTCGGCGAGGCTGTCCCTGTATATTATCGTGTTCTGGTAGTAGCTTATCTCTGCGAAGAGCTCGGCCTTGAGGCGGCGACGCAGGTAGTCCGCTGATATCTTCGCGAGGTAGCCCATTCCTGGCCAGGCTGCGATGAGTATGGGTTCGTTGACCTCTGGCTCTGATGTGTACTGGATCTCCATGGGCATCCCTGTATGAGTAGGAAGGCATCCATTAAACCTTTTGTGAAACATCCGTCGTGCATTTGTCATCTCAACGGCTTGGAGGTGTTATCCTCAATGTTTCAATGAGTCGTTCTTGGGCTTTGTTGTTAACATGAATGCATTTCTGGGGGTCTCATTTAACCGCCGAGCACAACACACGGGATGTCCCATATATCTGAGATGTTCTTAACACCATAGAGACAAAACATAGATAATAAAAAATCTACAGGGACCTCGATTATGTTGTTTTCGTGCAACAGAACCATATTAAAGAATTTACCCTGTTCTATTGCCTAGGTGGACCGTACCGCCTGAGGGTAGTCAAAAAGATCAACAGGAGATAGCTTTTCCATGGGTAAGCCTTGGAGGTGATCTCCTTCGGAGAGACGCAAGGCCATCTCGTGTATGAGATGATTGTGTGGGCGCCTAGGTAGAGGCTGGCCCGCTCTCTTTACTCAGAAATGTAATGGTAGTTGAAGCTCTGCATGTTGGAGAGGAGGCTCTGGACGGACGAAGAGATGGATATGCTTAGAGTCCTCTATGTCTCCGGAAGGGGTTTCGACGAGATCGACACCGCCTTCCCAGGGAGGTCCGCCAGCGCCATCAGGCAGAAGGCCTCCAGGCTGGGGGTCAAGAGGCCTGTGGTCTCTCACTCCCTCTGCGAGTCCAGGTCCGTCCTCCGGTGTTCGGATGGTAACGGGGGAGACGACGCGTTCCTCTTCAAGTGCGGGGACTGCGGGAACTGGATCCACGCTGACTCTCCTGACCCGCACGAGAACCAGACAGTGGTCTGCCCTCAGTGTAAGGGCGTCTGCAGGTACGTGACGTGAGGGCTCCACCAAGGTCTTATTAGAATTCCCGAATAGTAGTGTCCATGCAGGTCTTGTCGCCTGATTCTATGCTTGGAGGCTCTTGGATTGCGTAGGGTCCAGTTCAGGGTTGAGGGCAAGGCTGTCCCCAAGGCCCGTGCCCGGGTTGTCACCAAGGGCAAGAGGCGGTTCGCCTTCACGCCCAAGAGGGTGAAGGAGTGGGAGGAGAAGGTCAAGGAGGAGGCCTCCAGGCACTTCGAGGCGGCTTCCGACTGGCCAGTGGTGGTCTCTTTGATCTTCTACATGCCTCGGCCGAAGAGTCGTCGGCATGATTTCTGGGTCCCCACCACTCCCGATCTTGACAACCTGGAGAAGTCGATCCTCGACGCGCTGAACGGGGTGGCCTACACGGACGACCGCCTTGTGGTGGCCAAGAGCGCTTCGAAGAGGTATGCAGGCTCGGATGGGCCCTATGTGCAGGTCACGGTCACGTCTGTGAAGGATCAGCGTAGCCTCAGCGAGTACAGCTCCTGACTGGTGTCCGGAGTCTGTGTCGTCCAGCCATACACTCTAGTTTAAATATCCGGCGGAGTTTTTCTCGGTTGGTGTAATGCGCTTGGACTTCGATCTCTCTGCTAAGCTGGTGGTCCGCGAGGCCATGTCCAGTCCCGTCATAGGCGTCAACGTGGGCTACAGTGTTGTGGACGCTGCCAAGGTCATGAGCGAGCAGAGGATAGGGGCCATCGTCGTCTACGATGATATGGAGAAGCCCGTGGGCATCGTCACCGAGAGGGATCTTGTCTACCGTGTTATCGCGATGGGCTCCGCCCCCAGTGATGTGAAGGTCAGGGACGTGATGACCTCTCCCCTGAAGATGGTGGACGCCGAGACCTCCCTGGAGGAGGCGATGAAGATGATGGACCTCCAGAGAATCAGGAGGCTGGGCGTATCATACAAGGGTCAGCTGGAGGGCATAATCACCGACAAGGACCTCCTGCGTCTTATGCCGACCCTCATCGACCTGGTCAGGGAGCGCTCAAGGATCCAGAGCGTGGACTCAACTTCTGGGCCCTCCCTCGTGGGCTACTGCAGCAGGTGCGACCAGTACTCCAACAACCTCAGGTTCATTGACAGTGAGCTCATCTGCGAGGACTGCAGAGCCGAGATCTAGGAGCGTATTGGACAGCCAAGTCTTTATCCCATTACGAGACCCTACGTTGTAGGTGTATTCCCTTCCCTGGTGAATGGATCAGATGAACCCTAAGTTCCTCCTCGACGGGATGCTCGGCTCCTTGGCCCGTTGGCTGAGGATCTGCGGATACGACGCCGAGTACGTTCAGAGCCTTCCCGATGACGAGCTCCTGGACCGAGCCACTAAGGGTGGTTCTGTCCTGCTTACTAGGGATGACCTGCTTTTCAGGAAGGCTCAGAGGGCCGGTCTGGACGCGTTCATCGTGGTGGGCGATGGTGACGCCGAGAGGCTGGCGTCCGTTGCGAGGCGCTTCCACCTTGAACTGAATCCAGATAGTTCCAGGTGTCCTGTATGTGGGGGGTCTCTGAGTCAGGTCGACAAGGATGAGCTGACTGGCAAGGTCCCCGCACGAACCCTTGAGGCCTACGATGAGTTCCGGGTCTGCGATTCGTGTGGGAAGGTCTTCTGGAGGGGGAGCCACTGGAAGAACATACAGGCGACCATCGATGAAGCCCGTGAGCTAGCGGCACTTACGTCTCGTGAATCCGAACAGGATTTATAGGTTCCAGGATGTACGTGGGTTTGAGGGGCGGTCTCCGTGGTGTTCGAACTTTCAGATGAGGAGGGAGCGTACCTCGTCTTGCTTGCGAGGAGGGCAATCGAGTCCCAGCTCAGGTCGGGCAGGGCAGTAGTGCCTGACGATGCCTCGGAGCACCTGAAGACGGAGTGTGGGGTCTTCGTGACGTTGAACGTGGTCGAGGGCGACTCCCACAGGCTCAGGGGCTGTATCGGTCTACCCTATCCGACTAAGCCCCTTGTGGATGCTGTTGTGGATTCCGCCGTCAGTGCTGCCCTGAGGGATCCCAGGTTTCCTGGGGTGACCTATGATGAGATGGGTTCTATTGCGGTAGAGGTGAGCGTCCTGACGCCCCCCGAGGTGGTCTCCGTGGAGAGGCCTGAGGATTATCCGGGTGAGGTCGAGGTTGGGAGGGATGGCCTGATAATCTCCAGGGGTGGGAACAGGGGTCTTCTCCTCCCTCAGGTGCCCGTGGAGTGGGGTTGGGACGCCGAGGAGTTCCTGAGTCAGTGCTGCATGAAGGCGCGGCTCCCTCCGGACGCATGGCTCCTTCAGGGAACCGAGGTGTCCACGTTCCAGGCGATCATCTTCTCTGAGGAGGAGCCGAGGGGAGAGGTCAAGAGGGTGGAGCTCTGAGTACGGGGAGTTAGGTTTGGACGACTTCAACGGCGCTAGGGTCTTCTTCAGCCCATGCGGCATCGGGTTGGGCCACGTAGGGAGGGCCCTCCCCATCGCCGATGAGCTGAGGGGCCGTGGCGCCGAGGTGATGTTCTCCACGTATCTTGAGGGCGTGGACTACGTCAGGAGGCGGGGGTTCCAGGTCGTCTCGAGCCCTCCCCTGAGCCTGGAGTCCGACTCAACGGGGCGTCTGGATATGCGGGCGTCGGCTATCTCCCAGGGCGTCTCCGCCGTGCCCCGTTTCATGCAGCAGGTCACCGCCGAGATAGAGTACATGAAGGCCTTCAAGCCTGACGTCGTGCTCTCCGACACCCGATTATCATCCGTCATCGCCGGGAAGCTCCTGGGGCTGCCCGTCGCCCTCGTGCTCAACCAGTTCATGCCCATCATCCCCCGCAGCGGCTTCAACGGCTCACTCTTCAAGCTGATCGACGGAAGCGTCCTCACTCTGCTCGGGAGGGGCTGGGCGGCGAGCGATGTGATATTGATACCTGACTTTCCGGAGCCCTACACGATTAGCCGTGGTTCCCTCCGGATACCTAAGCCTTACAAGCGTCTGGTCAGGATGGTGGGCTTCATCCTTCCCCGGAGGCCTGAGGACGTCGAGGACACCGGGAGGGTGAGGGAGGAGGCTGGAGCCTCGGAGGGGCAGCGTCTGATCTATGCGGCGATAAGCGGTCCCACGCAGGAGAGGGAGCCCCTCGTGAGGCTGCTGAGGCCAATGTTCGAGGGCTTCTCGGATGACTACCGGGTGGTCATGTCCCTCGGGAGGCCAGATGGTGGCTCGACGCCATCCCGCTCCGGGGCTCTGACGACGATCCCGTGGGTGGTGGACCGCTTCGAGTACCTGAAGGCCTGCGACCTCGTGGTCTGCAGGGGCGGGCACAACACCATCATGCAGAGCATCTGCTACGGGAAGCCCGCCATGATTATGCCCACGCCCAGCCATACGGAGCAGTACGTGAACGCCAACAGGGCCAAGGAGCTGGGCTTTGCGGAGCTGGTCCACCAGAGAGATCTGAGCAGGGAGGCTATCATTAAGGTGGCTGACGAGCTTCTCTCCAATCCAGCGTACGCAGATAATCTCGCAGAGATCAACTCGAAGGGCTTCTCGAACGGGATAGAGAACACAGTGTCTGCGCTCTCCGAGTTGTTGGGTTGACCTCGGACAGATGGCAAATTTTATAGGCGTCCGGAAATGAGTGCTGTGCCATGGATTACTACTATCCTAAGGAGAGGGACTCAAGCGTCAACGAGCACTTCGACCCCGAGGTCATGAAGGCATTCGGCGACTGGAACCGGAAGGTCTTCGCCGAGGGCAAGCTGGACAAGAAGACCAAGGAGCTGGTCGCCGTGGCGTGCACGTACCTCACGCGCTGCCCCTACTGCATCGTGGGCCACACCAAGGCCGCATTGAAGGCAGGGGCGACGAAGGAGGAGGTCGCGGAGGTCATACAGATAGCTGCCGCACTCAACGCGGGCGCCGCCATAGCTCACAGGAACTTTGCCCTCGACGTCGAGGGGTAACCTACTCCCCTATTTATCGTCCCAGTACTGTCGGGTCTTCATGTACTGTATCTTGGCCTTGAGCAGGTCTGAGTAGAGCTCCTTCTCGTCTCTTTGCATCTTCGAGAGTACCTGGTAGGATGTGACTGGGCCGACTCCCCGGACCATGAGGGCTTCGACGGCCTTCCTGCCATATGAGAGGACCATGTCCGCTGTCTTCCTGCTCTTCGTCAGGAGGTCCTTCTCTTCCTCGGAGATTGAACTGCCATTCTTCCACAGATTGAACGTCTCCAGGAACGCCTCCGAATCCTGGTACCTGCGCAGGACGGCGAGGAGCCCGGAGCCGCAGTTCCCGCAGGTGGGGCGTTCCTCGAACTCTCGGACCCTTCTCCTGGAGCTCCACTCCCCGCAGTTCATGCAGGCGAGGTCCACCAGCCTCGCGTGGATGCTGTTCCTCATGTACTCGATCTGGTCGCCCCCAGAGATCTCGGCCTCCATGAGCTCCGCGACGTCGGCGTACTCCATGAGGATGTGCTTTGCGAGGGGGCTAGGTGCCTCCGCCATTACGCTCACCACCTCGATCTCCCCGGAGGCTGCCCCGGCCATGATCTCCTTCAAGGTGTTTAGGTCCAGCTTCTCCTGGTGGGCCTCCCGGAGGGTCTCCCTGTAGATGGGGGTGTCCTTGTACCTGAGGTAGAGGTTCTCCAGTGTCCGGGCGTTCAGTGTCTTCCCCCGGGGGATGACTCCGAACCTCTCGGCGATGAACTTCATCTTGTAGCCGAAGGGGAACCGGGCCTCCATGAACTCTGTGAGCCGGCTGTCTAGCTCCTCCTCGGAGAGGAGGAAGAGGAGCTCCTGGATCTTCCTGAGGTCGAACTTGTCGAGGCGCCTCGGGGCCTCCACGAGGATTCGGTAAGGGTCGTTCCACCAGATGTAGATTAGGTCGTGGTCGGAGAGGACGGCGTCGACGATGGCCCCCAGGGTCTTGTTGACCCTCTCCCCGTAGCTGCTGTGGATGATGAGGTACTTGTCGTAGGCCTCCAGGAGGATGCGTTTCCTCGTGGGGATGGCGAATCCCGCCTTCATCTGGGCCTCCACCTCGTCCGCCGCTGACTTCAGTGCTGCCTCGTCGGCCTTCAGCTCCATGGTGAGGGCCTTGATGACCTCCTCCTTCGAGCCGAGGCTCTCGATCTCCTCCGCTATCCTCTGGCGGAGGTCTCCCACGTCCCCCGCCACCTCCTTGGGGACCGGGATGAGCTCCCCGTCCCATCCGGGCAGGGCTCCCAGGGGGTCCTGGGACGGGAGCACGTGGAGGACTCCCCTCTCCTCGTCGATCTGGAGTATCCTCCAGACGCGCCCCTTCAGGATGACGTTGAGCCCCAGCCTGGCGCGCAGGGTCCAGAACTCGTCCCCCACGGTGCCTATGACCCTGTCTGTGACGACGTCTATGAACGGGTATCGCTTCTCGTCCGCTATCATTCCCAGGTTCTCGTAGTAGTACATCCTTCCCTTCCTCCTCCCTCTGATTGTCCCATCCCTCTTGGTGATGAGCGCGATGGCCGCGAGGAAGTCGGTGAACTCCCCGAACTCCTCCCTGCCGATCCCCCTGAATGGATACGCTCTTGTAACGACCTCGTAGGCTTCATCCTCCTCGATCTCATCCTCGTCTAGTACCAAGCCCACGAGCTGGTGGGCTAGGACGTCGAGGGCTCCGATGTGCATCTCCGTGGGTTCCAGCTCCCCCCTCCTCGCCCTCTCGGCGATGACCATGGACTCCAGGGCGTCCTCCCCGTAGGCCGAGATGAGCACCCCCTCGGAGAGCTCACTGATAGTGTGCCCCGCCCTCCCGACCCTCTGGATGAGGGTGGAGACCTGACGTGGGCTCAGGTACTGGATGCAGAAGTCGACTTCCCCGATGTCGATACCCAGCTGGAGGGTGGACGTGCAGACGATGCCCTTCAGGTCTCCCCCCTTGAAGCGGTCCTCTATTTCGTGGCGCTGCTCCCGTGAGAGGCTGCCGTGGTGCACCTCTACGTAGGGGTACATCTTCCCAAGCTTGTGACCCAGGCTCTCCGCCTGGCCCCGCCCCTGGACGAAGATGAGGGTCGACCTCTTCCCCCCCACGAGCTCCTTGATCCTCCTGAGCCTTGACGCCGCCTCAGGGGTCGTGGCGAGGTCGTCGGCCAGATCAAAGTCTTCCTTAACAGGCTCGGGAAACTCGACGGCGTACCTGTAGTTCTTGTCCACCTCGACCACCAGGACCTCGACTGGGTTCACGCCTCCCAGGAAGTTGGCGACCTCCTCGGGGTTCCCCACGGTGGCGGAGAGGCCGATCCTCTGCAGGGGGCCGGTGACGCATCGCTCCAGCCGCTCCAGACCCAACGTGAGCTGGGTACCCCTCTTGGACGCGGCCAGGTCGTGGATCTCGTCGACGACGACCCACCTGACGCTCTCCAGGTGCCCCCTCATGCTCTTCGTGGGCAGGATGGCCTGGAGGGTCTCCGGCGTGGTGATGAGGAGCCTCGGCGGGCTTGCTATCTGCCTCCGTCTGTTCCTCTGGGAGGTGTCGCCGTGCCTGATCTGGACCGCTATCCCGAGGTGCTCCGCCCAGAACATGAGGCGCTTGTGGATGTCCCTGTTGAGGGCCCTGAGGGGCGTCACGTAGACCACCTCGATCCCCCTAGCCGGATTGGACGTCTTCAGCAGGGCGTCGAATATAGGCAGAAGGGCCGCCTCTGTCTTGCCGCTTGCCGTCGGGGCGACGAGGAGCACGCTCTTCCCCTGGGAGATGGGCCCTATTGCCTTCTCCTGGGGTGGCGTCGGTTGGCTGATCCCCAGCTCCTTGAGGCCCGACTGTATCCTCGGATGGAGGGCGTCGAAGGCGGTGGCGACCATTTCCTTTGACAGAATGAACTTGGGGGGTGATTAAAGTTTGTGACCAGAATCTAGCGTGAATTTAATATACTTTCTAATTTTCCTTATTTTGATTCTGAAAAACGGCGTCTGTCATTCCTCGTAAAACACGCCGTTCTCTGCTTTCGGGTCTACTCGGAAGTCTTTAGGTTCTGATAAAATGAGGTGAAGATAATTGGAGTCTGAACAAGTAAGGGTCAGCGTATATGCCTGTCACTGCGGGCTGAACATCGCGGGGGTTGTGGACTGCCCCGACGTGGCAGCTGGATCTGCAGATCTACCGGGGGGCGTGGTCTCCGAGGACTACAGGTACATGTGCTCCGACCCGGGCCAGGAGATGATCAGGAACGACATCATCCAGAGGCTCGTGAGAGACGTCGCGGGCGATAGATTCATAACCCCCGTTTTGTATTACCCGAAGATATTGCTCCTCGCACTCGGGATGGAGCCCAAGGAGCTGGCTCTGGACATTCACAGGACCAGCGTGCAGGGAGCGATCGACAAGACACAGGGAGGCACCGGAGACGCCGCGGGAGATCAGTAAGAGGGAGACACGGAGAAGCTCGAGGCTCACCCAGAGGTACATAACCAAGACACAGGAGCGTATCCTCGACAAGGAGGCCTGCCTCGGATGCGGCATCTGCGCCGACGTCTGCATCAAGGAAGCGATAACCCTCTCAGAGGCGACCATCGAGGGCGGAAGACTCGTCAAGAGACCTGAGGTCAGCATAGACGCCAGTAAGTGCGTGATGGGCGGGACATGCGCCGTCTTCTGCCCGTCGGGCGCACTGAACGTGACCGTTGAGGGAGAGGAGGAGCCCCCAGTCGTGACATTCGAGGCGATCCCCACCCTCAACAAGACGATAACCGTTGATGTCTCGGGATGCAACATCGACTGCGAGATTGCATGCCAGGAGTCCTGCCCTGTCGACGCCATCGAGGTCAAGACCGTTACGGAAGACGGTGAGACCCGTATCACGGATGTCGTCGTGGACACGGCGAAGTGCATCTACTGCAAGCGCTGCGTGACCGCCTGCCCGTACACCCTCATCGAGGTTGAGAGGCCCTTCGACGGGGTGACGGAGATAGACGTGTCCAAGTGCCCTGAGGGCTGCATGGTCTGCGTCGACGCCTGCCCCAGCGAGGCCCTTAAGATAGGTGAGGACGGGAAGCCCGTGCTCGAGGAGGATTACTGCATCTACTGCTCCACGTGTGAGAAAGTGTGCCCGGAGGACGCAATTGTCGTGAAGCGCACGTCGGTGGCCTGCTCCGACGTCAAGTCAGGGGCCTGGTTCGCGGCTCTGGAGAAGCTGACCTCCCCGGAGGTCCTGTCCAGGGAGCTGGGTATCGATGCGTCGAGACATAGGAAGGAAATAGTGAGGGACCGGTACACCTAGTCGGCTTTTAGCAGGTTAGAGACCGCCTTCTTCCTCATGTTCTGGGAGGTCTCCTCGGCGTTCTTCAGCGACAGGGCGCCCTGCGGGCATAGGTCCACGCATCTGGGCTCGCCGCCGCAGAGGTCGCAGATTATGACGTGCTTCCTGTCCGACGGAAGGGCTATGGCCCCGAACTCGCAGGCCTCGATGCACCATCCGCATCCAGAGCACTTGTCCGCGTCGACGCTGATTACGCCTGTGGTCTCGTCCTGGCTAAGGGCCTTCCGGGGGCAGGAGTTGACGCAGGTCGGGTCGTCGCAGAGGCGGCAGGCCAGAGATGTGTTAACGATGGTGTTCAGCCTGATTGTGCGGATGCGGCTGAGCAGGGGGTTGAACACGCCCTCCTTCTCCCCCGAGCAGACGAGCTCGCAGATCTTGCAGCCTGTGCACTTCTCGGGGTCCGAGTAGACAGCTCTTCGTTCAGACATTCTACTCATCCTCCACGCCGATCTCATCGGCGATGTAGTGGAGCCCAAGCTCCCTGAGCTTGTTCTTGGTGGGGACGCCGTTCTCGGCCCAGCCCCGCTCCCTGAAGTAGGCCTTGTGCATCATCTTGAACTCCTCCTCCGTGACCAGATGGCCCGCGGCGACGCCCGCTGTGATGGGGTCGTTCATGATGCGGTAGGCGGGGTAGTCGTCCTTCACAGTCCAGCCCTCCCGGACGTTGAACGCCTTCTCAAGGTTCCAGATCCTCTCCCCGGCCTGCCTCAGCTCCTCGGCCGTCACGTCGAATCCGGTGACCAGGTTGTAGATCTTGGCGAACTTCTCGTAGGTGTCCAGGACGCCCCTGGAGAACTTGCAGAGTATCAGCGAGTCGGTGATGCTGTAGTGGTCGTCCCTGGCCATGACGAGGGCTCCGTACTCCTCGCTGGCGGTGAACCTGTCCACCTTGCCCTTGAGGTCCCAGTCGTAGGCGCTGTTCCGGAGGTGGCAGCCCCCCCTGTTGGAGGTGTTGAAGCCGAGGCAGGACATCTTGAGCCCCCTGAGGTCGTATCCCGGGTATTCAAGGCCCTTGTTGTGCATCGCCCACTTCCACGAGTCTCCGCCAAGCTGCTCCGCCGCGGCCTTAGTGCCCATGGCGAGGAGCTTCCCCAGTTTACCCCTCTGGTAGGCGATCATCTCTATTGCCTCGAGCAGTGCCTCTGAGTTGCCGAATTTGAGATCCAGGCCGTCGGTGTCCTCCTTGGTGAGGAGCCCCTTCTCGTAGCTCTCCATGGCCCAGCCCAGGGTGACCCCGGCGCTGATGGTGTCTATGCCCATGCGGTCGCAGAGGTCCACCGCCTTGTTGACGTCGGGGAAGTGGCCTATCCCGCAGTTGGAGCCGAGGGCGTAGATGCTCTCGAACTCGACGCTGGCCAGAACCTCCCCCTCAGGGTCCTCCTGGACCAGGGATACGTGGTCACAGCCGATGGGGCAGCCCGCGCAGGCGATGGTCTTCACCACCCATCTGGGGTGGATGTACTCTCCGCCTATCTTCTCGGCGAACTCGAAGACCGACTCCTGCCAGTTCCGGGTGGGCAGGGCGGCCTGGTTCTGGTGGATCATGACGCTCACCTGGGTGCCGAGGCTCCTGTAGGCTCCCGTGAGGGGGCCCTGGCAGAGGTCGTAGAGCTCCTTGCAGTGCTCCAGGGTGCCCTCCATGTCGGCGACCTTGACGCTGCCCGTGCCCCTGACGGCGACGGCCTTGAGGTTCTTGGAGCCCATGACGCAGCCGACGCCGGTCCTACCCGCCTGGCGGTGCCTGTCGTTGGTGATATTGGCGTATCTGACGAGGTTCTCCCCGCCGGGGCCTATGGAGGCCGAGCTGACGTTGTCGTCGCCGATCTCATCCCTGATGAGGTCGAGTACCTCTAGGGCGTCGGTGCCCCAGAGGTGCTTGGCGTCCCTGATCTGGATCTTCCTGTCGTCGATGAACAGGTAGACGGGCTTCTCGCTCTTCCCCTTGATGACTATTGCGTCGTATCCCGCCTGCTTGAGGGCCTGCCCCCAGTAGCCTGACGAGACGGCCTCCCCCAGGAAGCCTGTCAGGGGGGACTTTGTGTGGACTATGTACTTCCCGCTCGTCGGCGCGGTGGTCCCGGCGAGGGGGCCCACTGCGAAGATGAGGGGGTTCTCAGGGCTGAGGGGGTCGACGCCCGCCGGCGCGTGGTCGTAGAGCAGGCGTGTGCCCAGGCCGTTGCCGCCGATGTACTTCCTGCAGTAGGCCTCGTCAACCTCCTCGACTGAGCTCTCTCCCTTGCTCAGGTCCACGTGAAGGACCTTACCTGTGTAACCATACATCTTGATGCCTCAAATATCTCGCGTTGAATCGTATGAAATTGCGGGTTCTTATAGAAGAATCTATAGGTTTCGTGTATTCAAGCTATGACGGGTGCCCCATTGATCCGGATCGATGTCAATTACTTCTCCAACGTGAGGGCCCTGACCGGGGAGTCCGGATCGACCTTGGAGCTACCTGAGAGGAGCTCCGTCCGTGACCTGCTCATCATCGTGGCAGCGAGGTACGGAGATGAGCTCAGGGAGTACCTGTTCACCGATGAAGGGGGGCTTCACTCCCACGTCGTCGTCATCCTGAATGGGAGGGGGGTGGGGGTCCTCGAAGGCCTGGATACCGCCCTAGACGACGGAGACCGCGTCGCCATCCTCCCCTCCATAGGTGGAGGCTGACGGGGGAACCTAGTTCCTAATCCAGGTGTGGCCGCATTCGGCGCATCTGTACCGCTCGACCGATCTGTCCTGCTTGACCCCCGCATGCTCTCCCTGGGTCGTGAGGACCGTCCTGTAGGCCTCCGCGTGGCCGCAGCTGGGGCAGGTCTGGTTCACCAGTAAAGCATCTCTATCTGAGTTGTCCACGACGTAGACGGGCTCCACCGCCCCCTTACCGTTTCTCTTTACCTCGATGACGTCTGTCTCAGCCACGTGACCGCATTTGGAGCATATGAGACCTTCACTTGAAGCCTGGAGGAACGCCCCACACTGGTCACAGAACTTCATACAGAAATAGTCTCCTCACCGAGGTTCTACCTGGTAAGCCATAGAGCTGCAGTCAAATAAGCGTTGATTCAGGCTGATTTTTCTCAAAGGCGTCCCTATCCCGGTTGTAAAGGGTGGAGGAGGGGTATCTGCCATGGAGCAAAGCTCTGGGGGTCAGAGCATATGGGCTGCCTCTCTCCGGCGTCTGATTATACTTTAGCATATAACCCGTTTATGGACTCGAAATTTATCATCGGTAGATATGATCCGAATTCCCGGTCCAGTCGGAGGGGAACTCAAATACTCTGAGCGACTACACTCCCTCCAAAGGTGTAGGTTATGGTTAAGGAACTCTACAACCCCTTCGAAAAGTACGGCATCAGGCGGGTGATCAACGCCGCGACGAGCGCCACCAACCTCGGTGGCTCCATCCCCGACCCGGAGGTCTTCAGGGCCATGGAGGACTCATCCAAGTCCTTCGTCGTCATCACAGAGCTCCAGGCCTGGGCTGGGAAGAAGATCGCTGAGGCCACCGGGGCCGAGGCGGGGCTCCCTGTCGCCAGCGCATGCAACGGGCTGACCCTGGCTGCCGCCGCGTGCATCATGAAGGGCACAGAGCTCGAGGAGTACGATCCCCTGGTCCGGGGGCGCTGGTCCCATATCTCGATGAGGCTGCCGATGCACACCGAGGGGCTGAGGACCGAGTTCATCGTCCAGAGGGAGTGCAGGAACGCCTACGACCACTCGGTGGAGTGCGCAGGCGGACGGTTCGTCGAGGTGGACTCATCCAAGGAGGCCCTCGCCGCCGCCTACGATCCGGAGAGGACGGCGGGCTACTACTTCACGGCCCGCGGCGCCAGGAACTGGCTCTCCATTGAGGACGTCGTGGAGGTGGCCCACGCCAACGGCTCCTACGTGGTGGTGGACGCGGCGGCGGAGAACCCCCCCAAGATGAAGCTCAGATACTACATCGAGAGGGGGGCGGACCTGGTGTCGTACAGCGGGGGGAAGCATATCAGGGGGCCCAACAACTCGGGGCTCCTGGCGGGGAGGGCGGACCTCATGAAGCTGGCCCACCTCCAGTCGTATCCCTTCAGCGGCGTCGGGAGGGGATCCAAGATGAGCAGGGAGACCATAGTGGGCCTCGTGAAGGCACTGGAGATCTACTTGGCCAGCGACGAGGAGGCCGAGTTCAATGAGTGGCTCCATCACGTCGAATACTTCGTCGACGAACTGGGAGCCATCCCCGGTATCGAAGCGGGGATCACCTACCAGAGGATCGTGGAGACAGGGGAGCCCATGGCCCCCTTCTGCTACCTGAAGCTCGACGAGGGCGTGTGCGGGATATCGGGGAGGGAGCTCGTCTCTAGGCTTCAGGAGGGGGACCCCAAGATCCACACCCTCTGGGAGCCCCGGTTCCTGCTGGGCCCTGACTGCGGGGGGATGATGGCCCTCAACCCCGAGTATATGCTGGAGGGGGAGCATGAGATAGTGGTCAAGGCCATCAAGGAGGTCCTGGGCGCGTAGGGACCCAACTCAACTTTCACCCCTCCTCTACCTTTCTTACCCGCATCTTTTTTCAACACTCCACGGTGATATATGACCATGGCGTGGAAACAGATCCTGAAGGCTGATCCGACAGAGTGGCTTCTGGAGCAGGAAGATCCCAGCGTCAGGTTCTGGGCTCTCCAAGATCTGGAGGGTAAAGTGTTTGACCACCCTGAAGTGAAGGAGGCCCAGGACGTCCTCATGGAGTCTCCACCAGTGAGGGCGATACTCGACGCCCAGCAACCAGAGGGCCACTGGGTCCACAGGGAGGACATGTACCTCCCAAAATACAAGGCCACCACCCACTCCCTCCTCATACTAGCGGAGCTGGGTGTGAGGAGGACGCCCGTCATCGAGCGGGGGCTGGAGCACATCTTCGAGTTCCAGAGGGACTCGGGGCACTTCCTCACCAACCTTCCCAAGACGGCTAAGGGGAGGGCCAGCGTCGTGAAGGACGGCTGCTGCCTGGACGCTAGCGTCCTCTACTACATTTCCCACTTCGGATACCTGGACGACCCCCGTGTTGTGAGGCTCCTTGACTTCATCGTTGGTTACCACTCCGCCGAGGAGGCGGGGTGGAAGTGCAGGGCCTTCCCCATCGATCCGGACGCCGTGTTCCCCGTGAACTGCTACATGGGGGCGGCCAAGACCCTCAGGGCTCTGTCCACTATCTCACCTGAAAGGAGGTCTCCTGAGATTGAGGCTATTATCGGGCGTGAGGTGGAGAACGTCCTCGAGAATGGCATCTACAGGTACCTCAGGAACCCCGACGGCACGAGGAAGGACAAGGCTGGCTGGAAGAAGTTCGGCTTCCCCCTGTTCTACCAGTCCGACGCCCTGGAGGTGCTGGACGTCCTCACGAGGCTGGGCGTCAGGGACGGGCGTATGGAGGACTCCGTGAGACTGGTTCTAGAGGCGCAGGGAGACGACGGAAGGTGGCCCCTTAAGCATACGTTCAACGGGAAGATGTGGGTGGACATCGACGTCAAGCATCAACCCTCTAAGTGGATAACCCTCAGGGCGATGCGGACGTTGAGAAGATACTACAGCGGATAGTTCCGGGCGAAAATAGAAAAAAGGTGTTGTGAGGCCTAGTCCTCAAGCCTCTCCAGCTTGAAGCTCACGGGTCTAATGCCGTCGGTGCAGGCCGTGTACATCTCCCCTTTGTTCACCCAGGGGTCGAAGTCTCCACCGTTAGCGAGTACTGCTAGGTCTTTGTACAGGTCTCGCCACGCCCATCCGCAGAATCCGTCTGGCATGGCCATGTTCTTCTCGACTATCCACTCGGTGCCTTCCTCATGCCTGCACTTCTCGTAGGGTTCATCCTTCCCGGGCATGTTCGGTACGTTCCCATCGAAGATGACCTTGGGGTCCACTGCTTTCTGAACAGTTACTTTCACACGGTATTTTGCCATGTTAACACCTGAACCTAATTGCGTGCTTCATCTCAAAAGACTTGCCTAAATTCTTGAAATGGGCAATATTACTCATAACGTCATTGATTAACGGCACGTATCCTCGTGGACGTTCTTCCATATTTGACAAGCCGCATCCCGAGAATCTATTATATATTTAGTTCCCGCTGAAGATCTACGCCGATGATGAGAGATCTGATCCGATGGGATCGGAGGCTTGTTGCAGTGTTCATAGTCATCGCAGTTGTTACATCCGGAGTCGGAAGGATAATCCATTCCACGGAGACAAGAATGTTCCTGGGGCTTCCCTTCTCCTTCTTCAGATACGTGGAACCAGCTTCCGGAGGGGACTCCCAGGGGCGAATAGCCTTCATCGCACCCGCTTTCATGCTGGATGTAATGGTGTGGTATACGTTGGCCTACCTGGCCATCAGGTTCTACGATGGCTCCTCCCCTGTATAGGAGCCTCCCTCTCAGCAGAGCATTGCCTTCTGGATCCTCCTGCTGGCCTCGTTCACGGTCCTGATGACTGCGTCGGCGTCGACGGTCTTGAACTCCCCGTCCATGTAGACGATCCTGCCGTCGATCATGGTCATCGAGACGTCCCTCCCCCCGGAGCCTGCGTAGACGAGGGTCTCCAGCGGGTCGTACATCGGTGTAAGGAACGGGTTGCCCTCGGCCTTGACCGCTACGATGTCAGCCAGATAGCCGGTCTCGATCTTCCCCAGGTCCTCTATCCCCAGGATCTTGGCCCCGGCCTCAGTGGCCATCCTAAACGCCTGGGCGTGCCTCACGGCGTCTGCCTTCATGAGGTGGATCCTCTGGAGGAGGACGGCCTGCCTCATGTCCCTGAACATGTCGTATGAGTCGTTCTGGGGCCCCCCGTCCGTGCCCAATGCGACTGTGACCCCCCGCTCAAGGAGGTCCGCGAGGGGTAAGACCCCGATCGCGCAGATCTGGTTGCAGCTGGGGCAGTGGGCGATCTGGGCCCCGGTCTCCAGCAGGATCTCCTTCTCCTCGTCGACCATCCAGATGCAGTGGGCCAGTGAGGTCCTCTCGTCTAGCAGCCCGAGTTCCTTCGCCATCGCCACGCTCCCCGGGAGGCCCGTGTCCCTCCTCACGTTCTCAATCTCCGGCTGGGTGCCTGCCCAGTGGACGTGGTAGCGGGTGTCGAAGGAGTCAGCCAGCCTCTTCAGCTCCACGAGCCCCTCGTTGGTGCACCCACCGACGGTCCTCTTCCCTCCTGATGGCCCCACCCAAGCGTGCACGAGGTCGTCCCCCTCCTTGGCCCACCTCTCCAGGAAATCACGGGTCTCGCTGATCTGCTGCTCCAGTGTACCAACGTGGCCCCTGTCGATGACCGAGAAGTTCTGCGGCCCCTGCCCCAGCTTCAAGCCCAACCAGCTCAACGAGCACCCGCCCATGGCCCTCTTCTGCGCACGGGGCGCCTCCGAGAAGCCCAAGGACCAGATAACCGACAACGGCTGCAACTGCTTCGGATGCGGCGTCTTCCAGAAATATGAGCTCAGTGGCGGATGGTTCTGCATCCACGGCACCGAGGGAAAGAAGGTCTAGCCTCCCTTACTTTATTATTTAAAAAAAGTGGATTCAGCAGGTTCCTACTTGAACTCCTTCAGCAGTCTCTTGACGTCGACTTTCTCGGGCGACTGCCTGGCTAGGGGCCCCTTCTCCAGTGCCGGGAAGTTCTTCCTGTAGGCTGGGCGTTCCTCCCTGTAGAGGACCCCGATAGGGATCCTATCGCCCCACTCCCGTGCCCGCATGTAGGCCTCGTCGAAGCTCCCGGGGTCGTGCCCCTCCTCTTCGAGCTTGTAAACCCTCTCCCTGTAGAACTGGTAGGTGTTCACCCTGTTCCATGTGACGCAGGGCTGGAGGACGTCCACCAATGCGAAGCCCTCATGGGAGATAGCCTGCTTGAACAGCTCCCTGAGGTGATGGGGCTCACCCGCGAACCCCCTCGCCACGAATGAGGCGTCACTCGCCAGCGCCTGAACGAGGGGATTTATCCCCGGCTCGAAGCTGCCCCTGGGAGTGGTCTTGCTCACGTACCCCCTCTTGCTGGTGGGCGAGGTCTGGCCTGTGGTGAGGCCGTAGACGAGGTTGTCGTGGACGACGTAGGTGATGTCCACGTTCCTCCTTGCGGCGTGGGGGAGGTGACCTATGCCAATGTTGTACGCGTCACCGTCCCCGGCGAAGCCGATCACAGTCAGGCCGTGGTTCGCCAGCTTAACCCCTGTGGCCGTCGGGAGGACCCGCCCGTGGATGGTGTGGAGGGCGTTCACGTTGACGTAGTCTGTGATCTTCCCGTGGCACCCGATGCCCGCCACGATGGCGACCTCCTCCCTCTCGAGCCCAAGCTCCACGAGGGCGTTCTTGAAGGTCATCAGTAGTCCGAAGTTCCCGCAGCCGGGGCACCAGGTGTTCTCAACGGGCGTGCCTAGTTCACTCAGCTCGACCATCAGAGCACCTCCATAGCCCTGGCGGCTATCTCACCCGGAGTGAACGGCCTGCCGTCGTACTTCAGGAGGGTATCCTCGAAGGATATGCCCGTGTGGAGCTTGATGATCTGTCCCAGCTGAGCTGTCCTGTTGCCCTCGATAAGCAGGCGCCTGCCTCCGCTGCCCAGTGCAGCCTTGAACGCCTCCGTGGGGAACGGCTCTATGTAGACCACCTGTACGAACCGTGCCTTCATTCCGTCCCTCTCAAGCGCCTTGATGGCCTCCAGGGCGGCACCCTTCGTGGAGCCCCACCCGACGAGGGTCACGTCGGCGTCCTCGGTGCCGTAGACCTTCACGGGGCTCAAGCCTGCTATCTCGGCTCTCAGCGAGGAGCCCTTCCTCATCCTCTTGTCGACCATCACCCTGGTCTCCAGGGCGTCGCTGGTGGTGTACCCGTACTCTGTGTGCTCATTGGAGTTGGCGAAGACGGTGGCCCCCACGGTCCCGGGCAGTATCCTGGGGGAGACCCCGGACTCGGTAATACTGTATCGTTTGTACCCCTCTTCTCCGCCCCACTCGTCCACGATCTCCAGTTCCCCCCTGTCGATGCCAACTTCGGTCTCGAAGGCGGGTGTGGACTTGTGGCTCTCTATGACCTGCTTGTCTGTGACTATGATGGACTGGATCTGGTATCTCTCCGCGAGGTTGAAGGCCTCCACGGTGAGGTGGAAGCACTCCTCCACGTCCCCCGGTGCCACGACCACCCGGGGGAACTCGCCGTGGGCGGCGTGGACCGCGAAGAGGAGGTCTCCCTGGGAGGTGTAGGTGGCGAGCCCGGTGCTTGGACCGGGGCGTTGCCCCAGCATGAGGACGAGGGGGCTCTCGGTCATGGCTGCGAGGCTGAGGGCCTCGGTCATGAGGCAGAAGCCTCCCCCAGAGGTCGCCGTCATCGCCCTGACCCCCGCGTAGGAGGCCCCGACCACCATGTTGAGGGCGGAGATCTCGCTCTCCGTCTGCACCACAGTCATCCCCGTCTCCTCCTCGGTGGATATGAGGTAGTGGAGGACGGCGCTTGCAGGCGTCATCGGGTACGCGGCGTAGAACCTGCACCCGGCTGCTATCGCCCCGAGGGCGACGGCCTCGTTCCCTGTGACGATGATCCTGTCGGGGTCCTCCCCAGAGGGCCTGAGCTCAATGGGCACGGCGTCGGCGTAGTGCTCCCGAGCATACCCGTACCCCTTCTCGATTGCAGTGTGGTTCATCTCGATGATCGTGTCTCGACCCGCGAATGCGTCGGAGATCACAGACTTCATGAGCTCCACGTCGTAGCCCACCAGGCCCAGACCCGCCCCCAGGGCCACCGTGTTCCTGATCACCTCGGGGCCCCCTATCTCCTTGATGATGCCCGTGAGGGGGAAGGGGAGAAGCCGGACATCGTCGCGCCCAAGCTCCTCGGATGAGATCTTTACGCCCTCGTCGTACACTATCACCCCGCCCGGCGAGAGCTCGTCCACGTGGAGGAGCACTGTCTCCTTGTTCAGGGCGAGGATGAGGTCCACGGAGTCCCCGTTGGAGTGGACCTCCTCATCTGAGACGGTCAGGGTGTAGAAGTTGTGGCTGCCCCTGATGACGGATGGGTAGTCTATGGACCCGAAGACGTGGAGGCCCCCCCGCATGAGGGCCTTCCCCAGGAGGGAGCCACTCCGTGAGAGCCCCTGCCCCGCCTCCCCCCCGATGAGGATTGAGACCGAGCTGCCGTTTACTCCCTGGGCTGTCAAAAATCAGTCCCCTCTGCTGGGTCAGCGAACTGACTGGCTTCCTGAATCAGTCGAGAAGCAATGTTAGCCCTAAACACATTGATTGAGGTTAACTTGGATCTGTGCATAAAACCACTAACTGAAACTCTCGAAGGGGGGCTATTAAACATGGGGGACAGCGGGAAGGGGGGACACCGAGTTAAGAGGTTTTAAGGTCGTTGGTGTGTACTCAGTAACGAATCTAGGAGATGATGAAAGTGACGAAGGAAGTCATTACGCTCCCCGGCACCCGTTCCCGCCCCTTCTCCTCGGCCGTCCGGGCCGGGGACCTGATCTTCACTTCGGGGCACGCGGGTATGCGGGACAGCGAGGGGAAGGAGCTCAGGACCATCGAGGAGCAGGCCAGGCAGACTCTTGAGAGCCTCAAGGCGACCCTGGAGGCATCAGGCGCCACATTGGGCGATGTGGTGAAGGTGACCTGCTTCCTCGGGGCGCAAGAGCACTTCAGGGTGATGAACGAGGTCTACCTCGGCTACTTCAAGGGGGAGCTCCCGGCCCGGTCGACCTGCATTACAGGCCTCGCCGTTCCGGGGATGCTGCTGGAGATGGAGTGCGTCGCCTACCGGCCCAAGGGGGAATAGCGTTCACCTCCGATAGTTCCATTAGCCCGGGGCTACCTTTCTTTTACTTTTAACTATTCATTCCTGCTCGCTATTCTGTGTGGGGTAAACTACATACACATTAACATATTCACGATATTAACCCCTTCTTTCTGGAATCGAAAAGGTGGTTAGAAAATGAGGAATAGTAAAGCACTAAGCGAAGTCGTGTCAACACTCATACTACTCGTCGTAGCCGTGCTACTCGCAGCCGTCGCCACATACTACGCAACCAACATCACCATGACCCGGACAGAGAACGAGCAGATAGCCCTTAGCAAGCCTCACATCTGGGTGAACGGCACTGGGGCCATTGGCGCCTTCAAGCTGCAGAACCTGGGCGGGAAGGACATACTCGTCGACAAGATCGCCGTCAGAGGCGTCGAGGAGGCATGGGCGGACGTCTTCATCTACCGCGTGCCGGATGGCACAAGCATCACAGATGACTTCACAGTCTGCAACTACTCTGCGATGACAGGCTCATGGGCTCACGATGGCGAAACCTATGACGCTGTTACAGGGGATGTTCCGCTGCAGAGTGGTAATGAGCTGCTTGTGTTCATCAAGGATCCTGACAACGTCCAGCTCGATGACATCGGCACCGCGATAAGCATCTCCGTCTACACGAACAACGCACACTACATCACTGAAGTGAACGTAGAGTCCGCGACTACGCAGTAAGCGCGACAATAAAAACACAAAAAGTGGGTCTGAAAAGGTAACCTCGTATCCCCCAGCCTTGAAGACCCAAAATATCTTTTTCCCTTCTTTTAATTACAAAGTTACTCGAGTGGATTCAAGGTGTACCTGATGCCTATTCCTTCTTCTGCCTTTCCCTGCGGTATCTCTCCTCGGCGAACTCCACGCCCCGCATCACCACGGTCAGGTCCCCCGGCTCGAACCTGAAGAAGGGCTTCTCGGAGAGCTTCCTCATCGTCTCTATGTGGCGCCCGCATTAGCACGCTGGGGCCTCCTTCATCCTCCGCTCATTAGAAACTGCAGGAGAGTGACCCTCTTGTCCACATCTCTCGTCTTCGTGACCGGGCGTGTCTTGGTGACGTTTCGATACATCGTCTCTTCCGTGAACACGATCTCGGTCACCGGCTTCTCGAACTCGTATGAGATGGTGGCGTTGAGGGTGCCCGTCTCCCCGAAGCTCATGACTATCAGGCTGTAGTCAGCGTCCATGACATCCATGCTCGATGTCTCGCCGCTTGAAGATACCGCGTAGTAGTCTACCATGGGAAGGCTGGATAGGGTCTCATTCATTACGGATATGATGGAGTCGACGGTCTCCTGAGGCAGGTCTGTCCCGTTCCGCATGGCAGTTATGGTTGGTATGCCAAGCTTCATGGAGAGAACGTAGTACAGATCATCCCAGCGTTGCTCAAGCATCGCCGCGAAGAACGTGATCTCCTTCGAACTATTCCATGAGATGGTCACAGTCTCGTCCGCAACATAGAAGAATGGTTCAAAGGCGAATGTTACGGGGCCCAAAGCGAACGTATGATCTTTCACCACCTCCAATACCGTCGTGTTCGATTCAACGCTGTGGGGGACCTGGGCCGTGTACTCCTCTAGCTCGGTGTAGGTCTCGAGGTCTTCGTAGGTCTCTTGGACCGTAAGGGGGATGACGGGTGCGAAGAGGGCTAGCGCCACAATTATCAGTGAGGCTATCCCCGCCAGGGTCCTGGGTTGAATCCGTGAATCCATTGGTTGTATCCCATAGACGCGGTATAACATACTTTAACGTTTCATCCCGTCGTGGGTATCGCGGTCTAGGGCTATCTAGTACTGAGAAAACAAGACGTGTATGGTCCTCGAGGGTTCATGTGGGATGTGAAGCACGCAAGTCCCATGACGCTGGCTAGGGTAAGGAGCTCTGAGGAGCTCAGGCGATTGCGCGGAGGGCCGCTTCAATGTCAGCCCTCACCTCCTCGACTGAGGCGCAGCCCACCATGCATCCCTCTACGTCGAACTCGAAGACGTGCCTGAAGGCCTCATCCGGGCTTATCCTACCTCCGGCAAGGGGCTTGATGGCGTAGACGGCTCTCCGTGTAGCTTTTATGGCCTCCTCTGCGGAGCTCTTCGAGGGGAGCATCATGATGCCCCTGGAGTTGAGGGGGGTCACGTAGCCCTCGAAGCCCGGGAGCCCCTCCTCGAGGATGGGTATGGTCGTCCCCGCGTGGTGGACCCCGAACAGGACACCCTGGAAGCCCCTCCCCTTTATCCTGTCCACCAGCTCGCCCAGGAGGTCCATCCGCCCCGTCATCGCGAGGAAGTCCGTCTCCGACCCGGGCTCCACGTATCTGACGTCCAGCTCCATGAAATCATCAAGGCCCCCCTCCACCCTGTCCCAGTCTATCTTCAGCTCCTCGAAGTCCCTATGGACGTAGGGCCTGCTTGTCGGCAGCCTCTGCCTCCAGCCCTCCCTGAAGTTCAGTATGGGGTCCTCGAGGACGAGTCCCCTCACGTCACAGTGCTCTCTCTCCTCGAAGGAGATGTACGTGGCCCAACGCCTGAAGGCGTCCACCATTCCCCCTCGCATGCGCAGGGGGACCATGATGCAGGGGAGCACCTCGACGTCGTGCCCCTCCTCGGTCATCTCCTTCAGGATCGAGATGTGGGAGGCCGCAAGGGGCGATGAGTCGGAGGTCGCTGCGGCGAACCTGTGGACCCCCATCTCCAAGGCTGCCTCCATGACCTCCCTCATTGCCGCTGGGTCGCTGAACCTCTCCCTGTACTCCCTGTCCTTCTCCCTGCTCTGGTAGGAGACGCCGACCAGGGGCATGTGGCCCAGAATCATCCGCTCTGAGGCTTTCACGGTAAACTTCATATCGGCGGTAGGTTTTGAGGCTTTCCCGGAGGAGATGGTTAATAAGCGGTGGCCGGGAGGATCGAGGTGATATCGATATGAAGTTCTTCCTAAGCGGTCTGGGTAACATGTACGCCAACCTGGACCACATCAAGAAGGCCGTAATCGAGGCTGATGGCCTCGGCTTCGACGGCGCCCTCATGCCCGACCACTACATGTGGGGCACGATGGGAGGGGGGCACATGTTCCAGGATCCCTACTCGACCCTGGAGACGTGGGTGACCCTCACCTACCTCGCAGGCAAGACCGAGCGGATAGGCCTGGGGACCCTTGTGAACCCGGTTCCCTTCAGGCCGCCTGCCCAGCTGGCGAAGATGCTCTCCACCCTTGACGTCCTCTCCGGTGGGAGGGTCATCTTCGGCGTCGGGGCCGGGTGGTCCCAGGTCGAGTTCGACGGGTACAGCGAGTGGGGTAGCTCCAAGACCCGGGTGGACAAGACCGAGGAGGGAGTCCAGCTGATCCTCAGGCTCTGGACCGAGGACGAGGTCGACCACGAGGGGAGGTACTACTCCGCGAAGGGGGCGGTGCTGGATCCCAAGCCCGTCCAGAAGCCCCATCCCCCCCTCCTGTTCGCAGGGCCCGGGAAGCGGATGCTCTCCATGGCGGGGACGTACGGCGACCTCGTCTACATCCCCATGTGGACCCCAGGAAGCCCCGAGGAGGCGAAGTCGAGGGTGATGAGGGCGGCCGAGAAGGCAGGCCGAGCAGACAAGGTATCCTTCATAGCTGGGGACATGGGGGGCAGGGGGCCCTACGACTCCGCGGAGCACCTGAAGAAGGCTGAGGCAGCCGAAGAGTCAGGGGCGGCGGTCTATATGACCGGCTTCCCGAGGGACGGATTCTTCGAGGCGATGAGTAAGTTCGCCGAAGAGGTCATGCCCTCATACAAGTAAACGCCACTCTTTTTTCTATGCTTTATTTCTGCCTAACCGGATGGTTGAAATCGTGCTGGGACAGATAATGGGCTATCCGAGTCACTGAGTGTGTATCATTTGGAGCTGCGTGAGATCACAGATGCCGTCGGCTACATCCCCGACGCCGTGAACATCGGGGTCATCAGGGACGGCTCGGAGGCCATCATCGTGGACACAGGGCTGGACAAGGGCACGGCAAAGGACATCCTGAAGACGCTGGAGGGGGCGGGCCTGACCGTCAAGGCGATCATCAACACCCACCACCACGCGGACCACATCGGTGGAAACGCCTACATCAAGAACAGGACGGAGGCTATCATCTACGCATCGGAGATCGAGGCCGGCCTCATCGAGAGCCCCATCCTTGAGCCTACATACCTCTTCTCGGGTGCCGCGCCGATCCAGGGCCTACGGAACAGGTTCCTCCTGGCGAAGCCCTCGAAGGTGGACCACATCATCACGGGTAACAGGCTGACCATCGGAGGCGTGGAGGTGGGGATAGTGGGCCTGGCGGGGCACTCGCCCAACCAGATAGGCGTGGCTGTGGATGGCGTCCTCTTCTGCGCCGACACAGTCTTCTCCATGAGGGTCGTCGAGAAGTACAAGCTCCCCTTCGTGCAGGACGTGTCGGGCCTCAAGGAGAGCCTCAGGACCCTAAAGGCGTCCAGTTACGATCACTATGTCCCCAGCCACGCAGGGGCCAAGGAGGATATCACCGAGCTGGCCGACGCGAATCTGGGGGCCATCCACGGGATCGAGGCGATGGTCCTCGACGTCCTAGAGGAGCATCGTACCACCGAGGGGGTGCTGGCGGGGTTGTGCGCGGCCACTGGGCTGGAGATCGGCAGGGCTCAGGCGTATTACCTCAACAACACGCTCACCATGGCCTACCTGAGCTCACTGGAGTCCGAGGGGCGGGTCAAGACCCTGTTCAGGGGCAACCTTCTGCATTGGGAGAAGACCTAGAGCCTACAATCTCTCAAGTTTGAACGAGACGGGCCTCGTGCCGTCAGTGCAGCATGCGATCATGTAGTCGGGGCCCCCGGTGGTCGTGTACCCTCCTCCCCAGTGGAGGACGCCTATCTTCCTGAAGAGGTCGTGCCACGCCTGGGGACAGAACCCATCGGGCATCTCGTTGTCCGTGTTGATGACGTACTCCTGCCCCTCCCTGAAGGCGTTGCAGATCTGGTAGGGCTCCCCGGAGCTCGGGTTGACGGGGATATCCCCGTCGAAGATGACTGAGGGGTCCACCCGCTTCAGGACTGTTATCTTTATCCTGTTCCTAGGCATAAGATCACCGCGAATCCTCTGTGATTGGATCGGGGGATAAAGTAATAAACTGTTTTTCAAGACCGTTTATGACGCTCCAATATCGTTCCTCATGATTGGAGCTTGTGTGGGTTCAAAGAGCTCCTTTCACCTTTTCGTTGGAGGTTGATCTAAGGTACAGATCATTGGTCCATCACCTTTTTTCATGTCACAAATCCCTGAAGAGTCATGCATCACGCTGAGATAACCATCGAAGAGGGCGTGTACGAGATACGGGCCGACCTGAAGTCGCCCGTGAACGGCGGTGACTGGGGGGTTATCTTGGCGCATGGTGGGATAGTGAACAGGAAGTCCCTGTCCAGGACCGGCTTCTGCTTGGCCGAGTACCTCTGCCGTGAGCTGGGCGCCCACGTGCTGACCCCGGACATGATGGGTGAGACGAGGGTCCACAAGTCCGGGGGGTTGAGCTTCGAGGACTCGGTGAACGTTCTGGGCATCAGCATCGACTATCTCTCCGACGTCCTCGGCGTCGAGAGGATCGTGGGCTT